>NZ_JALNYM010000001.1:650995-1301990 GCF_023229925.1 Acidithiobacillus sp. | reverse complement strand
AACAGGACCGTGAAACGCTGCAGCGCCTATGATAGTTGAGGGCCTCCCTCCGCGAAAGTCGGTCACCGCCAGACACCTATACCCAACAACCCCGACTCTCTACTCTGAGACGGGGTTGTTTTTTGTGGTGATTCTGCGTATCATGCGCAAAAAAGTGGGCCAAGTGCCCACTTTTTGTTTCTGTACTTGGGAATGGTGAACGTGGAAGATCGACTTTATGAAGGAATTGCTCAGCAAGTAGGCGCCGTAGGCTGCGCCTTGGTGGATGCACGTATGGTGCGTGCGGGGCGCGCAGTGACGTTACAAGTCTTCATAGAGAAAGATGGCACAGCGGCAGTTACAATCGAAGATTGTGCGGCGGTGAGTCGCCAGCTGAGCCTGTGGCTCGATGTGGAAAATCCAATCAATGCAGCATACCGTCTGGAGGTATCTAGCCCGGGGCTGGACAGGCCGCTAAAAAATTTACACGATTTTGACCGATTTAAAGGATCTCAGGCCGAGATTCACCTGCATGGTTTGATGCAAGGGCGGCGCCGTGTGCAGGGTGAGTTGCTTGGCGTTGAAGATCAGAAAGTGGTTTTAAAAAATGCTGAGGGGCGCTGGGCGTTTGCAGTGGAAGATATCCACAAGGCAAGGCTGGTTCCCCAATGGTGAGTAGACGGAACATGCAGAGAGGAGCAGGTCAATGAGTCGTGAACTTCTTTATCTGGCGGATGCCGTCGCCCATGAGAAGGATGTGGACCGGGAAGTGATTTTCCAGGCCTTGGAGGCGTCTCTGGTCTCCGCCTCCAAAAAGAAATATGGGCAGGACTGGCATATCGCGGTGGATGTGGATCGTAAGACAGGCGACTATGTAACCCGCCGTCTGTGGGAAGTGGTAGCGGATGAGAGTACGGCTTTTGAAGCGGATCAGCAGATTCGTCTGAGCGATGCCCGACAAAACCGTCCCGATGTCGAGCTCGGTGCTTATATCGAAGAAGTGTTGCCCCCTGTCGAGTTCGGACGGATCGCCGCACAAACGGCCAAGCAGGTGATTGTGCAAAAAGTGCGGGACGCCGAGCGCGATAGAATCGTCGCGGACTTTGCGTTACGCAAGGGTGATATCATCAGTGGCCTGGTCAAACGCCTGGAAAAAGGCAATGCCATCGTCGATATGGGGCGTGCGGAGGCCATTCTTCCCAAGGAAGAGATGATGCCGCGCGAAGCTATCCGTCCCGGTGATCGCGTGCGTGCGTATCTCCAGGATGTGCGCCGTGTGCAGCGGGGGCCACAGCTCTTTTTGTCGCGGACCAGTCCCGAATTGCTGATCAAGCTATTCGCCCAGGAAGTTCCGGAAATCGGGAACGGGATGATCGAAATCATGGGGGCCGCACGTGATCCGGGCCTGCGGGCGAAGCTGGCCGTGCGCTCTAATGATCCGCGTGTCGACCCGGTGGGCGCCTGTGTCGGTCTGCGTGGTAACCGAGTGCAGACGGTCATCAATGAGTTGAAAGGCGAGCGGATTGATATTGTGATCTGGGCGGCCGATCCAGCCAGCTATGTGATCAATGCTCTGTCGCCTGCGGAAGTGTCCAGTATCGTGGTGGATGAGAATACGCACAGTATGGATGTGGTAGTCGGGCCTGAGCATTTGTCGCAGGCCATTGGTCGGGGTGGTCAGAACGTCAGGCTGGCCACGCAATTGACGGGCTGGACCATCAACATTCTGACTGAGGAAGAGGCCCAGACCAAGCGTGACGAAGAAGAGTCGACCTTCCTCCATCACTTCATCCAGGAACTGGGGGTGGATGAGGATTTGGCGGGCTTGCTGGTCAGCGAGGGCTTTACTTCTATTGAGGAAGTGGCCTATGTTCCGGTCGCCGAGATGATGGAGATTGAGGGGCTGGACGAGGATCTCGTCGGTGAATTGCGGCGCCGTGCGCGCGACGTCCTGCTCAATAAGGCTATTGCCCAGGAAGAGCAGGTGGCGCTCAGTGAACCGGCAGAGGATTTGCTGTCCCTGAAAGGTATGGATAGGGGCTTGGCGCACTTACTGGCCAGTAAAGGTGTGGTCACTTCCGAGGACTTGGCGGAACTGGCTACGAGCGAGCTATGCGAGATGGTCGGTGTGGATGAGGAGCGGGCCAAGGCTCTCATTCTGGAGGCGCGTGCGCCCTGGTTTGCTTGATACAGACCCTGTCCCCGAGACGTATGTCGGCGGGGTAGCGGTTTTGGAGAATGAGGATTATGACGGTAACTGTCGCCAATTTTGCTGCTGAATTGGGTGTAACAAATGCTCGGCTGCTGGAGCAGTTGAATGCTGCGGGCATTTCCAAGAATACGGCCGAGGATGTGGTCACTGAGGACGACAAACATCGTCTTCTCGCTTCGTTGCGCAGTGCGCACGGAGAGGGAGGCGGAGAACTGCGCCGCATTACACTCAACCGCACCAGCACCTCGGAAATAAAACAGTCTGTAGGCGCCGGGAAATCGCGTACGGTGCAGGTGGAAGTGCGCCGTAAACGGACTTACGTCAAACGGGAAGCGGTGGTTGAAGAGGCCACGGAATCAGCTATTCCAGAACAAACCCCAGCGAGTGATCGGATGACCCCAACGGTAATGGAGTCGGCGCCGACTGTGGAAACGGTTTCTGCGGGAGAGGCTGTGCGGGTTTCTACCGAGCCGGTGCTTGCGGAAGTTGTGGCTGATCAGCAGATGCAGCCGGCGCATGCGGCGGCTGCACCAGTGGTGACGATGGAACCACCTGCGCAACAGGTTCCGTCGCTCCCTGAAGCGAGGTTGGCACCCGCACCTTCGCGCGCTCCGGAACGGCCTAGTCCTGATCGCGGCAGGACACCGGCAATAGGCGCGGAACGTGCACGGTCTGCAGCACCATCGCCAGCGAGCAGAACGCCTGCCGCAACGACGCCAGCGAAAGGCAAAAAAGCTGGTCCGGGCGCGCGCGCGGGGGATGATGATGCCCGCCGTGGCGGAGCAGCTCGGCGGGGCGGGCGACGCAGTGACGAGGGCGGCAATGCCGATGCCCTCGCCCGGCGCCACAAGTCCGGAGACAAACGAGGCCGCGGCAGGGGGGGGGCTGCCGCAAGCGAATGGGCGGTGGCGCCGGTCATCCGCGAAGTGGCGATTCCCGAAACGATTACTGTGGGTGAGTTGGCCAGCCGGATGGCGATTAAGGCCACTGACGTGATCAAGGCGATGATGAAGATGGGGGTGATGGCCACCATCAATCAGGTGATTGATCAGGAAACCGCCGCAATCGTCGTAGAGGAACTGGGGCACAAGGTAAAGTTGGTGGGAATCACCAGTCCCGAAGCCTTCCTGGTAGAGGATGGGACTGCGGAGGCACCAATCATGGGCCGACGGCCTCCGGTGGTGACGGTCATGGGGCATGTGGACCATGGTAAAACGTCGCTACTGGACCGGATTCGTTCTACGCAGGTAGCCAGTGGTGAGGCTGGGGGTATTACCCAGCACATCGGCGCCTACCATGTGGAGACGCCGAAAGGGATGGTGACCTTCCTCGATACGCCGGGCCACGAGGCGTTTACGGCCATGCGTGCCCGTGGTGCGCAGGCGACGGATATTGTCGTGCTGGTGGTGGCAGCCGATGACGGGGTAATGCCGCAGACGATAGAGGCGATTCACCACGCCAGGGCCGCTAAAGTGCCCATGGTGGTGGCGGTGAACAAGATCGATAAGCCGTCCGTAGATCCGGAACGCATACGCCAGGAACTCGCCGGGCATGAAGTGGTGCCTGAGGAGTGGGGCGGTGACACGCAATTTGTGAATGTCTCTGCAAAGACCGGGCTGCATATTGATGATTTACTAGACGCTATTTTGTTGCAGGCAGAGATGCTGGATCTGGATGTTCAGGTGAACGGTCCGGCGAAGGGCGTGGTCATCGAGTCCCGACTGGATCGTGGACGTGGCGTCGTGGCATCGGTGCTGGTACGTCAGGGCACCCTGCATACGGGTGATATGCTTCTGGCTGGAGCACAGTTTGGACGGGTGCGGGCCTTGGTGGATGATACTGGCCAGCCGACGCAGTCGGTGGCTCCGGGCATGCCGGCAGAGGTGCTGGGTCTGGGGGATGTGCCTCAGGCCGGTGACGAGGTGGTCGTGGTGGCTGATGAGCGTAAAGCACGCGAAGTGGCGCTCTTTCGCCAGGGTAAATTCCGTGACGTGCGTCTGGCGAAGAGTCAGAAGGCGACACTGGAAAGCCTGTTCGAGGCCGCCGCAGATGGTCAGTTGCAGCAGTTGAATTTGCTGATTAAGGCAGACGTGCAGGGCTCCGTAGAGGCCTTGGCCACGACGCTGGAACGCCTTTCCACTGCCGAGGTAAAGGTCAATGTCATTCACTCCGGGGTCGGTGGCATCACGGAGTCCGATGTGAACCTCGCCGCGGCGTCTCAGGCGGTCATCATCGGCTTCAACGTGCGTGCGGAAGCGCCTGCGCGGCGTCTGATCGACCATAGCGGCGTGGATGTCCGTTATCACAGCGTCATTTATGATGCGGTGGACGAAGTGAAGGCTGCTATGAGTGGCATGCTCGCTCCCGAAATCCGTGAGCGTATTCTGGGCCATGCGCAGGTGCGCGATACGTTCCGGGTGCCCAAAGTGGGTACGATTGCCGGTTGTATGGTTACCGACGGCATCTTGCGGCGTAACGCCAAGGTCCGGGTAATCCGTCAGGATGTGGTCATTCATGCCGGAGAAATGGATTCCTTGCGGCGCTTCAAAGAAGATGTCAAAGAAGTGCGTGAAGGTTTTGAGTGTGGTGTGGGTATCCGCAACTTTAATGATTTGAAAAACGGCGACGTCATTGAGGCTTTCGAAACCACTGAAGTGGCGCGAACGGTCTAGGAGGCGGTGTTGCATAGTTCTCATCGCGCGTATCCGCGCGGCGCCAGGGTGGCCCATTTACTGCGGGAAGAGATTGCAGCGGTATTGCCGCGTCTGCACGGGCTACCTTCCGAGTTGGCCCTGCTGCCCCCCAGTATCACACTGGTGGATTTGCCGGCGGATATGCGCTCGGCAGCCGTATATTTTTCGTTGATGGAGGGCCCTGAGCGGGCCGATGCGGTGCGTCAGGTGTTACAGGATCATGCCGGAGAAATTCGGCAGCTCCTGGGAAAGCGTTTGGCATTGCGGCGCATTCCGCCCCTGCATTTTATTTACGACGCGCGTTTTGACCGTGGCGCAGAAATGGCGGAGCTCCTGGCGCACCTGCCGCCGGCGCAGGAATCGGAACCGGAGGATCTGCCATGAGTTGTCAGCATGGTCTGTTGCTCCTCGACAAACCCGCGGGGCTGACGTCCAACGCGGCCTTGCAGCGGGCTAAACGTCTGCTCGGCATTAAAAAAGCCGGGCATACAGGGAGCCTCGATCCCATCGCTACCGGGCTGCTGGTCTTGCTTTTTGGTGAGGCCACTAAAGTCTCGGACTATATTCTTAATGCGGACAAGTCCTATCGGGCGACCTTGCGTCTGGGGCAGACCACGACGACGGGTGACAGCGAGGGAAAAATTCTCGAAGAGCGGCCGGTAACCGTCAGCGCCGAGCAGGTGCGTGCGGTGTTACCGCAGTTTCTCGGTGAGATCGCGCAAATCCCGCCCATGTATTCGGCGATCAAGCAGGGTGGCAAGCCGCTTTACGAGCTGGCGCGCAAGGGCCTGGAGGTGGAGCGGGCGGCACGGCAGGTACGCATCGATGCGCTCGACCTGATTGCGTTGGACGGTGATCGTTTGGTACTGGATGTGCACTGTTCCAAGGGCACCTATATCCGCAGTCTGGCGGTAGATATCGGTGCAGCACTGGGGTGTGGTGCGCATGTTGAAGGATTGCGGCGGACCTCTACCGGTCCCTTTGATATCGCGCAGGCGTTGACCCTGGAGAAGCTTGCCGAGGTGCTTGGGCGTGGGGAATGTCCGCTTAAAGCCATGGATTTGGCTTTGGAATATTTACCGGCGGTGACTCTGACGGAGAACACGGCCTATTACCTGCGTCAGGGACAGGGGGTCGTGGTTGCCCACGCGCCTTCTTCTCTTGGACGTATTCGCCTCTATGGACCGGGGGAGCAGTTCCTCGGTTTAGGAGAGGTCATGGACGACGGAAAGGTGGCGCCTCGCCGCCTCATGAGCGTAAACTAGGGATTATTGTTTTTTTAGAATTTCCGAGGAGAAGGAATTATGTCATTGTCTCGTGATATCAAAGCAGAAGTTGTCCAGGGTTATGCCACGCATGCGGGGGATACGGGTTCTCCTGAAGTGCAGGTTGCCCTGCTGACCACCCGTATTGAAGGGCTGGCCGATCATTTTAAGATCAATAAGCATGACCACCATTCCCGTCAGGGTCTTTTGAAAATGGTCGGCCAGCGCCGCAAGTTGCTGGACTATCTGAAGAAGCGGGATGTGAATCGCTATCGCACGCTGATCGAACGTCTGGGTCTGCGTAAGTAAGGAGAAGGTCTTGACCATCATTCGAAAAGAAGTAGATTTTGGCGGTCGCCGCCTGCAACTGGAAACGGGCCGTATGGCGCGCCAGGCAGACGGTGCGGTACTGGTTTCTAGCGGGGATACTGTCGTTCTGGTGACGGCAGTGGGCCGCCGGGAGGTGAAGCCGGGCCAGGATTTCTTTCCGTTGACGGTCAACTATCAGGAAAAGGCCTATGCAGCGGGCAAAATTCCTGGTGGTTTTTTTAAGCGTGAAGGGCGACCTGCTGAAAAGGAGACGCTGACCTCACGGCTGATTGATCGGCCCATCCGGCCGCTCTTTCCCAAGGGCTTCATGAACGAAGTGCAGGTTATCGCCACGGTACTGTCGGTGGATCGTGATAATGATCCCGATATCCTGGCGCTGGTCGGTGCTTCGGCGGCCCTGGCGATTTCCGGCATTCCGTTCAATGGTCCGATTGGTGCGGCCCGGGTGGGTTATATCGACGGGCAGTATGTGTTGAACCCCAGTTACTCGCAGTTGACCACTTCGCAACTGGATCTCGTGGTGGCAGGGACCCGGCAGGCGGTACTCATGGTCGAGTCCGAGGCGCAGCAATTGTCCGAAGAGATCATGCTGGAAGCGGTGATGTTCGGTCACGCGCAGTTCCAGCCGGTTATCGAGACGATTGAAGCCTTGGCACGGGAAGCCGGTAAGTCGCGCTGGGAGTGGGTGGCGCCGGTGGCCGATGAGGCCTTGGGCGTGCTGGTGCGCGAGGAGGCCACGCGGCTCTTGCAGGAAGCTTATGCGCTGACGGAGAAGCAGGCACGCAGCAAGCGTCTGGAAGAAGTGCAGCAGTCCATGGCGACAGCCTTTGCCGCGGGAGATGCACAGCGCGGCGATCTGGTGCGTGGCCTGTTGAAAAAAATCGAAACCAGCATTGTGCGCGGACGTATTTTGGATGGCGCGCCGCGCATTGACGGCCGGGACAGCAAGACGGTGCGTCCCATTACTATCGAGACGGGCGTGTTACCGCGGACCCACGGCTCGGCGCTCTTTACCCGGGGTGAAACCCAGGCCCTCGTGGTGGCGACCTTGGGCACTAAGGGCGATGAGCAGATCATTGACGCCCTGCAAGGGGAGAGTCGTGATCGCTTTATGCTGCATTATAACTTTCCACCGTTCTCTACCGGAGAGACGGGTATGGTGGGTTCCCCCAAACGCCGGGAAATCGGCCACGGGCGCCTCGCCAAGCGTGCAGTAGCGGCGGTCCTGCCCGGTAATAGCGAATTCCCGTACAGCTTGCGAGTGGTCTCCGAAGTGCTGGAGTCCAACGGCTCTTCCAGCATGGCCACCGTTTGCGGTGCCTCCCTGGCGCTGATGGATGCGGGGGTGCCGCTCAAGGCGCCGGTGGCGGGTGTGGCCATGGGCCTCATCAAGGAAGGCGACCGCTTTGCCGTTCTCACCGATATTCTCGGTGATGAAGATCATCTGGGCGATATGGATTTCAAGGTGGCAGGCACAGAACAGGGGGTGACTGCCCTGCAGATGGATATCAAGATTGATGGAATCACCCGGGAAATCATGGCGCAGGCGCTCAAGCAGGCCCTGGCCGGGCGACTGCATATCCTTGGACTCATGAATAATGTGCTGTCCACAGGCCGCGGCGAATTGTCCGACTATGCACCGCGTATTATCACCATTCAGATTAATCCGGATCGCATCCGCGACGTCATCGGACCGGGCGGCAAGGTCATCCGTGCCCTGACCGAAGAAACCGGCGCGACCATTGATATTCAGGACAACGGTACGGTAACCATCGCTTCTGTGGACGGTGAAGCGGGCGCGGCAGCAAAGCGGCGTATCGAATTGCTGACGGCGGATGTGCAGGTCGATACTATTTATGATGGCAAGGTGGCCAAGATCATGGATTTCGGTGCCTTTGTGACGATTCTGCCGGGACGGGATGGTCTGTTGCACATTTCCCAGATCAGCAACGAGCGGGTCAGCGATGTCCACGACCACCTCAAGGAAGGGCAGACGGTGCGCGTCAAAGTTCTGGAGGTGGATCGTCAGGGCAAGATCAAACTGAGCAGTAAGGATATTCCGCAATAAGCTGTCCGCCGATATCACTATAAATATGGTTGAACGCCGCCTGACGCGCGCCGCCGAATCGCTCTGCACAACGCTGGATAACGGTGTGACGGTGATCAGTGAGCGCCTGCCCGGACGTCGGAGTGTGGCTTTGTCTCTGACCGTCGGCAATGGCAGTCGGGATCAGGCCCCGAACGAAAACGGCTTTGCTCATTTGTTGGAACACATGCTCTTCAAAGGTAGCACGGAGCGCGATGGCGATGCGCTCAATGCAGCGATGGAGTCGCTGGGGGGCACCATCAATGCGTTTACGGATCGCGAAAGCACGGTGTTTCACGGGACCGTGCTGGCGGAAGACGCTGCGGAAGCATTTGCTCTGCTGACCGAGCTGTTGACGAAACCGCGTTTTGACCACGCTGACCTGCGTCTTGAAAAGCGGGTAGTTGCGCAAGAGGCGGCCATGGCTGCTGAGGATGTGGAGGATTGGGCGCAGGAGCGTGCCCTCGCAGAAATCTGGGGGGCGCATCCTCTGGCCTGGCCGGTGCTGGGGAACGCACAGTGTATCCGTTCGGCCAGTCGGAAGCGCTTGCAAGCCTATCACCAGCGGGTCCTCGCCGAATCGCCACTGATCGTCGCCGCCGTCGGGGAAGTGGAGCATACGGCACTCTGTGCCTGGGCGGCGGCGGCTTTCCGGGAACCGCGCCATGGCGCCCGTGCTGCAATGCCCACCCCGCTGTTTCATGGCGGACAGAAACGCCTGCGCCGTGCCCAGGCGCAACAGGCGCATCTGATCTGGATGGCGCCAGCTTGCAGCGTTGCTGCGAAGGACTATCTGGCTTATGTGGTGGCCAACGCCATACTGGGTGGTGGCACCGCGTCCTATCTGTTCCGCGAACTGCGTGAAAAACGGGGGCTGGCCTATCAGGTGTTTTCCCATCTCGATCCCCTTCGTGATTGCGGGGAGTGGACGCTCTATGCGGCCACACCGGGGGCGCAGCAGGCTCAAGCGGCAGGAGCCATGGCGGAGGTTCTGACGACATTACTGGAGCATGGACCGACGATGGAGGATATGGCTTGCGCGAAGCGCAGCCTGCGGATTCAGCTCCTGCTGGGGCAGGAAGATGCGGAAATTCGCATGAGCCGCCTGACGCGACAATGGCTGTATCTGGGGCGCCTAGTACCGGTGGAAGAGTCCCTTCAGACCCTTGCCGCGGTGGACGCTGAAGCCGTGCGGAGGGTCTTGCGTAAGGCCTGGGCCGAGCGTTTTGAACTGATGTGCCTGCCGACACGGCGCTGAACTCAGGAAAAATGATCTTTCCAGCGGCGTAGCGTGCCGAAGACGCGGACAGGGTCGTTGCCGGTGTCAGGGTCGAAGGTGTTGGCACTGTGGATCAAGGCGGGCTCATGGCAGCGCAGGAAAGGGTTGCTGGCGCACTCCAGGCTCATGCTGGAGGGTAAGGTGGGTTCATTGCGCGCGCGCTGTGCGGAGGCCATTTTTTGGCGCAGCGCAATGATCGGATTCTGCGGATCGACCTGTGCTGCGAAGCGCAGGTTGCTGAGGGTGTATTCGTGAGCACAGTAGACGGCGGTATCCCCCGGCAATCCGGCGAACTGCTGCAGACTCTGAAACATCTGCGCTGCGGTGCCCTCAAAGAGGCGCCCGCAACCAGCGGCGAAGAGGGTGTCTCCACAGAAAAGCGCGTCTTTCCAAACGTAGGCGAGATGATCGCGGGTATGCCCGGGTACTTCCAACACGGTGAGCAACTCCGTGTCCAGCGCTAAGAGGCCCGCGCGAACGGTGTGAGTGAGTTGCGGGATGCGCTGGTTGGCGCCATAGACCGGTATGCGGAAATGTTGCGCCAGTGCTTCCACGCCACCGGTGTGGTCCGCATGATGGTGGGTGCAAAGAATGGCGCTGGGGCGGAGCTGATGTTCAGCGCACCAGGCGAGAACGGGCTCTGCACAACCGGGGTCGATAATCCATGCGCCTTTGGGTGTTTCTGCGGCGTAGATGTAGTTATCCGTGAAGGCCGGGATAAAATGAATGGGCATTTTTGCATCTCGCTACGGGCAAGGTACCATAGGTCCATTATGGCATTGAATTGGGGTACCCGACGCTAGTGTTTTCTTTTTTCGCTGCTGCTGCAAGGCCATTGCGCTGATATGCAGAGTCTGGGACGCCGCAGTCGACCGCGGGCGCGTCGTGCCGCTGTCTGGTGGGATGGTAGTAGCGGCCGCCTCTTGCTGGACCGAGCCCGGGATATTCTGCCGCGCTGGGTAGAACGCCTACAGCCGCAGACTATTCTGCAACTCGGGCAACCCGTTTTCTGGGGGCTACCGCCCGGCCACGAGCACACCTGGGTGTTGCTCAATGACGGTTTCGCCCTACCTTCCGACGAATATCTGCAAGCCTATGGTGCCTATGAAGCGATGCCCTTTGCGGCCATGCGTTTTGATCTGGTTATCGCCCCTTTTTGTCTTACCCGGATAGCCAATCCGCAGGCGGTGCTGGAAGAGTGCTGGCGGGTGCTGCGCCCCGAGGGACATGTGCTAATTATGGATTTCAACCCAGGAGGCAGTCTGAGTGTGGTCCGGCGCTGGCACCTCTGGCGCCGGGACCGCGCCTGGCCGTGGCGGCGGCCCTTCCTGCCCCTGGGACGACTGCGTACCCTGTTGGAAGAGCAGGATTTTGTTCTGCGCGAGGGACGCTACTTTCAATATTCCGTGCCGGGTTTGAAGCGCAATGCGCAGTGGCTGGAGCTGATGGGCGACCGCTGGTGGCCAGCAGGGGCCAACGCTTATTTGATGCTGGCGCAACGGCGTGATCCCGAGCGCCCACTGGTCGGCGCGTTGCGTCCGCTCAAGTGGCGTTCCGGGCGTCAAAAAGTCCGTTCCGAAGCACCCGTTGCTTATGATGGCCCCAATCCTGCCGAGAGCCCTGCGTTATGCCAAAAGAAATCATAGATGTATTCACCGATGGTGCTTGTCGCGGTAATCCGGGTATGGGGGCTTGGGGTGCATATCTGCGGCTGGCCGGGCAGGAGAAGGTCTTATGGGGCTTCGTCCCGGAAACGACGAACAACCGGATGGAGTTGACCGCGGCTCTGCGCGGCCTCGAGGCACTCAAGCGTCCCAGCGTCGTGCGGGTAGTCAGTGACTCCCGTTATCTGCGCGATGGTATGACCCAATGGCTGACTGGCTGGCAGCGCCGGGGCTGGCGGACTGCGGGTGGGGATGCGGTCAAAAATCGGGATATCTGGGAGCTATTGGCGGCCGTGGCGGCACGTCACGAGATCCAGTGGGAGTGGGTGAGAGGGCACTCGGGGCATATCGAGAATGAACGGGTGGATGCGTTGCTGAATCTAGTTATGGATCAGCATGCAGCGGGCGGGCAGGTACAGGAGGGCGAAGGATGGCTATGAGGCAGGTGGTGCTGGATACGGAAACCACGGGTATCGACTGGAAGCAAGGGCATCGGGTGATTGAAATCGGGGCCGTGGAGCTGATCGACCGGCGGGTAACGGGGGTGCATTACCAGCAATATCTCAATCCGCAGCGCAGCAGTGATCCGGAGGCCTTGCGGGTGCATGGACTGACCGACGAGTTTTTGCAGGATAAGCCGGGTTTCGTTGAGGTCGCGGACGCCTTTCTGGACTTCCTGGGTGACGCGGAACTCATTATTCACAATGCGCCTTTTGATTTGGGTTTTTTGAACTATGAACTGCAGCAGGTGGCAAGAGCACCGTTGCGGCAGGCGGTGATGGATACGCTGGTGGATGCGCGCCGCCGTCATCCGGGCCAGAAAAATGATCTAAACAGTTTGTGCCGACGCTATAATGTGGACAACAGCCGTCGTGATCTGCACGGTGCCTTGCTGGACTGCGAGATACTCGCTGAGGTCTATCTGGCCATGACGGGTGGCCAGGTGGATATGATGGGACTGTTGGGGGCGGTGGGTGGCTCCCATGCCGTAGTGGAAACTCAACGCTCTGGGGATGGTCGGAACGCGGTCATGCCAACGCCATTAGCGCGACCGCGCGACCCCTTGCGGGTGATTCGCGCCAGTTCCGAGGAGTGCGCGGCTCATCAGCAATATTTGCGGAATATGGGAGTCGCGGCATTGTGGTCTGAGGATTAAAAAGGGATGACCTGAGTGCGCAACTTCGCCGTTCAGGCCGGATATTCGGCAAAGTCTGCTTTGCGCTCGATCAACTCGATGCGGTAGCCATCGGGGTCTTCCACGAAGGCGATGACGGTGTTGCCGTGCTTCATGGGCCCGGCCTCACGCACTACCTTTCCACCCCGCTGGCGGATGCCGTCACAGGCCGCCACGGCATCTTCTACTTCAATGGCGATATGCCCGAAGCCGTCGCCGAGATCGTAATGTTCCACGCCCCAGTTATAGGTCAGCTCAATGACCGCCCCGGCATTCTCGTTCTGATAACCGACGAAGGCCAGGGTAAATTCGCCCTCGGGGTAATCGTTACGGCGCAGGAGATGCATGCCGAGCACCTCTGTGTAGAAGGCGATGGCGCGATCCAGATCGACGACGCGAAGCATGGTGTGTAGTATGCGCATGAGAATCTCCTTAACTTGAAAGCAGGTAATCCAGAGGCTCCACCACTTCTATCCGGTAGCTCTGGTTGGCAGGAATGACCATGCTGTCGCCAGCATGCAACTCCTGAGTGTCGTTGGACCCGTCGGCGCGATAATAGGCTATTCCACTGAGTATCTGGATGGTTTCTGTTACCTCGCTGCGCAAAGTATAGATGCCCGGGTGCAGCAGGGTGAGACTGTGCATGCTGCCATCGGCGAGAATAACGCTACGCTCACTACGCCGCCCGTCTAGAGAAATGCGGCTCGCCTTGCCCAGCGCATTGGCCAGTACATGCGGTTCGGGAGCCATTGCCGTTAACCCTGCAAACGCTTTTCGATGCGCAGACGCAACGCATTGAGCTTGATGAAGCCCTCGGCATCTTTCTGATTGTAGGCGCCCGCATCATCTTCAAAGGTGGCGATACGTGGATCAAAGAGACTCTCCTGCGACTGCCGTCCCACTACCATACAACTCCCTTTGTAGAGTTTGAGGCGCACCACGCCATTGACCAATCGCTGGGTTTGATCGATGAGCGTCTGCAGGGCGCGGCGTTCCGGGCTCCACCAGAAGCCGTTGTAAATGATACTGGCGTAGCGGGGCATGAGCTCATCCTTGAGATGGGCGACTTCCCGGTCCAGGGTGATGGATTCGATAGCGCGATGTGCTTTGAGTAGAATGGTGCCACCGGGAGTCTCGTAGCAGCCCCGGGATTTCATGCCGACGTAGCGGTTTTCGACAATATCCAGGCGCCCGATGCCATGCTCGCCGCCGACGGTGTTGAGGTGCGCCAGCAACTGCGCAGGATTGAGCGGCTCGCCGTCGATGGCGATGGGGTCGCCGTGCGCGTAGGTGATCTCCAGATAACGGGGCTGGTCTGGCGCGTGCTCCGGCGCCGTGGTCCAGCGCCACATGCTGTCTTCGGCTTCCGCCCAGGGGTCTTCGAGAATGCCGCCTTCATAAGAAATATGCAGCAGGTTGGCATCCATGGAGTAGGGGGATTTCTTGCCGTGGCGCTCCACCGGAATGCCATGCCGTTCGGCGTAGGCGAGGAGTTTTTCGCGGGAGTTCAGATCCCATTCCCGCCAGGGGGCAACCACCTGAATGTCCGGATTGAGGGCGTATGCCCCCAGTTCAAAACGCACCTGATCGTTACCCTTGCCGGTAGCCCCGTGGGCGACGGCATCGGCACCCACGTCGGCGGCGATTTCTACCATGCGCTTGGCAATGAGGGGCCGGGCGATGGAGGTACCCAGCAGGTACTCGCCCTCGTAGAGAGTGTTGGCGCGGAACATGGGGAACACGTAATCACGGACGAATTCCTGGCGCAGATCATCAATGAAGATTTCCCTGGCGCCAAGCTTCTCGGCCTTGGCGCGCGCCGGTTCCAGTTCTTCACCCTGGCCGATGTCGGCGGTGAAGGTGACCACATCGCACTGATACTGATCTTGCAGCCACTTGAGGATGACCGAGGTATCCAGACCACCGGAATAGGCGAGAACGACTTTCTTGACCATGCATCAATCTCCTTGCAGTGCGGCCACGGGGCCGATGCCAAATAATAATTCCATCAGGGCTTTCTGGGCGTGGAGGCGGTTTTCCGCCTCTTCCCAGACGACAGACCGTGGTCCGTCGATGACTTCGGCGCTGACCTCCTCGCCACGGTGGGCAGGAAGGCAGTGCATGAATAAGGCGTCCGCCGCCGCGGTGGCCATGAGCGTGGCGTTGACCTGGAAGGGGGCGAGAATCGCCTTGCGTGCGGCGGCCTCTTCTTCCTGGCCCATGCTGGTCCAGACGTCGGTGACAATCAGGTCGGCACCGCGCACCGCGGCCACGGCATCATGCAGGATCGTGACGTGATTACCGCCGGTCTGCCACATTGCGGCCGTCGGTGCGTAACCCGCCGGGCTGCCGACGCGCAGTTGAAAGTCGAAAATCTGCGCGGCTTCCATCCAGGAGTGGGCCATATTATTGCTGCCGTCGCCGATATAGGCCACGGTCCTGCCGCGCAGATCACCCCAGTGTTCCGTCGCCGTCATCAGGTCGGCGAGGAGCTGACAGGGGTGGTGGTCGTCGGAGAGACCATTGATCACCGGTACCCGCGAGGCGGCAGCAAAGCGGATGAGATTGTCGTGACCGAAGGTGCGGATCATCACCATATCGACCATGCGCGAGATCACTCTGGCGGTGTCCTCGATGCTCTCGCCGCGCCCCAGTTGGGTATCCCGTGGCGAGAGGAAAAGGGCGTGACCGCCCAGTTGCGCCATACCCGTCTCAAAGGACACGCGGGTGCGGGTGGAAGATTTTTCAAAGATCATCGCCAGTGTCCGGCCCGCGCAAGGGGCGTAGCGCTCACCCGCACGCTGGATTTTCTTCAGGGCGATGGCACGCTGCAGGAGCGCCCGCAGTTCGGCGGGGCTGAGATCGGAGAGGCGCAAAAAGTGACGGACGTTCATGACGCGGATTCCAGAAGGCTGGCCAGGCCAGCGACGAGGAGGTCGATTTCTGCCTCTTGCAGAATCAGTGGCGGCAACAGACGAATTACCCGTTCGGCAGTGACGTTGATGAGCAGGCCCGCCTCCAGAGCGCGTTCCACCAGACGCTCGGGCTTATGGGCCAGTTCGATACCAACCATCAGACCCATGCCGCGCACCTCCACCACCTCGGGATGCTGGCCGAGGCGCGCGCGTAGACGCTGGCGGAGCAGAACCCCCATTTGTTCCGCATGGGCGGGGATGGCCTCTTGCTGCATGGTGTCGAGCACGGCCTGGGCGGCGGCGCAGACCAGAGGCCCACCGCCGAAGGTAGTGCCGTGTTTACCCGGTCCAAAGAGCGCGGCGGTGGACTGGCGGGCCAGCATGGCACCGATGGGTACCCCGTTGCCCAGCCCTTTGGCTAGGCTGAGCACGTCGGGCCGTAAGCCGGGAATCTGCTGATAGGCGAAGAAGGCCCCGGTACGGCCGATGCCCGTCTGCACTTCATCCAGCATCAGGAGCAGTCCGTGCGCGTCGCAGACCTCCTGCAGTCCGGTCAGAAAACCTTCAGGCGCCGGGCGCACACCGCCTTCGCCTTGCACCGGTTCGACGAGAATGGCGCAAATGCCGGGGTTGGCCTGAACCAGCGCGCGGACGGTGTGGAGATCGCCATAAGGGGCGCGCACAAAGCCCGGCATCAGGGGGCTGAAGCCTTCCTGGATGCGGAAATTACCGGTGGCCGTCAGTGCCGCCAGGGTACGGCCATGAAAAGCGTTACTGAACACCAGAATCTGCGGTTCGGCGATGCCTTTGCCGTGACCGTGGAGGCGGGCGATTTTGATGGCCGCCTCATTGGCCTCGGCACCGCTATTGCAGAAAAAGGCTGCATCCATCCCACTGATGGCGCAGAGGGTGTCAGACAGTTTTTCCTGCGCCGGAATATGGTAGAGGTTGGAGGTATGCAGCAGTTGCCCGGCCTGGGTCTGCAAGGCACGGGTAACGGCCGGATGGCTGTGCCCCAGGCCACAGACGGCGATTCCTGCCAGGGCGTCCAGATAACGGCGTCCCTCGGTATCATAGAGCCAGACGCCCTCACCGCTTGCGAAAGCGACTGGCAGCCGGGCATAAGTGGACATGAGTGGCATCAGGCTGGTGCCTCCCCGTCCAGGGCGAAAGCGGCGTGCAGAGCCCGCACCGCGAGTTCCAGATATTTTTCTTCAATGACGACGGAGATCTTGATCTCGGAGGTGGAAATCATCTGGATGTTGATGTTTTCCCGCGCCAGGGTTTCAAACATGGTGGCGGCGATACCGGCATGGGAGCGCATCCCAACGCCCACCACGGAGACCTTGACGATATGGGTGTCGCCCCGCACGTCCTCGGCGCCGAGCTCTTGGGCCACGCCCTGGAGAATATCGCGGGCCTTGGCGAAATCATTGCGGTCCACCGTGAAGGTGAAGTCGGTTTTACCCGCCTCCGAAACATTCTGGAGGATCACATCCACATTGATATTGGCCGCGGAAATCGGACCCAGAATGGCATAGGCGATGCCCGGATGGTCGGGCACGCCGACGACGGTGATTTTCGCCTCATTGCGGGAGAAGGCGATGCCGGAGACGCGGGGAGCTTCCACAGAATTTTCCTCATTGGTGACCAGGGTGCCGGGTCCATCCTGAAAAGACGACAAAACCCGCACGGGAACATGGTATTTCATGGCGAATTCGACGGAGCGGGTTTGCAGAACCTTGGCACCGAGGCTGGCCATTTCCAGCATTTCTTCAAAGGTGATGCGATCCAGGCGGCGCGCCCGGGATTCCACCCGGGGGTCGGTGGTGTAAATGCCGTCCACGTCCGTGAAGATATCGCACTCATCGGCATGCAGGGCGGCCGCCAGGGCCACGGCGGTGGTATCGGAACCGCCGCGACCCAGGGTAGTGATATTGCCATGCGGATCGACCCCCTGAAAACCCGCCACGACCACAACCTTGCCGGCATCCAGCGCCGCCCGGATATTGTGATCGTCAATATGCTCAATGCGCGCTCGGTTATGGGCCGAGTCGGTCATGATGGCGACTTGCCCGCCGGTGAACGAAATGGCGGGTTGACCGATACGCTCCAGAGCCATGCTCAGCAGCGCAATGGTGACCTGCTCGCCGGTGCTGAGCAGGGTGTCCAGCTCGCGCTCGGCCGGAGCATCGGCCAGGGCGCGCGCCAGTTGCAGGAGACGGTCCGTCTCGCCCGACATGGCGGAAACCACCACCACCACCTGATGACCGGCGCGATGACTGGCCGTGACCCGCTCCGCAACGGCCCGTATGCGTTCCACGCTGCCCACGGAAGTACCGCCAAATTTCTGTACGATGAGTGCCATTTTCAGTGATTGTATGAAAAATTAAGGGCAAATGATAAATCGTTGCGGCGGGGTCTGTACAGGACGCGCTGCGGGCGCCGTTTGCGGCGCCGCGCCCGTCGTGAGCTCAGCGATCGGCTACGGAGCCTGGCGCTGGTGCGGCTTTGGGTTTTTTGAGCAGGGAATACACGGGGCAGTAACCGAACACGCCGCTGGCGATGATGAGCAACCCGGAAAAGGTCCATTCCTTGTAGGGGAAGGGATTGACGAAATAGACCAGAAAAATGATGGCGCCGAAGTAAATGCGCAGCCAGCGTTCGGTGGTGTTCATGTTTTTGACGACTTTCATGGTCCTGCGCCTCCGCAAATCAGAGAACCACATGCGGGTTAGACTATAGGTCTGATCGGGATGCCCCGCAACCACATCCCGAATTCCGCGATGTATGAATGCCTGGCGCACCACCTCTAATAATCGATCTCACTCTGGTATCTGGAGGCCAGCACTGTGTCCACCTTAGCGTTGGGCGATGATGTGCCCGTGCGCGGCCGCTTTTGAGGTAGCAACTAGATCTCAAAATGCCAGACATCAAATGTCATCTTGCACACTTGGGGGCATCCATATTAAGTCATGAACGACACTATCCGCCAACTCCGCATTACCCATCTCCAGAACTATCGCCATATCCTGCTGCTGCTGCGCGGCACACATATTGCAGCCATCGATATGGATCTCAATGTGGTGCGCAGCGAGTTGCAGGCGCTCTATATGAACGCGGACGGCTGCAGCCTATTTTGCGCGTTGATGATCTCGTCGCGCGTGGAACGCATCGAGCAGCGGTTGGCACTCGCAGACTAGCCTGCTTGACTTGGGCGGCGTTTTCAAAAAACCCGAACGCCGCTGCGTGATGGAGACGAAATATCCGGCATTGGACCCGGCTCCGTTGCTGTTCTGACCGGGGACGCGCTTACAGAACCAGGATCGCCGGCCACCCGTTTTGTGGGCGAAACGGGTACCTGTCCGCGTCACTTTGCAACCGAATTGTTTCCACTTGGGCGCGAGACAGTGCATGCCGACCCGCTGGCACGAGGCCCCGGATGGGCGTTTCCGGTATGTCGTCAAAGGCCGAACCAGTCGTGCCATTTCCGATGTGCGCCGATGCAACACGGACGAAGCACACCGTGATCATTTTGTGGGACTTTGGTCGGATCATTGCCAGAACAATCCCGGAGAGATATTGCCGGACACGGCGGGCAAGGGCAGAGGACAGCGGTTGACCAAGGTTTTGTTCGGGTCCTTTTGCGGGCAACTGAGGCGGTAGGCCAGGATGGGCACGGGGATGGACTCGGCGGCTCTGCAGCGGGCGGCGTCGGCACCGCCGCAGTCCACATTGAAGCCGAGGATGCTCGCCACTGCCCAGGCGCGGAGAGCGGACAGGTTTTGGGCAAGGGCCTGGGGATCACGCACGAACAGGGTGATGCGAGCGTTTGCATCCAGCTCCGGCCGGGTCTTGTCCTGGGGTAGGCCGAGATAAATGCCATCCACCGCGCCCAGCAACTGTACGGCACCCTGGTGGTTGACCACGGCTAGGGACTGGACGGTAGCATTGTGCGGCTGGAAGCCCCAGACGAGGGTGTTGCCGTTCGGTAGCGCCATGTGGGGGAGGGGATAAATATCCATGCCCCGCTGGATGCGCTGCAGGAGCGGCGCCGGCTTGTGGTCGGGGTTTTGGAAGATTGCCCCACCCGCAAAACGCTGCAGAGCAGCCGCTTCCAGGGGGGCTTGCTGGTGTTCTCTGATGTCGCGTAGCGCAAAACTACGTTTGCGCATGGTTTCGAGGACGCAGTCTCCATCACTGCCGCAGGCTTCGAGTTTCTTTTCGAAGACCGTTTGGCTTGCCAGCAGGTGAGTGCATTCGGGGGTGCCCACGCCAGCCGCGCGGAGGGCTTGCTTGTAGGCATGCATTAACGAGCTGTCAAATAATAGAAGATTATCGGTCCAATGCTTTGGTTTATAGTAACAAATGGCCTTTTGCAGGGGGGTCTGTGGGTGACTGCAGGTAGGGGCAAACGCGTCGGGGATCTTGGTGGCGATCGCCGGGCAGTTGAGGGGGGCATCTACGGCGCAGGCGCTAAGACTGACGCCGAGGGCTGCACAGAAGCCGATGCCGAGAAGTATGCGTCGTATCATTGGGTGATCTCCTGATTTAAGTGAAGGTGAAAAACTCAGGCCCAGCGCGCACGCCGTGGGTTTTGCCACCACGCCGAGCGATTGATGGCGGCGGATGGCTTGGGTGTGCAGGGATCCCCTCTTTTCGGCAGAGAGTTATTGTTGATCGCATCGGTCAACATCTTTGCGCGCCGCAGGAAGCGGTCTTCAAACTTTGCCCACTTCGCCGTTGTCGAGAGTTGTCTGAACGCTTCTGCCGCTTTTTGCCATTCCCCCCGATAGTAATATTGGGCGACACTCTGAATATAGGCATGGTATTTCATATCGGTGAGTGTGGTTTGCACGGTGGCAGGTAAGGACCAGAAATTCATCTTCGGCCTGGAGTTTTTATTGAAAAGTGCCGCTGCATCTTCGGCATAGCCATGTTTTACCGCAGAAGAAATAAACTCCGCTTCTAATGGGCTAAGGTACGGATATTGACCATTATCTTTGTAATATTTATTGAGAGTAGAGACAGATACATCTTTTTGTAACCCAATAAAAGGATTGATACGATTCATTAAAGATCCAATGTCCACATCTGCTGGTTTGCCATATTTTTGCGCCTCAACGTTCATGTAATGTTTTAGGCTGTCTACAGTTTGTTGTCCAAGGTCTACGCCCTGACCGACGGTGACCCCGCTGGAAGCTATGGCTTTTTGTATTGGGTCGCCATTTTTATCTCTTTTGAATTTTGGCCCTAAATTCTTACCTGTTTTGATGTCGGTATTGAAAGCGCCGGGCACGTAGAAATCAAGCATTGCACCCTCGTTCTTTTTTATAAAATCATAGTCCACCCGATCATCGGAAGAACAAACTGCGGTCGGTTCTTTGGGCTTCTGACTTTGATGATCAGTTGCATTCTGTGTGGTCGTCTTTTTAGGCGCTGGCTGAGAAGACGCCTGATAAATGGGGCTATCATCTCGCGGATAACAGACCTTTCTCTGCAGAGCTTCGAGGCGCTCTTCGTAGGCCGTCTTGACACAGGCGGCGTCTGCGCCGCAGGCATTCCTCCTTTGGAGCCATTTCTGTTGTGCTGTCTTGGTCTCGGTGATGAGGTGGGTGTAATGTCCGGTGTCGGAGAACGCCTTCATGAATTTGTTGTAAACAACCGTAAGATCCCGATTCAAAATGAGAAGTTTCTTGTCTCCACAAATGGTTTGCTCATTAAAGTTTGATGCCTTGCTACAATCAATAGCTTCAGCATCGCCGGGGAGTGTGGCACATATAGTCATCACCAGGACGCTCAACGGCATTGAGGCGAATAATTGGGGGGTATGCCGCATCTTTCTGGTCTCCTAAATGCCTATGGACTGCGTTTTCATTTAGTGCACACAAAATTCCGGATCTGGGGGCGGTGTGTAGTCGCCAATGTCAGGAGCCGGTAAGGGGTTAAGCGAATTGACCTCCTCCGTGGGTTCTGGGAAGTTGCTATTTCTATTCTGCCCTGGCTCCACCGTCGCCTGGCTCGGCAACCCCTCCGCCAGTACCGGACTTTGCATCCGCATCACCGCCTCGGCCTGCATGAGAATCCCCCAGCGGATTTTGCCATCAACGCCTGTCACCGGACTCAGGCGGACGCCAAAAAGGCTGGGTAGGCCTAAATTTTTCAAGCCCGTATCCATCTGGTAGATGCCCCGACCAATCTGATCGATGAAGGGCACGATGAGTGGTTGAACAGTCGTGATCTGCACCTTCAGAAGGGTCGCGTCCTGCACGGACAGATGGCTTCCGCTGCCCACGCTGGTCCGGCGATAGCCGAGATGGTCTACCGGTATCGCCCTGACCCAGGCACCTGATGCATCGCGAGTCTGTTCCGCAAAGTCGTCAAAGGCCTCCCGGGTGGGGTTGAGCACCCGGATAGTGGCCTGGCCTGCTGCGACTTTGGCGGTAGCGTAGCCTTGAGCAAGAGCAGCCAGGTTCTGGCCGTGGGTATAGAGCGGCGTCAGCCCGCGGGCCAGGGCATCACGCATGGCCTCGACACTAGCCCCGTGTAAAGTTCCCGCCCGTACTGCCTCCTGGGTAGCGACTTCCAGTTGGGCGCGGGCTTGATAGAGTAATGCTGCCTGAAAGGTGCCGAGCAGAGCGAGCAGCAAGGCGGGTGCGGCAATGGCGAATTCCACTGCGCTGGCACCAGCCTCCCTGCGGGCGGCTGCGTTTGGTAAGCCGCGCCGCGGCCCGCGTGCCATCTGCTTCGTCCCGGTGCGGATCCTACGCCCCATGATGCACGTCCTCCCGCCCTCGCAAGGGCTCCTCGGCCTGGAAGATGGACAAATCCACCGGCAAGCCGCGTTCGCGCATGACTTCGTAGAATTCCGGCACCGCCCCGGTAGCACGAAAGATGCCCTGCACCCTGCCCTCGGCACCATAACCCCGTTGTTTGTATGTAAACAGCTCCTGCAACTGGATGGTGCCGCTCTCGGTACCCGTCACCTCGCAAATGCTCGTCACCTTGCGCGAGCCGCAGGAAAAGCGGGTGATCTGAACGATGATGTCCACTGCCGAGGCGATTTGCTCGCGGATGGCCGTGAGTGGTAAGTCCATGCCCGCCATCAGCACCATAACTTCCAGCCGGGAGAGCATGTCGCGGGCCGTGTTGGCGTGGGCGGTGGTGAGGGAGCCGTCATGGCCGGTGTTCATAGCCTGCAGCATGTCCAGTGCTTCGCCGCCGCGACACTCGCCCACCACGATGCGGTCGGGACGCATGCGCAGGGCGTTGCGCACCAGTTCGCGGATGGGAATCTGGCCTTTGCCCTCCATGTTGGCGGGGCGCGCCTCCAGTGAGACTAAATTGGGCTGATAGAGGCGCAATTCGGCCGCGTCTTCAATGGTCACAATGCGCTCGTGATCGGGGATGTAGTTGGAGAGCACGTTGAGCAGGGTGGTCTTGCCCGAGCCGGTGCCGCCGGAAATGATGATGTTCTTGCGCTGCTGCACGCAGACCTGAATGAAATGAGCCATGCGCGCATCAATGGAGCCGTAGGCCATGAGATCCTCCATCTGCAGGCGCTTCTTGGAGAACTTGCGGATGGTGATGCAGGCGCCTTTCAGGGACAGCGGCGGGATGACGGCATTGACGCGGGAGCCGTCGGCCAGGCGCGCGTCCACTAGCGGCGAGCTTTCGTCAATACGGCGGCCGATGGGGGCGACTATGCGGTCGATGATGTGCCGTACCGCGAGATCACTGCTGAACAATGCCGGAGCCGCCAGCAACTTACCCTGCCGCTCGATAAAGACTTCATCAAAGCGGTTGACCATGATCTCGGTGATTGAGGCATCGGCCAGGAAGTCCTCCAGAGGGCCGAGGCCTACCGCTTCGTCCAGCACCTCTTTGACGAGGCGTTGCCGGTCGATCTCCGGGGTTGGGTTCATTCGCCAGACCACTTCCCGCACCAGTTCGCCCACCATGCGGCGGAGTTCTTCGGGAGACAAAGCACCAAGATCGACACGGCGCAGGTCCATCTGACTGCGCACTGTCTCGTGGACCGCCCGCACCAGCGCGAGCCAGGGGGCGTCGTAGACGGGACGAACCCACTCTGGCACAGTTTCTACTACTTTGAGGAGCGTAGCCGGCGACACGGGGATGCTGCTGTCATCCTCTGCGGAGATTGGAGTGGGCAGATCCTCGCCATCGAAACGCGGCAAAATTTGCAGCCGATATCCGGCGACGACAATCTCGTCATGGGCCTCCACCGGCCCATAGGCGCGCATGCGTTCGCCGTTGACCAGCACCGCGCCAAAGCTGCCCAGTCCCTCAATATAAACCCCACCCTGCTCGGCATATATCCGCGCATGTTCCTTACCAATATTCCAGCCCTCCATGCGCAGATGGACATGCTCTGCTTTACCCAGCAGGCAGACACCATCGCTGGGCGTAATCTCCTGGGTTCCTGTTTTGGGATGTGACGCGCGGACTATAAACATGGGGGGTTCTCCTAACGGATAATGCCTTTGTCGGGATTTCTTTTGTACATATTTTCGAGATAACGGGCATGAGATTCAGCGTCGATGTTCTCTAACGAGTTGGCAGTGATTACCTTGGGAGTGACCAGGAACACTAAATCTGATTCGTTATTCCTAAAGTCGTCTGATTTGAAAAGGTATCCGAGAATTGGAATGTTGCCCAGCCCGGGTATTTTATTGCTGTTTTGTGAAAGACTATGATCCACCAGTCCGGACATAACCAGCGTTTCCCCATCTTTCAGGTTGATTTCTTCCTGAGTACGGCTGGTAAAGAATCCAGGCACACCTCCGACGGTGAGAGAGGGATCAATATTACTTATTTCCGTGAATATTTTCAGGCTGACATTATTCCGGTCATCTGCTACCGGAGAGAATTTAAGGCGAATGCCAAAATCCTTGAAGATCACTGAGGTCTGGCCGAAACCAATGGCTAATGGAATCGGAATTTGCCCACCCGCCAGAAATTCAGCAGGTTCTTTACTGCCGCTCTTGGCACTGAGCTTGGGGTTGGCGATCTCGTAGGCATCCCCGTTTTGCAAGGCGAAGTTAATACGCGAGGCAACAGAAGCGATGATGCCAAAGTTGGTTGCGAAGGGGGCAACCTTCAGGGGCAAATCCTGTAGCCCTGAGCTGGGGAAAGAGAAGTTGGCCAAGGGTCCCCCCGTGCCGTTGGTCGTCGGTACGCCCATGCGGAAATACGGATTGGAGCTGAAGTCGCCGACAATACCCGCCTGTGGGCCAGCCATGGATTGATTCCAGTTCACCCCGAGGCTACGGAAAAAGTCCTTTTTCATTTTGAGGATTTTGACATCCAGGAGGACTACCTTTTCCATTCTCAGCGGTTCTTTCTCCGCGAGGTTTACCAGGTTCTGATAGACCGCTTTGAGTTTTTCTATCCTGCTCAAATCCTCTTCAGAAAGATTCTTGCCATCAATAATGACTTTGTCGCCAACGACGCGTACTTGGGTATTGGGGTTCTTGCCGAGAAGGCTGGAAATCTCTTCGGCAGCGCGTCCGACATCCTTGGGCGAAATGACCACACGTGCGGCGCTTTCTTCCCCGTTTTTGTACCAAAGATGCAGGTTCGTCTCGCCCGCACCCTCGGCCAGCAAGAGTAATTCTTTGCCATCGACGAGGGTAACGCTGAGGATTTTTCCATTGCCCACGGCTACCCGTTTCACGGTATTCGTCGTAATGATTTTTACCTGGCCAGAGTACATGGAAATACTCGACTGGTTATCTAATTCCAAGTCGCCTTTGGCGCAGGCCAAGGCGGGTAATATCAAGGTAAATATGGCCGCAGCCAGGGATTTTTTAATCATCTTCATCGTGAACGATTTCCTGTCAGGGCTGTGGCAAGGGTGGGACGTAGGAGAACGGCAAGTATTTCATTTGGCTGCCTGGCGTATGGTCGGACAGTGCGTTGCCGTTGCCGCCGGGGACAGAACTGTCCGTAGCTCTGGCTGAAGGGTGCGACGTGCCCGCGGTTTGCACATGGGCGATGCTCGGGCCGCCGGTGCCCGAAGATCCGCCGGCAATATATTCCACACCCGCCGCCGCATGCGGATAGCCGATAATGTCGTGCAGTGACACGGTGCGTTTGGGCCAGGCACTATTTTTGTCATTGCCGCGCAAATCCAGACGGATTTCTCCACTCTTTTGCGCGACCAGAATCTTTTGTGCTTGCAGTGGCGTGACTTCGAGGGTGATTGTGCTATAGCCTTCGGCGCTGCTGTTGCCCCCGTTGGCGGATAAATCCTTTCCGGTCGCGATGACTTTCAGGTTTTGCCCCAAAAAGCGCACTAAAGCACCCTCCGGGGCTGCAGGCGTCATTTGCACGTTGGTGATGGAGCCCGCGGCGGCATTGGTGCGAACATCCGCCTGGGTAATCCACAACATGTCGACGCGGTCCCCCGGGCGGAGCATTTTGTCCATGGAGTTCTCGGAGTTCACGGAAATCGTCAGCGCGATATGCTGGCTGTCCAAAACGTCCGCAGGACTCTCCGTGGAACTGAACATGGAGAGCGTTAATGGTTTACCACGCTCGGCAGGGAAAAGTAACCGTTTGTACTCAATTTTATTGAAATCGGTATCCGTGACGACGCCGCCCGGCGCACTATCTGCAGGAATGTTGCGTCGGGCGACCATGGACAGAGTAAGCACCGTCTTGGCAGGCAGATTTTCGATGGGCACCACTACCGGAATGGTGCTTTCCTTTTTAGAGGTCAACTCGCGGAGCAGTCGCTGCTTCAGGGCGGACTCTTGGGCATCCAGGGACTGCACGGCGAGGAAGGCCGCGCCCAGCCCTGCCGAAATGGCGACGGCCAGCAAAATCCAGCCGGTAAGCGCACGACTTTTCTTTTGCAGCATCGGTGGTATGGACTCGGGTTTGATCGGGGTCGACACGGGAACTCCTCAGAAAGGCAGGGTGGCGATGGAGGCAGCCCAGGAAAAATCGCTGGAAAATTTACGCAGCGCGTCCATGATCTGGGCAATGGGACTAGGGTCGCCGATAAACAGCAACCCGAGCGCGAAGACCGCAACAATGGCGTACTCAATACTGGACTGGCCTTTTTCGTCCATGGACGTGCTTCCTATCGTTGATCCAGGACGATGACTAAGCGGCTTTTACCGGGGCCATCCTCGCCAATAACGACGTCGAGCCGACGATTGTCCTTATTCATGGAGATCACGGAACCGTTGTTACGCATGGCCGGTGCCGGTTGCCATTGTTGTGCGAGCAATGCTTTGTCCAGTGACGCGCGAAGGTTGGCGGCTGGTGTATCGACACGCACATGCAGTACCCGTCCACGGATGCCAGCATCGCTGCTCTCCACGTCCTGAAGCACCAGGGCATCGGCGGGTAAAGGCAGATCGTCGGGCAGGGCGTCGCGTTCGATTTTCTGATTCATGCGCAGGCTGGTGAGCGTGCCGTACGCCGAGTCTCCTTCCATATGCCATTGACTGGTCAGAGAATAAGGCGGAGTAATGCAGCCCTGAATATGCTCGTTGCGGAGCTGATTTTCGGTGTAGGATCCTTTCAGTTTCGCGCAGGCTTCTACGAAATAGGAACGCAGCCGCTCCTCCTCTGCGCCCACATGGAATTGCACGGCCCTCATATCCACGCCATTGATTTTGAGTTGGCTGGACAAGGGCTCCATGACGGCATTTTCGGGGGCGGGCAGGAGTAGCGCATTGTCGGCGGCGACCGCGATAGCCGGGCTGGTGAGGAAAAACGCCGCGCACAGCGTGGTAGCTCGAAGCTTCATCTATTTGCCTCCACTGGGGTAAGGTTGAAGGCGATCGCCATACTGTACCTCGGGGTCGATATGCCCGGACTCCAGACGATTCAACTCAGGGAAGAAAAAACCGCCCACGGACTTGACGGTATTCACGGCACCATTATCCAGGTAACCGGTGGGCAGGAGTTGTTTGACGATGCGCACCTCTTCGGCGGGACCATTAGCGGTCCAGGCATCCGTGAGCACGGCTGCCTGCGCCGCAAATTGCGGTCCTCGAGCGAGTGGGTTATCGGGCAGGTAGGCGTATCCCGGCAGCCTTTCCAGCTGAACCCCGACAGTGGCGACCATCGGTCCCGTCATGCGCAGGGGGATGTCGGTCAGTTTCATGAGCGTTCCTAAAAACTTCATGGATACGCCCGTGGATATAGGCTCCTCGTGGGTGGCCACCTGGATATTGGCGAGGTCGCGCAACAGGGACTGTCCATCATGTCGGGCCAGAATCGGATCTACGTTTTGCCCACTCCCCGTATTGGCATTCGATAAGCGCGCATTGTGCGGGCCAAAAAATCGCACGGCCGCCTCATTACGCAGGTCTGCGTCGCTCTTGATGGCCAACCATTCCCGTCCCTGTGGCGGCTGGTCCCGCCATACGGTGCGTTCCCACACCACATAACGCGCAGCCTCAATCGTGCGTAATTGGGTAAAGCTCCATTTGCCGGTATAGATCACCAGAAAAAAGAGTGGGATGAGTGCAAAGGCTGCCACCACAACGAATTCGGTGAGGGATTGGCCGCGTTCGTCGGGCTGGTTTCCCAATATGGTTGCACGTTTCTTGTAAAATGCCATGCAACCTTTTTCTGCTTTGGTAGCGACAGCGAAGCTAAGGCAGTTAATCACAGAAGTCATTAGTAGTATGTGACGTAACTTGAAAGCTGTTTTTTTCATGAGCAGGCC
The DNA here is from genome assembly GCF_023229925.1 of Acidithiobacillus sp. NCBI lineage: Bacteria > Pseudomonadati > Pseudomonadota > Acidithiobacillia > Acidithiobacillales > Acidithiobacillaceae > Acidithiobacillus > Acidithiobacillus sp. The sequence continues at coordinate 1,273,681 of NZ_JALNYM010000001.1, read as the reverse complement.
CTCTTTACTGCTGTAATCCCAGCAGGGCGGCATATCGCGAACGGTCCGTTAAGGTTAAATCCACAAGACGTGCCTCCCAGAATGGGCTGAAGAGGTTCCCACGCTCGTAGTGGCGATCAATGCGTTGCCATAGCGAAGCCGGGCGTCGGAAATAGACCTGAGCCTTGGCAATTGCGCGCACCTGCCCGCTTTGTGCGGTTTGCGGCAGCGCCAAATTCATCTCCTGATGCGCTGCATTTTGTTTGATGCCTAAAGCGGTGCCAGAATCTCTGACGGTTCCTCGTGGGTGTTCTACAAGCACCATGTAAAATGGCATGATATCCGCAGGGTCGCCGTTAGCCCTTTTCAGCGATGGGCTTACGTGATCAAAATCCTGATATCGGGTAATTCCATTGGCAGAAAAACGGTCTGCATCTGCTCCGTTATTTACCATGCCTTTTCCGTAGGAATCTTGCTCATAGGAGTATTCAGATTTAGCCAAGCCGGACGCCTCTGGGTTGGTATTCCAGGATCCCTCGTAGGGAGGGATATATTGAGTTCTTGTATGTGGTGGAAACGGCTCTTCCGTAGATGTGTCGATTTCACGGTAACGGAGTGCAGATTGGAAGTAGTGATAGGGTGAGTCACCCGTTGTCTGCGCGGCACCCCAGCCAAGAGGCGCTTCGGGTAGGGACTCCCATTCCCCAAAAATCGCAAACTTTCTCCGCCACATATGCAAAGAGAGCGTATCCATGCCCGACCAAACATATTTTCCATTTTCCGGGTCGAGCGCAATTTGGGAGGCTCCCTTACGCGGGATATCCCATTTAAGTACCCATAAGTCGTGAGGCACTATGTCACTCAGAAGCTGCAAAGGGATAGGGAGGTCCGAACGGTTGTTCGTAAATCCATCTCGGGAGGCATTGATCATATACGCCATTCTTGCTTGTGCACTTTCTTTATCCCCTCCCCAACGCTTGACGAGATCGCCGCGATTGCTAAAGTACTGACCTAAATTTGTAGCCAGAGCGATACCATTTAGCCTGGCCTCATGATCGTTTAGCTTGACCACCTGTTCGGCCACGGCGGTCATCGCGCCCCCGGGGTTGGTATTCCCACCACCAGGATCAAACACACCGTTGGCCATGTGATAAGCCTCTTGCGAACCACTCAGCGCAGCATCGGCGATGTCCAGCGCCGGAAGAATTACTTTAGAAGCAGTATCGATGCTTTGATCTAATGCGTTGGTAGTTTGGGCAATTGCGTTGGTGATCGTTGCGATAGCCTGTCCGACCGCCGGTATCCAAGACACAAGAGTACCCAGGCGCTGGATATTCTGTCCGAGAGTTTTTACATGATGTGACCAGGAAATCAAACTAATTGTCTGCCCGATAGCAACCTGATTGGCGACCATTGCGCGGTTGGTGTAAGAGATAAAGTTGAGTTCCCTTGCCTCCATTTGCATGGCAGAGAAGGCAGCAGCGTCGGCAGCATTTTGAGTTTTCAGTTTGGTGGCGGTAAGTTGCCCGGTGTTAAAGACGAAGAGGACGGAGAGCAAGATTACAGGGATTAGGAGAGCAGAAAATAAGGCAGCTTGTCCTGATTCTGTATGCTTTCCTGCGGCAGGAGAACCGCGCTGTGGATCAGTATTATGCAACACTACATCCCCTTAATGTATGAGCTGGCATGATCTGAAACGACTTTTCTAAAATCCTTTCAGATCATGGGCGGGGTGAACCCCGCCCGCAGCTAATTACTTGCCCATATCCGATTTGTAATCACTCATGTTTTTCTGCAGGTCTGCATTAATTGTCGCCTGCCCAGCCGTACCTTGGGCTGCTGTAATATCAGAGTCCGCTTTTTTACCAGACAGTTCCTGAGAAATACCTGCCATCTGATGACGCAGTGTCTGCCCAAAGAGAGAAAACGCTGCAATGCCAGTGATCGCAATAAGCGCGACAATTATCAGATACTCTGTCATGCCCTGGCCGCGTTCTGCGTGAGACTTCTGAATAACGAAATAATGTTTCATGTGTCCTCCATAAAATGGGTGGGATCGCATCTACCACGGAAACATTCAAACATAGGCAAAAGTATTGCACAATATGGCCAGAAATCACTGGTATTATGCCGTAATTATATGAAAGATAATATTAATAGTGGCGCTCCGGTTTTGTTATAAAGATGATACAGCTTTGGAAGCGCGGCATTGCGGGTAATTGGGCGACGAGCAGGTGACCGTTACTTTAAAGTAAACATGATTGTGCGCTATTTTTTACTTATATATGTGCCGTAAAATGTTGGATTTTTTGGCAAAAAATAGCGCCGGACAGATTGTTTGGCGCGCTCAGTGATGATGATCTAGGCTTGGTGGTCAGTTATCAAAGATGCCCTGTACCACGCTACGCAAACCCTGCTGTAGCCGGTTAGTTGGTCTCGCTGCGAACGGCGTCTGCAGTGGTGTTAGTCAGTTCGACAGCAGCATGGATGGTGGCTGCAGATCTCCCAGTGATTGGTGTTGGGTTGCTGTGATAGACACAGCTTTGTATGGGGTGGGTGCGCTATTCATTGCGGGCGCATGGGTGGTGGTCGGCGCGATGTCGGCATTTGCAGGCGGGAGCCCGGCGATGGCACCAGGGCTGAGATCGACTACTTCAACCCGGCGGTTTTGTGCCCGCCCCTCATCGGTATTGTTACCTGCTACCGGGCGGGTGGCACCAAATCCGGTAACTTCAATACGTTGCCCAACTATACCTCGCGCTACTAAAGCCGATTTTACGGCCAAGGCACGATTTAACGACAACATCTGATTGTATGCAGCAGAGCCCACTTGATCGGTGTGCCCCTCCAGGCGTACGCGGAGAGAGGGGTGCTGCTCCATAAGTTGGGATAACGCCGTCAGAGTGGACTGCGCATCTGGCCGTAAGGTCGCCTGATTGAAATCAAAGGGTAAGTGCATAGCGAAATGTCCCCGCTGAATCAGGGCGCCCGCCATGCTTTCGCTGGTCAACTGTCCGACATCGCTGCTGACTAGGCCGCTATGCATGGGTTTGGTTTGCACGGCGTATACGGAGGCGTCCTGAGAATGGCCAAACAGGGTGTTATCGTTGATAAATACAATAGTGCGTACACCATCCGTGGCGCGATACTCGGCACTGAGCATGCGGCCATTCTCAAAGCTAAAAATTTCCGCGCCGCCGGTGTAGCGGGTTGGAGCGCCCCGCCACAGTGTTGCTGCCACATCTGCGTCGGGGTTTCTGCAGCCATGATCGGCGCATTGCCACAAGATGTGAAACCCAGCGCGCTGTAGTGCCTGCCGGTAGTTACGGATGAACTCCAGGGGTGAGCGATCTTCCGGTACTTTGTAACGAATGTACGTCACCTGACCCTCTACGGTCTCCGAGTTGGCGAACCCTTTTCTGCCTAAAATCCCGAGGGGAATGGTAGCCTCGTCGTAATGAGCGGTTTTATAACTATCAATGATGCTGCCAGGGTAGCGCCCCAGAAAGGGTAAATCCTGTCCGGGTTCGTCCAGTGCAAAGGCGGAGCCGGTGGTCAGGAGCAACAATAAGCTGATTTGCAGGGTAAAAGTGCGCATGTTCTTCACTCCGATCGTGATAATTGGTGAGGGACGGATTGCTTGCCGCCGGGTTTTTTGTTTTGGATGGTTTTGAGCAGACGTGCCAGGAGCATCCGCCGATTGGGTACTCCATGCCGTCTGCACATGACGGCGATCCGAGAGCGGATGGTACTTTCACTTTGACCAATCTGGGTCGCAATCTCGTTTTGACCGATACCCTCTACGAGCATTTGTGCAATACGCAAGTCCGTTGGGGTGAGCTCGGGATGAAAAGGTTCTTCAGTTTCGAGCGCTGTGTAGAGAATAAGCAACTCTGCCTGAATATCCTTGAGTTCCGTATTGCTCAGCGCCCTTGTGATTTCCAGGTGGAATAACGCGATCTGGGTAGGAGTGGGGTTGCAGAGGGGGCTCATCGCGAGTTGCGAGGACGTCGTGATACAGTAGGGGTGTGGATTTCCGGATGTTGCCTCGCGCTGCGCCCGGACGATCAATTCTCTGGGTGGGGCAGGCCAGCGTCCCGTGGGGTAGCGCCACCAGGATGTGGTCCGCCAGCCTTTGCAGTGGCGATGCAGGCGATAGACCTTGATTTGTCGGAACCAGCCCTGTTCCCGCCATCCTCTGGAGATGTCAGAGGGTGACCTTCCCAATGTATAGCACTTTGGTGCCTGGCCCGCACCGCACGCCGCGGGTTGGGCTAGTAGGTTTAGCCACATATTCGCTCCCTCCAATATGGAGAATTATATAATCTATGCTATGGCACGATGTTACCGCGCTCCGTGTCGATGTCAATATGTAGCAATGCTGTTTACTATAATTGCTTTTGTTGAAGTCATTGCGCTGAATTTTTATATAAAATTATACATAAATACAATGCAGTATAATTTATAATGTGTGATTATTGAATGTTTGTTGCTGATCCCTGGATTATGTTTTAATGCGATGAACGCGTTAACATCACAGAGTAATGCGCAGAGTCGATCGTAAGATGCAGAATGTTAGGGTGATTCCTTTATGAATCGATAATCAGCCCAGAAAAGTGGGTGGGGGGAGCGGATGGTAAGCCATAAGGTACTCGGTATTCTGGTATTCGCAGCGGTGGTCGGGCTTACTTTTGTGGCCCTGCTGGCAACCCGGCAGGCTTTGGTGACGGGGCGAATGACCTTCGCTCGCGAGGGGCAGGTCAAGTTGTCGGAGTTGTTCATCTTCGCTGACCCTGATCTGCTGTGGAAGCTGAACGTAGCGGCGGTGCTGGCTTTGCCGCTTATGATCTGGTTGCTGCTGGGTTCGTCAGTGTTGGCCGTTACGTTGGCCATTATCATCGCCTTGTTGCCCCGTTTTGTGCTGCGCTGGCTGCAGAAGCGGCGTCTGGATCGTCTGCATGCACAACTACCGGATGTTCTCATGATGCTGGCCAGCGGCTTGCGCGGCGGCGCCAATTTGCAGCAAGCCATGGAAGGACTCTCCCGCGATCTGAGTCCACCCATCAGCCAAGAACTGGCGCTGGTCGTGCGGGAGCAGCGCCTGGGCGCCGCCTTCGAGGACGCCATAGACCATCTGGCGCAACGGGTGCCGTCGCAGGACGTGCAATTGGTGTCCTCCGCCTTGCGTATTAGCCGGGAGGTGGGAGGTAATCTCGCCGACACCGTGGCGCGACTGGGGGATACCTTCCGCAAGCGATTAATGATGGAGCAGAAGATAAAAGCGTTGACCTCACAGGGCCAACTTCAAGGTATTGTGATGACAATTTTGCCGGTATTGATCATTTTTGCGCTCTTGCAGATTGAGCCACAGGCTATGGGGGCGCTATTTAATACGATGCGCGGCTGGACGGTGCTGGCTATCGCCATTTTGTTTGAAGTGCTCGGCTATTTCTGGATCCGTAAAATCGTGAGTATTGAAGTATGAGTGCGATTTTTGCAGCATTAATAGCGCTCGTAGCCGGGGTGTCCATCGGACTTTTTGTCTATGGATTGGGTGTGCTGGCGCGGCAGATGGAGCCATCACCGCGGGATTATATGGATCCCTTGCCCAAAGGGTTGCGTCCGTTCTGGCCCTTGGTGCAGTTTATCCGTTCCACGTTGATTGTCTTTATTCCAGACCGCTTTTTACTGCGCGTCCACCAGCGATTACAAAGAGCCGGTATGAATTATTTGCTCAGTGCCAGAGAGTTTGTAGCGCTCAAGGCAATCAGCATGCTGGTGCCGCTGATTTTTGTTTTTTTATCCTATACGGCATTTGGGCTTTTCAATATTTGGCTGAGCCTGCTGGCTACGCTGGTGGGCAGTTTTTATCCCGATTTGTGGCTTGTTGAGCAGGCGAAGCGGCGGGGGCGGATGATTCTCAAGGAACTGCCTGTTTATCTGGACTTTATCACCTTGATGATTGAGGGTGGCCTCAATTTGACCAGCGCTATGCAGGTGGCGGTGGACAAGGGGCCGCTGGGACCGTTGCGCAATGAATTTGGCATTATGATCCGCGATTTGCGTGCGGGGACGCCGAAGATGGATATTTTCCGACGCTTTGGGGAGCGGGTTCCGTTGCCGGAAGTGCGGAGCCTGGTCAGCGCCCTGATTCAATCGGAAGAGCGGGGTGGTGATCTGGGGCCGGTATTGCGGGCGCAAGCGGAACAGCGACGTGAGGAACGTTTCCTGCGCGCCGAAAAGCTGGCACTGGAGGCACCGGTCAAGTTACTGGCTCCACTGGTTGTCTTCATTTTCCCCATCACCTTTTTGATGCTGGCTTTTGTCATCTATATGAAATTTCTTCAGGAAGGCGGCTTTTGACACAACAAGGCGTAGTTTGTCGGGGTGATCAGGTGCTCTGGTCTGAGGTGCAGATGGCGGCCAGTTTTCTCGACCGTTTGCAGGGCTTGCTGGGCAAGGCCGGGCTCTCTGATCAGCAGGGGTTGTTGTTGACTGCCTGTGGGAGTGTACACACCGTGGGCATGCGTTTCCCCATTGATGTCATTTTCCTGGATGTCGATCTGAAGATATTGACTTGTCACCCAGGTGTCAGCATGTGGCGCATGAAATCCTGCCGGGGTGCCCGCACGACGCTGGAGGTGGCGGCAGGCGGTGTTGAGCGTCACGGGGTGGTGCCCGGACAGCGTTTGACGTGGCAGATAGCAGATATTAACAAGCAATAGAGTTTCATCCCGACCTTACGCCAGGGCGGGCTCACAAAGTCTGGCGATCAATGGCCGGACCAGGCTGATCGAGCGGAGTTTTTTGGACGTGCTCGCTGTGCAACCTTGGCGCCAGCCGGACCGACCAGATAGCGAAAGCTGGTCTTACTTGGACCCAAGACATAATCTTTGGTGCAGTATCGTGCGTGTCCGTTGCCATGGTACAGCTGGTTGGGGTTGCGCGGTCCATGTCAAATGCGCTGTATCAATCGCAAGGGCGAAGCGCGAAGCGGCAAATGATAGCGACTTCCTATACCATGTATGGAAGACGTGGCAACGCGATTGCGCCACTCTTCAGAGCTGCTGCCTGCCTCTGTGGTTTTTTACCATAACATGAACATGGTCCTTGGTGAACCTCCTCCAGGAGTATTAAAACGTGAAGTGCAATGCAACAAGTCAGTAGGTATCATTCTGTCTCGTGGCCACTCGGACAGAACGGGCGGATGGCTTGATTTTGCTGGGTTCATGGCCTGCCGGTGCGGGGCCTTCTCGCGCAAGCCCGGCACGCGATCGCTGATGCGGTACAGGTAGGGATGCTCTGACAGTGGCAACACACAGACGCGCAGGCGTTCCCACAGACGTTCGGCTGCACTCACGACCGATGTAGTCTATGATAGCGGCTAGATCGGCGTCGGCCGACTCAAGCCAGAAGATGGGTAGCATCAGGACGTTTTGCGCTGTCTGAGCCGTGCTAGTCGCTCGGCCATGCGTCGCTCAATCTCATCGTGCGGGATGCTCGGGCGCGGGTCGGCCATGCTAGCGGCAGTCTTGGCCTGCAGCCAAGCCGTGTAGCTGACCTCCTGCTCGGTGGAGGCAAACTCGGAGATGATAGAAGGTAAAACGGCATTCATTCTGGGCGCTCCTCTGGTATCGATCATCAGCGAGGGTTTAAAGCCCCCATGCGGTCCCTGATGTCTATATTAGGCGGTTTTCCCTCTTGCAGGAACCATCCACAAATTCTGTGCGCCACCCTGTGGATGGAACCAGCAACCCAGCGGAGAACATCGGGAAAAGCCCTGGCCACCAAAAGCATCCAGATCCTCTGGAAGATCAGGCCGAGCCAGCTTCAACGCCATACCAACCGGCAAGGTCTAATCTGTGGTTGTCACTGTGGCAGTATCTCACAAACGAGAATTTTTGAGGGCTCATGGCTTCAGATCGCGGACGCACACAGAACCAACCTGTTACCGCTCCCAAAACACCTCTTGAAATCGTTTTCTGGATTCATGGCCTATATTGTGAATTTTGAGAGGCTATCAGTTATGCAATCTACCAGATGGCCAACGCCTCTGACTATATTACTCCTCCAGATACTGGGCGGGAAGGTCCGCTTCCCGCTGCATTTCTGTCGTTCGGCCCTAATCGCCAAAACAGACGGCTCCCTACCCTGATCCGGCCTACCGAATTGTCAGGATATTTGGTGCGTTCTACAGTAAGCCCGCCCTCCGAAGCGATTCGGCTTATCGAAACAAAAGCGCGCCTCTGCGGGAGTGATTGGCTGTCGACACCGAAAACAAAAATATCTGCCATCAGCATGCATTGGGTCGCCTGAAGTGTATACAACGTCCTCGTTTGCCTGTTTCGTTTTTTCAGTTCTCGGCTGCATCTCAGATTCTGTGATACCGAAGCGCTGACGATAGTCCAGTTTTGATGGTGGTCTATGCCAAGAAGCGATAGCTTCGCCGATGGCTTGCAGCCTTTTGGTACTAGTAACTCCTGGGAGACGTTTAAATACATCTGCGACCGTAATTCCGTTACGAAAGTCATCAATACGCTGAAAAAAGAGGTCGCTCTTCACCACTTCCGTAAAATCGTTCTCGCGAGGTTTTAAGAGGCGGCCTCGCGTGGATACCAGCACATGGTTATGGAAATGCGGCTTCGCAAGTCCAAAGCGGTGAGGAAGGAGTTGGTGACGCTTGAGCAGCCGCTTTAAAAGGACAATGTGACGATCGTTCTGCGCAATGGGCGATGGTATTGGGTAGGTACTTCCATCTTTGCGGATTGCCTCAAATTCACCGCTAGGGAGAATTTTGACACCTCCTGAATAGTTCTTGGTTTCCAATACAAAGAAGTCGAGGGTGCGCACCATCAACAGATGATCAATCTGCGCTACGTCATCCCCATCGACCAGCCGCAAATCGTGGAGAACGATCCAATTAGCAGATTCTCGATGTCTAAGGCTCAGGTCAAAGGCCGTCGTGGACTCGGCATCATTACCTGATTTGAGCATGTAATGCTCCTGCTCTATCTGCTTGCGGTGCTCATCGCTTAGATTGCATTGCAACAGAAGCTCCAGCTCCATCTCTGCGAGCTTGCGCCAAGCCTTGTCTCTTTCTTTGAGGATCATGCAACGGAACTCCGGCGATATCTGAATATGATTTTTTAGGCAACCGCCAGCACCACATGACCTATTGGCGCGGATGCGGCCTTTATCTGAATCTCAATGTCGTACCCCAGCCTATTCAGGCAGGCCATCGGCTTGCGTTCGGAGAGATTACTAAAATTTCCCCGCAAAAGCGCCGACACCTTGGGTTGGCTAATCTCCATACGCTGGGCGGCCTCTACTTGCCAGCCATGTACCAATGCCCGCTTGCGCCAGTCTGCCTTGAGCCACACAGAAAACGGTACAAACAGCCAGCAATAGCGCTTGGGGGGGGCACACTCAGGTTCCTCGGCAGTAAAGCCGCCTTTCTCCTCGGAAAGCGGAATCATAAGGAAGAGGTGGTCCCGGGTGAAATTGTAGCGTGATGTTACAGGCTGACCTTGCGGAAGGCAAATCAGGTTCTATACTCAGTCTATGTACTATAGTTAAGCAATTTGTCTCGTGAGTAAACGATTGTATCGGTTCTCCGGAATATATATTAAGGAGGGTGTATGCTTTACTGGGCTGTGGTGTTTTTCATTGTCGCATTGATCGCAGGTATGCTTGGCTTCTTTGGGATAGCAGGGGCGGCGGCATCAATCGCAAAAATATTGTTTGTCATCTTCCTGGTATTGTTTGTGGTGGCGCTGATTACGGGTAGACGCAGATTGTAAAGGGTATTACTTCTCAGGAATATTGTATTTGTGCTACATCGCTGTGAGCGACAAGATTTTATCTCCCTGTGAAATGCTCGGCGGCCATGCAAAACGCGGGTTTTGATGCGCTACTAATGCAACTTAAGGCGCGCACTGCAGAACTTGCCCATGGGCATCGGTGATTCGCATACGGATGTTGGCATAAGAAACCTTTGTTTTTTATAGTGAAGCGAGGGGCGTTTCATGAATAAGGATCAAGTCAACGGTCTTGTGAAAACTGTAAAGGGTGCTGTTAAAGAGGCGGCTGGAAAGGTTGCTGGAGATCACCAGCAAGAAACGGAGGGTAAGGTAAAAAAAGAGGTGGGTAAGGTGCAATCCAAGTGGGGCGACCTGAAAGAAAGTTGACCAAGTAGTTTTCCCGCCGGTAGGCCGCCAGGCGTGTCCACAGCAACAAGCAATCACCCCCATTCACAATTCTTGACACTTTGCTGCTGGTATCCACCGGAGCGGAGCGCTAACTTGTTTGCCACGGAAAGGGTACACCTTTCCCCCTGAGTGATGAGGAGCAGAGTGATGTTAAAATTTAAGCACGTAGTATCTGGATTGATGGTCGGAACGATGGCGCTGGCGGTAGTACCTGCCTTTGCAGCAGGCGCAGAGGCCCAGCCTGCCATGAATGGTGGCCCCATGATGGGACCGGGCATGATGTACGGTCATCCCTGTCCAGGAGGATGGCGGCATAGCCCCATGCGCAAGGGGGGCTGGATGCGGAATGCACCCGTGCCCATGCTGATGCCCATTGTCTGGCGGCATGCGGTGGACCTTAAGCTGACCCCCGCCCAGGAAACGGATCTGAAAAACTGGCGTGCCCAGCAGGAAAAAGCCATGCCGACCTGGCGTCACGATATGCTGGTCCACAACACCGCATTGCGTGATGCGCTGCTGAATGGTGAGTCGGGCAGTGCCATCGCCCCCTTGCAGGAAGCGGTCCTCAAGGATCATGCCACGATGCTCGAACATGGCATCCAGCAGGTGAATTATCTCCATAAGGTCCTGACGCCTGTGCAGTGGCAGAAAGCTACTGCCTTATATAAGGAAATGGGGACCAAGCGGGGACCCTGGGGCAAGTAAATGACGGAGGGCGGCAAAATCCTGCTGGTCGATGATGACCCCCGGCTGCGCACTATGCTGGTGCGTTACCTGGAAGGGCAGGGTTTTGTCGTCCACGCCGCCGCCTCCGGCGTGCAAATGGATCGCCAATTGGAGCGGGAATATTATGACCTGCTCTTGCTCGACGTCCTCATGCCCGGCGAAGACGGCTTCAGCATCTGCCAGCGCCTACGGGTGCAGGAACCGCATTTGCCTATCATCATGTTGACTGCCCGAGGTGATCTCAGCGACCGGGTGCAAGGCCTTGATGTGGGCGCCGACGACTATCTTTCCAAGCCTTTTGAGCCGCAGGAACTGGTTGCCCGTATCCGTGCCGTCTTGCGGCGCAGTCAGGATCTGCGCAGTAGTGATCCAACCCCGGGGGTACTTGTTTTCGGACCCTTCCGCCTCGCTCTTGGCAGCCGCAGTCTCTGGCGGAATGATGAGAAAATCTCCCTTACTGACAGTGAGTTTTCCATTCTGCACGCGCTGGCCAGCCATCCCTGGCAACCGCTCTCGCGGGGCCGTCTGCTGGCCATGACCCACGGCAGCGACGACACCACACCGGGGGCACGGGGTATTGATGTGTTTATCTCGCGCTTGCGACGCCTCGTCGAAGACGACCCTAGTGAGCCACACTATATTCAGACCGTTTGGGGGCGGGGCTATGTGCTGGTACCCGACGGCGGGGACGCTACGCCCAGGGAACAAGGCGCTTTACCCGGATGAAAAAGCCGCGCTGCTGGCCGGATACGCTGTTTACCCGTATGTTTCTCATCATCGCTGGGTTGCTGCTGCTGAGTCAGCTCGCGGTGTACTGGTTTTTCAATATCTATCAGGCCAACCCGCAGGCCGAGCTGCTGGCGCAGAACTGGGCGCAAATCCTGACCCTGAGTGAAAGCCTTAGCCCGGTCCAGCGTCGAGCGGCGACGTCCGAACTGATGCACCAAGGGCTCCGCATCGTTCCTGCCGGTACGCTGCGCGGCCACAAGCCCCGTATGCCGGTACTGGCAAATGCTCTGCAATTGCTGCACCGCATGGGCTGGCCGCAGGCGCAACTACGCATGGACGGCCAGCGCCGGGTGCTTTGGCTGCTAGCTCGGCCCGATGCCACCCTGGCGCTGGCGATGCCCATGCCCCATTCACCGGGGCTGCCATTGCCCTGGTTCAAGCTGGCGGCGATTTTGCTGCTCTCCTGGCTGGGGGCGTATCTGGCGGTACGTCAGGTGACCCGACCTCTCACCCGGCTCATGCAGGGGGTGGCACGTTTGCGCGGCGGCGATACACCAGCGGATCTGCCCGAGGCAGGTCCAGCCGATTTGCGGCGCCTAGCCGAACGCTTCAACCAAACCTTGCGCGATTTGCATCGTCTCTGGAAAGAGCGGGAGATGGTGCTGGTGGGGGTCTCTCATGATCTGCGCACGCCGCTTACCCGCATGCGCCTGAGTGCCGAATTTCTACCGGCCGAGGAGGAGGCCCGTGGCGAAATTATCGCCAATATTCAGGAGATGGATAAGGTTATCCACCAGTTTCTGGATTACGCCCGCAGTGGCGAGCAGGAGCCGCTGGTAGCGACTGACCTGGGGCCCTGGCTTAAAATGTTCATACTGCGCCAACAGGCTGACGTGGTGTGGCACCCGCCTGCGGCGGATCTACCGAAGCTGCCCATACAGGAAGTGGGTCTGGCCCGCGCCCTGCAAAACCTCATCGACAACGCGCAATCCCACGGTGGCGTACCCATAGATGTCAGTGCGGAACCCACGGCGGACGGCGTGCTGATCCGCGTCCGCGATCACGGGCCGGGCATTGCGGAGAGTGAACTGGAAACTGTGCGTGCGCCTTTCGCACAAGCCGGAAAGGGCGGCGGGGTAGGACTTGGGCTGGCCATCGTCGAACGGATTGTGGCCTACCATCACGGGCGCTTCACCCTGGCCAACGCCTCGGGCGGCGGCCTGGAGGCGCGTATAATCCTGCCGCAGTCACCTTAAACGGGTGACTTCAGGACCGGGTAGCAGCCGCGGGCGGGCAAAGCTTACGAAGATGGGCGACTTCGGCGGGACTGAGGTTGTGCCACTTGATGTTGCCGCATTGCCCGCTGATGGGACCCTCCAGCGTACCCCCCTGAGAAATGGTCTTGCCAACGGGAAAGTTCGCAACGGACCGAGTAGAGACCGTGGGTGATATCAGTTGCACCGCCGCCGCCGCATCTGCAGGCGCTGTGGACTGTACTTTGGTTTGCTGGTTCTGCCACCAGAAGAACAGCACCGACACCACAATCAGCAAAAACAGCAACACGATCAGCCAGCGCCAGCCATGCATTTTTTTTGCTCCGTCCATCCGTTGTACCCCATGTGTAAGCTCTTCTTTCAGACTGTAGCAAGAGCTGGGGAGGAATGCCAAAGAGCCGGGCGACGGCTGGAAGCGCTGGCGAACAATGCCCCCTTTTCGCTATAGTCGCGGGCAGGACAGGAGGTGTGGGCATGAGTGAAAAAATGTGGGGTGGGCGCTTCGCGGCGGGCACCGATAGTCTAGTAGAAGCCTTTACGGCATCCATTCAGGTGGATCGCCGTTTGTATGTGGAAGACATTCGTGGCTCCATGGCTCATGCGCGCATGTTGGGCCGGGTGGGCGTGCTGGCGGAGGCAGAGGTGGAAGCTATTGTCACCGGGCTGGCGCAGGTGCGGCAGGAGATCGTCGAAGACCGCCTCCCTTTTGTCGACGCGCTGGAAGACATTCACATGCACGTCGAGTCACGTCTCACGGAAATCATCGGTGACGTCGGCAAGAAGCTCCACACCGGCCGTTCCCGCAACGATCAGGTAGCAACCGACCTGCGCCTTTATGCCCGCGGCTGTCTGGATGACCTCGTCCAGGGGCTGCAGCACCTACAAAACGTCTTTATCGACCTTGCCGAGCGGGAGGTGGAGACTATCCTCCCTGGCCTGACGCACATGCAGGTCGCCCAACCGGTAAGCTTTGGCCACCACTGTATGGCCTATGTGGAAATGTTCCACCGCGATACCCAGCGTCTGCTCGATGCGCGGCGACGGGTGAATGTGCTGCCCCTGGGCGCGGCGGCGCTGGCGGGGACGACCTTTCCCATCGACCGCTGGGATGTGGCGCGTCAACTCGGCTTTGAGGCCGTCGCCGAAAACAGCCTCGATGCGGTCTCCGACCGCGACTTTGTGATGGAGGTGTTATCGGACCTCGCCATCCTCGCCGTCCACCTCTCGCGGCTGTCGGAAGAGCTGATCCTGTGGATGTCGGCACCTTTCGGCTTTATTGACCTGCCCGACGGCTTTTGTACCGGCTCCAGCATCATGCCGCAAAAAAAGAACCCGGACGTCGCGGAAATCATTCGCGGCAAGAGTGGGCGGGTGATCGGCGATCTTGTCGCTATCCTCGTCCTTATGAAGGGCCAGCCCCTCGCCTATAACCGCGATAATCAGGAAGACAAAGAGACCTTTTTCGACGCTCTCGACCAAATGCGCGCCAGCGTGGAGATCATGGGCCGGATGTTGCCGGGCCTGCAGACCCGGCCTGCGGTTATGCGCGCACAGGCAGAACGCGGCTTTGCCACCGCCACAGACCTAGCCGATTATCTGGTGCGCAAGGGGCTGCCTTTCCGCGATGCCCATGCCGTGGTGGGACGGGCGGTACGCCTAGCCCAAGAACGCAACATCGGCCTGGAAGCCATGCCACTGGCGGATTTGCAGGCCTTGTCACCGCTCATCGGTCGGGAGGTCTATGCGGTGTTGGCACTAGAAGGCTCCCTGGCGGCGCGTGATCATTTGGGCGGTACGGCACCCCGGCAAGTGCAAGCCGCCATCCTGCGCGCCCGTGAGCGCTTGCAGCGGGAGGCTCTGTGAACCGCGCCCGCGCCGTCTTCCTACTGCTGTTGCTTGGTCTCGCGCTGGGCGGTTGCGGCCGTAAAACGGCGCTGACCCTGCCGCCTGCTCACAGCGTTACACCTGCCGCAACCACGGTTCCTACCCAGAACTCCACCGTCGTTGAGCCCTCGGCGCCTGTTCAGAGCCCCGCTGTCCCATGAATACGTTTCACTACCGCAATCACGCCCTTTATGGTGAAGACCTTCCCTTGCAGGAAATAGCAGAGCATTACGGCACGCCCTGTTACGTCTATTCCGAGGCGGCGTTGCGCGAGCGCTATCACTCCTTCAGCGCTGCCCTCGGTGACAACACCCAGGTCTGTTATGCGGTCAAGGCCAACAGCAATCTCGGCATCCTGCGGATTTTTGCGGAGCTGGGCGCGGGCTTCGATATTGTCTCTGGCGGTGAGCTGGAGCGGGTACTGCGTGCGGGGGGCGATGCCGACAAGACCGTTTTTTCCGGCGTGGGCAAGTCGAGCGTCGAAATCCGCGCTGCCCTCAACGCCGCTATCTTCTGCTTCAATGTCGAGTCCGCGGCCGAACTCTGGCGCATTGCGGACATTGCTGCCGACATGGGCAAACGTGCGCCGGTGGCCCTGCGGGTCAACCCCGACGTGGACCCTGGCACCCATCGCTACATCGCTACGGGGCTGAAGGAGAGCAAGTTTGGTATCCCCATGGAGCAGGCCCGCCACCTCTACCTGCAGGCGGCGCAACATCCGGCGCTGGAGCTGAAGGGTATTGCCTGCCATATCGGCTCCCAGTTGCTGGACCTGACCCCCCTGGGTGAGGCGGCGGTGCGGGTGCGCACGCTGTATGACGAACTGGCGACCCATGGGATTGCCCTCCAGCATCTGGATCTGGGCGGCGGTGTGGGCATTCGCTACCACGACGAAATCCCGCCCAGCCCCGCGGACTACGCCTGGACACTGGATCAGGCTTTGCAAGGCGGAGCGGCACGGCGGGTTGTGGAGCTGGGCCGTGCGCTGGTGGGCAATGCCGGCGTGCTGCTGACCAAGGTGGAATACCTCAAGGACAACGGCAGCAAGCAGTTCTGCGTGGTGGATGCAGCCATGAATGACCTGTTGCGCCCCGCACTTTATGGAGCCTGGCATGACATCCTGCCCCTGCACCAAAGCGCCGAAACAGGACAAGCCCTGGATGTCGTCGGCCCGGTCTGTGAAAGTGGTGACTTCCTTGCCAAGGACCGCTCGGTAGCGGCCAGGGCTGGTGACCTGCTCGCCGTCATGAGCGCCGGCGCCTACGGCTTCGCCATGAGCAGCAACTACAACAGCCGCCCCCGTCCTCCCGAGGTGCTCATCAGCGGCCACCAGCACCGCCTTATCCGCCGCCGCGAAACCCTTGACGATCAGTTGGCGTTGGAGGAAAACCCGAACCTCTAAGGCGTCTTCCCCTGAAGGATCGCCACGCAACGCATCCATCGACAGCACCGACTATCTGCTATCCTTAGGCGGGAATGGGAAATTTCCGCGGGCATGGCCGTATCGAAGGCGACCGCAGCACTTGGCCAACCGCCCGCACACTTGTGAGGAGGCCACCATGGCAGAGATGAAGGTATTCAGTACCGGCATCGATCCTGACGACTGGATCGCCAGACGTTTCACTCAACCCGGCGACGGGCGCACCCCGCCCATCTTCTGGCAGCATCTGCCACCCGGTACCAAAAGCCTGATCCTGCTCATGGAGCATCGCGAGGCGGAAGCGGGGCGCAAGGTCAAGTGGCTGGTCTACGACCTGCCGCCTGCCGCTGAAGGTATCCACGAAGGCGGCCCATTGCCTGATGGCGCCAAGCTGGGGCGCAATGACTTCGGGACCATGGCTTACCGCCCGCCGGAGGCAGACGCCAACCATCAGCTTCAACACTATGACTTTATCCTGATGGCGACCGATCTGCCCACCCTCGGCCTCGCCGAAGGCGCTGGCTGGGAATCGGTGAAAGGAAGGCTGCGCAAGGGAGGTCGGGACAGCGACCAACTCGGACCGCCCCCTGCCGCGGACCCCCGTGCCCGCGAATTCCATCCACTCGGTCACGTCCTCGACCACGCGGAGTTCTCCGGGCATTTCGCACTGGATACGGACAAGCACGTTTGAGCGCCGTTGCTCCGATCCCCCACGAGGGCACGATGGGAAGCATACTGGTACTGGGGCTGGGTAATATCCTGCAAGGGGACGATGGAGTGGGCGTGCACGTCGTCCGCTGGCTCACCGGGCAGGCACCCATGACCGGCGTCACGATCCTGGATGGGGGCACGATCGGCGCGTCGCTGCTGGTTGAACTGGAGGGGGTGGATGCTTTGCTAGTGGCGGATGCCGTGGAATCGGGGCGGGAAGCTGGGCAGGTGACCCTCTTCCAGGGGGCTGAGATGGACCGTCTCCTGGCCCGTCCGAGAGCCGGCAGCGTGCACGAGGCCAGTCTAGCCGAACTGCTGGACATGGCGCGCCTGCTCGGTTGTCTTCCGCCCCGGCGGGCATTGCTCGGCATTCAGCCCCGGACCATCGCCTGGGGCGACACCCTGAGTTTGCCGTTGGCCCGATCCCTGCCCGAAGCCGGGCGTCGCGCCCGCTCGCTCCTGGAGGAATGGCAACGTGAAGACGCTTGATGCCATTCCTATCCGTCCCGCACCTAGCCCCGCCGCCAACGCGCCAGCCTTGCTGCAGGAGATTGTCGCCGCCCTGGATGCCTTGCTCCTCTCGGGGCGGCGGCACTGCATCGATCTTGGCTCCTTGCCCCTTTCCCCCGCCGACCGGGATATGCTCCGGGAGATACTGGGGACGGGAGAGGTTCACATGGAACTGGCAACCCTGGGAACCTCCCGCATCGATGAGACCGGGGTGCCAGGTGTGTGGTGGGTGCGCCATTCCAGCGAGGACGGAATCCTGCTGACGGAGTCGCTGGAAGTATGCCATGTGCCGGAGATCGTTCCAGCCGATACCACGGACATCGCGGTCGGGCTGCAGCGGCTGCGGCAACGCATCGCCGTTGGTGAACCAGGAGGGCACTGATGGAAGATACCATCCTCGACGCATTCCGGAAAAACGGCCTGAGCCGTCGCGCCTTCCTGAAATTCTGCGCCGCCACCGCCTCCCTGCTGGCCCTGCCTCCTGCCGCTGCTGCGGCGATGGCGGAAAAGCTGGCGAGCGCCCCTCGGCCCACGGTGATCTACCTCTCTTATCAGGAATGCACCGGCTGCCTGGAGTCCATGACCCGCTCCTTCTCGCCTACCATCGAACACCTCCTGTTCAACAACATTTCCCTGGCCTTCAACGATACGCTTCAGGCCGCTGCCGGTGAGGCCGCCGAGGCGGCCCGGAAGGAGGCCATGCGCAAGGCCTGGGGCAAGTACATCCTCATCGTGGACGGGGCCGTGCCCATGGGAGCAGGCGGCGCCTACTGTGTGGCCGCGGGCCAAAGCGCTGTCGATGACCTGCGCCATGCCGCCCAGGGGGCTGCGGCCATCATCGCGGTGGGGACCTGCGCCGCTTTCGGCGGCGTTCCCTATGCGGCACCCAACCCCACCGGCGCGGTGCCGGTCTCGGAGGTCGTCCGCGACCGCCCCATCATCAACGTCTCGGGTTGTCCGCCCATCCCCGAGGTGATGACCGGGGTGGTCGTCTACTACCTGAGTTTCGGGATGCCCGCCCTCGACCGCCAGGGGCGACCGCTGACGTTTTACGGCAATACCATCCACGACCGTTGCTACCGCCGGCCTTTCTACGACGAGGGCCGCTTCGCCCACACCTTCGACGACGAGGGCGCGCGCAACGGCTGGTGTCTCTATGAGTTGGGTTGCAAGGGACCGGTGACCTACAACGCCTGCGCCACCCTGAAATGGAACCAGGGGACCAGCTTTCCCATCCAATCCGGTCATGGTTGCCTGGGCTGCTCCGAGCCGGACTTTTGGGACAAAGGCGGATTTTACCGGCCCCTGCCTGCAGCTACCGGCCACTGGCCGCGCGGGGAGGTTTTGGGCGGTGCGGCGCTGGGGGGAGCAGTGGTCGGGGTGGGAGCGGCAGCGCTCGCCCGCTCCCGTCAGCAAGCGTCCGCTGCAAAAGGCGCCAAAGAGGTAAACAGCCTGCCCCCCAAGGAGGATTCCCATGAGCACTGAGACAGACCTGCTGGATTTCGCTCGCGGCCCCGCCCTGGAGGCCGCGCTGATCATCCTGGTTTTCGGCATGTTTTGGCGGCTCGTGGGGGTGTTGGTTCTGCGCCGACCCCGTGATCTTTCGGAGCCGCGGGTGCGCCACGCCTGGCTGGAGGGCATCAGGACCATCTTTACCCGCATGTGGCCGCGCCGGGAGTTCCGGCCCCGCATCCTCCACTGGGAGGCAGTGAGCTATGTCTTTCACTTCAGCCTGGCGTTGGTGATTCTGGGTTTGGTGCCCCACATCCTTCTCATCCGCGACATCACGGGCTTGTCCTGGCCGGGCTTGCCAACAGGGGTGATCACCTTTGCCACCGGCGTCGCCCTGATCAGCCTCCTCGCCCTCCTCGCTCATCGTGCCACCCATCCGGTGCTGCGGCGGATCTCCAATTTCGATGACTACTTCAGTTGGCTGCTGGTCTTTACGCCACTGCTCACGGGGCTTATGGCCTATTACCATCTGGGTGGCCGTTA
The DNA here is from genome assembly GCF_023229925.1 of Acidithiobacillus sp. Taxonomy (NCBI): domain Bacteria; kingdom Pseudomonadati; phylum Pseudomonadota; class Acidithiobacillia; order Acidithiobacillales; family Acidithiobacillaceae; genus Acidithiobacillus; species Acidithiobacillus sp. The sequence goes on along the minus strand of NZ_JALNYM010000001.1, from coordinate 1,254,245 downwards.
TGAGGACTTGCTCGCTGTGCACATGCTGAGCGCGGAACTCCTGCTGGCGTGGCTGCCCTTCAGCAAGCTCGCCCATACCGTGCTCTTCCTGTTCTCCCGTAGTGTCACCGGGACGATCTACAGCCGTCGGGGGGCACAGACATGACCAGCATAGATACGCAGTTCCCTCTGGAATTGAACCAGTCTCGTCTGAGCATCCAGAAACCCGAGCCACGCTACGACAAGCAGGGCGAGATGGCCGACACCGAGCGGCTCGATCGGGCCATGCGTGGCTTCGTCAAGGAGTTCGGCGCCACCGCTGCCCTTTACATGGAGTCCTGCGTGCATTGTGGCCAGTGCGCCGAGGTATGTCAGTACTATGTGCAAACCGGCGACCCCAGGTACACCCCTATCTGGAAGCTGGAACCCTTCAAGCAGGCCTACAAGCGCGAAGCCGGGCCGTTTTCGTTTTTTTTCCGTCTGTTCAACCTCAAGCGCCGCGTCACCGTGCAGGCACTGGAAGAATGGCAGGAGCTGATCTACGACAGTTGCACCCAATGTGGGCGCTGCACCATGGTTTGCCCCATGGGCATCGACATCGCCAGCCTCGTGGGTTTAGCCCGGCACGGCATGGCCGCCGCCGGGCTGGTGCCCCATGAACTCTGGGCGACGGTGGAGCGCGCGAAACGGGAAGGCAGCCCCCTTGGTACCACCCCGGCGGTCCTCAAGGACCGCATCGCCTGGCTGGAGGATGAGCACAATGTCGAGATTCCCCTAGATCGGGAACGGGCGGACGTCCTCATGACCATCTCCTCCATTGAGGTCATGAAATATCCCCAGTCCATCGTCGCCTTGGCCAAGATCATGAAGCGGATGGGCGCGTCCTGGACTTTTCGCAGCGATGGTTACGAGGCTACCAATTTCAGCATGTTCGCTGGCGACCAGCAGGGTCAGCGGGAGGCGAGCCTCAAGCTCATCGAGGCCGCTATCGCGGTGGGTGCCCGCATGCTCATCCTACCGGAATGCGGCCATGCCTATCAGGCCCTGCGTTGGCAGGGCGCCAATTTCTATGGCAAGCCTCTGCCCTTCCAGGTGCTGCAGATCGCCGAGTATCTGGCGGAAGGGATCCGCCAGGGCAAGCTGCAACTGCAACCCGTGCGGAACTCGGCGACCTTCCATGATCCCTGCCAGATCGTGCGCCGCGGCGGCGTCACCGAGGCGCCGCGGGAAGTGCTGCGCGCCTTGGGGGTGGAACTGCGGGAGATGGACGCGCACGGCGCCTACAACTGGTGCTGCGGGGGCGGGGGCGGGGTGGTGACCATCCACCGGGCCGATCCCCTGCGCTACAAAACCTACCAGATCAAGATGCAGCAGGTGGAGGACACAGGGGCGGAGATGCTGGTATCGACCTGTTCCAACTGCCGTCAGACCTTCGACGACGGCCAAGCCCATTTCCATGGGGACAAGACGGCCCAGAGTCTGCTGGAGCTGGTGGCCGACCATCTCGTTACGGAGCAGGAGTGATTCATGGTCAAGCAAACCGTCGTTGTCGATCCCGTTACCCGCATCGAGGGACACCTGCGCATCGAAGCCGAGGTCAAGGATGGTGTCATCACCGGCGCTTCCAGTTCCGGGACCATGGTGCGCGGCCTGGAAATTATCCTCCAGGGCCGCGATCCCCGCGACGCCTGGGCCTTCGCCCAGCGCATCTGTGGGGTCTGCACCCTGGTGCACGGCATCGCCTCGGTGCGGGCGGTGGAGGACGCGCTCCATTACCCCATCCCGCAAAACGCCCAGTTGATCCGTAATCTCATGATCGCCGCCCAGTTCGTCCACGATCATGTGATGCATTTCTATCAACTGCACGCCCTGGACTGGGTGGACGTGCTCTCGGCCCTCCAGGCGGATCCCGCCAAAACGGCCGCGCTGGCCCAATCCCTGAGCGATTACCCGCGCTCCTCACCGGGCTACTTCGCCGAAGTGAAAGACAAGTTCACCCGTTTAGCGGCCTCCGGACAACTTGGCCTCTTCGCCAACGGCTATTGGGGCAACCCCGCCTACAAGCTGCCGCCCGAGGCCAACCTCATGGCGCTGGCCCATTACCTGGACGCCCTGACCTGGCAGCGGGAGGTAGCCAAGCTCCATGCCGTCTTCGGCGGCAAGAACCCCCATCCCAACTTTGTGGTGGGTGGCGTCCCCACGGCCATCAGCGTATCACCCGCAGCACTGCACGATGGCGCGGCGGTGGGGGTCGGAGCTACCGCCGTCAATATGACGGGCCTGGAGATCGTGCAGCATGTCATCCGCGAGATCCATCGTTTCGTGGATCAGGTCTACCTGCCCGACACCCTCGCCATCGCCGGTTTTTACAAGGACTGGTTCGGCAAGGGCGAAGGGGTGGGCAACTTCCTGACCTACGGCGAGTTCCCCTCCCACGGCATCAACGACTTGGACAGTCTCATGATCCCCCGTGGCATCATTCTCAACCGGGACCTCTCCACCCTCCACCCCCTGGAGTTGCGCGCCCCCGATCAGATCCAGGAGTTTGTGGCTCATTCCTGGTATTCCTACACCGTGGGCAAGGACCAGGGGCTCCATCCATTTGCAGGACAAACCCACCTGGACTACACCGGACCCCAACCGCCCTACGCGCATCTGGACAGCGCGGCCAGCTATTCCTGGATCAAGTCGCCGCGTTGGAAGGGTAAGGCGATGGAGGTGGGGCCTCTGGCCCGGATGCTGGTCCTTTATGCCAGCGGCAACCAGGAGGCCCGCACCCTGATTGACAGCAGCCTGCGCAAGCTGGACCTGCCCGTCGAGGCCCTCTTTTCCACCATGGGGCGGACCGCCGCCCGTACCCTGGAAAGTAAGATCATCGCTGACGCCATGCAGGGCTGGTACGATCAGCTTATGGCCAATATCCGTGCCGACAAACTTGAAACCTTCAACCCGGCCCTCTGGGAGCCCGCCACCTGGCCCACCGAGGCGCGCGGCGTGGGTTTTACGGAGGCGCCCCGCGGTGCCCTAGCCCATTGGTTGGTCCTCAAGGAGGGTCTCATCGACAACTACCAGGCGGTGGTGCCCAGCACCTGGAACGCTGGCCCGCGAGACGCTGCCGGACAGGACGGCCCGTACGAGGCGGCACTCAAAGGCACCGAACTCCCCGAGCCCACCCAGCCTCTGGAAATCCTCCGCACCATCCACAGCTTCGATCCTTGCATTGCCTGCGCCGTCCATCTGGTGGACCCGGCAGGGGAGGAGCTGTTGCAGGTCAAGGTATGCTGAAGATCAGGCTGAACGGAAATATCCAATGCCCGCCATTCTTCGGGTGGTGGTGCCGACGCTGCAGCGATTGTGCCTTGACCCGTCCCCGTCTGCACCCGATAATACGCAGCCCTGACGGTTGTCTCGCCAGGGCCTTCCTTGGGGGATGTAGCTCAGTCGGTAGAGCAGCGGCCTTTTAAGCCGTGGGTCGCGGGTTCGAATCCCGCCGTCCCCACCAAATAAAACAGTGTGTTAGGCAATACTCCAGACTATCATAAGCCCCTTGTGGGGCACTCATGGGACACCAAGCCGCAACCCGTGGGCACTCACCGGCACCCAAACCGCACCCCTTAGCCTTCCCTTTGGCCTCACCGTGACAACCGCCTGACCTGTGGATAAGCGCCCCATTTTGTCCCGAACCGCCCCCTGAGTGCCCTATGCCTTACTTTATGTCGGAAAGAGTGATTATTATTCATTGTGTTATGTTTCTTATTCTTTGGCCCGGCAATCCCCAGTGGCCATTGCTCTGTACGGCAATTTGCCGTATGACTGCATCGGGAGGACAACACCGTGCCCGCTGCCATCTCGACCGCCCGTCTCGAAACCCGGATCAGCACGGATCGGCATGCGATGCTCAAACGCGCGGCTGAACTTCAGGGACGCACGATGACCGATTTCGTTGTGGGCGCCATCCAGGACGCCGCGCAGCACGCTATTGAACATGCCGAAGTGATCAGGCTTTCGCTGGCCAATCAGGCGTGTTTTGCACAGGCGCTGCTATCGCCACCGAAGCCGCCCCCAGCCTTGGAACGTGCTTTCGCCCGTCGCAGCAAGCTCTTGCGCACTGAGTGAGTCAGTTCCAGCTTGCGCCGCTCGATGCCAGGCATGATTGCGCTGCGTTCAACAGCAATTCGGAATCGTTGAACCGCTACTTGCGCGAGCAAGTCACCCAAGACGTTCGCCGCCGCATGGTCGCCTGTTTCGTGGCCTTGGCGGATGGAAAGCGCATCGCGGGCTACTACACCTTGGCGTCAGCAAGCCTGCTGCTGGCCGATCTTCCAGCCAGCACCGGCAAGAAGCTACCGCGCCATCCGACCGTTCGTATGGGCCGCTTGGCCGTCGATCGGACATTCAAAGGGCAGGGCCTCGGCGGGGCGCTGCTGGCCGATGCGCTCGTCTGGAACGTACTATGGAGCAAAAACGGGCTATATTACCGCTCTCAAGATTTTCTACATCAATGTCCGATGAGGAATAACCGTGCCACGTCGACCTATCCGAACACTCACTTCCCACTGGTCCATCGCCGATCATATCCCGGCCCCAACGAATTGTGCGATGGTGATGTGCCTCCAGGTGGCTATTCACCTTATCGGCAGCCATAGTGGCGTCGTAGGATAAGGCAGTTCTGGGATTCACACCATGCAACCACATCAACCTAAACCTCCCGCCAATGATCCACATGTCGCTACAGTGGCGGATGCGCGGCGTTACCAGTTCCGAAGTTTGATTATTGTGCTGCTGCTCTTCAGCGCCTACGGCACCGTCGTAGCGTTAGCGATGCCGGGCTGGATATTGGTGATCATGGTGTTGCTCTTGTTGCCCCGCTGGATGATCTATACCCACGAACTGTTTCATTTGCGCGGCCCCACACGAGTGGATTTCGCCACACGATTGATGCCTCTGCCATTTACGCCTTTTGCATTGGGGTATGACGAGTTCAGGCAAATCCATTTCGGGCACCACCGGCATCCAGCGACTCGTGCGGATCCTGATGCCTTTCATCTTTTGGGTGGACCATGGCGGGCCGCCTGGGGGGCTTTGACCGTGCCCGAGCAAGCGTTTTTCCGCTGGATAAGGCAGCCCCACGGAATTCGGACGCTTTCGCCAGACTTCTGGTGGCGGGTGGGCATTTTTGGCGCTTGCCTTTTGGTAGGTGGTTGGGCCTTTCTCTGGTTCTGGATCCCGCTGCGGCTGGTGTACGCATTAGGGGATTTTTCGTTTTTTTATCTGCCGCATGTGCGCAACGGTGTGCCTGGCACCTACTGCCTGAAACTTCCCCGGGCATTCCAGGTGCTGGCTGAGTTGCCCTATGGCCGAACCCTGGTGCGAGCGACGATGTTTCATGATCGTCACCATCTCTATCCCAGCATTCAGGCTCGTGCGCTTCCCTTTTGGGACCCTGAGCAGCGATGACTGTGTACTGAAGCCTTAGCGCCTGGTTTGGATGAGGCACCAGTGGCCTTGATTTTTTCTTTAGCAGACACCACTTCCAGCCTGCTTACATTCAACCGTTCGCTCTCTGCGCGAACCCCATCAATTCAGGAGAGACAATGACCGCCAGCAAGGAAACCATGCAATTTCAGACCGAGATCAATCAGCTATTGCAGTTGATGATCCATTCGCTTTACTCCAACAAAGAGATCTTTCTGCGCGAGTTGATCTCCAATGCCTCTGACGCCTGCGACAAGCTACGTTTCGAGGCATTAGCCGACCCCACCCTCTTAACAGGTGACAGCGAGCTTCAGGTCGAGGTGGACTTCGATCCCGAGGCTGGCACCATTACCGTGCGAGACAACGGTATTGGCATGAACCGCGACGAGGTGATTGCTCATATCGGCACTATCGCCAAGTCTGGAACGCGAGAGTTCTTTGAACGCCTCAGCGGTGATCAGACCAAAGACGCCAAGCTGATCGGCCAGTTCGGAGTAGGTTTTTATTCGGCATTCATTGTTGCGGATCGCGTTAGCCTGAACACGCGTCGCGCCGGCATGGAGGCAGAGCATGGTGTTCGCTGGGAGTCGGACGGTACCGGAACCTATACTCTGGAAACCCTGAGTCTGCCCGCGCGCGGTACCGAAATCGTCTTGCACTTGCGTGAGGAAGAACGCCAGGACCTGCTCAGCGCCTGGCGCTTACGCAGCATCATCAACAAGTATTCGGATCACATACCCCTGTCGATCCGTATGCGCAAAATGGGCGAAGATGGCAAGCCGGGTGACGAATGGGAAACGGTCAATAAGGCTTCCGCGCTCTGGCAACGATCCAAGTCCGAGATCAGCGACGACGAGTACAAGGAGTTTTATCGCTACGTCAGCCACGACTATGGCGACCCTCTGACCTGGAGCCACAACCATGTTGAAGGACGACTGGAGTACACATCCTTACTCTTCATTCCTGCCAAAGCCCCCTTTGATTTTTGGGATCACAACCATTCCCACGGTATCAAGCTCTATGTGCAGCGCGTCTTCATCATGGATGATGCCGAGCAGCTCCTTCCCCGCTACCTGCGCTTTGTGCGCGGTGTGATCGATTCCAGCGATTTGCCTCTTAACGTTTCCCGCGAGATTCTGCAGGGTAACCGAGTCATTGATCAGATGCGCTCCGGGTCGGTGAAACGAATACTGAGTCTCCTGGAGGAAATGGCCGGGAAAGAGCCCGAAAAATATCAGACGTTTTGGAATGAATTCGGACGGGTACTCAAGGAAGGACCGGGCGAGGATTACAGCAACCGCGAACAGATCGCCAAGCTGCTACGCTTCGCCAGCTCGCACACGGACACGGACACGCAAAATGTATCGCTGGCCGATTACCTCGCGCGTATGGCCGAGGGTCAAGACAAAATTTACTACATCACTGCGGACTCCTTCCTTGCCGCCAAAAACAGCCCACAGTTGGAGTTGCTGCGCAAAAAAGGCATCGAAGTATTGCTGCTCAGTGATCGCGTAGATGAATGGCTGACCAGCCATTTGCCCGAATTTGAGGGTAAGGCACTGGCATCCGTCGCCAAAGGTGCGCTTGACCTGGGCGCTATCGAGACCGAAGAAGAACGCAAATCGCAGGAAGAAACCGAAAAGGGTGCTGAAGGTTTGGTGGAACGCATCAAAAACGCCTTAGGCCAGCGGGTGGAGGCGGTGCGCGTCTCTCACCGCCTGACCAGCTCTCCGGCCTGTATCGTCCTAGGCGAGCGGGACATGGCCCTGTACATGCAACAATTGCTCAAGCAGGCCGGCCACGAAATCTCCAGCACCAAACCTGTCCTGGAGATCAACCCTACCCATCCCATGCTGGTACGCATAGAAGGCGAAAAAGATGATACGCGCTTCGCCGAATGGTCAGCACTGTTGCTGGATCAGGCGATTCTGGCTGAAGGGGGACAATTAGAAGATCCTGCCGGTTTCGTCGCTCGCATCAATCAGTTGATGCTTGCGTTGGCAGGTTGAGCCTGCTTAACCAAAAACAGGGAATCCCCCGGCTTTAGTGGTGGCGAAGGGTCGGATTCTGCCGTTTCCAGATGACGGAAGCGGGTGCTCGAAGCAATTTTCAAGTATCCGGCAGGTTTGATCCGGTGAGCCGTCACTGGCCGCCGGATGCCTGAGCGGCGGCAGATTTCGGAGAAACCAGTGCGGATGCAGCCTTATCAACGGCACCAGTTCAATCCTCTGCCGGTGCGGCGGGGGGATGTCACGCATTGCGCGACCGCTCCATACAGTCCAAAATCCACCCCTACACGAGGGGGACCCATGTTTGACAATCTGACCCAGAAACTGACCCAGACCTTCAAGAACTTGCGCGGCCAGGGACGGCTGAGCGAGGATAATATCCGCGACGCACTGCGCGATGTGCGGTTGGCGCTGCTGGAGGCCGACGTAGCTCTGCCGGTAGTCAAGGACTTCATCCATAACGTCCGCGAAGAGGCTATGGGCGAAGCGGTGGTCAAAAGCCTCACGCCGGGGCAAGTCTTCGTCAAGATCGTCAATGATGAGCTGGTAAAGTTGATGGGGGCGCACAATGATCGCCTCGATCTTAGTGCCCGTCCCCCGGCGGTGATCCTGCTCGCGGGCTTGCAAGGCTCGGGTAAGACCACCACCAGTGCCAAGCTCGCCCTGTGGCTCAAGGACAAAGAAAAGAAGCGCGTGCTGATGGTCAGTACCGACGTCTATCGTCCTGCCGCCATGGAGCAGCTGGTGCACCTCGGTAAAGATATCGCGGTGGATGTGTTTCCCACCAGCCCGGACCAGCAGCCGGTACGCATCGCCCAGGATGCGGTGGAAGCGGCCCAGCGCGGTGTCTATGACGTGCTTATCGTCGACACGGCGGGGCGCCTCCACGTGGACAGCGAGATGATGGCCGAGGCGCAAGCCCTGACCGCCGCGGTCAAACCGGTGGAGTTGCTTTTCGTGGTCGATGCCATGACCGGTCAGGATGCGGTGAATACCGCCAAGGCCTTTAATGATGCCCTGCCGCTGACCGGCGTGATTCTCACCAAGGCCGATGGTGATGCCCGCGGTGGCGCCGCGCTGTCGGTGCGAGCCATTACCGGCAAGCCCATCAAGTTTATTGGTATCGGTGAAAAAATCCGCAAGGGCTTGGAGCCTTTTTATCCGGATCGCATGGCTTCGCGCATTCTGGGCATGGGCGACATCGTCAGCTTGGTGGAGCAGGTCCAGCAGGACGTGGACGAAGATCAGGCCCGGAAGATGACCGACAAGCTGCGCAGCGGCAAGGGCTTCGATCTGGAAGACTTCCGTGAGCAGTTGCGCCAGCTTGAGCGTATGGGCGGTATGGCCAGTATCATGGACAAGCTGCCCGGCATGGGCGAGTTGCCCGCCGAAGCGCAAAGCGCCATGCAGGACGGCAAGTCGATGCGCCGTCTGGAGGCCATGATTAATTCCATGACGCCTGGCGAACGGCGGCATCCGGACATTATCAAAGCCTCGCGACGGCGGCGGATTGCGGCAGGTTCCGGGACGACTGTTACCGAGGTCAACCGCCTGCTTAAGCAGTTCGAAATGATGCAAAAGATGTTCAAAAAAATGGGTAAAGGGGGCCGGGGGCTCAGCCGTTTGTTGGGGATGAATCCCAAATCGATGTTGAAGGGCGGTTTACCCTTCCGTTAGAGCTTGTTTTTAGTTACGATACGCGCCTTTCTCCCGCACATTGGGAGAGGATCATGGTTAAGGAGAACACATGGTAGTCATTCGTATGGCCCGGGGCGGCGCCAAGAAGCGGCCTTTTTATCACATTGTGGTGACCGACAGCCGTAGCCGTCGGGATGGTCGTTTTATTGAGCGTCTGGGCTTTTACAACCCCATTGGGGCAGTAGCCGAGCTGCGGATCAACAAAGAACGCGCCGCTTACTGGTTGAGTCAGGGTGCCCAGCCGTCCGATACCGTCGCCGGCTTTTTGAAGAAAGAAGGCGTGAGCAAGACGGGTGTCGTCAGCGCCTGACGCCGGAGAGTGGGTGGTGCTGGGGCGTGTCTCCGGCATCTATGGGGTGCGCGGTATGGTGAAGGTTTTTTCTTTTACCGAAGATCGCGACGCTATCCTCGACTACTCGCCCTGGTATCTCGGCCCGGCCCGGTGCCCTTGGGTGCTGGAAGACGGGCGTATGCAGGGCGAGGGCGTGGTGGCCAAGCTGGCGCAGGTAGATGACCGTGAGCAGGCGCGTGCCCTTATCGGGCAGGAAATCGCCGTGCTCAGGGCTGAATTGCCTGAGCTGGGAGCCGGTGAGTTTTACTGGAGTACGCTGACCGGGTTGCGGGTGCTGAACCGGGAAGGCGTCGCTTTGGGCGACGTGTCTGCTTTCCTGGAGACCGGGGCGAATGACGTGATGGTGGTCGACGATGGCAAGGGCGGTGAGTTGCTCATTCCGTGGTCGGACGAAGCGTCTGCGGGTGTGGATCTGGCCGCTGGGCAGATTGTCGTGGATTGGCAAGCCGACTGGTGATGCGTTTCGATGTCATCACCATTTTTCCGGGGCTGATCCACGGTTATTTGCAGGAGGGCATTGTCGGGCGTGCGTTGACCCGCGGGCTGATTGAGGTGCAAACCTGGAACCCGCGGGATTTCAGTGACAGTACCTACCGGCGGGTGGATGACCGCCCTTTTGGCGGCGGGCCGGGCATGCTGATGATGGCGCCGCCTTTGCTGGCGGCTATCGCGGCAGCGCGGCAGGCTAATCCGGGGGCGCCGGTGATTTACTTGTCGCCCCAGGGGCGGCGCTTGCAGCAGCAGGCGGTGCAGGATTTCGCGGCGTTGCCGGGCCTGATTCTGCTGGCAGGCCGCTATGAAGGCATTGACGAGCGGGTGCTGGCAGCGGTGGATGCAGAATGGTCCATCGGTGACTATGTGCTGGCAGGTGGTGAATTGCCCGCGCTGGTGCTGATGGAGGCGGTGGCGCGGCAGTTGCCGGGTCTGCTGGGGCATGTGGATTCGGCGGCAGAAGACAGTTTTGCGGCGTCCGGCTTGCTGGATTGCCCGCATTACACCCGGCCCGAAGTGGTGGCGGGGGAGGGGGTTCCGGAGGTGCTGCTTTCCGGAGATCACGCACGCATCCGCCGCTGGCGTTTGCAGCAGTCGTTAGGACGCACCGCCGAGCGGCGCCCGGATTTGCTGGAGCAACGGGGGCTGCAGGCCGGTGAAAAGGCATTATTGGAAGAGTATCGCAGTCAGGGCGGCGAAACGCAGTAATACTAGGCTAAGGAGTTGGGCATGAACATCATTGACGAAATTAACCAAGAACAAATGAAGTCGGAGCTGCCGGCTTTTGGTGCGGGCGATACGGTTGCCGTTCACGTGAAAGTGAAGGAAGGCGACCGCGAGCGCATTCAGATTTTTGAAGGTATTTGCATTGCCCGCCGCAATCGTGGCGTGCACTCTGCTTTCACGGTCCGCAAAATCTCCAATGGTGAAGGGGTGGAGCGCGTTTTCCCCTCTTATTCGCCGCTGGTGACCAAGGTGGAGGTGAAGCGCCGTGGTGATGTGCGCCGCGCCAAACTCTACTACCTGCGTGATCTCTCCGGTAAAGCCGCGCGCATCAAAGAAAAGCTGGGCTGATGCAGCCTGACGCGGCACTCGGCCATGGCCGGGTTCGGGTTGGATGAGGGGATGCTGACGCCGGGTTCGAGGGATATTCTCGAATGCTGGCGTTCTGCTTCTCTATCTGAGCGGGAAGTTCTTTGGGCTGATTCCGCTCAGCGCTTGGTCTTGCGCGCTGCCTGGCAGCAACGTTTGTTGCCGTACTGGTGGGCTGCCGCCGCAGATGAGCAGGCCCTGCAGATGGTGGCGGATACCCTGGCGCTCCTCGCTGATGCGGAGTCTTTGCCCGCAGCGCTGTTGGCGACTGCCATACAGGTGCAGGAGGCATCGCTGGTGAAGCCAGCAGCCATGCCGCCCGCTGCGCTGAGGTCTGAGGCCGCCAACCCCATGCCTTTGGACATGGAGGCGGACATCTTCGCCAAGGGCATTGAAGAGGGTGATCTGGAGACGTTGGCGCCGCTGCTGTTTAGTATGGCGGAGGACGATAACGCCCGGCGGCTTGTCCTCAACCGTCTGGCCCAGCGTCTGGCCGATGATAACCACGCCCAGGGTCTGCGTACCATCCTTTACGGGCAGTGGCATGACGCTACTGCCGATCTCCCTGCTCGACCCTTTTCGTTGGGAGCGATGGCGCTTTTGCAGAGTCACTGGCAACTGCCTGCCGGGGTGGCTGTGGTGGTCCCGGAGGGGCGTGCCAGTCGCGATCCGGCAATAGACAAACCGCTGCTCCATGCCCTGCGGGATCGCGATCTGCCTGCCTTCATGGGGCGTATCCGTGCCCTCGGCGACCAGCCTTTGGACGCCATCCGTCAGCTTTTCCTGACCGTTACCCTGATGATCATTGAGGGCGGTGGCGGCAAGGATCCCTTGCCGCTGATTCGTCTCTATGTCTGGCTCGGCAGTTTACTGGCATTACCCCACCGGAGTTTGCGGCAGGCGCGGAAAGTGTTGTTCAGTGCGGCGGCTACCACTTTTGGCTTTGCCGGATGGAAGCGTCAAGAGGATTGGCCGGACTTCAGTACGCTGGCCGCTTATCGCGAGCGCGCAGCCCTGGAGCCAGTGCCTGCGCCATTCAGTTGGCAGGGGGCCTTGTATGCCGCGGCGTCCGGCTCTGGCCCGCAGTGGTGGTTACAGGTGGCCGAGTGTGGCGTGGCGCAGGGTGGACCGGCAGGCTTCTGGTCTCTGTGGCGCACTGCGCAGCGCGCCGGATCCTTGACGGGAGGACCGTTGGCATGGATTCATCCTCTGGTTGTTACACGCCTGTTTCTGGGCTGACCCGCTGGCACTTTGACGCGCTGTTTTTCCGCAGCCGGGCGATTCAATGACTGCAGCCGCTGCTGTATCTGCTGAGCGTCAGCAGATAGATGCCTTTCTCGACGCCCTGTGGCTGGAAAAAAACCTCGGTGAAAATACCCTGACGGCCTATCGTCAGGATCTGCTGCAGGTGGCGGTTGCTCTCGTGGCGCAAGGGCTGACCCTGACCACGGCCGATGAAGGTGCTCTGGCGCGTATCCTGGGGCAGAAGCTGCAGTCAGGAGCGGCTCTGCGTTCCGTGGCCCGCCTGCTCTCCAGCGTGCGCCGTTTCTACGGTCATGCGGAGCGGGAGGGCTGGGTGCCCCGTGATCCCAGCCGTAATCTGCAAAGTCCCCGCCTCGGCCGGGCGCTGCCCCATGTCCTCAGTGAAACCGAAACAGAGACCCTGCTCGCCGCCCCCGATTGCACTCGTCCTCTGGGACTGCGCGATGCGGCCATGCTGGAGTTGATGTACGCCTGCGGTTTGCGGGTGTCGGAGCTGGTGAATCTGGAGACGCGCCAGGTGGACCTCAGCGCCGGTCTGGTGGTGGTCTTTGGCAAGGGTCGCAAGGAACGTCTGGTGCCCATGGGGGAAATGGCCGTCGGACGCATGGCGCAGTATCTGCAAAGCGGTCGTCCGCAGATATTGGGCGAACGCATCAGTGCTGCCGTTTTCGTGACGGGACGTGGAGCCGCCATGACCCGGCAGCGTTTTTGGCAAAACATTGAGCATTACGCCCATGTTGCGGGGATCACCCAGACCGTCTCTCCCCACGGCCTGCGTCATGCCTTTGCCACCCATCTGCTGAATCACGGCGCGGACCTGCGCAGCGTGCAGTTGATGCTTGGCCACGCGAATCTGTCCACCACGGAGATTTATACCCATGTGGCGCAGGCGCGTTTGAAGGAACTACATCAGAAGCATCACCCACGTGGGTGATGCTCGTCGTATTGTCGCGACTCTACTTCTTAGGCAGCGTCACCACCACATAGATGCTGGCTTTGCCCTGCCGCACCAGCAACGGGATAGGCTGGTCAGCGGGCAGAGCGGCGACAATGTGTTCCAACTGGGTGGGACTGTTGACGTCCTGCTGATCAATCTGCTGGAGGATCATGCCCGGCATGATCCCGGCTTCCGCTGCCGCGCCTTCACTAACGCCGACCACCACGACACCATGATGCACGTCCAACTGCTTCTCAATGCTGGGGGTCAGCGACTGGACATGGATGCCCATGCGGGAAATTTTGCCTACCTTGGCCGCCGTGGAGGACCCCTGGCTGCCGGAAGGCCCTTCCATGTTTTTGGGTAGGGCGGTAATCAGGACCTCTTTGGTTTCCGCTTCTCCGCGGTGGAGGATGCCGACCTTGGCCTGCGTGCCCGGCAGGGTATTGCCAACCATAGGCGGTAACTGCCCGACATTGTACACCGGCTTGTTGTCATAGGTGACGATGACGTCACCGGGCTTGATGCCTGCCTTGGCGGCCGGGCTACCCGGCATGACGGAGGCGACGAGCGCACCCACCGGCTCCTTGAGGTGCAGTGCTTGCGCCATCGGCGGCGTGACATCCTGTACTTCGACTCCCAGATAGCCGAACTGGATCGCTTTGTGATCCTTGAAGTCCTGCACCACCCGCATCACGGTATTGATGGGGATCGAGAAGGACAGACCCATATAGCCGCCGCTGTTGGTGTAAATCTGGTCGTTGATGCCAATCACCTGACCCTTCATGTTGAAGAGCGGTCCGCCGGAGTTGCCGGGATTGATGGGCACATCACTTTGGATGAAGGGGATGTATTCGTCATCGGGCAGCGGACGGTTCATGGCGCTGACCACGCCCTGCGTCACGGTGTTATAGAAGCCGAAAGGCGCGCCGACGGCGAGCAGCCATTGGCCAACCTTCAGATCGTCGGAGTTGCCAAGGGGCACGGTAGGCAAGTCCTTGGCGTCGATTTTGAGCAGTGCCGTATCGTAACGTACCGAGAGGCCGATCAGCTTGGCCGGATAGGCATGGTGCGTGGTGAGGGTAACGACGATATGGTTGGCGCCGCGAACGACATGACCGGCAGTGACGATATAGCCGTCGGGGCTGATGATGAAGCCGGACCCAAGAGATTGGATTTTTTCATGTTGTTGGGGGGCTGAGCCGTTTTGTCCGGGAGCCATGAAGTGATGAAAAAACTGATAAAAAGGCGAGTTTGGCGGAAAAGGGTTGGTCTGCTGGTGAATGACCTTATTCGTGGTGCTGCTGATATTCACTACTGCCGGGCCGTAACGATCGATAATTGGGGTGAAATCCGGCAGCGCGACCAAGGCCTGCTGGGGGGCCGTATTGGTGGCGATGGACAAGGCGGGCGAAGTCGGCGTATCGGCCTGTGCCCACTCTGTCGCACCCAGTGAAAAACCAAAACATGCCGCTACGACGGCAGTGACTACCAGTTTGGGGTGCTTCAACATCGAATTCGGGCGATTATTCGCCATTGGACTCTCCTTCTGGATTTTGTCTTGCAGCTCGGTACATCCTGGGTTGGACGTTGGGAAAGGGCCGGGAGTTCCGACCGACCATTACAACATAACACATAAATCTCAATGAGAGACGGCGGCGGATAGCCACACCCTTAGTGCAAAGCGCGGGACAGGCGGGACCGGTAGCGTTCCACCAGAGGCCCCTGATTACCCTGCAAAGCAAATATCTTCAGTATGGTTTTGCGGGCCAGGCCGTCCTGGTAGTTTTTGTGACGTTCCACCATCTCGATGAGTTGGTCCAGGGCCGCTTCTTCCTGTCCCTGCAAGAGCAAAAGTAAAGACCGCTGATACATGGCCTGGGCACGGGGCTCGCCCTTTTCGCTGGCAATGGTAGCTTCCAGTTCGGCCATGGGTGGCGCGCTGCGGGCCATCTCAGTGAATTCAAGTAACGCTTTCAGCCCCTCGACCTCGGTTTCCATTTGGAAAGTGGGGGACATGGCGTCGATCTGAGCCTGTGCGTCGGCATGGCGGCCCTGCTGGATGGCTAGGTGTGCCAGTGCCAGGCGTGCAGGATCGTTCCTGGGGTTGAGGCCGATGGCTTGTTCCAGCAATGGTTCGGCCTCTGCTACCTTGCCCTGGGCAATGGCGTCAAGGGCCTGCACGCGCAGTTCATCGCCCGGCAACGGCAGATTTTTCTTGATGAACTGGCGCACGGCGGATTCGGGAAGCGCACCCGTAAATTCATCGACGACTTTACCATCTTTGAAGGCCTTGACGGCCGGAATGCCACGTACCTGATACTGGCGCGACAGGTCGGCGTTCTCGTCAGAATTGACCTTGGCGAGCACGAAGGCGCCGTCCATCTCCGCCGCCAGTTTTTCGAGGACCGGACCCAATGCCCGGCAGGGCGCGCACCAGGGCGCCCAGAAATCGACCAGTACCAGCACCTTCCGGGATAGCCCTACAACGGCTTCCTGAAAATTACCGAGGTTCACTTCGAGAACGTGTCCATTGACAGCCATACGAACTCCTGAGAAGAAGAGGTGAAGAAGAGGATAGACTGCACTGCCTTTATTTACCGTTGCAGGTATGGTCAAAACGGGGCCTTTTCAAGGCGCGCCGGTTTTCGGGGCAATTACTGCTGTTCACCTTTAGCCAGGGCGTCCAGCACGGATTGGAGCAGGCTACGCCCGAGGGGGCCCATGCCGCGCTCCAGTTTGAGGCGGTCGTACTGGCCCCGAGAGAGGGGACCAAGGGCCGCGCCCATACGCGCCATGTCGCCGCCGGCTCGCTGCATCTGAGTGGCCATACGGCCCAGCCAGGCGAGGGCTTCCGGCTCACCGCGGCGGGCAGCGAGGATAACACTGGCGAGGCCAGGGGCGGCAAGAGTGGGGTCAGCCTGATCACTGGCCTTGGGTAGGGTTTCGGGATTTTGCAAGCCCATGAGGATGGATTCGAGGATGGTACTGTCTTCTTCGTCCAGCCCCTGCAGTAGACCCAGCTCACGCTGCCCGGCCAGAATCTGGCGGATGACGGCGACCAGCTCGCCCCAGCCATTGGCGGCAGCGACGCGCAGGTTTTCTTCCAGCGGCGCCCGGAGATGGACATTCTGGCAGGCGGCGACGACTTGCAGGATGAGCGCCGCGTGGGCGCTGCGGATCTGCTCTCGGCGTTCGGGGAGGACGGGCATGCGGTGAACTCCAGTCAATGGTTATTGGTTATTTTGCGGCATCGGCTGCAGGTGTGCAAAAAGCTCAACGATTGAGATGTCGCGCCAGATAATGCCCGGTGTGAGACAGGGGATTGTGCGCCACTTCGTCCGGTGTGCCGGTGGCGATGATCTGGCCGCCGCCGGAACCTCCCTCGGGGCCGAGGTCGATGACCCAGTCTGCCGTCTTGATGACGTCCAGATTGTGCTCGATAACGACGATGGTGTTGCCCGCGTCGGCCAGCTTCTGCAGTACCTCGAGGAGCAGGGCGATGTCGTGGAAGTGCAGGCCGGTGGTGGGTTCGTCCAGGATATAGAGGGTCCGCCCGGTGTCGCGACGGGAGAGTTCCCGGGAGAGTTTGACGCGCTGCGCTTCGCCGCCAGAGAGGGTGGTAGCCGACTGGCCCAGACACAGGTAACCGAGGCCCACATCCAGCAGGGTCTGCAATTTGCGGGCGACGGAGGGGACGGGGTCAAAAAAGGCCCGCGCATCTTCCACCGTCATCTCCAGTACCTCATGAATGTTTTTGCCCTTGTAGTGGACATCCAGGGTCTCGCGCTTGTAGCGTTTGCCGCCGCAAACGTCGCAGGGCACATAAATGTCCGGCAGAAAGTGCATTTCCACCCGGATCACGCCGTCGCCCTCACAGGCTTCGCAACGCCCGCCCTTGACGTTGAAGCTGAAGCGGCCGGGATTGTAACCGCGGGTGCGCGCCTCGCCGGTGGCGGCGAACAGCTCGCGGATGGGGGTGAAGAGTCCGGTGTAGGTGGCCGGGTTGCTGCGCGGGGTGCGGCCGATGGGGCTTTGGTCGATGGCGATGACCTTGTCCAGTTCCTCCAGCCCGCGCAAATGCTGATGCGGCGCGGGGCTCTGGCTGCTGCCCATGAGCACGCGGGCGCAGGCGGGGTAGAGGGTGTCGTTGATGAGGGTGGATTTGCCGGAACCGCTGACCCCGGTGATGCAGGTGAAGAGGCCGATGGGGATACGCGCGTTTACTGACTTGAGATTGTTGCCGGTGGCGCCTTGCACCTCCAGCCAGCGCTGGCTGACATTGGCGCGCCGCCGCCCAGGGACCGCGATGCAGAGGTCTCCGGTCAGATAGCGTCCGGTGAGAGAGCCGGGATTGCTGCGGATTTCTTCCGGGGTTCCCTGGGCGATGACTTCGCCGCCGTGGGTACCGGCGCCGGGGCCCATGTCCACCACATAATCGGCGGCGCGGATGGCATCTTCATCATGTTCGACGACGATGACGGTGTTGCCGAGATCGCGCAGATGCTTGAGGGTGCCGATGAGGCGGTCGTTGTCGCGCTGGTGCAGGCCGATGGAGGGCTCGTCGAGGACGTACATCACCCCCACCAGCCCCGCGCCGATCTGCGAGGCGAGACGGATGCGCTGCGCTTCCCCACCGGAGAGGGTTTCGGCGGAGCGGTCGAGGCTGAGGTAGTCGAGGCCGACATCCACCAGAAACTTCAGACGACTGCCGATTTCCTTGAGGATGCGCTCGGCGATGAGGGCTTCCTGCCCTTCCAGTTGCAGATGGGTGAAGTGTTGCAATGACGCGCGAATGGACAGCGCCGAGACTTCCTGAATGGCCAGTGGGCCAACCCTGACCATGCGCGCCTCTTCGCGCAGGCGGCTGCCATTACAGACGGGGCAACGCAGGCGGCCCATATAACGCATGATTTCTTCGCGGATGAGATTGGACTGGGTTTCGCGCAGGCGCCGCTCCAGACCGGCAATGACGCCCTCGAAGCTCAGCTTGTGGCTGCGCGCCCCTTGCTGGACGGTGATGCGTTCGGAGCTGCCGTGGAGAATCTGCTCGCGGATGTCGAAAGGCAGATCCCGCCATGGGGTGTCCAGGGAAAAATGAAAGTGTGCGGCCAGCGCCGTGAGCAGGGGCGCGTAGTGCTCTTGATGGCGCTTGGTCCAGGCGGCGATGGCCCCATCACGCAGGCTCAGTTCCGAATTGGGGACGATCAGGTCGGGGTCAAAAAAGGTGATCTCGCCGAGACCGTCACAGCGCGGGCAGGCCCCGGCGGGATTGTTGAAGGAGAAGAGGCGCGGCTCCAAAGGCGGAAAGGAGCGCCCGCAACTGGGGCAGGCATGGTGAGCGGAAAACAGTCGCTCTTCCGCATGCTGTGGTCCCATGAGGACGACGATGGCCTGATCCTCGGCGAGGCTGAGGGCGGTTTCCAGCGATTCGGCCAGGCGCGGCCCGCTATCGTCGCGCAGCACCAGCCGGTCGATGACGGCCTCGATGCGATGCTTGCGCTTCTTGTCCAGCGCGGGGATTTCGTCCAGTTCGAGGAGTTGACCATCCACCCGGGCGCGGATCAGGCCACGGGCACGCAGGCTGCCGATGATGTCCTCGTGGCTGCCTTTGCGATCACGCAGCACCGGCGCCAGGATCATGAGCTTTTCGCCTTCGGGCAGGGCCAGGAGCTGATCGACCATCTGGCTGATGGTCTGACTCTGAATGGGCGCGCCGCAGCACCAGGGGGTGCCCGCACGGGCGTAGAGCAGGCGCAGATAGTCGTGAATCTCGGTGACGGTGCCGACGGTGGAACGGGGGTTATGGGAGGTGGATTTCTGCTCTATGGCGATGGCTGGCGACAGTCCTTCAATCGCGTCCACATCGGGCTTGCCCATGAGGGATAAAAACTGGCGGGCATAGGCCGAGAGGCTTTCCACATAGCGGCGCTGTCCCTCAGCGTAGAGGGTGTCGAAGGCCAGTGACGACTTGCCCGATCCGGACAGCCCGGTGATGACGATGAGGCGGTCGCGCGGTAAGGTAAGGGAGATATTTTTGAGGTTGTGGGTGCGGGCGCCCCGGATATGGATGTGTTCCATGCAGCCGACATGCTCTTTTTGGGGACAATGGGTTAGTATAAAGCTTTCGGGGACACCCGTCCCCTGCAGATAAGGAGATCAGACGATGGCGGGAGTGAACAAGGTCATATTGTTGGGGCATCTGGGACGGGACCCGGAGATGCGCTATCAGCCCAGCGGCGGTGCCATCGCGAACTTCAGCGTCGCGACTTCTGAGACCTTCAAGGACAAGGAAGGCAACAAGCAGGAGCGCACCGAATGGCATCGGGTGGTGCTCTTCGGACGCACTGCGGAAATCGCCGGCGAATACCTGCGCAAAGGCAGCATGGCCTATGTGGAAGGCCGCCTGCAGACGCGCAAGTGGACCGACAAGGAAGGGCAGGAGCGTTACACCACGGAGATCGTGGGAGACCGTCTGCAACTGGTGGGCGCGCGTGGGGGCGGTAGCGGCGGTGCGGCTAGCTTCGATGAAGAAGATCAGTCCCGGCCGAGTGGTGGCAGCAGTGCGGGGAGTTCGCGGAAGAATGAGATGCCGCCCGTGCCGGCGGAGGATTTTGATGATGATATTCCGTTTTGACCCGTACCTTTTGGTGATTGGTAAATAACCCAAGCGGAACCATTGATATGGTTCTGCTTGGGGGGATGTGCGCGTGGCGCGAGCGGCGGTTGAGGGTATGCTCAATGCCATGTACGGGGTACTTATACTCTAAAACGGCCGATAAATTCACTAAAGATCGGTTAAAAACATCATTCGGAAAAGGCCCAATGATTGCTGAAATCCATCGCCACCTTGCCAGCGCAGGGTATTCCCGATACTGGCACGCGAGATCTTCGAGGCGGCGCATACGACGCAAAAAGCTACGGGCGATGGTGCCTGATCATGGCACTGGCAATCCTATGTTACCTCCCCAACGCCCTTTCAATCTTCTTGTCCGTCTTGTACTGACTCAGCGCATACACCGCCCAGATGGCCGCGGGCACCCAGCCGATCAGCGTGATCTGCAAAATCAGGCAAACAATCCCCGCAATCGGGCGGCCAATAGTGAAAAATACCAGAAATGGCAGAAAAATAGCTAAAAACAGACGCATGTGCTCCCCCTATAGGCCTTCTCTTGTCGCCTGTCCATGCTACGACCGGCGCTGTCAGTGCTTCAAGCCCTTGCCGCACTTTTACCGGGCAAGCGCTGCCTTCTGCTAAACTCCTGGCCAGACACCCCAGGGATGCGCCCGTGCCCGCCCTCACCTACAGGAGCTATAGTGACCGCCGCTAAACCAGATCGGACTCAAAGACTACGTGTGCTGCGCCGCTGGGCGCTGGGTTTATTGCTGGGGGCGCTGGCGCTGTTTCTGGTGGCGGCAGCACATGACTTTGCCGGGTCCTGGGCCTGGGCGGGGGCCTTTGCGGAGGCGGCCATGGTGGGTGCTTTGGCGGACTGGTTTGCGGTGGTCGCACTCTTCCGGCATCCCTTGGGATTGCCCATTCCGCACACGGCGATCCTGCCGCGGAACAAGGCGCGTCTGGCGCGCCGTCTGGCGGAGTTTATCCGCGAACACTTTCTAGAGGCCGAGGCCATTGTGCGCCTGTTGCGACGCGCCGATCCGGCCACCTGGCTGGCGCAGTGGCTGAGTGATGCCGGGAACAGCGCGCTGCTGGCCCGGCAGATGACGGCCTTGCTCCAACAAGGGTTGGCCCTCAGTGATGACCGCGAATTGCGCACCGCGCTGCGCGCTGCGTTGGGGCGGCAACTGCAGGGCATAGACGGCGCGCGCTGGGTGGGGAGTATTCTGGCGTTGCTGACCGAAGATCACCGGCACCAGGCACTGCTTGACGATGGCATTCAGCGCCTGCGCCGCTGGCTGGATGGTGAAGATACCCAAAGCCTGCTGGCGGATCAGATCGGGGCGATGCTCAAGCGCGCCTATCCGACCCTGTTCGCGTGGATGGGGGCGGTCATGGACCCGGCCACGCTGAGTGAGAATCTGGCCCGCAATCTGGTGAAGGCGGCGCATCAGTTGTTGCAGGAAATCGCGGATGACCCGGAGCATCCCCGCCGCCTGGCCTTTGATCGCTGGATGCAGGATGCCATTCTGCGTTTGCAGACGGATGCCACCTTCCAGGCTCGGGTGCAGCGCTGGCAGCATGGTTTGATTGCCCATCCGGCGGTGCAGGCCTATGTGGATGGCCTACTCCGCGATCTGCGCTCCTGGCTGGAAACCGACCTGCAGCGCCCGGATTCCCGGTTACAGGGGCAGGTGCAGCGTTTGTCGCAGCAACTGGGCTTTTTCCTGGGCGAGCAACCGGCATTGCAGGATGCGCTGAATGGCTACCTGGAGGACAGCGCTCGTCGTTTGGCGCCTGCCCTGCGCGACGGTTTGGCTCAGCACATCGAAGCGACGATACATGCCTGGCCGGATAAGGACATGGTCCGCCTCCTGGAGGAAGGGGTAGGTACGGATCTACAGTACATTCGCGTCAACGGGACGCTGGTGGGCGGAATGATCGGTATTGCCATTCATGCCCTGGCTCTGGCGGTGCCACTGCTGATATAGCCTCCCTATGGGTCAGAGGGGCGAATCGGGCTGCGAATCCATGCGCACCCCGCTTGCGGCCAAAAGCTGGCGAGCCAGGTGGCTTTTTACGTCATTGTCGGTGGTGAAGTGCAGGGATATCCGCGCATGACTGGGTAGTGGGGGCATTACACCCGTCTCGGTGGGGATGTTCAGGCGGTGACACAACTGACGGGCCACCCCATCATTGCCATCGACAACAGCAATGTCGCGGCCCAGAACATCGCGTATCAGGTCGCCTATCCAACAGTAATGGGTACAGCCCAGGACAACGGCCCGTGTATCCTGTTGTTGCGCTGGCCGGACCTGCACTTGCAGATAGCGGCTGGCGCGTTCGCGCCACTGTGCATCCTGTGTTTCGACAATTTCGGCGAGACCGGAGCAGGCGAGGGGGCGGACACGCTCCGGGCCGCCTTCAAGACGATCCAACAGTTCTTGCAATTTGACGCCGCTGACGGTAACGGCGGTGGCCAGGAGTAATATTTCGCCCTGCGGGTGATCTTCGAGCGCCTTCTTGATGGCGGGTTCGATGCCGATAATGGGTACGTCGGCGCGCTCCCGCAGCGGCGCGACGGCGGCACTGGTAGCGGTATTGCAGGCGAGCACCACCGCATCTACGCCCGCGGCGATGAACCAGGCATAGGCTGCTTCCGTCCACTGCCGCACCTGCGCAGGGCTTTTGTCGCCGTAGGGGGCGTGGGCGCTGTCGCCATAAAAAAGATAGTGCGCATCGGGCAGGTAGCGCAGGCAGGCCAGCAGGGTGCTGATGCCGCCGATTCCCGAGTCAAAGATACCGATACGCATCAGTCGTGTAAAAACGCCTGATCAGCGAGCAGCGCGGCGCCGCGCATGCCGGCGAGGTCATCATCATTACCGCGCTTCACCTCGACATTGCCGCGCAAAGCGGGGATCAGATCCGCATCGAGGCGCTGCAGCATGGTTGGGGCAAAGCGGTCCCAAGCGGCGCTCATACCGCCGCCAACTCTCACCACGCCGACATCGGTTACCTTGAGGATATGGGCCAGTGCCTGCCCCAGATAGCCGCCAGCCATCTGAAAAGCGCTCACGGCTTCACTGTGACCATCGCGGGCCATTTGCGCGATGGCGGCGGTATCTGGCGCGGTACCCGTCAACTCCACGTAACTGGATTGTACCCCGCGCGCCGAGGCGTATTGCTCCAGGCAACCCTGATTGCCGCAGCCGCAGCGCCGCCCCCCCGGTACCACGATAATGTGGCCGATTTCCATGGCGATGCCATGATCGCCGCGCCAGGGATGGCTCTGATGAATCCAGCCACCACCGACCCCCGTACCGAGACCGACATAGAGCAGATTTTGCAACTCCGGTCGCTCCTGACGTTCCTCCCAGAATTCGCCATAACCCGCTGCGTTGGCATCATTTTCGACCAGGACGGGGAGTTGGCAAGCGGTGCGCATGGCGGTTTGCAGATCGAATTGAATCAGTTGCGGAATGTTGGGGGATTGCAGCAATACGCCGTCATCGTTGATAAAGCCCGGGAAAGCAATACCTACCCGCGCAATATCGGGATGATGTCGACGCAGATCGGCGATGCCTTTAGTCAGGAGCGTGGCGACCAGCGTGGCTGCGGTCTCCGGGTCCGCCGCTTGGCGGCATTGCTCGCGTAAATCCACTTCACTGCGCGTGGAGTCCAGAAAATCATTGCCACGAAAGACGCCAAAGCGCAGGTTGGTGCCGCCCACGTCAATGCCGATGGTCAGGCCCTCAGCCATGGGGAATGACTGCGGCTTGTATTTCTATGACGTGCGCTTTGCCCGCTTGCACCGGCCATTCCAGTTCCAGGCGTAAAGCCTGCATGATCTTCTCGAAGCCGGCTTCCGATTGTGAGACGGTCAGGTGCGGCGCGCTTCGCCAACGCACCGGCGGGTTGAAATGCAGGACGATTTTACCGCCCATAACCATATCCTCCAGGACGATTTCCCCGGTCGCTTCACCCTGAATGGGCTCGCCAAAGCCGCCCTGTGAACGGCCATTGGCAAAAAACTGGCCCGCTGGGCCATCGCAACTCGGCATGGCCAGAAAGAGCTGGGTACGGAAACGCTGCGCTTCTACCTGCTGGCGGGCCGACTCAATCCGATAGTCCACCGTGAGGCGATTTTCCGCAAGGGTGTAGCGTTTGCTGACTGCCCATTCGTCCACGACGCCGCCGGAAAAGTGCGGGGCATCTTGCAAACTGCTTTCGCTGTAGGTGACAGCGCTCTCGTCAATCCATTCCTGAAAGCTGTGGCAGGGTGTGGTGTCCGGGGTAAGGTCTTCAGCGCTGATGTCGGTTTTGAAGCTGACGCGGTCGTGGGCGGAAGCAATGCCCTCGCCGGGGGCTTCATGCGCAATGGTGCCGTGACGAATCTTGTCATAATAGGCCTCATCACGGCGGGCCAGGGTATCACCGAGATTGTGCCGCAGCGCGTAGCAATCCCACTCCACCACGGCGGCGCTTGGCTCCGGGCGGATAATCAACTGGAGGGCGTGATTGTGGTAGAGCAGTTCGCCAACCCCGTCCATGTCCACGTCAGTCATCTCCAAGGCAGGGCGTGCCTGAATCCGGTCCAGTTGTGCCTCCAGACGGACGATGGCGTTGAAGACGGCGCGCCGCAGGTGGGGCAGATAAATACCCCCGAAGAGTCCGTGCCAGTAGGCATCGTTGGCCTGCGCTTCGTGCAGATCTGCGCGCATGGTTTTGCTTTGCTGGCGCTTGGGTAAGGCATGGAAGCGCTGGGAGAGCTGCAGCATGCGCTTGTGCATCCAGTTGGATTCCGGGTAGCGGGTCAGGAAGTTTTTCCAGGTGCCGCCGCGGATCAGGGCTTTGCGCTTTTCCAGCCGGCCCGCGGTTTTTTCCTGCTCCAGGAAGGCTGCATAGCAGCGCGCCGCATCGGGGGCCAGGGTCCATTCGTTCATCTCGCTGTAGGATACCGTCGGCAGATAGATGATGCCCTGGGGGCGGTTCTGTGCCAGATAGTCCCGGAAGCGCACCGGCTGAATGTGTGCCGAGTCGAGCACGCCACCCAGGAATTGCTCCAGCCAGCCTTTCTCGTACACCCAGCTATAGGTCTCCGGCCAGACACCAAACTTCTCGATGTCGTCGAAATAGATACCGGCGCTGCCCGGATGCTGTTCAGAAATACTTTCAATGTACGACACGGCGGTGGCGGCTTCGGAGAAGGGTAGTCGGTAGCGTAGCGCCTCGGAAATGGGAAAAACGTCGATGCTTCGACCATTTTCCTCGGTGCGGTGGAAGCCGCCAAGCTGACGTTCTGCCGCGCCCGCACAGAGGAAATGATAGTCGTCCACCATAACGTAGCGTACCCCGGCTTCGTTGAGGGCGGGCACCACACTGGGGTCCCAGACCCGTTCCGTGAGCCATGCCCCGACCGGACGCTGTCCGAAGTGTTTCTCCAGCCGGCTGGCCATGGCCTCAATCTGGGCGATGCGGTCGGCGTGGGGAATCGCGGCAAGCACCGGCTCTGTATCACCCGCACCTACCAGCTCCGCCTGATTGCGGGCCACCATCTCCTGTAGCAAGGTGATGGTCCTGGGGTGCCGGTCAATCAGATAGGAAAGCAGCCAGCCGCTGATGTGGATGGCAAAGGGAAACTCAGGAAAGCTGTGCATCGCCTCTAAAAATGGGTGATAACAGCGATATACGGCATCGTCGATGACGTGGGGGAAGTTGCCGACCGGTTGGTGGGCATGGACGCCGAGGAGGAGCGGGGTGCTGTGGGTCATTCAGGGTCCTTGGCGTGGGTGCGGCGCATGGTACCACCGGCCTCCGCTGCGCCGCCGCCGTGGCTGATGGGCTCGCTGAGGGTGTCGGGGGCGGGGATTTGCATCAGGGTGTAGAGTTTGCGGAGGTTAAGACGATACAGATGGTCAAAATCGCGCACCGAGTCTGAGGGATTGTAATCACCCAGCCACCAGAACCAGTCGGAGCCTTCACAGCGGCCAAGTTGTTCGAGAATGCGGGCCTGCTGCTCCGCAGGCAATTGCCCGAGATGCTGATCCACATCCTGTTTGGCGGCGCAGAGCAAGTCCCAGGCACGATTCTTGGCGGCGTCGCCGATCCAGGTGCTGAAGCTGCCGTAGACCCAGCTCCCTGCGGCCAGGCGGGGTATGGCTTTCATGTCATCTGGATGGTTGTTGACGAAATCGCTGAAGGTACACATCTGGATGTGGGGGTGATTAGCCAGGGATTTATAGAGCTCAGAGAGAAAGTAATAACCATTGTAAGGATAGTATTCCCAAGCGTTTTCGCCATCGAGAATAACACTGACGACGGGGTTTTCTTCATGCTCCGTCTGCCGCCATATAGCTTCCAGTTTGTGGATAAAGTCCGTGACGGCATCGTGCCCGGACCAGGTTTTGTAGTCGAAGCCGATGGTGTCGGAGAGCGCATCGTCACGGAAGAAGAGTGCCGGGCCCTGCCCTTGCAGTCGATAGGGGCGGTACAAGTATTCCGCCCGGCCGCGTGGGGCGCTGTCATCCTCGCCGAGGAGCAGGCTGTGGGCCAGTACGCCTTCACCAGAGGCAGTCCAGCGTACACCGGCGTTGCCGATCATTTCGACAAAGGCGGCAGAGACGCCTCCTTCTGCGGGCCACATACCCTGCGCTGGCACCCCGAAATGCGGGGGATGGCTATTCTGCGCCCGCTCGATGTGCCAGCGCGCGCGTTCAGCGCCGCCGGGATAGGCCGGGCAGGCAGGCAACGGCGCGTCCGCCACTGCCTCTCGCGCCGCCGTGAAGTCGAGCAACAGCGGGCCGATGGGATGGTAGTAGGGGGTGGTGGAAATTTCGATGCGCCCCGCTTCCGCCAGAGCGCGATACCGGGGAATCAGGCCGGCGATGAGTTCGCCGAGAAAAGCCACCAGTTGCCGACGGTCGTCCTGGCTGAAACCACGGCCTTTGGCGAACAGCGACTGGAGAAAGGGGCTGCCGCGCCGCACGGTTTCTCCGGTCCACGCCAGGTGATACCAGACCACGAGGTCCGCGATGTATTGAACCGAGAGATAATCCGCTATCTCGTTCACGTCCTCCAGCATGAGCTGATAAATCTCATGGAGTCGACGATAGCGAGGAAAAGGGTTGAGCATATGCTCGGGGTCGAGGCGAAAACATTGCTCCAGAAGAAAATGCCGCTGTTCCCTGGACAGTGTCTTGAGATCCTCCGTGGCAAGTGCAATCAGTAGCGGATCGCGAAACTGTCCACTCTGAAACTGCGCAGTGTAGTCCTCCAACTGCTCGACCAGAATCGGCACGATGTTAAACACCCCCCGGGCAAGGGGGTTCTCCTCATAGTGGGCCACCATGTCCGAATAATCTTTGCAGGCATGCAGATAGGTCCACGGCAAGGCGTAGAAGCCGTCGGCATCGCGGTAATCCGGCTGGTGCATGTGCCAACAGAAAATGACATGAAGCGCGCGCGCCGGGAGCATAGGCATTACCTCACAAAATGTAGTTGCTGACCAAGTAGCTCCGGGGTAATCAGGGTTACGCCGTTAGGTGTGCGATAGAAACGGCGGGCGTCTTCGGCCGGATCTTCACCGACCACCAGCCCGTGCGGTACAATAGTACCCTTGTCCACAACCACCTTGCGCAGGCGCGCACCTTCGCCCATGCGAACGTTGGGCAGGATGACCGAGTCTTCAATCAGGGTGTGTCCGTCATTGACCCGCACGTTGGAGAAGAGCAGGGAGCGGCGAACGGTGGCACCGCTGATGATGCAGCCACCGGAAACAATGCTGTCCAGCGCCATGCCCCGGCGGCCTTCATCGTCAAACACGAATTTGGCCGGCGGCAATTGTTCTTGATAAGTCCAGATCGGCCAGCGGCTGTCATAGAGGTCGAGATCGGGAGTGACATGTACGAGGTCGATGTTGGCGGACCAGTAGGCATCCACCGTGCCCACATCCCGCCAGTAACAGCGGCTGTTGCTTCCCCCGGAACTGGAAATACAACTATTACGGAAACGATGCGCCATCACCCGGTAGCGTGGGACCATGTAAGGAATAAGGTCATTACCGAAGTCATGGGTGGAATTGTGGCTGTCGGAATCGCGAATGAGCTGTTCGTAGAGGAAGTCGGTGTTGAACACGTAAATACCCATGCTCGCCAAGGCGCGATCGGGACTGCCGGGGATGGGCACCGGGTCCTGGGGCTTTTCGGTAAAGGCAGTGATACGGTCCTCGCTGTTGACGGTCATGACGCCGAAGGACTTGGCTTCTTCCAACGGCACCTCAATGCAGGCGACACTCATGTCGGCCTGGCTTTGGACGTGCTCGGCAAGCATCTGACCGTAATCCATTTTATAAATATGATCACCCGCCAGGATAATTACATAGCGCGGTCGATGGGCACGGAGGATGTCAATATTCTGGAAGATGGCGTCGGCGGTGCCTTTGTACCAGCCGGTATTCATGCGCTGCTGGGCGGGAAGAATCTCGGTGAACTCACTGAACTCGCCGCGAAGAAAACCCCAGCCAAGCTGGATATGACGGATGAGGCTATGGGATTTGTACTGGGTGAGGATACCAATGCGACGAATACCGGAGTTAAGGCAGTTGGAGAGGCAGAAGTCGACGATGCGGAATTTACCGCCGAAGGGGACTGCCGGTTTGGCGCGCCAGTCGGTCAGTGGACCGAGACGACTGCCCCGCCCCCCGGCGAGCACCAGAGCTAGGGTATTCTTGGTCAGGTTGCTGACGAAGCGGGGTGAATTGGCTACTCCGAGACCGCCTTCTTCCGACATGACCCTCTCCTTTTTTGGCATAAATACAATCCTGCCTGCAGTATAGGTAAGATTGTCGATGCGCTGGTCTTTAAGGTACTGAACTTGACCAGTATCGGCAAGGACTCTGTATACGAAAGAGCGTCGCATCCGGTGGAACGGCACTGCTTTCTGGATGTGTTATGCTCAGAAGGCGCTGGCATGATATCAAAGTGAAAACGGGTTCCCCCCGGATGCAGGTAGAGGAGGGTGCGGTGACGGCAATACAAAAGCGCAGTGGTACGGCGACAGAGATGTCCGGCGACAGTGAAGACCAATTGGCGATCTGTGAAGCGCGTCACCAGGACCCTTTCGCCTGGCTGGGCCAGCATGTAGCCGGTCAGCAGGCCGTGCAGAGGGCTTTTCTACCTGGCGCATTCCGCGTGGAGATACAGACGCCGAAGGGATGGGTGGCCATGGAGCAGACTCATCGCGACGGCGTCTTCAACCATCATGGCGAGGTCATGCCGGTGCCCTACCGCTTGCGCTGGGAAGACCGGCACGGGCTTCACGAACGCTACGATCCCTATGTCTTCGGTCCGGTGCTGGGGGATCTGGAGGTTTATCTTTTCAGCGAGGGGCGCCTTTATGAAGCCTATCGTCATCTCGGCGCGCATCGTCGCCATCACGAGGGGGTGGATGGTGTATCGTTCGCCGTTTGGGCGCCCAATGCCGAGCGGGTCAGCGTCGTCGGCGATTTCAATGATTGGGACGGCCGCACTCATCCCATGCGCGCGCGCGGTCAGAGCGGCATCTGGGAATTGTTTGTCCCCGATCTGGCTGTTGGCGAAATCTACAAATTTGAGCTGCGCCACCGCGATTCCGGGGTCGTCTTTGTCAAGACCGACCCCTATGCCCATGCTTTTGAGCTCAGACCCAGCACTGCAGCGCGGGTGGTGGAGACGAATCACGTCTGGGCCGATCGGGACTGGATGGCGGCGCGGGTGAGTCAGGATTGGCAACATGCCCCCATGAACATCTACGAGGTGCATCTCGGTTCCTGGCAGCGTGATGCGTTGGGCCATTTTCTTAGTTATGAGACGCTGGCGGAGCGCCTGGCAATCTACTGTAAAGACATGGGCTATACCCACATTGAGTTGATGCCGGTGATGGAGCACCCTTTGGATGAATCCTGGGGCTATCAGGTGAGCGGCTATTTTGCGCCCACTAGTCGTTTTGGTGCTCCCGATGCCTTCCGCGCCTTTGTAGACCACTTTCATCGGGCGGGCATCGGCGTGCTCCTGGACTGGGTGCCGGGGCATTTCCCTAAGGATGACTGGGGGCTGGCGCGTTTTGACGGCACCGCGCTGTATGAACATGCCGACCCGCGCGAAGGCGAGCACAGCGACTGGGGCACTTACATTTTCAACTTCGGGCGCAATGAGGTGCGCGGTTTCCTGCTGGCCAATGCCTGTTACTGGGCGGACAGCTTCCATATCGACGGGTTGCGCGTGGACGCGGTGGCGTCCCTGCTCTACCGGGATTATTCGCGTCAGGAAGGCGAGTGGATTCCCAATCAGTACGGTGGCCGTGAGAATCTGGAGGCCATCGATTTTCTGCGCGCGATGAATGTGGTCCTCAATGAGCGCCATCCGGGTATCCTTACCATCGCTGAAGAGTCCACGTCCTGGCCAATGGTTTCCCGCCCCACCTATGTGGGCGGCCTGGGTTTTTCCATGAAGTGGAATATGGGCTGGATGAATGACACCCTCGCTTATCTGGAGCAGGACCCGGTCTACCGGCGCTTTCACCAGAACGATCTGACCTTCAGCCAGCTTTACGCCTATACGGAAAACTTCGTGTTACCCCTGTCTCATGATGAAGTGGTGCACGGCAAGCGTTCACTGTTGGACAAGATGCCCGGAGATGCCTGGCAGCGTTTTGCCAACCTGCGGTTGCTTTTCAGCTACCAGTTCGCCCATCCCGGCAAAAAACTGAATTTTATGGGCAACGAGTTCGGCCAGGGACGGGAGTGGGATTGCGCGCAGGCCCTGGACTGGGGCCTGCTGCATTGGGACTGGCATCAGGGTATTCAGCGATTGAGCCGGGATCTGGCGCATTTGTACCGGGATATCCCGGCTTTGCATGTGCAGGATTTTCACGGCGAGGGCTTCTCCTGGGTGGATTGTCACGACGCCGACCAGTCCGTATTGAGTTTTCTGCGCTGGGATCGGGATGGCGGCTTCGTACTGGCCGCGTTCAATTTTACGCCGGTGCCACGGCACAATTATCGCTTGGGCGTGCCATCGGCGGGTCGATATCATGAGATCTTCAACAGTGATGCGGGCGCTTATCACGGCGGCAATATCGGTAACTTGCCGCAGCAGGCCCAGGCTCTGGCCTGGATGGGGCTGCCTTATTCGCTGGAACTGGTGCTGCCGCCTCTCGGGGCGATTTATTTACAGTTGACCGGGACAGAATGACCTTGGGGGTGACGATGTTCATGGTCTATGTCGTCATTGCTTTCGGCGCCGGGCTGGCGGAGCTTTTTACGGGCACGTTCTATCTGGCGGCGGTGGCGCTGGCGGCCCTGTTTACGGCGATCACCGGGCTGCTTTTGCCTGGCGCGGTGCTGCACTGGGTTTTTCTCGGATTTTGTCTGGTCTTGCTGCCCACCGGACTGTGGCTACGTCATCGTTTAGCTGCCGCAACCAAAGATCTCGGAGACTTTGATCTGGGGCAGGGCGTGGAGGTTGTCAGCGGGCCGGACAGCAATCAGCAGTACAGTGTGCGTTATCGCGGTGCCGAGTGGCTGGCGGTCGTCGATGATGGTCCTGCACCTTGCCCGGGCGACCGCGCCGTCATCATCGCCAAGACGGATAACTTGCTACATTTAGGTGTGCTACCCCGGCAAAATTCTGGCAAGGAGCCATTATGTCCTCCCTCATCGTTATCCTGATTGTTGTTGTTGCAGCCTTCTTCATTCTGCGGGCCACCATCCGGGTCGTGCCTCAACAGCGCGCCTGGGTCGTCGAGCGCCTTGGTAAATATCATGCAGTGCTGGAGCCGGGGCTGAATTTCATCATCCCTTTTCTGGACCGCATTGCTTTCCGTTTTGACATGCGCGAGGTGCCCATGGAGGTGCCGGCGCAGGTCTGTATCTCCCTGGACAATACCACAATGACCGTGGACGGCGTGCTCTATCTGCAGATTACCGATTCGGTAAAGGCGGCCTATGGCTCCAGCAACCCCTTTATTTCGGTGATACAACTGGCGCAGACCACCATGCGTTCAGAGATTGGCAAATTGCATCTGGATGCGGCGCTTTCGTCCCGACAGTTGCTGAATACGGCCGTCGCCGCATCGGTGGACGAGGCGGCGATTAACTGGGGCGTCAAGGTACTGCGCTATGAAATCAAGGATATTACTCCGCCCCAGGAGATCATCCGCGCGATGGAGCTGCAGATTACTGCCGAGCGGGAAAAGCGGGCACTGATCGCCAAGTCCGAAGGGCAACGGCAGCAGCAGATCAACACTTCCGAGGGACAACGTCAGCAGGACATCAACGTCGCGGATGGTCGCAAACAGGCGGAAGTGTTGCGCGCCCAGGGTGAGGCCGCCGCCATCCAGTTGGTTGCCGAAGCTACTGCCGCCGCCATCCGCGTCATCGGCGATGCGGCGCGGGCGCCGGGAGGTATTGAGGCCTTGCAGATGCAGCTCGCCAAGGATTACATCGAAAAATGGGGTAATCTCGCCAAGGCGAGCACCAGTCTGGTGATCCCGGCGGATCTGGGCAATATCGGTGCGCTGGTGGGTACGGCGCTGTCCATGGTCAAGCAGCAGGGCGGGGCAGCGAAAGCTTGAACACCGCCTGAGGCGCCCGCAAAACCCGGATTCACGGGGGCGACGTGGGGAGGGATGTTGCTATGGGGTCTGGGTCAAATGGCCCCAGGCACTGTTTCCGGCCAGGCCGCGTTGTCCAGCCAGACATCGGCTGCTGTGCCTACCAGTGCGGCGGGAATGGGTTCGCCCCGTAACCAGGCCGCGAGTGCCATCCGCTTGCCGCTGCCCGTGGTGAGAAAAAACATCTCCCGCGTGTACTGTAATCGCCAGCCGCTCAGGCTCACCCTTTGGGGCGGCGCCTTGGCGGCATCGTGGACGGCGAGGGTGGCGGGGCTGCTTTTTTTCAAGCCCCAGTCGTGGCCGGGGAAAAGGCTGGCCGTATGGCCATCCTCCCCCATTCCCAGCAGAACCAAATCGAAGGCATGCGACGGAAGCTCCGCGGCGTAGTCGCGGGCAGCCACTTCGGCACCCCGCTCGGCCGGGATGTGATGAATCTGCCGCGCCGGAATGGGTACCTGGGACAGCCAGACGGTGTCCAGCATCAGGCTGTTGCGCTCCGGGTTCTGGGGCGGAAGACAGCGCTCATCCCCATGATAGAGGTGCCAGCACTGCCAGTCCCGGCCGAGTTGCGGAAGCAGTGCATAAGCCGCGCGGGGGGTGTTGCCA
Organism: Acidithiobacillus sp.; assembly: GCF_023229925.1. Classification (NCBI taxonomy): domain Bacteria; kingdom Pseudomonadati; phylum Pseudomonadota; class Acidithiobacillia; order Acidithiobacillales; family Acidithiobacillaceae; genus Acidithiobacillus; species Acidithiobacillus sp. Next base: position 1,221,075 of record NZ_JALNYM010000001.1, on the reverse strand, counting down.
CCGGCGACCACCAGATGGAAGGCGCCGCGCGCGGCAATAGCCTCTTGGGCCATACGCGCAATGGCGGCTGCCAATCTTTGGGCGAGGGCTACGGTATCAGGATGAATATGCCAAGTGTTGCGATGCCGGGCTGCTTCCATGTTGATGCATTCCTGTGTGTCAAGGATGATGATCTGCAGGCGAGGTATCCCCCCGGATCTTTTTCCAGAAAGGATAGCCGCATTTTGCAGATTGGGTCTATGATGCTGACTATTGAATACTGCCCAGAAGGAGGCAGAGATGGGTGGTCTGGAGGATTGGGTAGGCAATACCCCCCTATGTGAACTCCGGCGCTTGTCGCCGCATGCGGGTGTGCGGATTTTCGGGAAGCTGGAAGGTAACAATCCCGCGGGTTCCGTCAAAGATCGCCCCGCCGTGAATATGATTCGCCGGGCGTTGGAGCGTGGCACCATCACTTCTTCTACGCGTCTGATCGAGCCCACCAGCGGGAATACGGGTATTGCCCTGGCCATGGCGGCATCGGTGCGGGGATTATCCATGACGCTGATCATGCCGGAGAACATGAGTATCGAAAGGCGGCAGGTGATGCGTGCCTACGGTGCGGAAGTGATTCTCACGCCAGCCGCCCGGAGTATTGAAGGTTCTATTGATCTTGCGCAGCAGATGGTAGCTGCGGGAGAGGGCTTCATGCTCGATCAATTTTCGAACCCCGATAACCCCGAGGCGCATTATCTCAGTACCGGGCCGGAGATCTGGCGCGATACCCGTGGAACCGTGACCCATTTCGTCTCATCCATGGGGACGACGGGAACCATCATGGGCACCTCCCGCTATTTGCGGGAAGTGTCCCCCCGTATTCAGATTGTCGGCGTACAACCGACGGAGGGGGCCAAAATTCCTGGTATTCGCCGTTGGCCGAAAGCCTATTTACCGCGCATCTATCATCCTGAGTCTGTTGATCAGATTGTTGATGTGAGCCAGGAAGAAGCCGAAGAAATGACCCGTCGTCTGGCGCGGGAAGAAGGGGTGCTGGCCGGCATATCTTCTGGCGGCGCGGTAGCAGCGGCTATCAGAGTGGCACAAAAGCTGGAGCATGGTGTGGTGGTTGCCATTATCTGTGACCGGGGTGACCGTTACCTCTCTACGGGTGTTTTTCCGGCTTGAGAGCATGATGCACGGGCGCAGCAGGGCTTTGCCGATAGCCGTCCGGTGGTCTATGACGCTGTGCCTGGGGCTCGCTAGCAGCGGCGTGGCCGGGGCACAAATTCTGGAAATCAGCGCCGCACAGATAAGCGGAGCGGGCTGGACAGCCCAGCACCCGCGGGTGACGCTGACCACATCGGCGCAGGGCGATCAGTTGCGTCTGGCGGCGGGCGTCGTGCAGGTGGGTAAACACAAGTTCTGGCAGCGTGCCCGGCTGCAATGCGGGCTCCAGACGGCGCAGGGTTGGGCATGTCGTCAGGGTCTTCTGGCGGTGGACGGCAGCCCGTGGGGTGCACTGCATGGCGATGGGCACGTGCAGTTGCGGCAGGTGGGCGGCAGTGGGCAGGCCATGCTGGCCTTGCGAGGCGCGCAATTCGGCAGCACCCGCGTGCAGGTGCAGAGTACCGCCGCCGGACAGTGGCATCTGACGGGTGCGGGCAGCCTGCCGGTTGCCGGTCTGGTGCACGCATTTACCCTGCTGCCCGCCACCTGGCAGACCTCAGGGCAGGCGCGTTGGCAAGTCCGGGCGCAGGGCGCAAGCTGGGCAAAGGCTCGTCAAATGGCTTTTGAACTGCAGTGTAGCCAGCTCCAGTTCAGTAGCCCGGACGGTTTGCAGGCCGCCCAGGGTGTCGCATTGCAGCTCCAAGGGGACGGTGTATATACCGGGCAATGGCACGGCACTGCCCGGATGCGCTGGACCCGGGGGGGTGTCCTCTGGAGTCCATGGTACTGGACAGCCCCCGCCGCGCCGGTGCGGATACAAACCCGCTGGCAACAGACGGCCAAGGCCTGGCAACTGGACCAGGGAAGCATCCGCTGGCCCGGCCTCGGGCAGGGTGGTTTTGCGTTGTACCGGCCGACTCGGGGCGGGGTGCTGCGCTGGCAGATCCGGGACATGGATGTGGCGATGGCGCCCCTGTATGCGAACTGGATTAAACCGCTGGCTCCCCCCGGCGGTCTCGCGGCCCAGTTGCAGGCCGCGGGGCAAGTGCATTTTTCCGTGGCGGGAGAGGGTGGTCTGCGTGCGCTGAAATGGGATCTGCGCAACGCGGCTATTTCCAGTCCCAGGGGGGATCTTGCGGTGACGGGCGTGAATAGCCAGGGTGCCTGGAGTCGTACCGGCAAGACCTCTGACGCGGTGCTTCGCTGGCAGTCTGCGGAACTCTATCATATTCCTGCGGGTCCGCTGCATGCTGAGCTGTTCCTCAATCCCCAGGGCTTTCAGTTGCAACAGCCTTTCACCCTGGCCCTGCTGGGGGGCGAACTGCATTTTCGGCATCTGGCGGCACGTTGGGCAGGACCGCGGTCGGGTTTTAGCATGAGCGGCGACTTGCGAGGGGTCAGCATGGCCCAATTGACCAGGATCATGCATTGGCCGCCGTTTACCGGGACGGTATCGGCCATCATCCCGGAACTGCAGTATCACGCGGGAGACATCACCACCAGCGGCGCACTCTCCGCCCAGGTGTTCGGAGGCGAGGTGCGGGTGGGCGATCTGCATATCGAGAATTTCCTCGGTGTTTTACCCCTGCTGCGGGCTAACATCGGGATTGCCGGGTTGCAACTGAAGCCCTTGACGGACGCCTTCCACTTTGGGTACATCAGCGGGGTGCTCAGTGGTAACGTAAAAAATCTCACTCTGTTGAACTGGTCGCCGGAGGCTTTTCAGGCGCAATTTCATACGGTTCCTGTTCAAGGCGTGTCTCAGAAAATCAGCTATGCGGCGGTCCAGAATCTTACCAGGCTGGGCGGCGGTAACGGCATCAGCGGATTTTTTCAGGGCATGTTTCTGCGGATGTTCAAGACCTTTGCATACGCGCATCTGGGGATGGGCGTGCATCTCCAGGATGGTGTCGCCGAATTGTCTGGAGTGGGGACAGAGGATTCGGGTTTTGTGATCCTTCAGGGGCGAGGGCTGCCCAGGGTGGATATAGTGGGGTACAATCGCCGGGTGGACTGGGACGAGTTGCTGGCGCGTCTGAAAACCGCCATGCATAGTGGTGCCCAAGTTGGTACAGGAGAATGAGCAAATGACAAAGCAGGGTTGGCTGAAAACGCAGGGTTGGCGCAGTGTACTGGCACTGGGATTGCTCATGGCGCTATCCGCTTGTGTGACCGTCAACATTTACTTTCCGGCTGCGGCGGCCCAGAAACTGGCGGATCAAGTGGTCGGTGAGGTGTATAGGGCCGCTGCCAAGGGTGCCTTGCAGGCTCCTGTTGCTCCGGCCGTGTCAGCGCCGACGGCGCCGGCCCGATCCGCCGCCCCCGCTACGGATTCCCTGAGCATGGCATCCCCCTACCATGCGGCCAGCTACCTGTTGGCTATGGGCTTCTCGGCCGTCAGCGGCACGGCAGAGGCCGCCGCAAACCTCGATGCTTCCAGTCCTGGGGTGCAATCGGCGCGGGCGCAGGTGGAGGCACTGGCGACGCAAATGCATCCTTACTTTGTCAGTGGCGCGGTGGGTTACACGGCCAACGGTCAGGTGACGATCCATGATGCGGCAGCCGTGTCGCTGCCGCAGCGGGCTCCGCTCAATGGGCTGGTGGCCAGTTATAATCAGGCGCTCAGCAATCTCTATCAGCAGATCGCTGATGCCAATGGTCATCCCGAGTGGGCGGGGCAAATTCAGCAGACTTTTGCCGAGGCCTGGATCGACAAAGCACCCGCAGGATACTGGTACCAGTCGCCCAGTGGTCAGTGGCAGAAGAAATAGTCACCATCTTGCAAAACATTCTGGTTTTTGACATCGAGACAGTGCCCGACGTTGCCGGTGGGCGGCGGGTGCATGGCATTGCGTTGGGGGATGACGCGGGCGTGGCGGAATTGCTGCAGCACCAGCGCCGCATCGAAACCCAGGGCGCGACGGAGTTCCTGCGTCCTTATTTGCATCGGGTCGTGGCTATCTCTGCTCTTTGGTGGCAGGGCGAGCAGGTCAAGCTCAACAGTTTCGGCAAGGCGGACGATGACGAAGCCACTCTCGTCGCTGCCTTCTTTCAGTTCATCCAGCGTCATGCTCCGCAACTGGTGTCCTGGAATGGCGCGGCCTTTGACCTCCCGGTACTGCATTACCGCGCCCTGCTCCACGGTATCCCTGCGGCCCGCTACTGGGAGCAGGGACAGACCGATCAGAGTTATCGCTGGAATAATTACACCAGCCGTTACCACGAGCGCCATCTCGACCTCATGGACATTCTTTCTGCCTACCAGATGCGCAATGTCGCCCGCCTTCAGGACGTGGCACTCTTGTTGGGGCTGCCTGGCAAGCTGGGGATGAGCGGCGCGGAGGTCTGGACCCATTATCAGGCCGGGGATCTGGCGGGCATCCGCCACTACTGCGAGGTCGATGTGCTGAACACGGCCCTGGTCCATCTGCGTTTTGAACTGACCCGCGGGCATCTCGACAAATCGGCTTATGATGCCGGTCAAACGCAATTGCGGTCTTACTTACAAAGCCGGGACGAGGCCCACGTCCAGGAATTTCTCACCTTGTGGCCAGAGAACCTGCATGTCGCGTCCCAAACCCATTCATAACGCTCAGCCTGAGCAGGTGGTTATCGAAAGTCTGGATGCCGAAGGACGCGGGATCGCCCGTGTGGAGGGCAAAGTGCTTTTTGTCGATGGGGCGCTGCCTGGCGAGCGGGTCTGGGCACGGCGTACTCAGGACCACAAGAGCTTTGATCGTGCCGAGATGCTGCAGGTGGTCAAGGCATCCCCCCTGCGGGTGTCGCCGCCCTGTCCGCACTTTGGCGTCTGCGGGGGCTGCAGCCTGCAGCATCTGGAGCCAGCGGCGCAGGTGGCTATCAAGCAAAGACAACTGGAAGATAATCTCTGGCGCATCGGCAAGGTCCGCCCCCGACGTGTCCTGCCCCCCATTCATGGCCCGAGCCTGGGCTATCGCAGCAAGGCACGACTCTCGGTGCGGACGCCAAAAACCCGGGGCGCACTGGTCGGTTTCCGCGAACGCAACAGCAGTTATGTCGTGGACATGGGCCAATGTCTGACCCTTGACCCGCGCATCGGACAGCGCATCCTGCCCCTGCGGGCGCTGATCGGGCAGATGCAATCGCCCCAGGATTTTCCGCAGATTGAAGTGGCCGCCACGCCGGATGCGGTCGCTCTGGTGTTTCGTCACATGCGGCCGCTGGCGGAAAGCGATCTGCGGCACTTGCGTGCTTTTGGTGCGCAACACGACCTGCAGATATGGTTGCAGCCGCGCGGGCCGGACACCTTGCATCCTTTATGGCCGGAGCAGCCGGAGCCCCTCTATTACGACCTGCCGGATTATCAGTTGCGCCTGCGTTTTGATCCGCTGGTCTTCACTCAAGTTAATCAGGCGGCGAATCAGGTGATGGTGCGCCGCGCCATGGCGCTGCTGCAGCCGCAACCGGGAGAGCGGATCCTGGATCTCTTCTGCGGACTCGGAAATTTTACCCTGCCTATCGCCCGATTGGGGGCGCAGGTACTTGGCATTGAAGGGGATGCTCGATTGGTCGCGCTGGCTACCGAGAATGCCGCCGCCAATGGCCTGACGGATAAAGCCCGATATGCCGTAGCCGATCTCACCCAGGCGCAGATGGAAGATTTTGCGCTGGCGGGCACCATCGACAAAATGCTCATCGACCCCCCCCGCAGTGGCGCCATTGAAGTGCTGCGCAGTTTGACCCCCGGTGTCAGCCGCCTGGTGTATGTCTCCTGCAATCCGGCGACCCTGGCCCGTGATGCGGCGTATCTGGTACACGAACGCGGCTATCATCTGCAAGCGGCTGGCGTCGTCAACATGTTTCCTCATACCGTCCATGTCGAATCCATCGCCCTCTTTGCGCGCTGAAATGCCCCCACGCTGGCTCTGGGTGGATGTTCCCGCCCAGCGGTTGCGCGAGATGAGCGGTGCTGAGCTGCGTTCGGAGTATGTCATATCCACGGCTCGTAACGGACTCGGTGAACAACGTGACAGCGGGTGCACGCCGCGCGGATGGCATGTGGTGCGCGCGCGCATCGGTGAAGGCCTGCCCACGACGGCAATCCTGCGCGGCCGGCGCTGGACGGGTGCCCGTTACAGCGCGCAGTGGGCGGCGGGCCAGCCGCGGCAAGACTGGATTCTCGGCCGTATTCTTTGGCTCTCCGGCAGCGAAAGCGGTTTTAATCGTGGCGGCTCTCAGGATACCTTCCGCCGTTATATTTACATCCACGGTACTGCCGATGTGGATCACCTCGGCCAGCCAGTGTCGGCGGGCTGTGTGCGGATGGCGCCGGATGCGGTGTGCATGCTCTTTGCGGCATGTCCGGTAAACACCCCTGTTTTTATCGGCCTGCAGCCACCGCTGCGTTTCCCCGCTAGGAGGCAGTGAATGGCCTGGATCCGCTTGCCACGTTTTCGTCGCGCCGTAAACGTGTTCAATCCCAAACTTTTCGAGAATCTTTCGCTCGCGGCGTTTCTGGCCTGGGTCGGTCTGGGTTCCGATGCCCTGTCTTCCTCCGCCTATGGTCCTCCGGAAATTTACTATGCCCTGAAAGGGCATGAATATCTGGCCGTTTTGCTGGCCATCGGCATCCCGCTCTCGGTGTTCGTCATTTCGGCTGGTTACAAACAAGTCATTGCTCTTTTTCCCGACGGCGGCGGCGGTTATCACACCGCGTCTACCCTGTTAGGGCCGAAGGCCGGTCTGGTGAGTGGCGCCGCTTTGATTGTCGATTACATTTTAACGGCGGCGATCTCGGTGGCGTCGGGCACCGAGGCGCTGCTGAGTAGTATGCCTTCCTCCTGGTACGATGAGCGCATTTTCTTGGATGCCGCCGTGTTGCTGTTGCTGATTTTTATCAATTTGCGCGGTATGAAAGAATCCATCAAGATTTTGTTGCCGATCTTTATGGCTTTCGTCCTGACCCACACCATACTCCTCGGTTGGGGGCTGCTGAGCCACGTGGAAGCCGTGCCGGCCATTGCCTATAACACCGTTGCGGGTGTTCGGCATGACAGCATGCAATATGGCTGGATCTTTATTGTGGCGCTGGTATTGCGGGCCTTCAGCCTGGGTGGTGGTACCTATACGGGTTTGGAGGCCGTAGCCAATGGGGTGCACATTATGCGTGAACCGCGTGTGCAGACCGGCCAGCGCACGATGACCTTGCTGGCGACGTCTCTGTCTCTGGTCGCGGGCAGTCTGATCTTTTTGTACCTGATGTACCACGTGCACGGCCAGCAGGGGCAAACCCTGAATGCCGTGCTCTATGGTGCAATTACCCAGGGGTGGACGGTGGGGGGTATCCCCTTTGGTTCGACGGCGACACTGCTTACCCTGATTAGCGAGGGTCTGCTTCTCTTTATCGCCGCCAATACGGGTATTATCACGGCGCCTATCGTCATGGCGAATATGGCCGTCGATCGTTGGTTGCCAGAGCGCTTTTCCTACCTGTCGGATCGTTTTGTGTCACGCAATGGCGTGTTGCTCATTGGTTTTTCGGCTATTGCCATCCTCCTCGCGACGGGCGGACATGTCAGCATTCTGGTGGTGCTGTACAGCATCAATGTATTCATCACCTTTACCCTGACCATGGCGGGATTGAGCCGGCACTGGTTTGGCCAGCGGCATCAGGAGCCACTCTGGCGGGGCCGACTTGCCGTCAGTATTCTGGGCTTTATCGTCACGGCCTCCATTCTCGCCATCACCATTTTCGAGAAATTTGATGCGGGTGGTTGGTTCACTCTGCTGGTTACTGCGATTGTGGTGGGTCTCGGATATTTGATCTATCGCCATTACAAAAGTATCAGTAAAATCACCGCCGAACTGGACGAAACCATGCTGGATGTGGTGCCCGAGCATCTGGAGTCTGGCCCCAACCTGCCCCTGGATCCGCGTGGTGCCACGGCCGTATTTTTTGTCAGCCGTTTTGACGGCCTGGGACTGCATACCTTGCTGACGGCGCACCGTATGGTCAGTGGCTTCGTCAAGAACTATGTGTTTCTGCTGGCGGGTATTGTTGGTCAGGGTGAGTTTAAGGGTATCAAGGCCCTGGAAGACCTGAAGGTATACGTGGAGACTGAGGCCAACCAGTATATGGCCTTTTGCCGCAACGAAGGGATGGCGGCGACCTGGTTCGCCACCTACTCTACCGACCGTATCCTGGCGATGGAGGAATTGGCCAATGTCGCTATCCGCTATTTTCCGCAGAGCATCTTCTTCGCGGGACGGGTGATTGATACATCTGCGCAGGGGCCCTTCCACGGACTGCTGCATGATGAAGTCAGCTTTATTGTGCAGGATCGCCTGCAGCATGATGGTTTCAGCATGATGATCGTGCCCGTGCATGTGCATGGTATTCCCAGCCAGCCGCCGAGTATTGCTTTGCCGATATCCATGCCGTCGGATATGCAGTTGGTGCAGAACGAAGAGATGGACAAGGAAGAAGCCAAAGCCCGTGCCGCAGCCAAGGCGCGGGCCAGTATGCAGGAGCCCACCCCCCATGCCGATACAGACTGAGCTGCAGCGCCCTGCTTGGGGGCCGCTGATGGTCGATATTGCTGGGCTGCAGCCTACTGCCGCGGAATGCGCGATGCTGCGCCAGCCAGCAGTGGGTGGCGTCATCCTTTTTGCACGCAACTGTGTTGATGCCGAACAGGTGCGCGCCCTGTGCGGCGAATTGCATGCGCTGCGTTCTCCCCCGCTCCTCATCGGTATTGATCAGGAGGGGGGGCGGGTGCAGCGTCTGCGCGCCGGGGTGACGCACTTCCCACCCATGGCGACTCTGGGTTGTCTGGCGGATCGCGCCGGACTGGAAAAGGCGCAAACGGCAGCACGGGACTGGGGTCTTCTACTCGGTGCGGAGCTCCGGGCGCTCGGCCTGGACATGGACTTTACCCCCTGTGTAGATCTGGATCGCGGCGTTTCTGCAGTGATTGGCGACCGCGCTATCCATCGCGATCCAGAGTGGGTGGGTGTTATCGCGGTAGCGTTCTGGGAGGGTATGGCACGGACCGGCTTGCAGGGGGTCGCCAAGCATTTCCCCGGTCACGGTGCAGTGGCCGCCGACTCTCATCTCGATTTACCTCTGGATGAGCGTCCGTTCAGCGCCATTCAGGAAGATCTCCAGCCCTTTGCTGCCCTGATCGCTGCGGGGATTCCGGCGATCATGCCCGCGCATTGTCTCTATCCCCGGGTAGATACGGAACGCCCCGCCGGTTTCTCGTCGCGCTGGCTGCAGGATATCCTCCGCAAAGATATGGGCTTTACTGGTGTGGTGGTCAGTGACGACCTCAGCATGGCGGGTGCGCATGGAGTCGGCGATATGGCCGCGCGGGTGGATGCGGCACTGGCGGCAGGCGCGGACTTGCTGCTGATTTGTAACGATCCGGAGGGGGCGAAAACGGCGATCTCGCATCTCCAATCCAAGGAGGCACTGCCGACGGGTGACCGCCTGGAGAAACTCGCCGGGAACGCTGCAACATTACCCCTGTCCCCCGCAGACCGGGCGCGCTGTCTGCATCAGATCGAGCAATTGCGGGCTCTGGCCCCTGGATTCTCTGGCTGATGCACGGGCCAAAAGGTTAACCCCTTGTTTTTCCCGTGTCGCGTATTAGAATACGCCCTCACCTTTTACTCCTTGTTCGGGCGATGGGCGCCCGGACTCCGCAGTGAACCATAAGGAGCAACTTTTGCGTCATTATGAAATTGTATTTCTGGTCCATCCTGACCAGAGTGAGCAGGTCCCCCAGATGATTGAGCGCTATCGTGGCATGATCGAGAGCGATGGCGGGCATTTTCATCGTCTGGAAGACTGGGGCCGCCGCCAACTGGCTTACCCCATCAAGAAGGCCCACAAGGCCCATTATGTCCTGATGAATGTGGAGTGCACCGGGGCCGCTTTGGCCGAGCTGGAAGATGCCTTCCGCTTCAATGACGCGGTATTGCGCCACCTGATTCTGGCCCGCGATGAAGCCGTCACTGGGCCCTCCTTCCTGGCCCGCGATGAGAGTGACCGCCGTGAGCGCAGTGAAGACACCGCCGAAGACGACAGCGAGCCGGACCACAGCGATAACGAAACCGTAGCGACGGCCTAATCAAGGAGATTTCAGATGGCATTTAATCGGGACAGAGATCGGGATAACGATGGCGACAAGCGTGGCGGTGGCAGTAACTTTACCCGCCGCCGTAAGTTCTGCCGTTTCAAGGCAGAAGGCGTCAAAGAAATTGACTACAAGGATCTGAAAACCTTGCAGGCTTATGTGGGCGAGACAGGTAAAATCGTCCCCAGCCGGATTACCGGTACCAGCAATTTGTATCAGCGGCAGTTGACTACAGCGATCAAACGCGCCCGTTTTCTGGCGTTATTGCCCTACGTCGTGCGTTAAGGCACCGGCGTTCGGGTGGCGGCGCAGGCGGAGGGTGGGGTCTTGCGCTGGTTTCTCAGCGGACGCTGGCAAGCTGGCATCAGTATCGCGGTACTCTTTAGTGCTGCGGGACTGGTCCCCTTTCTTGCCGGGCCGTTACTGCTCAACTGCGTCGCTTTGGTGGCGCTCGTTACCCTGCAGGCTGGACGCAAGGAAAGCTTTGAGGTTCTGCTGATTGCCGGGGTCGCCTCCGCACTGTTTACGCTGAACCCGTGGTATGGTGTGGCGTTTGCTCTAGTGGCCTGGCTGCCGGGGCGGCTGTTGGGGGAAGGCCTGCAGTGGGACCTGCAGTGGGGTGGGGTAGTCTGGGTGACCATCGGCTTGTCTGTTTTGACGCTGGTGCTCTTGCTTTGGGTCATACCGCAGGGTGTGGGTCCGGCCTTCTGGCAAACGCAGATGGAACATTTGCTGGCACCCGTGCGGAAAGAGTTAAGTACGACGCAGCGCCAGATATTGGGTGACATGACCCGCTTGATGCCAGGAATTCTCGCCGCAGGCATGGCGCTGCTCTGGACGCTGGCGGCGTTGCTGGCCAGTCGTTGGAGTGAAGGTTTCCAGGGCATTCTGGCGCCACAACGGGTGTTTCGGGACTGGGTGCTGCCGGATCGGCTGATCTGGTTGCTCGTCGTGACGTTGTTGGGCATCAGCCTGCTGCATGGTGATGCGCTATGGTCAGTACAGAACCTTGCCATACTAGTCGGCGGTCTGTATCTGCTGCAAGGCCTGAGTTTCGTGCACTTGTGGTTTGCGTCAAAGGGTTGGCCCCTAATTGCGCTGGCAGCTTTTTATATTGGACTGATCCTGCTTACGCAGTTCTTGCTGGTGGTTGCTGTGCTGGGCATTGTGGATCGTGTTTTTCACTTGCGTCAACGGTTTGCCGGCTCGCGGTCCTGATGGCGGTTTAGCAGGGAATTTTTTGGAGGGATTTGGAATGAAAGTGATTTTGCTGGAACGTATCAATAAGTTGGGGCGTCTGGGTGATGTGGTCGAAGTGCGGCCGGGCTATGGACGCAATTTTCTGGTGCCGCAGGGCAAGGCCGTGGTGGCCAACCAGCGTAATCTGGAAGATTTTGCCGAGCGTAAGGCGGCATTGGAGCATGTCGAATTAGAGCGTTTGCAGGTGGCTCAGAAACGCGCTGCCGCGTTGGCGGAAGCCGTGGTCAAAATTGCCCTGCAGGCGGGCGAAGATGGCCGTTTGTTTGGCTCGGTGGGCTTGCATGATATCAGCGCCGCGCTGGCAGCCTTGGGTCATGAAGTGGCCCATTCGGAAATCCGTTTGGCGGATGGCCCAATCAAGCGGATAGGTGAATTCCCTGCGCGGTTACACCTGCACCCGGAAGTGGAGCTGGACGTGATGGTGTTCGTCGAGCGCGCCTGACCCTGGTACTGGCGAGGGCGGGCGGAGTGTTCGAGTCTGCGGACCATGGCGGCGGGGTCAAGGCCCCGCCGCACTCTATTGAGGCAGAGCAATCCGTCATCGGTGCTCTGCTGATTGACCCCGATACAGCGGATCAAGTGACCGAGGCGGTGACGGCCGAAGATTTTTATGAGCGCCGTCACCGCCAGATTTTTCTGGCCATCAGTGCCATGCTGGGTGCCGGGCGGGCAGTAGACGCCGTCACGGTCTCCGAGTGGTTGCAAGATCACGAGCAACTTGCTGAGGTGGGCGGGGTGCAGTATCTCCTCATGTTGGCCAACGAGACGCCCTCGGCGGCCAATGTGCTCGCCTATGCGCGGATCGTGCGGGAGCGAGCTACCCTGCGCGACCTCATTCGGGTTGGCCGGGAAATCGCCGAACTGGCCTATCGTCCGGAAGGGCGGGAAGCTCAGGCGCTGTTGGACGAAGCGGAAAGCCGGGTCTTTCAGCTCGCCGAAGGGCAGCAGCGGGTTGGTGAAGGCTTCAAGCAACTCAAGGATGCACTTCCGGCGGTAATCGATCGAATCGAAACCATCGCCCGCGAGAAAAAAGGCGTCACGGGTCTGTCCACAGGCTTTGCCGATCTGGACGAGAAAACCTCCGGTCTGCATCCGGGTCAGCTCATCATCGTCGCGGGTCGTCCGAGCATGGGCAAAACCTCTTTCGCCATGAATATAGCCGAGCATGTCGCTTGTAACGAAGGCAAGCCGGTGGCGGTTTTCAGTATGGAAATGCCGACGGACGAGATCGTCTTGCGGGCACTTTCGTCGCGCGGGCGGGTGGACCAGCATCGGCTGCGCAATGGCAGTCTGGGTAATGACGACTGGCCGCGAATCGCCCATGCCATCGGTGAACTTGGTAATGCACCGTTGTTCGCGGACGACTCGGCGGCGCTGACGCCGACGGACTTACGCTCGCGGGCGCGTCGGCTGAAGCGAGAACATGGTTTGGCGCTGGTTGTGGTCGACTATCTGCAACTCATGCAGGTGCCGGGGAGAGGTGACAATCGGGTCGCGGAGATTTCCGAGATCAGCCGGTCGCTCAAGGCGTTGGCCAAAGAGCTGTCCATCCCGGTGATTGCCCTTTCGCAACTCAACCGCAGCCTGGAAAGCCGTACCGAAAAGCGTCCGCAGATGTCCGATCTGCGTGAATCCGGCGCTATTGAACAGGACGCCGACCTGATTCTCTTCCTTTACCGCGATGAGGTGTATTACAAGGATAAGGAAGAGGTGAAGGGCATTGCCGAGGTGATCATCGGTAAGCAGCGCAACGGACCCATCGGGACCGTGCGGATGAGCTTCTTCGGTGAATATACCCGCTTTGAGAATTATGCGCCGTCTGGGGATAGTTTCGGGCATTAGCTCGCTGTGCGCTGATTTTTGCCAGGGGATTTTCCTGTGCTTTGCGGTATCATGGTGATATGACTCGCCCTGTTGTTGCCCATATTTCCGCTGCTGCTCTACGCCATAATATGGCCGTAGTGCGCCAACATGCGCCCCACGCGCAAATTATGGCGGCGGTCAAAGCCAATGCCTACGGACATGATGTTGCGCTCTGCGCTCCGGTGCTGGCAGAGGCCGGTGTCGATGCTTTTGCCGTGGCTTCTCTGGACGAGGCGGAAACCCTTCATGATCTGCGTCTGGAGCAACCGGTTTGTCTGCTCGGGGGGCCTTTCGACGCGGAGGAGATCGCCGTTGCGGCCGCGCGGGGCTATCTGCTCGTTATCCATGAACAACGGCAGCTACTCTGGCTGGCGGCCCATGCCGCTGACGCGTCCCTGCGGCTGTTTATAAAAGTGGATACGGGTATGCACCGTTTGGGCTTTGCACCTGACCAACTGTCGGCAGTATTTGCCGGGCTGCAAAGCCATCCCCGCTGGCGGGTGCTGGGGCTGATGAGTCATCTCGCCCGCTCCGATACGCCGGACGATCCTCTCAGTCGCCAGCAGGCGGACGTTTTCGCCGAGGCCGTTGCGCACTTTGGGCATTGCACGGCGGGTCAGCACACCTTGGCCAATTCGGGGGGGGTGCTGGCACTGCCCTTTACCCATCAGCATTGGGTGCGCCCTGGGCTCATGCTATACGGGCTTTCGCCCTTCGCGGGGCACAGCGGTACCGAAATCGGTTTGCAGCCCGTTCTATCCTGGCGTAGTGCCGTGGTGGCCATCCGCGAGCTCGCCCCTGGTGACTGGCTGGGCTATGGTGCGGCCTGGCAGGCTCCTGCGCACTGCCGGGTGGGGGTCGTGGCGGCGGGCTACGGTGATGGTTACCCGCGTCACTTGGGTTCAGGTGCACCGGTTACGGTCGCCGGACAGGCTACACGGACTTTGGCACGAGTGAGTATGGATATGCTTTTTGTAGACTTGACGACCGTGTCGGCGGAAATCGGGGCTTCCGTCGTGCTTATGGGGGCTGGCGGACCAGCCCTCGAATCCCTGGCGGCAAGACTCGATACGATCTCCTACGAATTGAGCTGTCGTATGCAGATGCGCGTTCCGCGCCAGTTGGTGTCATGAGTCGCGACAAAACCCTCTTTGTCTGTCAGGAATGCGCCGGTACCAGCAATAAATGGCTGGGGCGCTGCCCGGATTGTGGTGCCTGGAACAGTTTCGTCGAGCAGCGTGTGGAGAAGACCGGGGCCAAATCCCAAACCACCTATGCCACGGCCAGCCCGCCGCAATGTCTGCATGCGGTGCCGATCATGGATGTGGGGCGCAGCACGACGGGTCTGGCAGAGCTCGACCGGGTGCTGGGCGGTGGCCAGGTGCCGGGGGCCGCCATTCTCCTGGGCGGAGAACCGGGTATCGGCAAATCCACCCTCCTGCTCCAGACCGCCCATCATCTGGCTCAGGGCAGTAAGGTGCTTTATGTCACTGGCGAGGAGTCCGCAGCACAGGTTGCCTTACGGGCGCAGCGCTTGGGGTTGGACCAGAGCCCCGTACGGGTAGTCGCCGAAAATCATCTTGAAGCGATCGAGGGGCTGCTCCAATCGGAGCGACCCGCATTGGTGCTGGTGGATTCTATCCAGACGGTCTATACCGACACGCTACAGTCGGCCCCCGGCTCGGTAGCGCAAGTGCGGGAGTGCGCGGCCCGCTTGGTGCGCTTCGCCAAAGCTACGGGCACCACAGTGTGGCTGGTAGGCCACGTGACCAAGGAAGGGGCCATCGCTGGCCCGCGCGTGCTGGAACACATGGTGGACACTGTCCTTTATTTTGAAGGGGAGGCGGGTAGTCCCTACCGGATTGTGCGTGCCATCAAGAATCGCTTTGGTGCTGCCAACGAGCTGGGCGTTTTTCAGATGCATGAAAAGGGCCTGAGCGAAGTCGCTAATCCTTCGCAGCTTTTCCTGTCGCAGCATGATCGACCCGTAGCGGGGAGTGTAGTGCTGGCGACGCAGGAGGGGACCCGACCGCTTCTCGTAGAAGTGCAGGCCCTGGTGACGCCCAGTCCGCTGGCTAACCCGCGCAGGGTCGCCATCGGTCTGGACCCTAACCGCCTCTCCCTCCTGCTGGCTATCCTGCATCGCCACGGTGGCAGTATGTTTTTTGATCAGGACGTTTTTGTGAATATCGCAGGTGGAATCAAAGTCAACGAACCCGCCGCCGATCTGGCGGTGGCTTTGGCCCTGCTCAGCAGTTTTCGCAATAAACCCTTAGAGGGGCGTCAGACGGTTTTTGGTGAGCTCGGCCTTGCGGGAGAAGTGCGTCCGGTGGCGGCTACCGAAGCGCGGGTACACGAAGCCATCAAGCTGGGTTTCACGAGCGCCATTCTCCCGCGTGGTGAGAAGATTTTGAGTTCTTCCGCTTTTAAGCTGCGTCCGGTCGCCCGTCTTGGTGATGCGATAGAGGCGGCTTTCGACGGAGAGTAAGCCCCTGCGCGTCTGCTGTACTGTGGCTGTCTGCCGGATAGCTTGCAATATCTTTTCGGAGCGGTTAGGGTGGCTTGGAGTGCGCATGAGAAATCACATAATTTACTGATATGTGAAGCTATTCCTGCATTTTTCTGATAGTCCGAGAGGAGAGTTATTATGCAACAGCCTACCATTTACTCTGCTGCACAGGGCGTATTCCATTCATCCAGGTGTGGATTTGCAGGGACTGCTTTGTTTGCTTTGGGTCTGTTTGGTCTGGGGACCAGTATGGCCTTCGCCTCTGGCATGGAGACAGCCGCACCAGGGTTGGTACGCACCGCAATGACTGCGGGTGCCGTGGCAAGCCCCACTGAAATAAAGAATTTTGCGGCCGCGGTTCGGGGGATCAAGCCACTCAACGAGCAGGTCCACAGCGCCCTGAGCCAGAAGGATATCACCGCCACCAAGCGGGAAGAATTGAAAAAATCCTACATGACCAGAGTAAACAGTATCCTTGCCAGTAATCATTTGACAGCGGAGCAGTACTCCAGCCTGCTCAAGCGGACGCAGAACGACCCGGCATTTGCCAGGCAGGTCGAAGCGGCTATGCAGTAAAGCGCCATTCCACCCATGGCCAAACTCCATTTGCCCCGTCCAGATTATTCTGCTCGCCGCAGTCGTCTGATGCAGAAAATGCACGCAGCCGGTGTCGCGATCATACCCACCGCCACAGCCAAGAGCCGTAACAGCGACGTGCACTATCCGTTTCGTGGCGACAGCGACTTCTTGTACCTGACCGGCTTCATGGAGCCCGAAGCCGTGCTAGTGTTGGTTCCAGGGCGCGCGGATGGGGAGCAGATCCTGTTCTGCCGTCCGCGTGACCCGGAGCGGGAAACCTGGGATGGGCGTCGTGCTGGGCTGGAAGGTGCTCTGGAGCAATGTCAGGTGGATCGTTGCCTCTCGATCCATGACCTGAATGACGTCCTTCCACAACTGCTGGAAAATCGGGAGTTATTGTTTTATCCCATGGGTCAGTCCATGGATTTCGACGCGCGGGTCATGCACTGGCGTAATGTCGCCAAGAGCAAGATTCGGCAAGGTGTGCGCTACCCGCTCGAAGTGGTCGACGTTGCTGATCTGATCCATGAGATGCGGCTGTTTAAGGATCCTGAAGAGATCGAAATCCTGCGGGCGGCGGTGGGGATCAGTGGCGCTGGCCATCGCCATGCCATGCGTCTGTGCCAGCCGGGTATGCTGGAGTACGAGCTGGCTTCTGAGATCGAGCACGTTTTTCATCGCCTCGGGTCGCCCAGTGTGGCTTATCCCAGTATCGTTGGTGGCGGAGTCAACGGTTGTATTCTGCACTACACGGAAAATGATGCGGAACTGCGTGACGGCGATCTGGTACTGATCGACGCCGGCGCAGAGGTGGGGGCCTACGCGGGCGATATCACCCGAACCTTGCCGGTCAACGGCGTTTTCAGTCCCGCACAACGGGAAATTTACGAAGTCGTTCTGGCCAGTCAGGAAGCGGGAATCGCGGTCGTACAGGCAGGACGCCCGGTTGCGGATTATCATGACGAGGCCGTCAAGGTACTTGTGGACGGCCTGCTGGATCTGAAAATACTTGCTGGTAGTCGCGATGGAATTATTGAGCAGGGCAACTATAAGGCCTTCTATATGCACCGGACAGGGCACTGGTTGGGCATGGATGTCCACGACGTCGGCCATTATCGCAGCGCGGATCAGTCCTGGCGGAAACTGGAGGCGGGGATGGTACTGACGGTAGAACCAGGCCTGTACTTCTCCCCGGACAATCCGTCGGTTCCTGAGCGTTGGCGCGGTATCGGGATTCGTATTGAGGACGACGTGCTGGTGACTGCCAACGGGCCGGATATCCTTTCAGACGAAGTGCCAAAGCGCATAGCCGATGTGGAGGCAATGATGGCGGCCGGGCCCGGCAGTGGGCGATAATCGTTTGCCAAGGCAGGCCTTGTTGTCGTTCAGAGGCCGTTAGTCGACGGTGCTCGCGAGCGTACGAAACGCAATTTTGCCTGCTTTACCCCGAAGTCCATAGCGCGCTGGACACTACCCATCAGAATGTCGGCAGCCATGTGATACCGGGAATTCATGGTGTCCCAGACCACACCATGAATCACCCGCCCAGAATGCAAAATGATATCTATGTGTTCACCACAGCGGTTGCTCCCATTCTTGAGGAAAAACAAATCCTGCGAAAGCGCGATCTGATTGGGCCGGTTAGGGCCGCAGGCCGCAATATCTGGATCACTGCTGGTTTGGTCGGGAAGTGCGTTGTAAGCGGTTAATCGCCGCAGGTAAAACACTTTTTGCCGCATGAGGAGCGCACCGTCGCTGCGTTCAGGCTGAGCAGATTCTCCTGAGGAGATGGATGACTGACTGTCCATCCGCTGATGGTTGTTAACATCTTCTAATGGCTTGTTGGGCAGTGGTATTGGTAATTCGCTTGGATTGGGTGCCAAGGCGTTGGGCAGCAAAAATGCGAATAAAGCGATGCTCATACCGGCAGATAATCGTCGTATCAAGTCTATCTCCTTATTTGAGCTGGCCTGTGGTGACCTACCCCCCAGCTTCAACGTCGCTGGCGTTTTTCTCAAAATATGAAACGGAACAGCATTTTACAAAAAATGTGGAAAAAATCAAGGACATAATTTTATTTAAGTGTAAACAGTCAGTTAGATGGTGTGTTTGGGGCGTATCCTGTTAGGTACGGGAGGGTCGGCCGAGTGTGGTCGGATCGATTGAAGGGGTTGTGCCTTTTTGTCAGATGCTCGTAATAGTGGACTAAGCTGCTGCCTGGATGTATATGCAGGTATTCAATGCGCGAGATTGTAGCCGCCACTGAAAAAACACGCTTGCAGACTGGCGTGTTGTTGTTTTTTTAGCTATGCTTTGTCTGCTCGTTATCCAACCCAACAAAGGAGACTGCTATGAGCAAGTTCACCACCGCTTTGAAAGTAACTGCGCTGATTTTGCCCTTGGGCCTGGCCGGTTGTGCGACCACCTCTGACCTCGACAAGGTTGCTGCCAAGGCCGACGCCGCACAGTCCACCGCCAACGAGGCCTTGGCCAAGGCCAATGCCGCGCAGAGCACCGCGACGGACGCGCTGAGCAAGGCTAACGCCGCGCAGAGCACTGCGGATCAGGCGATGAGCACGGCCAACGCCGCCAATCAGAAGGCCGACGAAGCCAATGAGAAGGTGGAGCGGATGTTCAAAAAGGCGATGATGAAGTAATTCTCGCGCCGGTTGTTTGTGATGGGACCCCGTCGATTCTTCGGCGGGGTTTTTTCGTATTTGAGGGTGTGTTCCCAATACCATGAAATCCTCTTCGATCCATTATATCCAATCGAGAGTGTCCACGAGATTCAGGGTATCTCAAAACCGCCCAGCCTGCTTTCGTGGGTCATCCGGTGGACCGCAATGATTTGACGAAGTGGTGGCCGACGATCTGGTAACCGTTGCGCTGATAAAACCTGTGCGCAGGATGATTGGTGACGTAAGCATCCAGCACCATGATCTCGCAGCCCTCTTTGTGCGCGTAGGTCTCTACCCAATCCATAAGCTGTTGACCGATACCGATACCTCGATACTGCGGGGCGACGATCACGTTGTCGACGTCCAGATAGCGTCCACACCAAAAACGCGTTCCCAGCCAGATACCCGCCACACCGATACAGCAATCATCCGCAAAAGCGGCAGCGCATCGATATCCCTGTGCGGTCATATCCTGAAGTCTTTGCGCGAGCACAGCCGGCGGCACGCCAGGGTTGAGCTCCTGTACCAGCGGCAAGATCATTGCCAGTTCATCCTTCGCCAACAGTCGAATCACTATCTCGGGTAGCAATGGTCCACGCTCCGCAATCATCCCTCGTGCACTGCCAAAAAAATCTCATAGGGACCTGCCAGATCCAGCAGCTGAATCCCTGGGAACACCAGAAAACCCACGGTAATCGTCATCAAGGATGGTCTCTCTTGCCGCCTTTCAGGCCGACCAGAACATATTCAGCCATGGCCTCAGAATCAGGCTGTTTTTGCTGCGCCAGGTGCGCAACGACACTGTCACGGTTGCAAAGCGGCTGGTTCTGGCTGACCTTCCACTTGCCCACCCAGCGGGAGATGGGGATTTCTATGCCCACCACCTGCTGGATGAGCCGCTCCGTAAAGTCCTGGGGCGCATCCTCCACCCGCCAGGGCAGGGTAAAGCCGTTCTCCTGCTGCGCGGTCAGGGCGACCATCTGTTGCCGTACCCAAGCGGGATCGTCCCTGACGTGCAACCGACCGTAAGCATGGACGACAGCATAGTTCCAGGTAGGCACCACCTTGCCGGTTTCCGCCTTGGTCGCGTACCACGAGGGGCTGATGTAGTGTTGCGGCCCCTGAAAGATGACCAGCACCTCATTGTCCGGGGACACCTCCCGCCACAGGGGATTAGCGCGTGCCACATGGCCTTGCAGCACCGGTTGCGGTCCTTCGTCGGGTGCGAGGTACAAGGGAATATGATTTGCCTCCAGACCATTGGCACCCACACTGACCAGTGTTGCGAGGGGATAACGCTGAATCAGCGCCCGCAGGATTTCCGGGCGGGTTTCCGCAAACGGGTCAGGGCAATACATGGTCGGTCTCCGCGCTCTGTATGTTCATTCCCGTAGGCTCGCTTACGCACAAATCCGCGGCGGGTGGGCAGGCGTCAATGGGATGGCTCCGATACTGCGATATGTTTTGCAGCTTTTCCATGGCGGTGAGCAAATCCGGCCAGGGCTCCGCCCAAATATCCGGATAGGTCTGCTCGCCGTTATACATAGTCGGATAGGCCAGGTTCTCTTGGCCGGGCGTGAATTCGCAGTGGATCCCGGGTTTGCTGTTGCCGCGCGCATCACAACGATACCAGCCCCAGTCGTCCAGCCAGACGGCGGTGAAGCCGTGTGTACAGTAGGGCGGATTAGGGCCATCCAGCGTCAGTCGTTGATAACAAAATCCTGCAGGGATTTGGTTGGCGCGCCATAAGGCCACGAGCAGATGACTTTTCGCGGTGCATAGGCCAGTGCCTTGCTGCAACACATCCGACGCTGCGCAGGTCACTTCTTCCCGGTGAAAATCCATGCTGTGCGCAATGTGATCGCGTACCCATTCGAAGCAACGCCTGGCGGTTGCCGTTGGATCGTCAGAAGACAGCGCGGCCGCCAACTTACGGATATCGGCATGCGCATAATCTACGGTGGCGCTTTCCATCAGGAAGTGCTGCGACGGCTGGGTATCGAATTTTGCGGGTTTCATAGCTTTCCTGTTATTTCTGCGTGGATTCGCGCAATACACGGATATCTGCCATATCCACCAGATTCCATTCCCCATTATTAC
The DNA here is from genome assembly GCF_023229925.1 of Acidithiobacillus sp. Taxonomy (NCBI): domain Bacteria; kingdom Pseudomonadati; phylum Pseudomonadota; class Acidithiobacillia; order Acidithiobacillales; family Acidithiobacillaceae; genus Acidithiobacillus; species Acidithiobacillus sp. The sequence continues at coordinate 1,199,821 of NZ_JALNYM010000001.1, read as the reverse complement.
GGTATAGGCGTTTATGCTGATTCGGGTAATCCGCGACATCCTGATCCAGTCGCTGACCGATGACCAGGCACTCGAGTGTTTCCGTTCCATCGTTGATGATGCTGTGCGCGACGGTATGGCAAGGAAAACCGACGAAGTCACCCGGGGCGATGGGATACTGATCCCCTTCCATGGTGAGCATGCCCTTACCAGACAGCACGTACACGGCCTCTTCTTCATAATGATGCCGGTGGTACTCGGCACTCTCTTTACCCGGCTCTATCTGGATGAGATGTATACCCATGTGCCGGAGTCCTACCGCATCGCCCAAAGACCTATTGATACGAACGGCGCTGGGATTGAGAAAATGGACCTTATGTTCGCCCTTCATCTGATCAATCTCCTGCGCGGTGAGCAGCAGTTTTCGGGTGTCCATGTCAGTACCGATCCTTGGAGATATCATCATGTGCGTGGCCAATATGGTCATTTGCCTCCGCGCGATTCTTCAATGCCTGATTCATCGCATTAAAACCCGCTTTTGTCGCTGCTTTCATGCTGGATACGAACATGCCCACCAGAATGCCTGAGAATCGCTCTCCCTGGGTGAACCGCGTATACCCATTACCGATCGTGGTGAGTTGAAAGTAGTGCTCGCCGTCAAAGAGACCGGGAAACCCCAAGCGGCCCAGCCAGCGCAGTTCTTGTTGATCTGCTGCCTTCAGTACCTTCGGCCGGATGGTCATGGCCCGGCGTTCCTCGGGTTGAATGGTCGCACGCAGCTTCTCTCCCGGCTTCGCCACTCCGGAAAGCGAGCGAATGAAGGGATTCCATTGCGGATAGGCGGGGAAATCCATGAGGATGGACCACACACGCTCCGGTGATGCCGCAATATCAATCTGTGTCACGATCTGATGCATGGCCGTCCTTCGTCGTTGTGAAATAATCCATTACGTTCACCGCGATGCGCCATAGAGTGCAAAATCACAATTCATTTGTTCTGCGTATGATAATTACGTGGAATCACTCTGTAATTGACTTCCCATAGGGACGTATATACATACTCCACCTGCTTTCAGATGATGGGCAGGATCTGGTAGATTGCCGGAAATCGCCACCCAACGTTCCATTGGCGTCCGATCAAGTCCTGTTGCCCATAGATGCAGAACTTGAAACCCAAGCGCTCTTAATGCGTCACCGCTTTCGTTGCTAATTAACAATCGCTGTTCATTTGTGACATTTGCGAACAGATCGATCCCTCCATAAATATTCCTATGCCAATCTGTAATCATGGGTTGCCACTTTGCAAAATTGCCGCCACCATTTTGGTGATAATCAGCGCTTTCAAGAACCCCCTCATTGGCGATAGTGTGAATAGCGAGATAAGTTGGCGCAGAAGGTATTCCATCGGACAATTTAAATCGTTGGGATGTGAGAAACCCCCTAACAGAAATTAACGCGGGCAACTTTTCATTGCTGTAAAAGGCATTCCATTCATCCTCTGCAGACGGGTCGGTAAAGCTGCATTCAACTGTGTAAATCATATGCACCTCTTTTGACGGATTTTTCATCGATTGGGGCTGGTTAAATAAGGTTCATCCCGCCATCCACCACAATCACCTCTCCCGTCAGATAGCTCGATTCAGTCAGCATCATGGCAACATCCGCGACGTCGCCAGGGCGCGCACTCCGACCCATGGGGGCATCGCGAATCCATTGTTCGCGAATGGTCGCCCAATCTTCGGTCAGCGGCGTATCCACCAGCCCCGGTGCGATAGCGTTCACCCGGATATCGGGTCCCAAGGTTTTGGCGAGTAAGCGGGTGACATGGATCAATGCGGCCTTGCTGGCGGCGTAAGGTATGGAAGCCCCCTTGGGTCGGACGCCGGCATGGGAACTGATATTTAACACCGATGCCGGGTGTTCGGCCGTCGATGCCGCGCGCAGATAGGGTTCACTCAGCGCGACGAGTTGCCAGGGCGCCACCACATGGAGTTCGTAGAGGCGGTGCCAGATATCGGGTGTCGCGGCCTGTAGATCATCATGCGGAATCATGCTGGACTCACCCGCGTTATTGACCAGCACGTCGAGCCGACCATAGTGCGTATACACCTGATTGATCAGATCCCGGCGCTCACCATCCTCCAGCAAGTCTGCCTGAAAATAGTGGGCACCCGCCAGCATTGCCGCCGCTTGTAGACCCGCAGCGGAGGAGGTGCGGGAATGCAGGGCCACCCAATATCCCGCCTGCGTCAAACGCTGCGCGATAGCCAGACCAATGCCGGAGGTGGCGCCGGTAACCAGTGCGACGCGCGAATTACCGGTCATGACAGTTGTATCGGCTGATCATACGTGGCCACCTCCAGCAAATTGCCATCGGGATCTCGAAAGTAGACAGAGGTGATCGGCCCCGTGGCTCCAGTGCGGGGCACCGGACCGGCTTCCAGGGCAACTCCGCAGACCTGCAGATGGGCGAGCACTTCTTCGATACCACCGGCCACGATGAAGCATAAATCCGCCGACCCGGGAGTGGGACTGGCCGCATGCGGAGCGATGGGACGCCCTGCCGAATGCAGGTTGATTTTTTGCTGCCCAAAGGCCAAGGCCCTTCGCTGGTCACCAAAGGTGATTTCCTGCATGCCCAATACCCGTGAATAGAAGTCGATCGTAACAGATATATCCACCACGGTCAGGACGACATGATCCAGGCGGTCTATGCGCATAGCGTGATCTCAGAGGGTGTTCGTGGAGAGGGACGGGGCCAAGGTCGACTCCAGCGTAGCAGTGATGAAGGGTAGATAAAACCAATGGTACTATGCTTTCGGATGGTATTGTCTAGTTGTCGGTTTCGGCTGGGTGCCTGATTCAAGGAACGCATTACCCCGCCCGTCGCCAACGAAAACTGGATGGCCGCTTACAGTCTGGTACCGCCGATCAGAGCTCAATGGAGGCAGAGCAGTATCTTTTTCCCAGCCGGCTAAGGGCATCCCCACATCTGTCCACCCGTCAATATGCCAGGATCGTTGATCGGTGGGTGAGCTCCATTGGTCTTGATCCCACGACGTATGGTACCCTCAGCATGCGCCGGACCAAGGCGACCCTTATTTACAAGCTCAGGTCAATTCATTTAATTTATGAATGGTTTATTTCGAAGATCATTCACCGGGTGGCTATGCAGCCCGCCTGTCTACTCCACATCAAGGATAGAGCACCATGGGTTTTAACGGCTTTCGAACCTGCCGCCTCCGCGATCCGCTCTTATGGATAAGCGTCGCGCTGCTGATGAGTTTTGCGGGTGGCGCCAATGCCACCGGCATCGCGCAAATCATCCACGCACGCAAGGTGCACTTCAGGACACTCGGCAGGACCGACAAGCTTCTGCGGGATCAGATGGATCGCTCGCACCTGAATTGGCGCCTGATCCAAGTGGACGCGAGGCAAATTGCCGTGCTCGCCGATTCCCTGCCCACATGGTTTCCTGCGGGCAGCGGGAAAGGGCATGGGGCCGGCACCCGAGCGAGCCGGGAAATCTGGGCGAAACCCGCTGCGTTCGCCCAGGCCGCACAGAGAATGCGAATCAGCGCACAAAACATGACGCGGGACGCCGCAGGCCACGACCTGCACGCGCTCGCATTGGAAACCAGGAGACTCGGTCAGTCCTGCGACAGTTGCCATCGGGTTTTCCGCACGCACAGCAACTGGTGGTGATGCATGGTCAATACGGGGAGTTCAGTTCGAAAGCGCGTTCGAGTCTGGGATCTGCCGACGAGGATCTGGCACTGGAGCATCCTGATTCTGTTCGCGACCTGCTGGTGGACCGCGGACACCGATCACATGCGATGGCACCTGTTCGCCGGCTACGGAGTCCTCGGTGTCGTGTCTTTTCGGATTTTGTGGGGTTTTTGCGGCGGACAGACTGCCAGGTTCAGCAGTTTCGTTCGCGGACCCGCGGGCGTCTGGCGCTATGCCCGCAAGCTCTGCGATCGCGATCGCTACGAGTCACTCGGTCACAATCCGCTGGGTGCACTCAGTATCATCGTAATGCTGAGCCTTTTGCTGCTGCAAACGATTCTCGGTCTATTCGCGGTCAATAACGACGGCGGCTCCTCAGGTCCATTGTCCCAGTGGGTCTCTTACACGACCGGACGGCGTTTCGCACATTGGCACGCCGACAATTTCAATCTCCTTTTGCTCCTCATTAGTCTGCATCTCACCGCGATCGTATTCTACCGCCTGGTTCGCGGAGAGAACCTGGTGTCGGCCATGATTCATGGCTACAAGTCGCACCGATCATCCGGTGAAACTCCGTATTTCGTGCCGCTGTGGCGCGCGGTACTGCTCGCCGTCCCGATTCTCATCGGGATCGTATTGTTGGCGAGAATCTAACGACTAGGTGATGGAAGACCCGAGCAATCGCTCGGGCCGGTGACGCTGGTAATGGCCCGCATCCCTCTCCCGGGTGGATGTCCCATCTCGGATTCCTCAATACGCGCCCAGTCCAGCGCTTCCGCCGTGGCCCGGCAGGTCTTGGTCCGGGCCGGGTGGCCTTTGCGCCGGATGATGGCCTGCCAGCGATGATATGCCCGTCTTGGTCCCTACGGGGGTTGATCGTCGCCATGTGTGCGTTCTTACTTGCGCTGCAGTCAAGGTGCAGCCAACGTAAGAAAGTGCCGCATAAGTGCAGCGCAAAATCAATTTGGCAAAGAAAAGACCCCAGACTTTCGTCTAGAGCCTTGATTTTATTGGGGTGGCTGACGGGGCTCGAACCCGCGACAACCGGAATCACAATCCGAATAATATCCCTTTTTGTCAGCCATAAAAGTGAATTGTATGCATAAAAAACAACGACATACATTAATCATTATTCCCTAATGTTCCCAGCGTTTCCTGCCTCCACTGTCCCGCAATTGTCCCGCAAATTGGTGGGCAGCCAGGTATATTGATGGCGTCGTTTGTGAGTGTGCGTCCAACCTTTCATCACCACCAATCCCGCCCGTCATCTGCCATACGTTAACTGTTTCGAAGTCGGAATTTGTTCTGGTAGCCTGACAAATGAGGCAGATTCGGCGTGGCAGGGGACCGCACGTTTCTCCAGGCATGAGCCAGTCTCTTTTCCAGAGGCCACGCCAAATCTGCTTCATACCCCCGCGATAATACGGAGCAGCGCCATGCCAGTAGAGAACCTATCAGCCATTGTCTTTTCCAAGGCCCCACCGCCGCCGAAAGGAAAGACATCACCACGCAGAAAACCAAAAGAAATCGACCAATACGGCTTGTTGGGTCAGGAAGAGTATGAGGTTCGACAGGAAATCGAGGGCGACCAGAAAATCCTTCATCACCATCGCGTGCAAGAGATACAGTCTTGCGCAAAAAAACGGATCGCTCAAAAGGCGAAGGCGGCTGCCGTAGACCAAAAAACCGCGGCGTCCGTTAGACGGCCGCGCAGCCAGCATCGTGGTGCCGCGCCCGCCAAAGGGGAGGGGGATGGCGACAGTGACCCTGACCGACTGGCTGTCCCGCTTGTATTAGATCAACAAGGACTAGCCAACCTACTCCTTCTCAGTAAGAAAACGGTCCAAAACATTGCGTCCGTCGCACCTCACAAGCTACCGAAAGCCACCTATCTACCGTGTTCCAAAGCGCCACGTTATTTGCGCGATGATGTGCTTGCATGGCTTTATAGCTATCGTCAGGCGGTAGAACCACCCCCCAGAAAAGTCGGCAGACCCCGCATAGCCACCCAGCATCATTGACCTCGCGTCATGGCCGGCTACGTTGGATGGGCAGCCATCCTCAAATGCAATCATGCGCTGAGCACCGATAATTTACGGCGGGCGCTCCAAAACAGCACGGACTCACAGGATATTTCCGAGCTTCAACAGATACTGGACACGAGGACCGCTTATCGCTGGGCGACCAACACAACACCACCAGCTGACCTTCATCCGATTTTGCAATTGATGGTGACGCGGATGCCGCAAAAGCCCTATTTTTCTGATGATCTGTCGCGAGGCACCAGGATCCGGGAGAAATCAGCGGCGCTTCGCCATCGTGAAATCCAGATTTGTTGGCGCGCATTTAAAACTGACCACCTGTGCGCGTTGAATTTTGACCAGGTGTTATAGCGGTGCAGCGCACTACACGGCTGTGGGCAAGTCGACCAGACTGAGACGGTGTTAACCTCCTTTTTTTCAGTGGAACTTGGGCGTATTTTGGGCAAGAGGCACCAGGCAGCGCGATCCAATGCGTCATCTCTCCGGTGTAGGCTGGCCTTCATGTAGGTCAGACCAGCGGATGGTCAATCCGTAGTTAGCTATGGCCAGTTTGGTTGTTAATACAACTATCTCTAGAATGCTTGTGGCCTTACTCAGAACGAAATAGTCGTTCAGCCTTTTTTTACAACGATATAAATTCGCATTGTAAGATACCTGGCCTACCTGCGCCAATTGCCGTTTTGCGAGAAGCAATATTATGGGCATGTATAGTTCCAATCATGGCCTTTTCACCTTCACCTGCTTTATCGAGCAGTGCCGCAGCTTCACGCTGCACATATTTTGCGAGTCCTCGTCCCTGAAAGGCTGGATGAATAATTTCTTCAACCACAACATAACCCTGAATAAATTCAATTGCTATCCATGCTGTAGCAAATAAACCAATTCGCTCATTATTCAGATTAACAAAATGCAATGTTCCTGTTTCCAGACATTCCGCCAGATATTCCGCATCAGCGGGCCGAATTTCAAGAGCAAGATTAGGGTTCAACCTGGCAAATGCCTGATGACATTCCGCCACATAATCCGCTGCTTCTCGAGAATCTTCACAGTCTACCAATTGTAAAGAAGGTAAAGATGGATATTGGGCCAAAGTATTGATCCGATATGATCACTGAAAAGTGCCGAATATGCAGAATCGCTGCAACAATCTATCTGCATCCTAAACCAACCTGATATCCTTTCGTCAATCCAGCTTGTGGAATAAATATTCCTCAATTTATGAAATCGTTGTCGGGATGACTGATACAACCGCTCAAACTCAGTGTTTTATCTCATGGTTATTAATCTTAATAAATAGCTTCTGAATGTTTAAAGTTGAGTTTTTATGGCTTGTGAGATAAATATTCTGATAGACAATAAAATAAACCAAGGATCCCAGGGTGACGTAGTTCTAACATGAGATAACCCACCAATCACATTCCGCAAAGTACACGGCATGGTCAACGTACCGCCCTTGCAGGCATTCAGCCTCCTTATAAAACCCATGGAAACGATAGCCAAGCCGTTCAGGGATTCGCCGACTTTGGCTATTTTCGGCTGCACATCGAATTTCCACACGACGGATACCTTGGCGGCATAACGCCTCTTCTGTTAAATAATTACAGACTCGTGACATTATTCCCCGCCCTTGGCTTTTTTCGCTCAACCAGTATCCCAGTCGGCCAGCGCTCGAAAACGGTTCAAAGTAATGAAAACCTACACGCCCCACAATCGTATGATTGAATTTAATGACGTAATTAACATCCGTTCCCTGCTGAAGCTGAACAGGAGCTGTCATAATATGACTCCTTGTATCATCAACACAACGTGTTTCATCAACCCATGGGAGCCAACGGGACAAATAATCCCTGTTTTTATCGATCAAAGAAAAGACTTTCTCCGTGTGTTCAACCGCCAGCATAGCAATGCTTAGAGAGGGGTCAATTTGTATCTCTTGCGGCCACACAAGGCTTTTATTATTTCGGTTCTCATACATTTCCTGGCTCCTCGCTATTTTGAGTGAATAAAAACGAGACAGAACGCATTGTAATACCTAATGCTAGAATTTTTCTTGTCAAGACACGCGGATGGGCAATCCGCAGTTCAGAACAACGATCCGTTACGGTAACGAAATAGTGCGACTTGTCACGCACCCATAAAACCCCTTCAGAATCCCGAACGTTTGAGCTGAGCAAGGGTTAGGCGTCAGTTTCAATACGAGCTCCACGAACGATTGCTCCACTGCTGAGGATATCGGCAAACAGTCCGCCACGGTGAACCCAGTGCTTTATGACCGCAGCAGGGGTAAGAGACTCGCTACTTAAATGTTTGCCAAGAAGGGTGCATGGTTCGCACAGTTCGATACCGCGCAGCCTGACATTTCCGATTGAGAACTCAACATTCACCAGATCGTTCAACCTCACTCCTCTGGTTACAAGGTTTCGACGCGTGAGCGAAAGATCAGTGGTGCGAGAAAACTGAGCGCAGAAGCGTTCGATTTCTTCAGCTTCGACCAATGTGATGTTCTGACCCGGTTGAGTACGTTTCCCAAAGTTCCGATCACCTAAGACTCCCATTCCGCCTTGAACTGCGATGTGTTGGCGCTCTACTTGATCCGCGCCGCGCTCTGGGCTGATGAAGATGCGTTCAACGATCACCGCTTACTCCTCGCCTAACGGCTGTTGCAAAATGTTGGACGGCATTATCACTACGCCTCAACGCCGGCCATGCGCAGAATTTCCTGGGCTGGTGTGGACACAAGCTCGGCTGCAGTCAGCCCGGTAGACTGAAAAGCTTTGTCCGCAAGGTAGGTACCCGCTTTATAGCCGATCCATTTGCGACCATCTGGGTGCTGGAACATCCAATGCTGGTATGGTGCGTCGGCTTGCAGGCTGAGAAGCTCTTGAACCCATATCGATGCTTGTTCTGGGTAGGTGCCCCAAAGTGGCGTTACTCCCGTAATGTCGCGCTGGAACGCCGTGGCCAAACCTTCGCTCATAACGGCCTCCGGCATACTGTACGGGCGCTGGGGGTTCGCTTCAATGACCCAGCCGCGTGCGAGGTGATGACACTCGTGGGCCAGCATTGCGAACAGGTGCATTTGTGCAACTGCGGCGATACCGCCAGAATGATGAGGATCTACAACCCAGCTGATCCTGCCCAATGAAACTGCCATACCGATAGAGCCGACTTCGGGGATGACGCGGCTACCGGTTTGAGCGGCGAACTCGATCGTCGCAGGCAACAACGGTATAGCCGAGCGAATCTTCGGCTCAGCATCTGTGCAGATGCTATGAATGATACGCCGAACGTCCGCTGGGAAATGGCGCTGGTCATCCGAGTCCAAGAACAAGCAATCAATCACGTCGGCTCCATTTCTTGCTTTAAGCTCGTGGCGCTACGCTGCACCTTGATGAACTGCGCGGAAAATACCGAAACACCAACCGCTCCAGCTAGCACGAAGATAAATGCCGTGCCTGAAATGTGCCAACCCATAGGCACTGCCTCGGCGATAGTGATGCCGACCGGGATTGCGACGACGTTGAGCAGAATCGGTTTTTTGCGGCCCACAACGCGAAAGAGCGCAGCTATGATAGAAGTCTTAATGTACTGATTCTCCAGATACCCGGCAAGGACCGGAAGGGGCTATGATGAGACATTACGATCACGGTGGAGATTTTGGGCGATGGCGGACGGGAAAACAGGGCGGTCGCCGACAGGATCGCCGTCCGCAGGACAAGGGCTGTTATCTGTAGCAGAAGCCACTCCCAAAAAGCGCCGGACGGCCTCAGAGGGCGAAAGAAAGCATCTCACCACCCTGGAGGTGGATCGCCTGCTGGCGGCCACGAAAGACAACCCCCGGACCGGCCTGCGCGACCGCTGTCTGATCCTCCTGATGTTCCGCCACGGATTGCGGGTGACGGAGGCCTGTGCCATGCGGATGGACCAGGTGGACCTGGAGAGCAAGATTCTCCAGGTGCAGCGGCTCAAGGGCGGGCTGTCCACCACCCAGCCGCTGCGGACGGAGGAGATCCGCCTGCTGAAAGGCTGGATGGCCGAGCGGGAGCGCTGGCTGCGGCAGTGGCGCAAGAAAGAAGGCGGCACTGGGGCCGCCCTGGATCGTCATGCGCTGTTTCTGAGTAGCCGGGGGACGGCGCTGTCGCGCAAGACCTTCTGGGCGCTGCTGCGCCGCTATGGGGAGCTGGCGGGGCTGGCCCTGCCGCCCCATCCCCACATGCTCCGGCACGCCTGCGGCTTCGCTCTGGCCGACCAGGGCGCCGATACCCGGCTCATTCAGGACTACCTGGGGCACCGGAACATCCAGCATACGGTGCGCTACACGGCCACCAACCCGGTGCGCTTCGAGAAACTGTGGCGGTGATTGCTGTTGATTTGTTGAATGGTTCGTACTACAAGAAAGACAACGCATCATACACGGTAATAATATGGCAAAAATTAACCTGTCAGAGGCTGCTGGCTTGGCCAATGTGGCCAGATCAACGCTCTACTCTTATATAAGATCAGGAAAGTTAAGCGTTGATAAAGATCATCTTGGAAAGCCACAGATAGACACATCTGAGCTGATCAGGGTCTTCGGCGTCTTGCAAGACAACGATAAAGACAACAAAAAAGACACAGAAATAACACCGGATACGGTGACAATACAGAGTGAAAACGCTGCGTTGCGCGCAGAAAATGAAGTGCTTCGTGAAATGCTGAGGATTCGCGAAGAGCAACTTCGTGAACATCAAGAGCAAGAGTCATGGCTCAAGCAACGCTTGGACTCATTGGAGGCTAGGTTGTTACCTGGCCCCGGCGCCAAATCATGGTGGTCACGAATTTTTGGTTCTAAGGGGTAGGCTGAAGGGTGGGTGGCGCTTCCCTTTGCTCTGGATCAGGCGCAAAATGATAAACACGTTTAACATGTTTATCGCGAGGTTATTATGATTGGGGTTCGTCTGTCCAGCGACATCGAGAAGCGTCTAGATGCGTTGGCAAAAGCGACAGGACGCACGAAGACCTATTACGTCCGCGAGGCTATTTTGGAGCATCTGGATGATATGGAGGACGCTTATTTGGCCGAAGCAACCCTGGAGCGTGTCCGGCGCGGGGATGAGCGCGTATTAAGCAGCGAGGAATTCTGGCGTGGTCTGGAGGATTGAGTACGCGGAGTCTGTTCAGAAAGACGTGCGAAAGTTTGATGCACAAGAGCGTAAACGCATCCGAGACTTTATCGAGGTTAAAGTGGCCCTCCTGGATGATCCCCGCAGTTTGGGCAAACCGCTTTCTGGAGGTCTCAGCGGTCTCTGGCGTTACCGAGTAGGAAACTACCGTGTTATTGCGAATATTGAGGATCGTGATGTGTGCATTCTCGTCGTGAAAATCGCCCACCGGAAAGAGGTTTATCGTCAGTGAGTGGTTACCTGCGTCCAGATCGCCATTTTGGTACTGATCTTGCTGAATAGCGGCTTTCTGGCGTAGTTTCAGAGGATCAACAACAGCCCAAAGGCATTACCCATGATAGAAATGGTAATGCCCCGTAACCTGCAAGTCTGGGGAGACAAAGGTATACGGGGCATCGAATTCCGGGGACGACCGGACAGGTCCAGTATAGCCTCCCTTGGCTATGCAATCAAAGCCTGTCCGGTCCCCATGCAGAGCATGAGCGCGATCGGGGGCTTTGATGGCCGCGATTGACGCCCTTTCTTGCTTTGCCGAGCACCTGCCCCGCAAGCCGTATTGCACGGATGATCTGATCGCAGGGCTGCAAATCCGCCCCCTGAAAACCGCCCTTCAACGCGCTTACATCCAGCCAAACGGCCCCGGCATGGTGTGCAAAGATAGATAAACGCGTTTCGATGCATACGTTGCGCCATAGTTTCGCCACTCACCTATTGGAACAGATGGTCGACATCCGGGTGATTCAGGTCCTGCTCGGGCACCGGCGCCTGGAGACGACGGCGCTCTATGCCCAGTAGCCACGGAGATCCTGCGTGAAGTGGTCAGCCCTATCGAGGGCCTGCGCCCCACGTAGGCCATCTCCGTGGAACAACCCGCTGTAGAGGTCGCGGATATTTTCCGTGCCCATGGGCCAACCTGGCGACACGCTCAACACACGCACTTGAGCCTCGGCCAACTCAAGGTCATGTCCGCCATTGAGCAATGCCGCAGCGCAGCGCTGGATGGACATGTGCTGAGTTGCACGGAGTGTGTGCATACGGATATTTCTTATAACTCCTGCCGCAACCGCCATTGCCCGAAGTGCCAGGCCAGCGCGGCTCGACGCTGCCTGGAAACCCGGCAAACCGAGCTGCTGCCGGTAGACTATTATCATGTGGTCTTCACCTTGCCGGCTCCCATCAGCGCGATTGCCTATTACAACAAGGCAGTGGTCTATCGCTTGCTGTTTAATGCCGCTGCCGAGACATTGGGTACCATTGCGGCCGATCCCAAGCATCTGGGTGCGCACATCGGAGCTACCCTGGTCCTCCATACTTGGGGATCGGCGCTGACGCATCACCCCCATGTCCATGGTATTGTCCCCGGCGGCGGTTTATCTCTCGACGGCACCCGTTGGGTCGCCTGTAAGCCGGGGTTTTTCTGCCGGTGCGGGTGCAACGCGCATAAGCGCGTCTAAATGGTCAATATTGGGTTAGCGTCAACACACTTCTGCTTAGAGTGCCGGATTGTGGTAGCACTCGAACCTTGTCGAGTAAGTCCAAATCCGGCCCACACAACTGAAACCTCCCTCCTGGTGGCGATTACTTACGCCTAAGTTGTTGACATGTTTCGAGTGCTCGCGAAATCCGATTCTTGGGATTGGTTGGATATATCCCGAAGTGACGTAGAGAGATGAGGTTTGCGCCCACCAGTTGGCTCAGGTGATCAACGAGGTAATCCGTTCAGCATCGTGTGGTGTCGCCGGATTGTAAACGACCATGCTGAGATCGGTCCGCCCATCGACAGAAAACGCCGAATATTGGAAGGCAAGCGGACCGAGTACCGGATGGTGGATGTGTTTGACGGCATCGCCGTGGGCGCCGTGAACTTCATTGTCGCGCCACATCCTTCTGAAATCGGGGCTCAGTCGGCAGAGTTCGTCGACAAGAAGCTCCACTTCCGCAGCGGCCCCCGCTCGCGCGGTATCGAGCTTGAAGGCGCCTACCACAAAGCGCGCCACACTCTCCCAATCGTTCTGGATCGTCCGTGCGTAGGGGTTGAGGAACATCATGCGCAACAAATTCCGCTGGTCCGGCAGAAGTTTTCCGTAATCAACCAGCATCACGGTTGCCGCCCGATTCCAGGCGAGGACATCCCATATCGCCGTTCTTATTAGAGCTGGGCTCGGATCCAGCGCATCGAGCACGCTTTGCAGCCGCGGCGTGACATCATTGTTCCCCCGGTAGCGGGCCTCAGGCGGACGGCCGAGCCCGAGCAGGAACAGATGCTCACGCTCCGCATCCGTAAGCATCAGGGCTCGCGAGAGGCGGTTAAGAACGGCGGCGGACGGTGCGCCGCTGCGTCCTTGTTCGAGGCACGTGTACCAAGTCGTGCTGATGTTGGCGCGTTGCGCGACTTCCTCACGGCGCAGCCCAAGGGTACGGCGACGTTCTGAAGAAAACCCGAGCGCAGCGGGGTCAAGTTTAGTCCGGCGATCACGCAGATAGGCTCCGAGTACATTCTCGTTCGTAAGATGTTCGCTCATCCTATCAGTCTCTATACTACCATAAGGTCCATACTTTACCATCATACAGCGTCAGTTAAGATTTGTCCCTCACCGAAATCAGGGACCATATTCATGCCTTCACCCTCACCTGCGTTCACATCTCTGCGTATAGCCATCCTTGGTTGCGGCAAGATCGGCAGCGCCTTCGCTTTCCAATTGGCGCGCGCCGGCAATGACGTCACCGTCATCGCCCGGCCGATGTCGGCCCGACTCCAGCAGTTACGGCGCGACAATGGGATCGTCACCATCAAGGGTGAGCGCGCCGATGTGCACATCGCCGACGTGCTCGACGAGCAAACACCCTACGATCTGATCATCGTGACGGTCGTCGATTATCAGGTCGACACCCTGCTGCCTACCTTGCAGCGCAGCGCCGCCAAGAGCATTCAGTTCATGTTTGTCTCTTTCTCGCCGGAGAGGCTGCGCGACGCGATCGGCGCCGAGCGATGCTCGTTCGGCATGCCTTTCATGCAGGCGATGATCGACAAAGACGGCAAGCTCAAGCCCACTATTTCGAAATCTCAAAAGACCATCATGAGCCAGCAGCGCTGGGTGGACGTATTCAACGCCGCCGGAATACCGGCAGCCCATGAACCCGACATGCCCCTCTGGCTGCGCTGCCACGTTCCGCTGTGTATAGGATTCGAAAGCGTCGCGGTGGCTGGTGAGCGGCGCGGCGGAGGCGCCTCCTGGGGCGAAGCAAAGCTCGTCGCACGCGGCGTGAAAGAGAGCTTCGCGCTAATCAAAGCACTTGGCTATCAAATCTATCCTAAGTCGAAAGCGCGCGTCAGCGGGCTTCCGATCTTTGTTTTGACCTTCATGCTCTGGATGTTTTCGCGCGTGAAATCGATGCGCGAATTGCTCGCGAGCGGGAAAGAGGAATGCAAGTCGCTGATCGACAGGATGGTGGAGGCGGCCCCACGAGCGAAGCCTGCCATCAAGATCACCAGGATCGAGGCAATCAGGCCGGCGTAGGCACTGGCTGACCGCGTCTTTCCCCAATTCGAATTTAGGAGACTTCTGTCATGAAAGTTTTTGTCACTGGCGCAACGGGCTGGGTAGGCTCAGTCGTCGTCACCGAGCTGATCGCCAATGGCCACCAGGTGCTTGGCCTCTGTCGATCGGGCGACAAGGCAGCGGCTCTGGCTGCCACTGGCGCCGAGGTCGTGCGCGGTTCGCTCCAGGATCTCGACGTTCTCAAGGGCGCGGCAGCGCGGTCGGATGGCGTGATCCACACCGCCTTCAACCACGACTTCTCAAAATTCGCCAAGAATTGCGCTGAGGATGTGCGGGTTATCGAAACGCTTGGCGGTGCCCTCGAAGGCTCGGATCGTCCCCTGCTTGTCACCTCAGGGCTTGGTTTCGCGCCAGGGCGGCTCGGGACGGAGACCGACCCGCCGATGCCCACGAGTGATGCCTATCCTCGTGCATCGGAAGCAACGGCCATCGCAGTGGCGGCCCGCAGTGTGCGGGCGTCGACCGTCCGGCTGCCGCCATCGGTGCATGGCCACGGCGATCATGGCTTTGTGCCGACCCTGATCGGCTTGGCGCGAGACAAGGGTGTTGCCGCCTATATCGGCGAAGGCGGCAATCGCTGGCCTGCGGTGCACCGCCTCGACGCGGCCCGCGTTTTTCGACTTGCGATTGAGCGCGGCGCCGAGGGAGGCCCTTTCAACGCCGTCGCCGAGGAAGGCGTCCCGTTCAAGGAGATTGCAGAGATGATCGGGCGGCGGCTGAACATTCCGGTGGTCTCGAAATCCCCGGAAGAGGCGGTAAAGCATTTCGGGTGGTTCGCCCCCTTCGCGAGCCTCGATGTCCCGACCTCTAGTGAGCGGACTCGATCGTTGCTCGGCTGGGCGCCGGAGCAGCCAGGTCTCCTCTTCGACCTTAATCACCCCGCATATTTTGCGGGATAGCGCATGCGTCCGCCCCCAGTGCTGACGACGGCCGCACCGCCAGCTTTAATGACGACGCTTTGCGCGTCCTTCCTGGCCTGGAAGCTGCGGTCGCATAATGCAGACCATGCGGTCTCGACAGCTTATGCTTGGGCTTTTTTCCTTCTCTGTGGCCTTCACGCATTCACTTTTTTCAGTGCAATCCAATTGCCACGCCGGCTGGACGACGTGGCAATCCGTGAGTGACAGGTGGATGTCACGCTGCGAGAGATGCGCTGGGCCATTGTCGTCGCTCAGCATCGCAGCCTTCGGCAAGCTGCTGCAGCACTTAGTATTCGACAGTCGACGCGGAGCCGCCGCTTGCAAGATATCGAATATCAGATGGGCACAGTTCTGTTCGAACGCACGAATGGCGGTTCAGTTCAGGGAGGCGTGCCGGTGGCCAGCCTATTCTATGGGCCGGGATGCTACTTTTGACGCGGTACTGCGGTTGGTTGAAAGTTACAACGCCACGCACAACAGTCCCCCTTTAGGACATCGCGAATGCAGGCACATAGCCTTATCCATCAGCAACTATGTGTTGGCAGGCAAACGCAAAGGTCACAGCATGACCGATACCGACTGGCGTCAATGGGTAGAACATACCCATACGTCAGAGGTGCAGGCCAGACGCGGTGCATTGGGCGGCAAAGCCAGTGGTGAAACCAGACGTGCGGCCAGCGAACAGGAAAGGGCCACGGCACGGCTGATACGAGCCTCTGGCAGCAGCTATGGGGTCATCTCTCAGGTACTGGGCATCCCTGAATCCACGATTAAGCGGTGGTGTAAAAATTGATTGCCGCAGGGGTCCACGAAGCCTATTTCAGGATGAAAGCCGGAGCCGCGGCGCGGGCGGCAGCGAAGCGGCCACCGCTGCGCCATGGCATCAGTCCGGCCAACCGGCTTTTTAGGTTGGCCCCATTCTCCGGGAGACTGAGGGGTACGGGGAAAAGCAGTGGCAACAGGTGATGGCAACACCATTTTGTCCCTTTGCGTCGGGTTACGAGTAGCATTTTGGGCACAAGGCGGTTGATCTACAGACGGGAGAGTGATGTGTGAGCCATTCGCCCTCGACGGGGGCGGATTCATGGGTGAGCACGGTCACGCAATTTTTGCATGCACGCCTGCACCGCCTTGGCTTGCCAGATGGCGTCATCGAGGGCGTTATGGGCGACACCCTTCTCTTCGACGGGGATACCGCCTTGCGGATAGGCCAAGGAAAAAATGGTACGGCAGTCCCGGTCGGCATTATATCGCACCGGCCAGCCCATGCCCGGACCCAATTCTACCCGAAACCGCGCATACAAGAGTTGTAGCTGCGCGGAATCGAAGGCTGGACCATTGGACCAAAGCCGCAATCTTTCTGCGGGGATACGCTGGAGAAAGCGGGAGAACTTGCCCAATCCGGCGGCCACTGAATGGGCACAAGGTCCGTGGAAGGCTGCATTACGCGCTTCAAGGGTTTGCTCCATCCACCATTCAATGGTGTCGATGTCCACCAGGGCACCTTTGTCGATCTGCTCTTGGGCAGGCAGGCGGATGGCAAAGGTCTGCCCGATCTGGTCAGACTCTGGATCGAAAATGACGGCACCGATGGTGAGCACTACCGCTCCCAGTTGGGTGGACAGCGCCTCAATATCCATCATCACGTCATGCATAGCTATCTCCCTTGCTCGTGGCATTCGTTTCCACGATCCGGTATTCCCGTGCCCGGCCTTCATCGGGATAGCCCCAGGGGTTGCAGAGCACCCGCGTCTTGCCGATGCGGTAATCCATAGGATCATGCACATGACCATGAATCCAGACGTCGGGCTTCCAACGCTGAATGCGATGCTCCTGATTGGAGCAGAAGCCGCCCGATATGGGGCTGCCGGCGAATCGGGGATGCTGGCTTTTGTAGCTGGGCGCGTGATGAGTGATAACCACCGTCGGCCCGTCATGCGGGTGATGAGTGAACTGGCCATCCAGCCAGGCGATGCTGTCCTGGTGGACCTTGAGGATGGTTTCCGGGGTGATGCTGCCGGACACGCCCGTGCCGGGTGCCAACCCCTTGCAGGGTGCAAGCCCATCATGAATCACCTCGAAGTCGGACATCATGTGCCGACAGTTGCGCATCTGTTTTCCGCTGGCGAAGTCCGTCCAGAGGGTGGCGCCCAGCAACCGGACACCCTGAATGATGATGACCTCGTTTTCCAGCAGGTGCGCTTGGCGGTCGTGGGCGATGGCATCCCGGTACTTCTGCCGGTCGTCTGGGAATATGCCGTGGTAATATTCGTGGTTCCCCAGCACGAAGATGACTGGACCCGCGTAGGCCAGACGCAGCTTGCGCAAAAACTCCGTGTAATACTCCGGTATGGTGTCCACGTCGCCGGCCAGGACCAGCACGTCGGCGGTGGTGCCCACGGCAGGTGTGGATAGCCCGGTGAGCGTGAAAAGCGTCAAAGAGGAATCGAACTCCAGGTGGAGGTCGGAGGCGTAGGCAATGCGCATGGGTTATCTCGCTTATCTTATCGAAACGGCGATATTTTCAAGTAAAAACAGAACCGCCAGGAACGTCTGGACGGTTGCCACTAACCGGAAGGGGCTTCGTCGAAGGTTTCGCCATTGGTCGGCCAGAGCGCTCAGCCCAGAAAAATCGCCCAGCCTGCTGAGGACTAAAGCGATAGTCATCAAAAGGATGATGACCGCTATGGAACCTGGTGAGCTCCCCGTAAGCCAGCGCCACATTCTCGCTTCATCTCATTTCTTACCGTAAGTTGCATCGTGGTCCGGGGCAACGGTTAAAAACCGCAAGTAGTCTCCATCCCGGTAGGCGGTCGCCCTGCGGGATTGCGTGATCCGTAGCGAGTAGATGGCAGCAATACCTTTGGGCGGCGTCACACTCAGAATTTTCTCCCATCGCAACCCCTTATCCCGGTAGACCTGATCCCAGGTCATGTGCAAAATCTTTCTCAAGGTCTCCAGGGCAGAATGGCGTTCTGGCTTGGGCAAGGCAAGCAGGTTTTCCTGGAATACCGGATTATTCAGGTCCAGACGAACCGGATCACCCACGGATCATTTGATCCAGAGCGTGCGGGGTGTCGGTATCATCCGCCGGATGCGCCGATGCCCAAGCCAGAGCACGTTGCAGATCGCTTTGCGCCTTGGGCGTATTCAGCCAAAGCTCATTGTCAGGGATTATCTTCACGGTTCGTACCAACCATACCCCGGGCTCTTGTTCTTCCACGCATACTTGACGGCCCGCATACCGTTTGCCAAAAGAAATCTGGCCATTGCTCCCAATCGTTTTAACGTTCTGCATGATAGCCTCCATGACATGCACCACTGCACGCATGCACTATAGCACAAAAGAGATGCGCTCCAACGAACGCTTTGACCATCCACGCTGATTTTGGCCATCTCCCGCATGCTGGCCCAGCCTTGCAGGCGGCAGCCCTCCATACCCGTGGTCCGATCGTGATTGCCGACAATCA
This sequence comes from Acidithiobacillus sp., assembly GCF_023229925.1. Classification (NCBI taxonomy): domain Bacteria; kingdom Pseudomonadati; phylum Pseudomonadota; class Acidithiobacillia; order Acidithiobacillales; family Acidithiobacillaceae; genus Acidithiobacillus; species Acidithiobacillus sp. Next base: position 1,180,959 of record NZ_JALNYM010000001.1, on the reverse strand, counting down.
GATGCTTGGTGCCGTGCAGCTTTTTGAGCAAGTCACTGATGACCGCCGCCGGGCGTAGGGAGAAGTCCCCCAGGTGGTAGACCACATCACCGGGGCGCACAACGCTGTTCCAGGCATCCATCAACGCACGGTCCATCTGTGCGCCGTCCTGGAAGGGGCGCTTACAATGCCGGATGATATTATCGTGCCCGAAATGGCTGTCGCTGGTAAAAAAGGTGCGCATATTCATTCCTGAAATCTTCAACGGTACAGGGCGTCAACATCCACGCCCATGTCTGCCCCCAGGGCCACATCCCGCAGAATTTCCGCCCACCAGGGCAGAGGCTCCGCGCTTTGCCGGAGGATGACGCCTTTCTCTATTTCCAAGAGTAGGAGCGGCTGATAGTCGGCCTGCAGGTTCAGGTCCACCGTGGCGCGGTTATCGTACACGCGCAGGCGCCGCGCAAGATGCGCCACCAGCGCGGCGTGGGTAAAACCGCTGAACAGATTACGTTCAATCTGGGCCTCTGGAATATCTACCCGATCACTGCCCAGGGCACGGGATTGCACCCGCTGGACCAGCGTATCCAGATCATGAACACCCACATAATCCAGATCCACTACAGCCCCTGCCCGAATGCTTTCAAGTACCTGATCGAATCGGCCCGCAAGGGAGAACGTGGTTTCCACCAGCAGATTTTGACGGGCATCCAAACCCCGCCGCCAGTCCGCATTGGAGAGCAGATAGGCCACCTGCAATTCTGGAAGGGGTTCATTGGCGGCGGGAATCAGGCCCATGGCCCGATCTGCGTCATCTTCGTCTGGCAGCCATTGCCGGATGGCCTCACGGGCCATCGTGACCAGGCGTGCGTGATCTTTCGGAAGCGACGGCAGATAGCGATCCACGTCGACCCATGCGCTTTCCGCAATGCCCAACTGGCGGCGCAAAGGCGCGGAGAGGAGCGTTTTCCCGGAACCGATACTGCCGGCGAGATAATGCAAAACCGGTGCACTCCCGTCGGCACAATGACAGTTGGTCCGCGCTTCAGCCATTTCTTCCGCATAGTGGGCCAGTCGGATAGCCACGAAACGCCGGTAGGTGAACGCGTCCCGTTTGGGATCGGCGGGCAGCCTGCGTGCGGCGAGGGGTCCTTCCGGTGGCAATCCCCTTTGTTTGAATTTGGCTTCCTGCAACTGTTGAAAGGCAGAAGGCGTCAGTCCGCCGTCGGCGTGCTCCGGACAGGCCACATGCCAGTAGGCGCCACTGACCAACAAGGTACCCGGCAAACCGCAGTGCTCACAGATCCGGCGTGAGCGGTCACAATAATCCTCCACGATCTGAAACAGGCCATGTTTCTGCGCGTCCGTCAGTTTTGCGTCATAGCCATAGTAATAGCGCAGCGTCCCGAATTTCTGTTTGACCTGGGTGACGTGGAGACCTATGCCGTTCTCCTGGCAGTAGGTCTCTACGGCCTGAGACAGGGCGCGCAGCAGGGGATACCAGCCGTCTTCGCACTCAAAATGGATTTCCCGGCAGTTGCTGTAGAGTGCCGGGTAATCCCGTCGCAAGGCGTGTTCCAGGGCGATGTCCATGTGTTCTTCTCCTGTATCTCATTTAGAACCCGGGCGCATTTCCCAGCGTTACGCTCTCCATGTCGGTTGCGGTGGCCATCCACCCCTGCTGTTCCTGATGGCAAAACAGGGTCAAGCCCTGATCGCGGTATCGCTCGGCCTGATCCAGATGGGCGGCACCCGTATCCAGAAACACATGTCCAGCGACCTGCAACAAGCGGCCTGCCCGGGGCGGCGTGATGGTGTGCCCCACATAGGTGCGGGACAACGCGGCCGGAACAATGGGTACCTCGTGGGACAGGGCATAACGCAAGCTCCGCCCCCACAGCAGATGATCTTCCCAAGTTCCCGTAGCGTCATAGCCGATGACTTGATGCGGCTCCAGCCAGCGGGGATGCGTGTCCTCTGCGAGCGTGGCGTCATTCCAGCACACCGCCACGCCATCCTCGCGTTCTGCCACCAGTTCCGCGTGCAGTACCTGAAACCGCCCGGCAGGAGCCGTATTCTCAGCGTCGACGATGCGTACCAAAGGCACCTGAGACAGCGCTGACCACCATCGTTCGCACGATTCTTCATCCATCCGATAAGGACGAAACCAGTCCCATCCGCCATTGCGGGCAAAGAGATCGGCGTAGGCCGCGGTCCGTTGGGCTTCCTCCCGCCGCATCTCCCGCAAATGACCCAGATTCAACGTGGCCAGCAGCATGGCGTCGTGGTTGCCCAGCACCGGATAAAACCAGGGCGCATCCAGCAGATCCAGCGCCCCGGCACTGTTCGGGCCGCGATCCACCAGGTCGCCCACGCTGAACAGGCGATCCATATCATAGTCGAAGCCCACATGATCCATGAGCCTGCGCAGGACATCGGGGTGACCGTGCAGATCACCGACGATGAAATCCCGGCCCTGAAGATTGGCCGGATGGGCTATGACACGCGGGTTCATGAAACCTGCTCCTCCAGTTCAACCACCTGATCCAACTGCACGCCGGTACCTTCCCTCGGGTATCCGAAGGCATTGGACAATATGCGCACCGCACCGATACGGTAATCCACCGCATGATGGGTATGGCCGTGCATCCACAGCCGCACCCCCTGATCACCGGTGCGCGCCACCGTTTCCTCCAATCGGCTGGCGTAGGCGCCGGACAGATCATCCTGCCGGAAGGATTTGTAAATGGACTCCCATGCCGGTGCATGGTGGGTGATCACGACCTTGTGGCCGGTCCAGGGCTGTGCGATGGATTCCTCCAGCCAGACTTTGCTGGCCAGATGCACCTCCAGGGTGTCCCGCGGCAAAAAGCGCCGGGCACCCCCATGGCACCGTATCCGCTTATGGTCCTGCATGGTCTCCTGCGCCGCCCGCATGGCATAGGGGTCGCCGCCATCAAAATCGGACCACAGAGTGGTTCCGAAAAAGCGGATATTGCCGATGTCCACGCCTTGTCTTTCCAGCAGAGTACACCGCGCCATCAGATCCTCCGGCAAATGTCTGGCCAGACCTTCACGCCATTTTTCCGGAGCGCGTTCGACGGATAAACCCCAGTAATCGTGGTTCCCCAACACCGCCACAACATGTGGAAAAGGGTCGGCCACCATCTTGAGCCAGTCCGCCAGATTTTTGGGCGTGCCGAAGTCTCCCGCCAGCACGAGAATACTGTCCCTGTCCGTCGGCAATGACGCCAGACGGACGGTAGCGGGTGGATTCACATCCACATGAATGTCGGAAATCAATCGGATGAACATGGTATTTTTCTCGTAAAACGTATGGCTATAACGCCATGCGGGTGATTTTCATCGCTCTGATCCTTATGGGTTGAATACCCTTCCCATACTCACTGCAGACGCCTCAGTGCCCCATCTTCATCCATCTGTGCTTTGGCCTCCAGTTGCAGCAGCGATCGTGTGATCACGGCCAGCCGCCGCAGTGAACCGGGTTTGCGCTGAAACCGCCGTCGCAATGCCCCGGCCACCTGTGGATTCAGGGACGGCAACGCCCAGGGTTCCGTGCCCAGATCACGGGCAATATCCTTGAGGATATTCGTAAAAATACGGTCAAAGTCCCCTCCGGCGGGTTCTCCCACCCGAATGATGGTGAAGCGTGATTGCAATGGTTCGGGCAAATCGTCCACATCATTGGCTGTGGCGACCCAGTTGACGGACGAATAATCCACCGGCCCAAGCAAAAATTCGTCCGTGACGCGACTGGCCGTCGCCGGTTCCAGCATCGTCAGCAACGTTTCCCAAAGGCGGCCGTTGTTCCGCCCCGTGCCGATTTTCTCAATTTCATCCAGACAGACCAGCGGGTTGGCCTGACGGTTTTCCAGCATGAATTCCACCAGATAACCCGCCCTTGCGGAACTCCAGCCGCGCGCCGTGCCTTTGAGCATCATGTTATCGTTCATTCCTGCCATCGTCATGAATGCCGTTGGCAACCCCAACGCCTCCCCCAGGCTTTGCACAAAGCGGCTCTTTCCGAGCCCAGGATTTCCGACCAGCAGGAGAGGGCGGAACTTCAGCACCGGTTGTCCAGTGACGCGATTGAGCGCCCATTCATTCTCCAGCATATCCATGGCCCGCGACATCCAGGGGTATTCCCTCCGCAAATTTTCCGTCCAGGACAGGCTGCCCGGCCAGGTCTGCAAGGGCAGGGGGCGAAGCAACGGTTTGAAACGCTCCAACGCCTGATTTTCCTTGCCGTCATTTCCTGGGGCGATACTGTTCAGTATTTGACGGCTGGGCTCCGAAGCGGGCTTGTTCTGGAGCAGCAACATCTCCGCCTGCCATTTCAACCCCGTCAATTGCAGATCATCGAAGGACAACGCTCGCATGATGCCCAACACCTCTTCGGCCAGAGCGGCATCTTTCCGCCCCACGGCCGCCTGCAAACCCAGCCCGAAGGCCACCTGACGCATCATGTCAAAGCGTTGATTCTGGTTTTTCCAAATGAAATCAGAATGTTCCTCTTCGGCCTGCCATCTCTGGAAGGCCTGCAACCATCGAGGGTCGTACGCGGTCCTGCCAACCTCAATATTCATCCGCAACAACAGCATCTGCCCCATCAAAGAACCCAATTCTGCGCCGATCGCCAACCACTGTTCGGCAATGTTTCGATCGTTTGGCAGTCGGCTATCCCCTGCGAGATAACAGCGCCCGATATCCACCAACCCTTCCCGCACACTCAGATCGACGATGTTTTTGGGTTCACGTGCGGACACCAGGTCGAAATCTTCATCCAGCAGCCTCAGTTCAATGCTGTCCCAGATCGCAAGAAAGACGTCTGTGTTCCGTTTGCCGGATTCTTCCACGTCATTCTTCAGTTTTTCGCCCAGAGCGAGCAGTTGATCGATACATTGTGCGGTCATGTCAGCCTCCTTTTTGCGGAATGACAATGGTGCAGAGTATAGCGATGTAATACAGACAAGTCAACTATCCTGTCCTGCCACATGGTTTTGCAGTTTTCCGTTTTTATGTATATCTGTCAGCACCCGTTTTGCAGGACGGTCGCGGCGGGATACCATATAATGCAGATCGTTCAAAAGCTCTGTCCTAGAGGTGTTCATGTCCATCCGTGCCTATCCGATCCCGATTGAACATTTGCGCAATGTGCTGACGCTTTCTCACCTCAGCCTGGTGGAGATAGCGCGCAGATTCGGGGTGAGCAGAAGCAATCTGATGGGGGTCGTCGGCGGCAGGCGAACGCTCAGTGATGACAGACTCCTGCAGTTGGTGGGCTGGGCGGGGCTGGTGGTGGATGCTTCGGATACGCTTCACCTTGGTTCTGGAATCCATCTCTGGAAGATCGCTTCCGAAACGCAAATGGAGGCTTTTTTGCATCTGCCCACAGGGATGTTGCCGGAGAATTTGCGGTGGAGCGTGGCGCTCGAATTCCCACCCCAGGAGCGGGACTGGATCCACCTCGTGGCCGAAGTCGGCAAGGACTGCTGGGTGCTGCTGTCCGTCCGGCCCGTCTTTTTTGCGTTGCTCCGGGATCGTGTTCCAGGCGTTGGACGCCCCATGGGGATGGCGAGCCTACAAAAACCGCTGAACCAGATCATCGCCACTCCCGGTGCCAAGGGTTTGTATGTTGCGTGGGCGGAGCAGCCGCAAACGCTCTCCTGGGTAGAGCCCGAGATGCGGGACACCTATGCAGAGGATTTGTCTGCCTGGATGGCTTGGGCGCGTCAAAAGTTGGCTTTGGATACCAGTGAAATTAATGGCCAGACCAATCCACCGATGGCGGTACCAAATGATGCGCGGGACGATACGGTTCCTTGTGATCAGGCCTGGGCACTGTTTGCTCACCGGCTGGATGTCGCCGGCGCCGCGCATCAGGATGTGGCCGATATCCCGGTATTCCCCATGGAGGCGGTCCACGATTACCCCATAGGTATGGTGCGGTTGGATCGGACATGGCTGGGCGACGCCCTGCTGGAGCTCGGGAAAACTGGACGGTTGCGATGCTATGTGCGGGCAGACGGTGCTGCGATAGTGGTCGTAGTCTCGCCGTCAGCCGCACGCTGTGGGTTGCCGCAACACTGGGTCGCGCCACCAACAGCGGAACGCTACCTGATATGGCATGACCAAATCCTGGAGATATCCGCTCACGTCGGGGCGGATGACCATTGTATTGGGCCGGTTGTCGCGTCGTGGAATCGCGGCGCAAAAATTCCCTTGTAAATAATGCCCCGTCTCCGCGATAGGTGGACTGCCAGACGCTCATCTTCGGTGCGGAACCGCATGGAAGATGAGCGTTTTCTAATGGGCAGTTCGGTATGGCAGCAAGGTCTATTAGCGCTTCCTGTTTGTCACCATTTTGGTGTTATTTTGGGGCCATGCTGGTGAAATGGTGACATTTTGTCGATATGTTGGTGACAAGATGACGCCATTTGGGACATCCGATGTATTTTACTGCTTTTATTGGTCGGTTTTTGGGTGCCTGGTCATCGCGGATTCTATGGAATAGCGCCATGGGTTACCCGACGGCAAAACTGCATTGAAGAAAATCTGTAAACGCAGTTTTCATGGGATTTTTCCTATCGTTAAAAACATGCATTCGATAAACCTAGCAGGGGGAGTGTTGAGGGTGGGGCGGATTTTTGTGCGGGATCGTGTCCAGAAGAAGGCGATGAAATTCCGTGCGTATCGACTCTCGTCTTCGCGGCTAAATAGCCGCGAAGACGAGACTGCTTAGGCCGTAGCTTCGGCAATCGGTACTGCAGCCCACCCATGACCGGATGCCTGCCGTCATTGGCATCTGGGATTATGACCGTTGGCTGAACAGGACAAGACAGCGCTACAGGTGTTGATGAAACCCATGCCGAGTAAGTGCGTATTCCGGGGCATCGTGGGCACCCATTCCGTTTGATGCGCATTTCACTGATCGTGGGCGGCCATTTCACTGATCGTGGGCACCCCCGAAAAGCGTACATTCTGGTCGTCGTAATTTTAAGCACGGGTGGTCACGATGGGTCAACTTTTTGGGTGTCGCGCCCGTCACGGTGACGCCGCAGAGAATCCCCCTTCAGCTCCAGTCGGTGCGCACTTTGCAGCAGCCGGTCCAGTACGGCATCGGCCACAGTGGGTTCACCCAGATATTCGTGCCAGTGGTTGACCGGTAACTGGCTGGTAATCAGCGTGGCCCGTTGGTTCACCCGGTCATCGATGATTTCCAGCAGGTCCCGAACGCCTTCCGCCCCCATGGGGGCCAGTCCCCAGTCATCCAGGATAATCAGATCGACCTTGGCCAGGGCGCTGAGATAACGCCCGAAGCTGCCGTCACCGTGACGAATCCGGAGTTCCTCAAACAGACGGGGTAAGCGCAGATAACGCACGCTCAGGCCCTGACGACAGGCCTGATGCCCAAGCGCACAGGCCAGCCAAGTTTTACCGGTACCGGTGGCGCCGGTGATCAGCAGATTATGCCCCTGACGAACCCAGGTGTGCTGGATCAACGCCGCGATTTGGGGTCGATCCAGTCCCCGGGAACCGCGATAGTCGATGTCTTCCACGCAGGCGGCGGATAACGTTCTCCGGTGTATTCCCCGCGCTCTGGTCTGCTTCTAAGCCGCCTGTACGGCGGATAACGCAAACGCATCAACCTCGGATTTTACCAGAGTCTTCTAAGCCGCCTGTACGGCGGATAACGATAGATTGTGGACAGCGCCCCGGCAGCGCATCTTCTAAGCCGCCTGTACGGCGGATAACGTAATGCTCCTTCTTCTAAGCCGCCTGTACGGCGGATAACTACGTCCAGGCCATGCACCCCCTGAATTTGTTCTTCTAAGCCGCCTGTACGGCGGATAACGTATCCACTGGTTTAGTGGACCCAGACTATATCTTCTAAGCCGCCTGTACGGCGGATAACTCATTCATAGTCAGCTTTTGGATTACGTTAACCTTCTAAGCCGCCTGTACGGCGGATAACGAAATAATGCTCAGTGACGTAGTGGCCCAGGTCTTCTAAGCCGCCTGTACGGCGGATAACTTAATCAGCCACACACTCACAAAAGCGATGATCTTCTAAGCCGCCTGTACGGCGGATAACGTCCACCCAATGCCCGATCTGGGACGTGTTCTCTTCTAAGCCGCCTGTACGGCGGATAACTACAGCCAGTATGCCCGCTGGATATTCGGGGTCTTCTAAGCCGCCTGTACGGCGGATAACAAGAAAATTGAGGCAACCAAAAAGCGCAAACACTTCTAAGCCGCCTGTACGGCGGATAACGGAATCCAGCATCCATCTACTGCGCCAGCATTCTTCTAAGCCGCCTGTACGGCGGATAACTTCGGGAATGCGCAATAGCATGGCCGCTAATTCTTCTAAGCCGCCTGTACGGCGGATAACGGTCTGGATGCGCTCTGGGCGATTGGGGTCCACTTCTAAGCCGCCTGTACGGCGGATAACATCCGCAGGCCCAAAATATACTCCAGCCGAATCTTCTAAGCCGCCTGTACGGCGGATAACGGAAATGAAAAAGACGCAAGAAAAGGCCTTCACTTCTAAGCCGCCTGTACGGCGGATAACAGTGTCCGGGGCCTGTTACGTTTGTTCTTTACCTTCTAAGCCGCCTGTACGGCGGATAACGCTTATCCGTCTTGTTGATCGTCTTGCCGGTCCTTCTAAGCCGCCTGTACGGCGGATAACTAGCGGCAATTCCACCCGGCATAAACTCTTGACTTCTAAGCCGCCTGTACGGCGGATAACGGGCCCCTGATCCAGGTCATAGGGCTGTTTGTCTTCTAAGCCGCCTGTACGGCGGATAACAGCGCGTTTTCTGATAACGCCTCATGTTTCATCTTCTAAGCCGCCTGTACGGCGGATAACTAGGCGCAGTACCAGACGCACCAGACGCGGTACTTCTAAGCCGCCTGTACGGCGGATAACGAGAGTTTCCCGGTCGCGCTTCGTTGCGCTGTCTTCTAAGCCGCCTGTACGGCGGATAACCTCAGCATTAGAAGAAAAGTGCGGGATCATACCTTCTAAGCCGCCTGTACGGCGGATAACGTGATGCCGCTAAAGAAGGGATCGTCTAAAAACTTCTAAGCCGCCTGTACGGCGGATAACTATCAATTTCCCACATACAACAACACAAGAGACTTCTAAGCCGCCTGTACGGCGGATAACGAATTGTCGGTGGCCGTGGATAAACCCGACCTCTTCTAAGCCGCCTGTACGGCGGATAACGCAACGCTCGATACCAAGATGGCTCTCCTGCTCTTCTAAGCCGCCTGTACGGCGGATAACAGGCTCAACCAGAAACCAGGGGCCGACGCTGTCTTCTAAGCCGCCTGTACGGCGGATAACGTATCCACTGGATTAGTTGACCCGGACTATATCTTCTAAGCCGCCTGTACGGCGGATAACCACAACAGCCGCATTAGTGGCTAACCCAAAATCTTCTAAGCCGCCTGTACGGCGGATAACTTGAGCGCATCATGCGCCTCATCATTACGATTCTTCTAAGCCGCCTGTACGGCGGATAACGCGGACGATATGCGCCAGCGTGTGGCGATTGACTTCTAAGCCGCCTGTACGGCGGATAACTCGATGCTTATGGATTTGCAGGCAACATTGCACTTCTAAGCCGCCTGTACGGCGGATAACTTGCCTCGTTTTACCACTTACAAGGCTTTTCTCTTCTAAGCCGCCTGTACGGCGGATAACACTAGCTAGCTCTGCGTGCATGTTGATTATCTCTTCTAAGCCGCCTGTACGGCGGATAACCATAACTATCGCGCAATGTGATTACTTCGTCACTTCTAAGCCGCCTGTACGGCGGATAACGGGTCTCAAGAGCAGCAACATAATCAGGCACCCTTCTAAGCCGCCTGTACGGCGGATAACGACCGAAGCGACGTGCGCCTGCTGAACGAGGCCTTCTAAGCCGCCTGTACGGCGGATAACGGAACTGCGCAGGACGCGCAAACCGCACTACTCTTCTAAGCCGCCTGTACGGCGGATAACGTGAAGCTGACAGCTACGCCGTACACCTATGCCTTCTAAGCCGCCTGTACGGCGGATAACGTCAAGCAACGCCAATCTATCCACATCAGGGTCTTCTAAGCCGCCTGTACGGCGGATAACTTTTCGGGGTACGCTTTTTCCGCTCTTTAATGCTTCTAAGCCGCCTGTACGGCGGATAACGCGTTGGCCACCCCCACCTGACCTGCCGCATTCTTCTAAGCCGCCTGTACGGCGGATAACGTGATAGATTTAAGTAAACCCGTAGAATTAATCTTCTAAGCCGCCTGTACGGCGGATAACGATTATTTCCAAATCAGTATAGCCATGCGCTACTTCTAAGCCGCCTGTACGGCGGATAACATGCGGTATTGGGCGCCCCGGTAGCGCTATTGCTTCTAAGCCGCCTGTACGGCGGATAACAGCCGCTTCCGGGATGGACATCCGCGCCATCGCTTCTAAGCCGCCTGTACGGCGGATAACCAATAGGTAAGGAAGGACCTATATTGTTTGAACTTCTAAGCCGCCTGTACGGCGGATAACATATAGGTTTCGTCGCTTAACTCGGCTTTCCCCTTCTAAGCCGCCTGTACGGCGGATAACGGGAGCAATGTAATACCGCTCCTTTTTCCAATCTTCTAAGCCGCCTGTACGGCGGATAACGGTCAGGATTCCCCGCCGCCATGACTTGCTGACTTCTAAGCCGCCTGTACGGCGGATAACGACGGCGTGGGTAACCGTGCGGTATCCGATAACTTCTAAGCCGCCTGTACGGCGGATAACGAGATAGCGCTCAGTCAAGAACGCATCATCGACTTCTAAGCCGCCTGTACGGCGGATAACGAAGAAGCACAGACCATGACGGCAAAGAGCCTCTTCTAAGCCGCCTGTACGGCGGATAACGCCATCGTGCTGGCCCGGCCTACTCTTAGTCTCTTCTAAGCCGCCTGTACGGCGGATAACTTCTCCGGCATCGCGCACGTGTTCGAGGTTCACTTCTAAGCCGCCTGTACGGCGGATAACGCAAAGAGCCGGAGCCTACCACTGACCCCAGACTTCTAAGCCGCCTGTACGGCGGATAACGCAATGGTAGTGTAATCTATTGTGGAGCAGGTCTTCTAAGCCGCCTGTACGGCGGATAACAGGTTGACGATCTTGCCCTCCGCATTTTGCATCTTCTAAGCCGCCTGTACGGCGGATAACTCCTTCTTCATCAATCGGGAAAAAATCTCGTACTTCTAAGCCGCCTGTACGGCGGATAACAGTGCGCCTTCTGCGTAGTCACCCCCCCGCGTCTTCTAAGCCGCCTGTACGGCGGATAACGAACTCCTGCAACTCCGCGAGGAGAAGCGCAACTTCTAAGCCGCCTGTACGGCGGATAACCTCAAACATGTTGGTGGCGTGGTTCAGCCAGGTCTTCTAAGCCGCCTGTACGGCGGATAACTCTTTGGCGAAGTGCGCGTAGCTGGCGCGGTACTTCTAAGCCGCCTGTACGGCGGATAACGTGGCCCGCGCTATGCGCCCAGGAAGTCAGATCTTCTAAGCCGCCTGTACGGCGGATAGCAAAGAATTACTGGACCAGGCCAGCCGCAAGCTCTTCTAAGCCGCCTGTACGGCGGATAACAGATTCTATATACATATCTGACTCATCACACTCTTCTAAGCCGCCTGTACGGCGGATAACCGGCAGCACATCCCGGCAGTCGGCGTTGTAGACTTCTAAGCCGCCTGTACGGCGGATAACGTCCTGCGCGTGTACCCAGACCTAAAAATTCACTTCTAAGCCGCCTGTACGGCGGATAACATAAAATTCGCCGACGCCCTTCTCGCCGAACTCTTCTAAGCCGCCTGTACGGCGGATAACCCAGAGCCAATCTTTCCGGAGCCGATCTTTCCCTTCTAAGCCGCCTGTACGGCGGATAACAGTGCGGAGTTGTAGCCATTCGTCCGTCCCTTCTTCTAAGCCGCCTGTACGGCGGATAACAGCAAATATCGTCCAAAAAATGTCAAGTTTTTCATTCAGTTATCAACTGTTAAGGAGCGTAGACCTTCCTTGCCAGGAAATATTTTAACTTATTGTTTGGTAATGATATATTTTATGTCGATTTTTCGATGGTCTCTTTGATGGTGTCGATCATCATGTCGGTTGCCTCACTAAGCTGCATTTGTTGAATCAGTGTGGTGCGAAACTCCTGATCCCTGACCCCTTTGGAACCAAACTCAAACGCCAGCGGCATAACCGTGGCATCCTTGATGAGGTCGGCCACGTCAAAAACGAGAGCGCCGCGTCGGGTCTTGCCGTGCAGGAGGGGTAAGGCATAGGATATGCCAAGGGCATACAGGGATACCCCTGCGTAGCCATAAGCGATATAATTTCCGTGATCGAGAAAGCCATTGATGGTTGCCGGTACATCTTCCCGACTCCGTTTGCCATCTTCCCGCCGGAAGTCATCCAGTTTGTACTTCCTGGCCAAAACACCATACAGTGCCTTGGCCCAATCCCCTTCTACGGAAAGAAGTTGACCGGTATTTTGTGCGGATTGAATGCCACCTTCAAATTTTCGTGCGACGGCATCCGGAATCACAATACTCTGCTTATCCCAGGACTCCAACGTAAATTCCAATCGCTTGATCATGAAATTTCTTGCCGCATTCAGGCGCTTTTCCTCATTCAACCACAGACGCATCCATGTTTGCATGTACTCCGTGGGACGATATTCGCTTTGCGGCGTTATGAACGCCATATCCACGCCAGCAATCAGAGGTGCTCCGCCGGAGCCACAAAAGCCTATGATTACCCCGGATTCAGCCAGCATGCGCACAGCCCCGTCAGTAACGGATGTGCCCTTGCCCAACAATAAAAAAGCCGTGTTTTTGTCTGGGATATTGAACCCGCGATCCGTGCCATCTTTAAACTCAGTCAGATAAATGACGCGGCCATCCTTCACCATGACGCGCGCATGTTCGATATACATCACATTCGCACGCTTTGAGAGAAGGATTTGCGCGGTTTTAGGGGGCGGTCTGCTCATGCTGGCAGATCAGGCAGGTAAACTGGTCGCGCTCCGGACAGACCGTAACTGTTCGACACGCCTGCATCTGTCCCGCGCTCCAGATATGCGCGTCTTTCCAGCATCAGGCTGAAATGCTGCTGGGTGCTGTGGCTGCGCATCAGCAGGAATGGAGGCTGGTGGTTTTGCTGTGCTTCCAGATCCCGATGCCGATTGCTGGGCTGACTTCGCGGAGCAACACGCGCCCGGTGCATGGAAACCCACTGCCCGGAATGTTCCGCTACGGTGCGCACGCGACCAGTCATAATATACTGAGATAAAACAGCATGTTGCTCGACGGTTTTCAGCAAGGCGTCGCAGTGCTCCCGTGAATCAGAAAACACACGAACCACACGGCCAAGCAAGGCAGTTTTATTCGCTATTCCGGCCTTCAGTTCCGGAAAGTCCAATGCGTATGACCCCGGATGATCTATAAAAAAACCGTGCAGGACGGTCATCAGGCTTGCCAGGGCGGGCACGATCATCGTGCCGTGCCCATGGGTGGCCGTCCCGCGCACCTCCAGATTGCAGTACGCAGAGGGAATCATTGTGCGCCCCCCCCTTCATCACCGCGATCCTTCTCGCTATCACCAAACACGCCGCCACGCATCAGGGATGCAATACAGTACATACCTTCTGCAGAATCCGGATCGATCTGGTTCAGTCGTTTGAACAACTCGAAAGCGGAAAACTTCTTGTTTTCCTTGGCCCGCAGAAACTGCATCATGGACAGGGACGCGCCTTGCGGTTCAATGGGAATCGGCATATCCGTATCGGAGTGCCCAGGGTACCAGTTGTCCATAGTGCGCAAGGCGTTCCAGATCTTGGCGTCGCGGAAAGCTGCCTGCCCCACGATCCGCACACCGTCCCGATCCTGCTGCCGGGTGGACATGGCCAGCTTATACAGGGAGCGCGAAAGTTCGCCTTTCCCGCTGCTCCTGCCGGTGTCGGGCTCGTAGTTCTGTGAACAGAAGACTTCCACGGACCCGGTAACGCCCAAATCGAGAATGGCACGAACCCTCAACGCAACCTTTTTCGCATTGCCACGGAACCCGGAGGCCAATACTTCGCCAATGGATTTTTCGATATCGGAATAATGGTTGAAATCGCGCAGGGACACTTGCAACGCATCAGGCACCTCCCACTGTTGATCGCCTGCGGACACTTCCACGCGGATTCCGCTGGCGATCAAACGATTGCGCCACAGCCAGCGGCCATTGCAGACGTTGCGGGCGATCCGGCGAGAGACTTCCGCGAGTCCTTCAGAGTTTTTGGCGCGAAGGATAAAGTCATCCAGCATGGCCCGCATCTTTTCCGCATCTTCCAGATTTTCCTTCTTCGAGTTGGCGCAGGCGTGTAGCGCGCCACCCAGAGGAAGTGCCTTGATTTCAAAGCCGATCTGCAAATCCATCATGTCGGGCCCGGTTTTGGCAGATTCAATGACCTGCAGGTTACGTACATCGCGTTCCGCGTCGGAAACCGTGTCGGTTCCCGCATTGCCACTGGCCTTAGCTTTCTTTTCATTGACGTTTTGGGTGCCCATCGTGCCGTGATGAATGACCGGCACGGGAACCACGTCGCCACGCGTGTTTCCATATTCGAGCGGTGCATCGGTAATGACGACGCCGCGACGAAAAGCCAAAACAGAAGGCAAGTTCTTGAGGGGGAGCGTATTGCTGTTAATTTCCATGTTTCAGTTTCCTTTCATCAGATAAACACCCTTTTCAGGGCTGGTGTGGTACTGCCAAAATGGCATGCGCTTTTCCTCGCGCACCGAACGATATTGCATCAAGCCAACCAGCGGTTCTGCATAGGCATGACGGACTCCATCACGTACACCAATCCGTTCCTTGAGAGGTTCCAATGCGGCATACCCTATTACGTTGGCCGACAGCCATGATTCCGGGCTGTCCATCGTTTCCTGTTCGCGTGCGCTGGCACCGTAATAAGCGTTTTTTTGTTGTGCGTTCACGCCAAGAACATGAATTAACGCCTCGGTGCCGTCCAGCCCAAATGATTGCATCGCTTGCAATGCCATCTCCGAGCGATCGACGATCCAGAATCCGCCACCGATTTTTCGGATCACTTCTTCAGAGGACCCGCAAATCTCAACAGAGCCATGATCGACGATGGCTCCGCCTCCCAACCGGCCGGACCAGAGAAAGTCGGTTACGTCATCGGGATGCACATCGGCGTCACCAATATCCAACACCACGGACATTTCCACATGGCAGCGGGCGGTTGGCTGAAGTCCTTTTGCAAATCCGGAAGCGATATGATCCTGCTCATCAATGAATGTTGCCCCCTGTGGCTGCTGTGGAATCACCTTGCGGTTCCAGAAACGGAGATCCCAATTTTTGTCATCTCGGCCACCTTTGTGTTTCTTGACGAAACGGGCATTGGACTTTTCGGCAGCCAGCCACTGTACACCGTGATGTGCGATAGCCAGTCCGGAAATCGAGAAGGCGCAACGCAACCCCAGTGCGCGGGAAAAACCGTAAATTGTCATGGGTGATGGTGGCGCCATCAGCCACCATGCCTGCATGGCGTTGACGTGTTCAATCCGCATGCGCGGAATCACCAAAAATCGCTTGCTCATGACAATGCCTCCATGATGTGCCCATGCAGGAACTCCGCGCTGCGCCCCGAGATACCCACGATGAGCGTCTTCCCGTCTTTCGCCTTGGCTGCGGCGATGCGTTGCGCCAGTTCCCGCGCAAAGGTTATCCTCCACACGTCGTTACGAAGTGCCGGATTGAGTAGCCCCTGCTGCACCAGTGGCAAATTCGGTGAAGCATAATCTTCCAGAACGGTGCCCACATAGGGCGCGATCAGGTTGTGGGCCTTGTCGCCACGGCCCAGGACAGCCCGCACCATGCTAGCGATGAGGTCGTACTCCCTGTCCATACGTTGATCCGTGCGCTGCAGTGGTAGTCCCTGCTTCTTGTCACGTTTTCGCAATCCGCTAAGGAACCGTTCGTATTCCGCCAGCAGGGCGCTGGAAGGCAGGGTGGATAAGCCGCGGTGATGGAGTGAAATGGCCGCGCGAATGTCCGGGTCCTTCTCTGTGGGAACCGCAAAGCGATAGGCCCGCTGCATGGCCCCGATCAAATGAATACGTCCGGCATTCTGCGCCTTATCACCCCCCACCTTGATCGTCACTTCATCGAAAAACGCCGGATGAGCCGACCCGTTTTCCACGTCCGCCACTGAGTCCTCCAGAGCCAAGTCCGTCAAGCGATGAAGTCTGGCACTGAACCCGCCGGAATGCAGAGGTGTAAGACTAATATCACCACCCTGACCGTCGTCCACCAGGATTTGTCGCACTCTTGGACTAATACGGACGCCTATTGAGACATGATGTCGATCCAGTAGGGGTAGGACGTGTTCCTGGAGTTCCGCGCATTCCGTTGCATCCACTCCCGAAAAACGGCGGAAATCATTAAGCCGCACGGCATCTAATTGTTCGGTGGCCACCGAAGCTGCGAATGGTTGTGTGGCGTTCTTGGTGTAATCCAGGGCCACCGGTTCCCGCCCAAAGCGAGCGCTGGCGTAGGGCAGACCCGCATCCATTGCAGGGATTACCCGAACGCCTCCGCCGGCCGCATTGGTGTTAACTCCCTTGGTCGAATGCGTAACCAGTTGGTCGCATTGGGTGCGGTATGCGTCCATGGGCAACGATTTCCATGGTTTCAGCGTAGGGTCCTTACGCTTGCCGATTGGTTTTGTCATAAAGCATTTCCTTGGCTAAAAAACTATGATAGCATCATCCCATAATTATTAACTCCACACAATAGGTCATAAATGAGCATAAAAAGCAGGCCGCCTGGAAATTTACCAGATGCTTCCCTATACCTAGTCAGACGGGCCTGCCGCCTAGGTGCCGCACGGCGCCAGGATATGGCGCAGCACTTCGAGGCCTCGCAGGCGTCCTACACGCGGTGGACCGCCGCCGCCCTTGACGCCGCCTCCTGTCTGGATCGGGATGGACGCGGCGGTGGTGCCCGTCTGGTACTGTTAAAGGAAAGTGGCGTGCCAGAGTGGGCTGGCTTTGAATCGCTGCTGGAGGAAATCGAAAATGGTAACGCGCCTGCCATGACGGGCATTGAGGACCACGAGTTGCCGGTATTCATTCCTCGATGGACACGGAATACGCCGGTCGATCATCGCGCCTTGGGGAAAATCATTCTTGCGATCCATCGGGAACAAGGACTACACCTGCGCTACGTTAGCCTGAATCGTGGAGAAGAAGGGCAATGGAGATGTGTGTACCCCATAGGACTGGAGCGCATGGGCGATCAATGGCGGTTAGTGGCACTGGACATGAAAAAAAAGGGGTATCCGCTACGCATTTTTGTCCTGGCACGGATTCTGGGCGTCAACGACCATCCATGTGCCTTACCCAAGGGATTTTCAAAGCCTGGTATTCATGATGCGGACATCACTATTCGCGCAATGCTCAACCCGTTGTTCACACCGGATCAGGCCATTGCCATATCGAATGAGCTGCGTATTCAGGATGGAACTATCACATTGAATCGGCGCACCCTTTTCGAGTTCTACCGCCGTTTTGGGGCGCAGTGCCTCTCCGATAAGGCTGTCTGGCCGCCGCTGATGAATACCCTGGAGAATGGATAATGGACATCGTATTGATATCCGCGTGCCAGAAAAACGCCATTCGTCGCACTCGCGCGGTACTGGATCGTTACGCCTTTCGCATGGGGGACTCCACATGGTCTACCCCAATCACCCAGGAAGGGTTGCACAGCTTGCAAATCCATTTGCGAGCGACGGCATCCAGGAATACAGCGGTCATCTGTTTGCGTAACGACCGTAAGCGGGGTCTGATCCCTCTTTGGATCGTAGGCAGTAGGGCACGGTTTGGCGATGACTGGCGAACTCCTGTTTTTGTAACCGAAGGTAAAACACGGGAACGCACCATGGACCACTCAGACGCGTCGTGGTGGGGAGAGGTGAAACGAATTGCCGCGATGAGCGGGCTGTTTCATGATCTGGGGAAAAACAATCAGTTCTTTGCTCGAAAAATTCTCATGGATGGGGCCATAGCCGACCCCATACGACATGAGTGGATTTCCACCAGGATTGTGGAATCGCTATGGAACGAACAAGGATCCACGCTGGAATCCGTGTGGGACTCCGCAATGCGTCAGGCGCATGAAAAGCGATTAAATGGCAACCACCCCCTGTTAGCCTGCAATGACGCATTTTCGGCCGTTCTGTTTTGCGTGGCGACCCATCACCGGATGTTAAACGAGGAGAAGAACTGTGGGGTGCCGGACGCCGATAACATGATTCGCGCAGGCAAAATGTATTCTTCTGGTGTGGAGGACAAGAAAAACAAAAGCATGCCGGATATCTCCCTTATCAGGAATCGCGAAGCGGGTTTCCCGGATGAAATTACCAGTAAGGTCGCTCGAATGATGGGCAAACTGCGTGAGCATCCCAATGGTATGGACCCCCTCTATTGGCGCGCTGTGGCGTTCATGGCGCGGGCCGCGCTGATATTGGCGGACCATCAGGTATCCTCGCAACGCTGCGATCAGGGCGAATGCCAGAATATGGTTAACAATCCACCCTTCGCCAATACCGTAAAAGACGCCAAAGGAAAGCGCCGACACAACCAGACCCTTCAATGGCACCTGCAATCGGTTGGACAGCAGGCTGCAGCCATGGCGGATCGTATGTTCCACCTGGAGGACGCTCTGGAGGGTCTGAGTCCAGATTCGTTGTCTGGCATTGACGTCCCTGCCACAGGTCGTTTCCAGTGGCAGGAACTCGCGGCGCAATCTGTAACAAAAATACGAAGCGCGCACCCTGGAAAACCCATGTTGCTGGCCGTAATTTCCGGTACGGGGTCAGGCAAGACGCGCGCCTGCGCCAGGCTGGCCATTCGTGCTGTCCTAAATAACAAAGCCCGGTTTACCGCCTTGTTCAATCTGCGCACGCTGACCCTGCAAACCGGGAGCGCCTATCGCCACCAGATGGGCATCCAGGAATCGGATATGGCAGTAGTCATCGGTGACGCCATGACGCACAAGGCGTACAGGGCACAGGAACAGCCGGAAAACGAAGATGAAATGGATCGCAGCCTGGGGGAAGACATCGCCATAACAGGTATGGGCAACCCTCTGCCCGACTGGTTGGCGCATTTCGTCAAGGATGATCACAATCTGAAAGATCTTATTGCCGCCCCTGTTTTTGTGTCTACGGCTGATTATCTGGTTCCGGCTGGTGATCCAGGCGCACAGGGGCGGCATATCGTGCCGTTGCTGCGGTTGATGAATAGTGATCTTATTCTTGATGAAATTGACAACTATGATGCCAAATCCGTTGTGGCCATATTGCGCCTGGTTCAGTTGGCGGGATTGTTCGGACGCAATGTTATCGCTTCCAGCGCCACCATGACGCCGGCATTGGCTGATGCCTTGGGGCGATTCTACGCCCATGGCGCTGCCATGCGTGCCGCGCTGAATGGATCTGACAGCCCGGATTTCGCCTGCGGCGTCATTTCCGACCTGTCAGAACCGTCCATGGACGTGATGGGTTCCTCTGAAGTTTTCTCTGCTGTATTCCGGCTGCATTTGGAGCGTCTGCAAACGGCGCTTGCGCAGAAAACTGAAATTTCGCGTAAAGGTTGTTTGCTTAAAATGGAAAAATCTGAAGAAGCTTTCAGGAAAACGATAGCGCAAGGCGTCCTGGGTTTTCATGAAAAACATAAATGGCTGGACATCAGGTCAGGAAAATCAATGTCCGTTGGCCTGATCCGGGTGGCCAACATTCGCACCGCCATTATCATGGCAGATTATTTGCGCGATGAGTTATCCCGGCATCAGCCTCGTGTAGCCTGTTATCATAGCAGACTGTTCAGGGGACATAGAATAATGCTTGAGCGTGATCTGGACCAGATTTTATCCCGGGGCGAAAACCCGGATGCGCCATCCGGGCATTTGTCGGTACGCAAACATATGGATCGGGATGATGTGCAATCCGGGTTATTCATCGTGGTCGCCACCCCGGTTGAAGAGGTAGGCCGTGATCATGATTTCGATTGGGCGATTATTGAGCCATCCAGCGCGCAATCCATCGTTCAGACGTCGGGCCGTGTTCACCGTCATCGGGCAGGCCATGTTGCACATTCAAACGTTGGAATATTGCAATACAACCTGCGGGCATGTCATGGAAAAGACGTGGCTTTTCTCTGGCCAGGCAACGAAACAAGAGACAATTCAACGGAATTTGTCAATCATGATATGACACAATTAGTGGATTGGTCACTTTTAAGTCACGCCCTGGATGCTCGCCTGCGTTTTGACACGGATAATCATTTGTTAGCCAGGGCGGATGAAAATTCTTTAACTGACGCCATGAAAGACCCTTTACGTCGTATCACCGGAAGCGACGCTCTCTGGATGTCGGGTTTCACCTATAAAAACTGGCCATTGCGTGAACAGAAGTTTACCGATGAGTGGCGTTACGATCCGGAAGATAATTGCTGGTTTATCTATCAAGAAACGAAAAACGGATGGTGCTGGATGCAGCAGTCCAGTGATCGCATGCAAAACCGCTGGGCCCATGATGATCGCCGCTGGTTATGTCCTACCCACTTGGAAATCGTACAATTTTGTGAGGAAAATGGGTTGGAGCCAGATTGGGCCTTTACCGTGAGCGTGCCGAATTACGACGGCAATGCCTCACTGCGGCAACTGAAGAGTAGCTATGACGGCACGGATTTTATTCCTCGTACCCCTGTTATTCTGGAAGGCCACCATCTTGCATGAACTGCACAGCGCATGCGTAATACCGATTTTGACTTCAGCGCGAGCCATACCAATGGTGCGCAGAAACTTACCACCCTGCTGTACCATGGCGCCAAAGGCATGCTCAACCCGTGCGCGGTGGTGTGACCGGCGCGTGTTGGCCAACTCCTGGGCCTTGGTCAAGGGGCGGTTGCGTTGCGCCTTCTCGTGGATTTGGCTGCGGTAACCTTTTTGACATAGCATTTGCTCCGCTTCCGTTGAACGATAGGCGCTGTCCGCAAAAACCTGTACGCCCTGATTCTCCGGGTCCAGAAGCGCTTCCAGGCACTGACTGTCATGCACAGCGGCATCCGTGACCATGTACTGATGAATCAGCTTGTGGCGCTTGTCCACGTTGATATGGTTCTTGTATCCGAAGAAACTGCGGCCATTCTTTTTGGTCCAGCGGGCATCGGTGTCTTTCTGGCGGCGCTTGGCGGGCTGATCCTGCCACGTCTGGGGTGTTTCGCCCTGATTGACCTGTTCCCGTTTCTTCCGGTGCAGCCGTTGCCGTGGAACCGTCACAAAACTCGCGTCGATGATTTGCCCGGCCCGTGCGGCGTAGCCAGCTTCCCGCAGAAAAGCATGGAAGGCCGTGAACAGTCGCTCCGTCAGCTTGGCCTGGGCCAGTGATTCACGGAATAGCCACAAGGTCGTGTGATCGGGTACGGCTTCCTCCAACCCAAGCCCCAGGAAACGCTGAAAACTGAGGCGATCCCGAACCTGGTATTCGGTTTGTTCGTCGCTGAGATTGTGCAGTTGCTGTAACACCATCATCTTGAAGAGCAGCATCCGGTCGTAGGGCTTTCTCCCTCCCGGCCCTTTGGGCTTGGCCTTCGGCACACTCTCCAGAATTGGGCGGAAGCGCTCCCAGGGAATGAGCCGATTGAGCAGCGGCAGGCCGTCGCCCAGCAAATCCAGTTCCCGCAACCGGCGGTCTCCGGGGAAGAATCCTGTTTGCCCTACCAGTCCTGCCATCACCGGCTCTCCGATCTAACCTACCCCCCTGAATTTTACTGCATATGGGGAGTTTTTCGAACCGTCCGAAAGAAATTACAACCCGGTGATGGTGGCGACTTCCGGTATGGATAACGCCATCTCAAAAAACCGGCTGATGGCTTCGTGGCGCAGGTCGTGCAACCGTAACCCATCGATGCCCGCTTTTTTGCAGGTTTTCTTGAAAGGGTGTGTGATGACAGGGAATTCCCGGCAATGTGTCATGTACTTGTCGATTTGTCCTTATCCTCATTCTCCCGATTTGATGGAGATAATGTTGTTATCCCATACGTTTTGCGAGGTCTTCTGCCTTAAGGTGGGTGTATCTCCTGAGCATTTGCATGTTTTTATGCCCTGTAATGCTGCTGACTTCCATCGGATTAAACCCTTTTTCGAAAAGTCGGCTAGTGGCTTCGTGTCGTAGATCGTGAAATGTTAGATCATCGATTGCGGTGCGTTTAACGGCTTTAATCCAGGAGGATTTCAGGCCATCTTGGGTATATGTCCAGACTCTACCATCCATACGGCGGGGCATGCCCTGTAGTGTGCCGACGGCTGTGTTGGATAGCGGTACGATACGTTTCGAGCCATTTTTGGTGGTTAACAGTGTGACAGTGTGTCTTTTCAAATCCACCAGATCCCAAGTCATGCCGATGATCTCGCCTTGGCGCATGGCCGTTTCGATGGCAATGGTTACGATATGTGCCAGTTCGGGGTTGGTGGCTCGACAGGCATCCAGGAGTCGTTGTTCCTCGTCGTCGACAAGTCGGCGATCACGTCCTTGTGGTTTCTTCGGCTTGCGAACGAGCTCGACCGGGTTGACGAGGGATTCCATGCCCCATTCTTTTCGGGCGATGGTGAATAGGTGGGATAAAATGGCCAAGTGCAGGCTGATAGTGTTGGCTGATTTACCCTCTGATTGCATCTCCCTGACTGTGTCCGCAACGTCCTTGCCCCGAATGGACGCCAGATAACGTTGAGCGATGGGGCGTTGTTTCCAATCCGTAATGCGGTAGGATTCCTGCTTGTGACTTTTCTTGAGCGGCGATACCTCAACCAGATAGCGTTCCAAGGCCTCCCGTAGGGTGGTGGATTCAGCCTCGACGCGGTTCCGCCAGATGCCTCTCACCATTTCTGACTCGACAACCGTAGCCCATTCCAATGCCTCCGCTTTGGTTCGGAATGTTTGGTTCTGAACGGGGTATCCCTTCTTCCGAATTTTGGCTTGCCAGCCGATGAGGAGGTCTTCGCGGTCGTGGCGCGGTGTGAGCGTGGCCATTTTCAGTTTCTCCAAAGTGTCCCGCACAGAGGTTCACTGTCCCGCAATTGTCCCTAAAAATCAACATAACGAAAAAGGAGTTAGGCTATAATTTCCTAACTCCTTGTTTTGTTTGGGGTGGCTGACGGGGCTCGAACCCGCGACAACCGGAATCACAATCCGGGACTCTACCGACTGAGCTACAGCCACCATTGATAGAACGCAGATCATACAATGGCCGATGCCCAGCTGCAAGGATGGCGTTAATCCATGAACAGCGAGCTGACGGAGTCCTCTTCCGCAATCCGGCGGATAGTTTCGGCCAGCAGTTCGGCAATGGACAGCACGCGAATCTTGCTGCTGGCCTGAGCATCCGGCCTGAGCGGTATGGTGTCGGTGATAACCAGTTCGTCCAGTTCGGACCTTTCGATGCGTTCCATAGCGGGACCAGACAGCACCGGGTGAGTACAGTAAGCGCAGACTTTGACGGCACCGCGTGCCTTGAGGGCATGGGCCGCTTCGCAGAGCGTGTTGGCCGTATCGACCATGTCGTCCACGAGAACGCAGGTGCGGCCGTCCACGTCTCCAATAATATTCATGACGACTGATTCATTGGGGCGCGGGCGCCGTTTGTCGATAATGGCGAGATCTACTTCAAGGCGTTTGGCAATGGCGCGGGCGCGGACGACGCCGCCCACGTCAGGAGAAACCACAATCAATTCCGGGTAGCTCTGTCGCCAAATATCGCCGAGGAGAATAGGTGAGGCATAAATGTTATCCACCGGTACGTCAAAAAAACCCTGAATCTGGTCGGCATGCAGATCCATCGTGAGGACCCGGTTGGCACCGGCAGTGGTGATGAGATCTGCAACCAGCTTGGCGGTGATGGCTGTGCGTGAGCGGGATTTGCGATCTTGCCGGGCATAGCCGAAATACGGCATGGCAGCGGTAATGCGGTTGGCTGAGGCGCGTTTCAGTGCGTCGATCATGGTCAACAGTTCCATGAGGTGGTCATTGGTGGGCGCACAGGTGGGCTGGAGTACGAAAACATCCCGCCCACGCACATTTTCCAGAATTTCGACGAAGACTTCGCCGTCGCTGAAGGAACTGACTTCCGCACGGCCAATGGGAATTTGCAGGAAGCGCGCCACCTGAGCGGCGAGGATGGGATTGGCGTTCCCGCTGAAGACCATGAGATTGCCGTGGGCCATGTAACGTCCTTCTCTCTTCGCAGGTGGCAAAATAGTCCGAGGACAATTTGGCTGGGGCGCCAGGGATCGAACCTGGGAATGCCGGAATCAAAATCCGGTGCCTTACCGCTTGGCTACGCCCCAATAATCATTGCTCGGCGGGATCGTAAAGTGGGTGTTTATTACATCCACGCACGGGCCATGCGCGCCAGGGAGCAGGTACCCGCGCGGCAATCCGTTGCGCGGAAACGGCATCTGCCGCCAACCCGAAAACACAAGCACCACTACCCGTCAAACGAACGTCGTGCACGCCTTGGCTTCTTAACCAGCGCATGCCACGATGGACTTCTGGATAGCGGGCACAAACCGTAGGTTCCAGGGTGTTTTCCGTTGCCCCGCCGAGAAACGCGCCTATTGTGATGGGCACATGGTGCCGTGTCAATTCAGGGGCGGTGAATATCTCCCCGGTGCTTACCGATACCTGCGGATGCAGCAGCACATAATGGCTTTCCGGGAGAGCATCGAGCACGCGCAGGCGCTCGCCTACACCCTCCGCCCAGGCGCTGCGCCCGAATATGAATATAGGAACATCAGCACCAAGGCTGGCGCCAATCGCCATGAGTTCTTCGTGGCGCAGACCAGTACGCCACAGCCGGTTAAGCACGATAAGGGTGGTGGCGGCATCCGAGGAGCCACCGCCGATACCCCCGCCCATGGGCAGGGTTTTGTCGATATGAATATGCACACCCTCACGGACGCCACCGACATCGGCCAGGCGTTGCGCGGCGCGGATGCTGAGATCGTCGGCTTCGGCCACGCCTTCTGGTCCGCCGCTGCGGGAAAATTGCCCGGCGGGGCGCGAGCTGAACTGGATCTGGTCAGCCAGGTCGACAAACTGAAATACCGTTTGCAGCTCGTGATAACCGTCGCTGCGCTGATCGACAACGCGCAGCATCAGATTCAGCTTCGCGGGGGCGGGGTAACTTTCGCTCATGGGGCGCTATGGCCTCCCATCCGCCACTGGGTGATGG
Organism: Acidithiobacillus sp.; assembly: GCF_023229925.1. Taxonomy (NCBI): domain Bacteria; kingdom Pseudomonadati; phylum Pseudomonadota; class Acidithiobacillia; order Acidithiobacillales; family Acidithiobacillaceae; genus Acidithiobacillus; species Acidithiobacillus sp. Next base: position 1,155,605 of record NZ_JALNYM010000001.1, on the reverse strand, counting down.
CCAAACGCAGGGTGATACCCTCCGGCCCAGTGGCCTGGAGCAGCTTGGGCATGGTCAGTCCGCCTATCGGCGCATATTGGAGATAATGGATCTGCCAGGGGCCGCTGTGGAGTACTTCCGGCAGGCCGTCTGGATTCAGTTGTTCGGTTGCCGTCGCGTTGCGCAGGCCAAGTATCCAGTCTGGTAATTCACTCGCGGGCAGATCGACATGGAGGACCAGCGCGAGGAGGGCACCCAGATTGTCCGCTTGTCGTGTCTCGCCATTGGCCAGCTGCAGATGCGCCCCTTGTGGGTCGGCTTCGATACGGGCAACCGTACGGCCGAGCGCGTCGTAAATGGAAAGTTCCTGGTGTCGGGGGGACTGCTTCCAGCGGAATCCGAAATCTTCGCTCGTTTTGGGTGTGCTGAGAGCGGCCTGCCCACTGGCTTGCCAATATTTCAGGCTGGCGACGACTTGATTTCTCTCGGTCGTTGGCAGGATGACGTGGGTGGGCGGCTGGATGAGAGGTGTGGTGGCGCAGGCGGATAGCACGCCGGTGAGCAGGAGCGCAACCAGTATGCGGATGGGTCTCCTGGCCGGGCGCCGGGTGAGTGCTCTGGGATAAAGGATTCTCATGGCTAGCGGGCAAGATCGCTTTTGAGGGTGGCATCGTCCGGATGCTTTTGCAGCGCGCTTTGCCAGACCTGCCGGGCATCTGTGTGGCGCCCCAGTGACCAGAGGACGCGTCCGAGGTGTGCACTCACATCGGCATCGTCTGGTAAAGCTGTATGGGCTCTTTGCAGATACTCCAGAGCCTGTTTGTTGTCGCCCCGCACGTGATGCAGCCAGCCGACGCTATCCAGAATTTCGGGATTGTCCGGGTCCAGACTCAGCGCCTTGGTCAGTAATTTTTGCGCTTCGGCCAGATCGCTGTGCCGCTCGACCAAGCTGTAGCCAATGAAATTGTAGGCTTGTGCATGGTCCGGCGCGAGGCGGATAACCGTACGCATGGCTTTTTCCATGGCCGGATAGTCTTTCAGTTGCTCATAGATGGCGCCTTGGGCGTACCAGAGCCCAGGTTCGTCCGGCATGCGCTGCAAGGCCTCACTGACCACCTGCAGGGCCTGATGAAGGTGGCCGCTATTTTGCTGCAGGTTTGCTTCCAACAGCGGGATTTGTGCGTCCTGCGGGTGCGCGGTCGCCAGTGCTCGCAGTTTTTTGGTGGCTTTGTCATGCTGGCCCAGCAGGTATTCCACGCGGGCGCTGCGCAGTTCGACCTCAGGATAAAGAGGGCCGGAGTGGATGCGCTGGTACCACTGCAATGCTTCTGTCCAACGATTCTGTGCCTCGTAGAGGCGCCCCAGATAGTAAAGCGGTGCGGGGGACTGGGGCGCCAGATCGCGGGCGCGCTGCAAAGCGGCTTCTGCGCTCTTCCAGTTACCTCGGTCGATGTCCATAAGGCCGAGAGAAAGGAGGATATCGGGGTCATCGGGATGCTGTCGCGCCATGTCCTGGTAGAGGCGATAGGCCTGTGTCAGGCCACCCATTTTGAGGTAGAGCGCAGCCAGATATTGACGAGCGAGCGTGGCCGCCGGATAACTGGCAGTGAAACTTTGAATGCTACGCAAAGCGACGGCAGGACCCAGGGTAGCTTGCTGCGCTTCGGCGAGACTGATGGCCGCTTCCTGCCAGTTCGGACGAAGGTTGAGGGCTTTCTCCAGCCAAGGAATAGCGTGTTCTGGTCGTTTTTCACTGAGATCAAGACGTCCGAGCGCATAGCAGGCGGCTGCAGATTTCGGGTTTTTGTCTGCCAGTGCGCTCAACAATCGCCGTGCCTCACCGCTACGCCCGTGGGCCACCAGTAATTCAGCGAGCTGCAGGGTGACTTTCGGGTCGTCAGGAAAGCGGGCAAGTGTTGCCTGTAGTAATTGAATGGCTTGCTCATCCTGACCCGTGGTGAGGAGCAGCGCGGCTTCAAACTGATCTGCTTGGGCACTCCCTGGCGCGGTCTCCCGCCAGCGTTTGGCGAGCTGCAGAGCGCCGGGAAAATCACCGAATTGCGCGGTGATTTGTGTGGCGCGCCCGAGGACATTGGCTTCCGGCGCCAGTTTGGCGGCTTCCCGCCAGGCCGAAACGGCCAATTGTGGTTCCTGTTGCACGGTGGCGAATTCGGCGACTAACAGATAGTAAAGTTGCTTCCCGGTCATGCCATCCGAAGCGGAGTCGGCGGCTGCACCTCCGGTGGCGAGGCTAAGTACAATACCCGCCGCGATGCCCCCAAGCCTGCTCCTCATCTGTCTTTTCTCCGCGTTTTTTCGCCAGCAGGCACAATAACCGCTAGGAACCTGGCTTGCAATCCTGCCCGGCGTCGGCGACAATTCAGCCCCCTAATCGTCGCTCTGCAGGGACGGTCGCTGCTATTTTCTGTCTTGGTTTGAGTCACCATACTGCCCCTATCGCGGTCCGGGAAAAAGTCGCCTTTTCTCCGGAGAATCTGGCTACGGCCCACCGCGACTTGCTGGAGCAAGGACTGGCCACGGAAGCGTTGATCGTATCCACTTGTAACCGTACGGAAATCTACCTCCACGGCGGGCAGGGCTACCATCGCCAGGCCTTGCAGGACTGGCTTTGTCACTTCCACGGCGTGGACCCGCGATTGCTGGATGGACATATTTATACTTCCAGCGATGCAGAGGCCGTGCGTCATCTGTTTCGCATGGCCTGCGGGTTGGATTCCATGATTATCGGAGAGCCGCAGATCCTTGGTCAGGTCAAGGATGCCTATCAGGCGGCTGCGGATAATGGTGCTGCCGGGCCGGTGCTGAATCGCCTGTTGCATTGGACCTTCCGCGTGGCGAAACGGGTGCGATCGGAGACTGCCATCAGTTCAGCCCCGGTCAGTGTGGCTTATGCCGCCGTGAGTCTGGCCAAACAGTTGCTGGGCAGTCTGGAAGGCAAGTCGGTATTGTTGATCGGCGCCGGGGATACCATCGAACTGGTGGCGATCCATCTGCGCGAGCATGGGGTGGAGAGTTTTGCCGTAGCCAATCGCAGTGCAGAGCGCGGGCAGCTGTTGGCCGAGAAATTCACTGGCAATGCTCATGCTCTGGAGGCTATCCCGGAGCTCCTGCATGACGCCGATGTGGTGGTCAGTTGCACGGCAAGTCCGCTGCCGATTGTCACGCTGGAAACGGTCTCCGCGGCCATGATGCGGAGGGCGCAGCGTGATCTGATGCTGGTGGATCTCGCCGTACCCCGGGATATTGCCCCGGAAGTGGAAGGTGTAGAGCAATGTTTTCTCTACACGCTGGATGATCTGAACGATATCGCTCAAGCGGGCATGCGTGCACGCCGCGAGGCGGCAGCGGTGGCAGAACTGCTCATTGCCGAGGAGGTCGGTGAGTTCCAGCAGTGGCGGGAGAGTCTGGATGTGGTGCCCGCCATCCGCCGCTTGCGTGATCATGTGGAGGATCGGCGCCAGGAAGAGGTACGGCGTTTTATGCGTTACCTGGATCAGGGGCAGGACCCCCATGCGGTACTGGACGCCTTCTCCAAGGCCTTGATGAATAAGGTGCTTCACGACCCCATTGCGACCCTTCGCCAGCCTTGTCAGGACGCGACCAACGAAAGTCTCGTCGCGGCGCTGGATATTCTGTTCCATCTCAGTGACGCCGAAGGATGAGTCTCAGCCCGCGTTTGCAAGGCCAACTGGAGCAGTTGGCTTTTCGTTTTGATGAATTGAGTCAGTTGCTGGCGAGCCCGGATGTGGCGAGCGACGCACAGCGTTTTCAAAGTCTTTCCAAAGAACTGGGAGAAATTAGCCCGGTGCTGGATCTGCTTCGCCGTCATGAGCAGCGACAGCGGGATCGAGACGAGGCTGAGCGCATGCTGATGGAAGAACGAGATGCGGAACTGCGTGCCATGGCCAGTGAAGAAGTGGCGTTGGCACAGGCAGAACTCGATCAGCTCGAAGAATCCCTGCGAGTGCGCCTGCTGCCCAAGGACCCCAATGATGATCGTAATGTCTTTGTGGAAATACGGGCGGGGACTGGTGGTGAGGAGGCAGCACTCTTTGCGGGAGTGCTGGCCCGAATGTATACCCGCTACGCAGAGAGTAAAGGTTTTGCCGTGGTCATTCTTTCCGCTTCCGATTCGGAACGTGGTGGGTACAAAGAAATCGTGCTGGAAATCAGCGGTCGCGGCGCTTATTCCCGCCTGAAATTCGAGTCGGGCGGGCATCGGGTGCAGCGGGTGCCGGAGACCGAGGCGCAGGGCCGTATCCATACTTCCGCCTGTACGGTAGCGGTGCTGCCTGAGGTGGATACGGTGAGCGAGATCACCATCAATCCCGCCGATTTGCGCATTGATACCTACCGGGCCAGTGGTGCGGGCGGGCAGCATATCAACAAGACCGACTCCGCTATCCGCATCACCCATATCCCCTCCGGTTTGGTGGTCGCCTGTCAGGAAGACCGCTCCCAGCACAAAAACCGGGCGCGGGCCATGGCGCTGTTGCAGGCGCGTCTGCTGGAGCAGGAGCAGGAGAAGCAGCAAAGTGCGGCGGCCCAGACCAGGCGCCTGCTGGTGGGCTCCGGGGATCGCTCCGAGCGTATCCGTACCTACAACTTTCCGCAGGGGCGGATCACCGATCATCGTATCAATCTTACATTGTACCGGTTGGAGGCGGTGCTGGCGGGGGATCTCGATGCGGTTATCGAACCGCTGATCAAGGAATATCAGGCCGATCTCCTGCAGCATCTGGGTGATGATCTCTGATTCGGGCGTAACGCACCATCCGTCGCGCAGTCTGCGCGATTGGCAGCATGATCTGCGCGAACAGCTGCGGGTGCTGAGTGATCAGCCCGAGCAGGAAGCACGCTGGCTGCTGGCTGCCGCCCTTGGGCTGGAGGGGGCGGCGCTGCTACGCAATGCATTGCGGCCCATTTCTTCAGAGGAGGAGGCACGGATTAGTGCACTGCTCACGCAACGCCGGGCGGGTGTACCATTAGCCTACTGTTTAGGCGAATGGTCTTTCTACGGGCTGGATCTGCGCGTGGCTCCTGCGGTGCTCATCCCTCGCCCGGATACGGAGACGCTGGTGACCCAGGCTCTGGAGGGATTAGTAGAGGAGGGCACATCACGGGTGCTCGATCTTGGTACAGGCTCAGGGGCCATTGCATTGGCCATTGCCCAGGCACGGCCTCTGGCGGAAGTCTGGGCCGTGGAGCGCAGCCCGGCGGCATTACAGGTCGCGCGCGCCAATGGTGCGCTTCTGGCGCCGCAGGTACACTGGTTGGAGGGCGACTGGTACGCGCCGGTGGATAGCACTTTGCGTTTTGACCGGATTGTGGCCAACCCCCCTTACCTGGCCGATGGTGACCCCCATCTTCCTGATTTGCGTCATGAGCCTTGGGATGCTCTGGTGGCTGGTCCCAGCGGTCTGGAATGCCTGGAACGCATCATTGCGGGCGCGCATGAGCGCCTCTCGCGGCACGGCATGCTGTTGCTAGAACATGGTCCTGATCAGGGGAACGCGGTGCGTGGTCTGCTCATCAACGCCGGCTTCAGCGCGGTGCGAACCTGCGGTGATCTGGCCGGGCGTGAACGCGTGAGCAGCGGAACAAGGACTTAACCATGCCCGAGTTGCCCGAAGTCGAAGTCACCCGACTGGGTATCGCCCCTCATCTGTTGGGACAGCGCCTGGAGGGGGCCGTGGTACGGGATGGTCGCCTGCGTCTGCCGGTGAACGCCGATCTTGCCGGGCGGGTGGCCGGGCAGCGTCTGCTGAACCTGCGGCGACGGGGCAAATACCTTCTGCTTGACCTGGAACAGGGCGCGATCTTGATCCATCTGGGGATGAGCGGGCACCTGCGTGTCCTCCCGCAAAGCACCCCGGTGCAGAAGCATGATCATGTCGATCTGCTTTTTGCCGGCGACCTGTGCTTGCGCTTCCACGACCCGCGCCGTTTTGGAGCCGTATGCTGGCTCGCCGATCCCGACCAGCATCCGTTCCTCCGACATCTGGGGCCAGAACCTCTGGGCCATGACTTTACGGCGGAATACCTGCATCAGCGAAGCCGAAACCGGCAGATACCGGTTAAATCCTTCCTCATGGATGCCCACATCGTCGTCGGCGTCGGTAATATTTACGCCAATGAGTCTTTGTTTGTGGCAGGTATCGATCCGCGCCGCCATGCGGGGCGTATTGCCCTGCCGCGCTATGAGAAGCTGGTGCAGACCGTGCGTGATGTCCTGCAGGCAGCTATTGCCCAGGGTGGAACGACTCTGCGCGATTTCACCCGGCCCGATGGCAGAAACGGCTATTTTCGACTATCTCTTGCGGTGTATGGACGAGAAGGGGAGCCCTGTACGCAGTGCGGTGCGCAGTTACACGGCATCCGTATCAGCGGCCGGGCGACGACTTATTGTTCCCAATGTCAGCGCTGACCAGTCGGGAGTAAGCATGAGTGAAGAGCATTTGTTAGAGGCGTCCCCTATTCTGCAGGGGCTGCGCGCGTTGAATGGTTGGCGGCAAAAAGTCATTGCCGGTCTTCATGAAATGGCGGCGTTGACGGCCGATCTGGGCTTGCTGCCCAGTGGGACCATGCTGCAACTGGAAACTGTGGCTTATGAAACGGAGCAGGACAGCCTGCGTATCGCTTTTGTCGGTGAGTTTTCGCGCGGCAAGACCGAACTGATTAATGCCCTCTTTTTCTCGGATATGGGGACGCGTCTGCTGCCCTCCAGTTCCGGTCAGACGACCATGTGTCCGGTGGAGATTCGCGGCGCGCCACAGGGGCGGCCCGGTTTGCAACTCCTGCCCATTGCCAGCCGTAGTCTTGATGTCAGCATCGAAAAACTCAAAAGGGCAGGGAGCGCGTGGACGCGATTGCCGCTGGTGCTGGAAGAAAAAAATGAACGGTGCCAGGCGTTGGCTCATCTTACGGAAACAGTTTGTGTGACGATCGAGGATGCTCGTCGCATTGGACTCTGCCCGCCGCTCAACCGTACGCCCAAAGACCGCGAGCGCACGGTTTGCCCCTCCTGTGGCCTAGGTAAGGTGTTGGTTCCGCGCTGGCGTCACGCCTTGCTTTATCTGGCGCATCCTATGCTGGATGCTGGTCTCACGGTGCTGGACACCCCTGGCCTCAACGCCATCGGCGCTGAGCCCGAACTGACTTTCGGTATGCTCGCCGATGCCGATGCCATAATTTTTGTTTTAGGTGCTGACACGGGCGTTACTCAAAGCGACCTGACCATCTGGGACCAGTATCTGATACGTAATGCACACCAGAAGCAAATAGTGCTCCTCAACAAGATTGATACCCTCTGGGACGAATTGCGTGACTGGTCGGGCGTGGTGGCAGAAATTGGACAGCAGGTGGACAAAACGGCGGAACGACTGCGTATTCCTCGTGAGCAGGTTATCCCGGTTTCCGGTCAGAAGGGGCTCGTTGCCAGAATCCGCCAGGACCCGGAATTGCTTGAACGCAGCGGGATGGCAGCCTTGGAGCGTTCCATCGCCAGAGTGCTGCTGCCCGCACGGCAGGAGGCCATACAGGCTAAATGCCGGGCCCAGGTAGAGCGCGTCGTTATGGATCAGAAGAATCTGTTGCATGAGCAAATGAATAGAATCACGGCGCAGATGGAGAGTGTGCGCAGCCTCAAGGATCGGACTGCTGAGAAAGTACCCGAACTGGTGGCACAGCATCAGCGGTTGCTCCAAAGCTTTGAGAAAGACCGGCACGCCTTCGAGGAAAAAAAGGCGGCTTTTCGTCAGGCGGTTGAGGAGTGTCTGCTCGTCCCCTTGGCTCCTGCCTCCTTTGATTTCGTAATCAGCAACGCCAAAGCGGAGATGCTCTCCGTATGGACGACGGCAGGTATCGTCGAACGTTTCAGGCTATTCTTCGAGGAAGCTATAGCCCATTTTGACAAGGCGCTACAGGGTGCGCAGCAGGTGTCGGTACTGGTGGCCGGGGAGTATCAAGCGCTACAGAACCGTTATCGTTTACCCGCGTTGCGGACGGTGCCCTATGCCATTATGCCGCGGCGGGCGGAGCTCATTGATATGGCGGAAAATTATGAGCGATTTGGGATGATGCTGGAGATCGCCATGAACACCCAGAGTGCCGTAGTGCGTAAAGCCTTCTTGACCGTAGCCAGTCGAACCCGCGATTTCGTCGTCGAAACCAGACGGGAAGCAGAGACCTGGGTAGATGAGATCATGGCGGTCATGAACCAGCAGCTGCAGGTTTTTCATGACAATGCCGAAGAGGAACTCAATGCGCTGCAAAGTATTGCTCAAACCATGGGCAATATTGATACCCGCATTCAGCAACTACAGCAGAGCCTGCAGATTGCGCAGGAGCAAATGGCTCGTCTCGACCGTCTCTCGGCGCCATTGCTCCATCTGTTGCGGGAGCCGGTCAGCACTGCCCCGTAAGCCGCAGAAATTTTTGTTCCAGGGCTTCCGGCGACTCTGCATGGTCGGGGTCGCTGAGGATGCAGTCGACGGGGCAGACCTCCATGCATTGGGGGGTGTCGTAATGACCGACACACTCCGTACACAGATTGGGATTGATGACGTAGATCTGTGCACCCATGCTGATGGCATTGTTGGGGCATTCCGGCTCGCAGACATCGCAATTAATGCACTGATCGTTAATGAGTAGGGACATTCTATACTCCTCAAGGCAACTTCATATTCTACTTTTCTGCAGCGTTGGGGTCTATGCCGATACGAGAATGCTGCTTTAAGGCGGTGGCCACAGCGGGCTGGACGAAGGCATCCACATCCCCCCCTAGTCGGCTGATTTCACGCACGAGGCTGGAAGAGAGAAAGGTGTGCTGATCGGAGGTCATCAGGAAAAGTGTCTCAATCCGGGCATCCATGCGCCGGTTTATGGAAGCCAGTTGAAACTCATGCTCAAAGTCCGATATGGCGCGCAGCCCGCGCAGGATCAGGTGCGTCTTTTCCTCCTGAAGCAGGTGAATCAGCAGGCCAGGAAATGGCCGTACCCGCACTCCCGGAATCCCGCCTAAAGTTGCCTCAGCGAGCGCGACCCGTTCCGCGAGAGGGAAAATGGTCGTTTTCGCCGTTTGGGCGGCTACCGCCACTACGACCTCGTCGAATAGCGTCGCTGCCCGCCGCACCAGATCTTCGTGACCATTGGTGATGGGATCGAAGGTGCCCGGATAAATGATCCGGCGCTCTATGTTGGGCCTAGTCATGGGAATGCTCCAGAGAAATCATATAAAGTACGTAGTACGAATCACCGCAGCGGCCCCGCCGATGAACTTGCCAATGGCTGGGAATTAAAGTGTCACCCCACTGCTCCGCGGCGGAGGTCTCCAGATACAGCCAGCCTTCCGCAGCGAACTGCTTTCCCTTCCACAATATCGGGGCCAGCCGCGCTGGCCAGCCTTGGTCGAAGGGTGGATCAGCGAAGACGATATCAAAGGGTCGGGTGCCATGTTGCAGGTATTCCAGTGCATCCAGACCCGCCAACTGCGGAGCCGCTACTCCGCAGGTCGCCAGATTCCGGGACAAGAGCTGGCGGTGCTGAGGGTTTTTCTCAATGAAAACGACTTCTTGTGCGCCGCGTGACCAGGCTTCCAGTCCTAGTGCGCCGCTACCTGCGAAAAGATCCAGCACCCGTGCCCCGGTCACCCGTCCGCCCAGCCAATTGAACAGTGTCTCGCGCACAGCGCCCGGTGTGGGGCGCAAGGAAAGTCCGGTCGGGGTGAGCAACCGTCGGCCGCGATGACGACCCGCAATAATAGAGACGCTCATGCGGGCCGATTTCGCGACAAGAAACGCCGCTCATGGCATGGTGCGCCATCGTGCGCATTGTTCGATCCCGCCCTTCGGTGGATAATGTAAAAATTCATAGTGTCTGAGGTCTGCTTAACTCAATGGCGTTCGACTGGTTCAAGCGTAACAAAAGCCTTCCTGCGGGGGAAACGTCGTCTGTAGAAACCATCTCCCCAGTTGCTGGGGAGCCAGCTACAGCGGAAGCTATGACCCAGGCAGAAGCCCTTTCCGATACGCCCGGAAAAGGGCTTTTCTCCCGTCTTCGACAAGGACTGACCCGAAGCCGGGAACAACTGGTCGAGGGTATGGGGCGTCTGGTACTTGGCAAAAAGGTCATTGATGCAGAATTGCTGGATGATCTGGAAGCCTTACTGCTGCAAGCTGATCTGGGCGCCGCTGCAACCCGTGAAATCATGGACAGCGTGACGGAGCGGGTGCGTCGCAAGGAACTCACGGACCCCAACGCACTCCAGGCGGCATTGCGCGAGTCGCTTCTCGACATCCTGCGTCCCCGCGCGCAACCCTGGTCACCCGAGAAGGGGCGTTCCCAGGTGTTGCTCATGGTGGGTATCAACGGGGCGGGCAAAACGACCACCATCGGCAAGCTGGCTGCGCACTGGAAGGCGGAGGATTTCGGTATTGTCCTCGCTGCCGGAGACACCTTCCGCGCCGCCGCCGTGGAGCAGTTGCAGGGCTGGGGTAAACGGGTGCAGGTGCCTGTGGTGGCGCAGGGGACGGGCGCCGACAGTGCTTCCGTAATCTTTGATGCGCTGACTACGACACGTGCGCGCGGCAGCGAGTTGCTCATCGCCGATACTGCCGGACGTCTTCATACCCAGGGCCATCTCATGGAAGAACTGAAGAAGATCAAGCGGGTCCTTGGTAAACAGGACCCGGAGGCGCCACAGCAGATCTGGCTGGTGCTGGACGCCGGTACCGGCCAGAATGCCCTTAATCAGGTGCGTCAGTTTCACGATGCGGTAGGGTTGACGGGTATTTGCATCACCAAGCTGGATGGTACCGCCAAAGGTGGCGTGGTGGCGGCCATTGCCAGGGCCGTGTCCATCCCCATTCGCTATATCGGTGTTGGTGAGCAGGTCGAAGATCTCCGTCCTTTTGACCCCGAATCTTTTGTCGATGCCCTTTTTGCGGAGTCGAAGTCATGATCGAGTTTGTCAACGTCACCAAGCATTATCCGGGACGGCATCACGTCCTTCGAGAGGTGAATCTGCATTTGCATAAAGGCGAGATGGCCCTGCTGACGGGGCCTTCCGGTGCCGGTAAAAGTACGCTACTCAAGCTGCTTCTGCGTTTGGAGGATGTCAGTCGCGGCACGCTGATGGTCAATGGTGTCGATATCTCCACCCTTCGGCGCCGTCATATCCCCGCCTACCGGCGGCGGATCGGTGTCGTATTTCAGGACCATAAGCTGCTAATGGATCGCGATGTGTTCAGTAATGTAGCGCTGACCTTGCAGGTGGGAGGCCTTACTGGCCGGCAGATACAAAGCCGGGTACGGGCGGCGTTGGAGAAGGTGGGGCTGGGGGATCGCGCGCAGGATTTGCCCGCGATCCTGTCTGGCGGTGAGCAGCAGCGTGTGGGCATTGCCCGTGCCATCGTCCATACTCCGGAAATTCTGCTTGCGGATGAACCGACGGGCAATCTGGATAACTCCCTGAGTACGGAGATTCTTGATCTCTTCCGCGACTTCCATCACCACGGAACGACCGTGTTGGTGGCTACCCACGATCAATCGCAAGTCAACCGCCTCGGCCTGCCGGTCTTTCACCTGGAACAGGGCCGTCTGCACACTCCTGAGGAGGACAAGGCGTGAATTTCCATATTCGTCTGGAAGCGGCTAAAAGTGCGCTGAATACGCTGACCAAGCAGCCTGTAGCCACGCTCATGACTGTGCTGGCGCTGGCTATCGTTCTGGCGCTTCCGGTGGGCCTTTTTGCTGCCCTCAACAATCTCCAGCAACTCTTGGGGCACTGGCGGGATCAAGCGCAGATATCTCTCTTTTTGCATCAGGACGCCTCTGCCGCAGAAATTCAGAACCTCCAGGCCTTGCTCGAACGCAGCACCGGGGTGGTGAGTGTGCGTTATGTGGGCAAAGAGGCGGCGCTGACGGAGTTCGAGCGCAATGCCGGAATGACGGCGGCCATACAGACCTTAGGTGAAAATCCTTTACCGGCGTCTTTTGTGGTCGAACTGAACCCGCTGGCGCAGAATCCATCTGCGCTGCAAACACTGGTAGCCTCTTGGGGCCAGCAACCGGGAGTAGCCAGTGCGCAATCAGACCTGCATTGGGTGGCGCGTTTGCAGGCGATTCTTGCCTTAGGGAAGCGTGCAGTCTGGATTCTCGCCGGATTACTTGCCGTGGGCGCCATCCTGGTCATGGGTAACACGATCCGCCTGCACATCGCCCAGCGGCGCGACGAAATCGATGTGGCGAGCCTGGTAGGCGCTACCCGCGCCTTTATTCGCCGTCCCTTTCTGTATCAGGGCCTGTTTCAGGGGGCGGTGGCCGGGGTGATTGCCTGGATCATAGTCGCTATTACGGTAACTGTTTTGCAGGGACCGGTGGAACGATTGGCGGAACTCTACGGGACCCGGTTCCATTTGCTGGGTCTGAATTCCGGGCAGGGTCTTATTCTTATCGCCGCCAGTGCGCTTCTCGGTTGGTTGGGGTCGCGCCTTGCAGTGGGGCGGCACCTCGACCATACTTTTTCCTGAAGTCGGGCTCCGCAAAACGGAACATGCAGCGGTATTCGGAGTCAAATGACGCATGACGGTGCATGAGGATTGCCATGAAAGAACTTGCGATAGCCAGTAGAGATTTGGTCGGCCCTGACGGGCTGGCCGCCTACCTGCGTTTTGTGAACGCCCAACCGCTGCTGCGGCCGGAAGAAGAGCGTGACCTGGCCCTGCGCCTGCGTGATCACGACGATGTGGACGCGGCCAAGGATCTGGTGCTCAGCCACTTGCGCTTTGTGGTGCGGGTAGCGCGTGGCTATCGGGGATATGGATTGCAGGAAGCCGACTTGATTCAGGAAGGTAATATCGGCCTGATGAAGGCGGTGAAGCGCTACGACCCGGATCATGGCGTACGTCTGGTCTCCTTTGCGGTGCATTGGGTCAAGGCGGAGATTCACGAATTCATCCTGCGTAACTGGCGTATCGTCAAAGTGGCCACTACCAAGGCGCAGCGCAAACTGTTCTTCAACCTCCGCTCCAGCCGCACCCATGCTGGCTGGATGAGTGGCGAGGAAAGCGCCGCCATTGCGGACGATCTGGGCGTTACCCAGGCGCAGGTACTGGAGATGGAAGGGCGGATGTCCGGTTACGACTACTCGCTCAACCTCGAACCGGATGAAGAACGAGAGGGCGGACGTGTCCTTGATCTGGCGGATCCCACCGGGTCGCCCGTAGAGCAACTGGCGGAGCGGGACTGGGATCGGCATCAGCACAAGGCCCTGCACACGGCGTTGTCAGCTCTCCCCCAGAGAGATCGCTACATCATTGAAAACCGCTGGCTGAGCGAAGACCCCAAGACCTTGCAGGTGTTGGGCGATGAACTGGGCGTTTCGGCAGAACGGGTACGGCAGCTGGAAAAAAGCAGTATGGGCAAGTTGCGTCAACAGATGCTCACGACGACGGCGGCAGTTTGAGCGCCATACTGCTTTTTCACGTCGACGATGCCGGTCGCTGGCCTAATCTGCTGGCCAATGTTCGTAATGCCCAGGCAGCGGCTCTGGAGCGGAGCCTGCGGGTCATCGCGAATGGTCAGGCGCCTGTGTCCCTCTGGGCGAAGGGCCACTGGCGGCGCGAGATGGAAGAACGCATCAGTGCCGGAGTGCGCGTCGATTTTTGTGAAAACAGCCTGCATAATCTTGGCTTGGATCCAGATGACCGCCCGGCGGGCAGCCAACTGGTTCCCGCCGGAATCATTGCCATTGCCGACGCCCAGGGGGCAGGTGCCCTCTACATAAAGCCCTGACCCCGCTTGTGCAGTCACCCCATCACAAAATATAGCGGGACAAATCCTCGTCCTGCGCCAGATCTTTCAGGCGACTGTCCACATAGGCGGCGTCGACTTCCAGGGCTGTAGTGCTGCCGTCCGGTGCGACAAAAGCCACCTCTTCCAGCAACCGCTCCATGACAGTGTGTAATCGCCGAGCACCGATGTTCTCCACCCGTTCATTCACCTGCTGGGCAATTTCGGCGATACGCTGCACGCCATTCTGGGTAAAGTGTAAGGTTAGCCCGTCGCTGGCCAGCAAGGCACTATACTGCCGGACTAGCGCATTCTCCGGCTCCTGCAGTATCCGCACCAGATCCGCTGCACTGAGGGCTTCCAGTTCCACGCGAATAGGCAGGCGGCCCTGCAGTTCGGGAATCAGGTCTGAGGGTTTGCTGAGGTGGAAGGCGCCGGAGGCAATGAAGAGGATGTGATCGGTCTTCACCACTCCGTAACGGGTGCTCACATTGGAGCCTTCCACCAGTGGCAGCAGATCGCGTTGTACCCCCTCACGGGAGACGTCAGAACCTTGCTGCATGCCAGAGCGCACCGCCACCTTGTCGATTTCATCAATGAACACTATGCCGCCGGACTGCACCCGTTCCACTGCCAGAGCGCGGACCTCCTCTTCATTGACCAGCTTGGCGGCTTCATCGTCCGTCAACAGGCGCTGCGCCTCGGGTACCGTGACCCGGCGCGTGCTGGTTTTGCCCGACGTCATGTTGGAGAACATGTCGCGGAGCTGGTTGGTCATTTCTTCCATGCCCGCCGGGGCCATGATCTCTACACCGCCCTTGGGGGCGCTCACCTCGATCTCGATCTCCTGCGTATCCAGCTTGCCTTCGCGCAGCATCTTGCGGAACTTCTGGCGAGTGCCCTCATCGCTGCGCGGTATGCTGCTGTCGCGCGGACCGGGGATGAGGATGTCAAGAATCCGCTCCTCGGCGAGCTCCTCAGCACGCTGGTGCAGCGCGGCCTGACGTTCGCTGCGGACCATTTCTACGGCGGTTTCGGTCAGATCGCGGATGATGGATTCCACATCCTTGCCCACATAACCTACTTCAGTGAATTTGGTGGCTTCTACCTTGATGAAGGGGGCATTGGCGAGTTGCGCCAGACGCCGGGCGATTTCCGTCTTGCCTACTCCCGTAGGCCCGATCATGAGGATATTTTTGGGGGTGATTTCCTGATGCAGCGGCGGTGGCACCTGCCCGCGCCGCCAGCGGTTGCGCAAGGCAATGGCCACGGCACGCTTGGCCTCGGACTGGCCGATGATGTACTTGTCCAGCTCCTGGACGATCTCGCGGGGGGTCATTTCAGACATGCTCATAGTTCTTCAATCGTGTGGTTGTGGTTGGTGTAAATGCAGATATCGCCAGCAATGCCCAAGGCACGTTTGGCGACTTCACGGGCGGGCATGTCGCTGTTTTCCAGTAGGGCACGCGCCGCTGACAGGGCGTAAGGCCCGCCGGAACCAATAGCGATGATACCATGTTCGGGCTCTAGTACGTCGCCCTGCCCAGTGATGATCAGGCTTTGTTTTTCATCCGCGACGGCGAGCATGGCCTCCAGACGGCGCAGTACCCGGTCAGTGCGCCACTCCTTGGCCAGTTCCACTGCGGCCTTGGCCAATTGGCCAGGATGGGCCTTGAGTTTGGCCTCAAAACGCTCCAGCAGGGTAAAAGCATCCGCCGTAGCCCCGGCAAAACCGGTCAGTACGCCCGGATCTATGCGGCGCACCTTGCGGGCGTTGCCCTTCATCACCGTATTGCCGAGGGTCACCTGGCCATCTCCGGCCATGACCACATTGGCACCCCGTCGGACACAAAGAATCGTCGTCCCGTGCATTTGCTGCGAATCTGTCATACTTTCCCCTCAAAGTGCTTCGTATCCTGGTCGCCACGCCGTGCCCGCGGGTGTGCCTGGTCGTAGACCCGCGCCAACTGCTGATAATCCATATGGGTATAGATGGCGGTCGTGCCAATATCTGCATGGCCTAAATATTCCTGCACCGCGCGCAAGTCGCCGGACGACTGCAGCAGATGGCTGGCGGCGCTGTGGCGCAGGGTATGGGGATGCAGCGGTTGTCTCAGTCGGGCCTCCCCCAGCTTTTTGACCCGCATCTGGATGCTGCGCACGCTGAGCCGCCGGCCGCGTGGATTGACGAAGAGTGCCGTTTCCTCACTTGCCGGGCGCAACGCGAGGTAGGCGCGGAGCGCCACCCAGGCGGGTTGACCCGCCGGCACGATACGCGCCTTGCGCCCCTTGCCCAGCACCCGCACGGTGCCGCCGTGACGATCCAGATCGCCCAGATTGAGTCCTGCCAGTTCACTGACGCGCAGGGCGCTGGAGTACAACAGTTCCAGGATCAGTTGATCACGTACGCTGGTGAAATTTTGGGGCGCCGCCGTTTCGGGAGTAGCGGCAGGATGCATCAGCAGGTGCGCCTGATCCACCGTCAGCCAGTCGGGCAGACGCTGTTCCGCCCTGGGCATGGCGAGGCCCTGCACTGGGTTGCGCAGCTCGGGCGCGTCATGTTGCAGATGGCGATAGAGGGCGCGTAATGCCGCGAAATGCCTGCGCAGACTGCGAATGGCCACGCCCCGGCTGCGCTCCGCTACGAGGTAGGCGCGCAGACTGCTGCGATCTATTTGCGCGATCTCCGTCTGTCCGCGTTGCTGTGAAAACCGCGACCAGGCGAGCAGGTCGCGGCCATAGGCGCTGATCGTGGCCGGGCTGGCCCTGCCGCTCTGCCGGAGTGCTGTGATAAATTGGGCAATGGCGGTTTCAATCAGCATGGGTTCAGACAGCGATCCAGTGCCGCTGTGACGAGGCGGGCAATCTGGTCGAGCAGGTCGGCCCCAGCGTCCTCGGCATAGCGGCCGGGGTGCTGACTGCCGAGCAAAATACCCCCTTGCAGATGCTCACCGGCAAGGGGGATCAGAGCGAAGGACTCCAGTCCCGCCCCTGCCGCGCCGAAGAGGGTGCTGCGCAGCCGCGGGCTGAGAGTCAGTCCGGTCGCGGCGCGCAACAGCGGGAACCCATTTAGAATCTCCTGAAAATCCGCCTGGTCCAGTGGCAGGAATTGCGGCAGATCGGCCATGGGCGCGCGGGCGATCAAGGCCATTTCCTCGACCTGAAAGCCCTCCCGCAAACGGGTGATAACGGTATTCAGGGTCGCGGTACAATCGGGCGTCTGCAGCAGTTCGGTGGCCAGATCGGAGAGGTGCAAGCCGAGTGCGGCATTCTGCTGGGCGGCACTCAGCAGCGCGCTGATGCGTTGGTGCAGCCGGACGTTTTCCTCGCGCAGTATCTGTGCCTGCCGCTCCAGCAGGGAGGAGGCCGAACCGCGCCCGACATGGGGCAGGGTCAGGGTATGGAGCAGGTCTTCCTGGTCCCACAAAAATTGGGGATGCTGACGGAGATAGGCGAGGACCTGATCCGCCCGGTCATCCGTTTCGGGGGTTGTGGTCACTCAGTCATCCTCCCAATGGGTTTCATTGTAACGTTCAGCGGCGCTATGCACCTCCAGTGCGGCGATCAGGCGTGCCAGCATTTCGCCCTCCTGATCGTTGAGCTTGTGCAGAAACGCTAATGGGGTTGCATCGCTGTTCAAACTCCTGGCAATGGCCTGTAGTATTGCATCCTGCATGATGTTTCTCCCTTCGCTGTCATTGTTGCAGTGATTCAGTTTGACCAGGGCCAGACCCCGTCAAAAACCACTTGCGCCGGGCCGGTCATCAGGACCGGTTGTCCAAGGCCAGCCCACTCGATCTGTAGGGTGCCGCCGGGCAGAGTCACCGCCACCGCATGATCCAGCTCGTCCCAGCGGATACCGGCGACGACTGCTGCGCAGGCGTTGCTGCCACAGGCCAGAGTCTCCCCGGCACCGCGCTCCCAGACCCGTAGTTGAATATGGCCTCGGTCACGGACTTCCATGAAACCCACATTGCAGCGTTGGGGAAAGTCCGGGTGTGTTTCAACGCGGGGACCCAAGGTGGTTACCGGTGCATCGGCCACCCTGGACACGCGCAACACCGCGTGGGGATTGCCCATGCCGACGGCGGCGATGCGCAGAGTGTCGTCCCCTACGGACAGCAGGTATTCGGGCGCTTCTTCATTGCTGCGGAAGGGAACCTCAGCCGGGGCGAGTTGCGGGACACCCATGTTGACGGTGACTTCACCATTATCCTGGTGATGCAAGATAAGGCGTCCGGCCAGCGTCTCGACAGTGATGAGCTCTTTGTCCGTGAGTCCGGCGCGGTGCACGAAGACGGCAAAACAGCGGGCGCCGTTGCCGCACTGTGCCACCTCTGTGCCATCCGCGTTGAAGATGCGATACCGGAAATCCGCATCGGGAGACATCGCGGTCTCTACGAGCAGAATTTGATCGCAACCGACGCCGAAGTGGCGGTCGGCTATGGCTCGGATCGCCTCGGGGCGCAGTTCGACCCGTTGACGAACGCCATCGAAAACGACGAAATCGTTACCCAGGCCCTGCATCTTGGTGAAGCGCAGAGAGGAGGACGCAGAATCAGCATGGGGGTGGCTCATGCCCTGAGTTTAGCAATGTCTGCCCGGGGAGGACAGTGCGCGTCAGCGTTATTATTTGGCTGGGGGACGTGGATTCGAACCACGGTTAGCGGAGTCAGAGTCCGCTGTCCTACCGCTAGACGATCCCCCAAAAGAGGGGCGAATGATAGCCGTGGCGACCGGCCCGTGTCAAATGGCTGGCGCCTTATCTATACAAGGTTTGTTGCGCGTTGTAAAAAGGGTGTTGTGAAAATGTTGCAAAGTGTTCACGCCGATGCTATAGTTTCCTTCGTGGTATTTGAAATAATTGCTCTCGAGGAGGAGCTTAGTCATGAAAAAGAATCTCGTAGCTTTGGCCGTTGCGGCGGCTTTTGTGGTCCCTGGCGTTGCTTTCGCTTCGACCAGTTCCAACAGGGACACCGGCCCGGTTGTTTTCGGTTATGCCCAGATCACCGGCGCCACGCAATTCGGTATTCCAGCCACACAGTCCAGCGGACTGGTCTTCGGCGCCAACCGTATCCGGTTGGGCTTCAAGGGTGAGGCGGTGCCCGGTGTGACTTACTTCATCCAGGGCGCTTGGGATAATGCTGGTCTCGGCAATGCAGTCAATTCGTCCCCGAACAGCAACGGCCTGCTTAACAACGGCCTTGGCGGCCTTAGCGGTAGTCAGGCACAGCTGATGGATGCCTGGGTCAACTACGCACCGGTGCCCTTCGTACAGTTGCAGGTCGGCAAGTTCAAGACCCCGGAAGGTCTGGAATATACCGGCACTGCGGGTAATGAACTGACCTTCATCTACCGTAACATGAACCAGTCCCTGTTGCCCGGACGTTCCGCGGGTGCCATGTTCCATGCCGACGACGTGATGGGTACCGGCATCGGCTACGCCGTGGGTATTTTCGATAATACCTCACTGGACAATTATACTGCCTTCAGTAACAGCGGTACCCTTACCGCTGGCGGTGGCCAGAGTGGATTACTCAACGGCAACGGCAAGTACATCGTGTCCGGCATGCTGAAGTACAGCATGGGTCCCCTGTTGACCGCGGAAGTCAGCGGCAGTATGGGTACAGAGAACGGGTATGGTACCGACAACCTGACCAGTTGGAACGTTGGCGTCCAGGGTGGGATGATGGGCATCCACTACGGTGCTGGCTACACCAAGGCTTCCGGCGTGGCCGCATGGCCTTACCTGAATACCAATCCGTTGTATACCCCGGTCACTTATGCCGCTACGGATTGGCATGCTGAGCTCGCTGCCAACCTGTACGAGATGACCCTGACCCCTGACTGGCTGGACGTCGAGGCTGCCGCGCGTTATGACCAGTATGCAGTCCATGGTCGGGGCACCCTGGGTAACGCAACCGTTGGCGTGAATTACTTCGTGAACCCCAATAATCCCCATGCGGCTGAAGTCCAGTTGAACTACATCCTGGCGACCCGTGGCGGCTCCATCAACAACCTCTATGGCAATCCTAACGGCGGCGGCTTTGCCCCCATCAACGGAGTGGCCTACAACACCCTGATGCTGCAGTTCCAGGCTGGCTTCTAAGTTCAAATCAGTCTTCGGGCCGCTCCGGCGGTTCCATTGCCGCCCCTTCGGGGGCGGTTTTTATTTGCTTTTTGGGGTGGATACCTTTATAAGAAAACCCGCTGCGGGGCTTGTGGCCTCTGCGTTTTTTCTTATGACCGTTTTTGGGGAATATCAGTGGCTCGTCAAATCCGTAATATCGCCATCATCGCCCACGTGGACCACGGTAAGACCACGCTGGTGGACCAACTCCTGCGCCAGTCGGGTACCTTTGCCGCCCACCAGCAACTGGAAGAGCGGGTGATGGACAGCAACGATCTGGAAAAGGAGCGTGGCATCACCATTATGGCCAAGAACACGGCGGTGCAGTGGGGCGACACCCACATCAACATCGTCGACACCCCTGGCCATGCCGACTTTGGCGCCGAGGTGGAGCGGGTGCTGGGCATGGTGGACGGCGTATTGCTGTTGGTGGATGCCGTTGAAGGCCCGATGCCGCAGACCCGTTTCGTTACCCGCAAGGCGCTGGAACTGGGTCTCAAGCCAATCGTGGTCATCAACAAGGTGGATCGCCCCGGCGCCCGCGCCGACTATGTCATCAGCGCGACCTTTGACCTCTTCGACAAGCTGGGTGCGACGGAAGAACAACTGGATTTTCCGGTCATCTACGCCTCCGGTTTGCAGGGCTATGCGGGGGAAAGCCCTGAAGTCCGCTCCGGTGACATGAAGCCGCTCTTTGAGATGATCCTCGGTCATGTGGCGGCGCCCGAAGGCGATCCCGATGGTCCCCTGCAGATGCAGATTGCCGACCTCGATTACTCCAGCTATGTGGGACGTATTGCGGTCGGTCGCATTCGCCGGGGCAGCATGCGTCCGGGGCAGGATATTGTCCTTATTCACGGCGTCGATAAGACCCAGACCAAGGCGCGTATCCTTCAGCTCCTCGGCTTTGATGGCCTCAAGCGGGTGCCGTGGGAAAGCGCTACGGTGGGTGACATTGTCGCTGTAACCGGCATTGAAGAACCCTCCATCGGCGCCACCATCGCGGCGCCCGAAGCGCCGGATGCGCTGCCGTGGAAACCCATTGACGAACCCACCCTGAACATGACGTTTCAGGTCAATACCAGCCCCTTCGCGGGCCGGGAAGGGAAATTTGTCACCAGTCGCCAGTTGCGTGAGCGTCTTTATCGCGAGTTGCTGATCAACGTCGCGTTGCGGGTGGAAGATACGGACAACGCCGATGTGTTCATGGTGTCCGGGCGCGGCGAGTTGCACCTGACCATCCTCATCGAGAACATGCGCCGCGAGGGCTACGAACTGGCGGTGTCGCGGCCGCGGGTGATTCAGCGCCAGGTAGACGGCGTATGGGAAGAACCCTATGAGGCGCTGACGGTGGACGTGGAAGAACAGCATCAGGGCACCATCATGGAGCGCCTGGGCATCCGCCGCGGCGAGTTGCAGGACATGATCCCCGATGGCCGGGGCCGGGTGCGCCTGGAATACCGGATTCCGGCGCGCGGGCTGATCGGCTTCCACACCGAGTTTTTGACGGCGACTTCCGGCACCGGGGTGATTAGCCATATTTTCGACAACTATGGTCCGGTCAAAGGGACTATTCCGGCGCGCAACAACGGCGTGCTGATCTCGGCGGAAGAAGGCGAGGCGGTGGGTTTCGCGCTCTTCAATCTGCAGGAGCGCGGCCGGATGTTTGTCAGCCCCGGCGACAAGGTCTACGAGGGTATGGTCATCGGCATTCATACCCGTGACAACGACCTGGTGGTCAACCCGCTCAAGGAAAAGAAGCTGACCAATATGCGCGCCTCCGGTTCCGATGAAAACATCATGCTGACGCCGCCGATTAAACTGACGCTGGAAGCGGCAGTCGAGTTTATTGCCGATGACGAGTTGGTGGAAGCGACGCCGCAGTCCATTCGTATCCGTAAGCGTTATCTGACGGAGAATGAACGTAAAAAGGCATCGCGCGGCGGCAGTTAAGCTTCGCTTTGGATGGATGACGGGAGATGGCCCGGAGCGCAGGTAAGGTTCCGGGCCATTTTTTTGTCTCGTGTCGCCAGCGATGCCTACGGTGTGGGCGCCGCGCGCGTTTTTTCCAGGGTGATCAGGCGGAACCAACCGCCGACAGCGGCGGGGAGGTCGCTGACGATCTGCAGTTCGGGCCGTTGTGCCAGAAGGTCCTCGAACACCAGGTCGGTATGGGTGGCAATGGGGCCGGACAGGGGGGCAAGCAGGCGCCGCCAGAAGGCGCGTTCACCGGGGCGCACAAACTTGTCGAGGAGCAGTATCCGGCCGCCAGGTTTGAGGACGCGGCTGGCTTCCGCGAATGCCCGTCCGGCATGGGGTACGACGGCGAGTATGAGATGCATGACGACCATATCGAAACAATCATCCGGGAAGGGCAAAGCCTCGGCGTCGGCGCGAATAAGCGGGAAATGGGGAGACAGGCTTTGTGCGTGGCGGAGCATGGCGTGAGTGATGTCGATACCGACGGCTTCGCAGGTGGCAGGCAGATAAGGAATATCCAGCCCGGTGCCGATGCCATCGACCAGGACGCGACAGGGCGCCGGCGGAATATTGCTGAGGCTGCGTTGCCGCAAGGGTGCGGAGAAGGCGCGCACCGCCGAATTATAAATGGGCGCCCAGAGCGCGTAGGCGCGCTGCAGGCTCTGGCGGCTCAATGAAAGACGGTGGCCACCGCCAGACGAAAGGCGGGGATAGGGACGACAAAACTCTCCCCGGTATCGCTGACCCACTCGAAGCTGCCATGCATGCTGCCTACGGGCGTGGACAGGACAGACCCGCTGGTGTAGCGGAAGCGTTGACCGGGCTGCAGCGTCGGCTGTTCACCGACGACGCCTGGCCCTTTGACTTCCTGGATATGGCCCTCGGCGTCCGTAATGATCCAGTGGCGATTGAGGAGCTGTGCCGTCTGCGGGCCGTTATTCTGCAGTGTGATTTGATAAGCGAAGGCGAAATGTTCCTGCTCCGGGCTGGACTGTTCCGGCAGATAGCGCGTCTCGACGCTGATCTGGATTTCTGTGGGGGCATGCTCTTCCATGGTGTGCTCCGGGCCGTTGGTCGGCGTTACGATTCAGAAACAGTCTAACGGTCCGGGGGCAGGCTGCCAAGTTATACCGGCCCACCGATCAGCGTTTGTGCGCGGCGGCCGGGCGGGGGCGGTAGAGGATGAGTACGCGCCCGATGCGGCCGACAACGTCGGCATGACTGGCGCCGGACAAAGCCTCTACCATGTCGTCCCGTTCGTCGTGGGGTACCTGGGGCAAACGTATCTTGATGAGTTCGTGGGCGTTGATGGCGACTTCCAGTTCGGCGAGGACGCCGTCGGTGACGCCATGGGCGCCGATCATGACGACGGGCTTGAGGGCGTGCGCCTGTCCACGCAGGGTTTGTCTTTGTTTGGCGTCCAGCATGGTATCCTCGTCAGTCTGATTGGGCCGCTATGGTGTAGCGGCAGAGTGTACGTTTGCGGAGGGCGGGGGTCAAAGCCCGGAGGTGTGTTTTGGCAAGAAGTAAATCCAGTGAGAAGTGGCTGAAGGAACATTTTAAAGACCCATTCGTGCAGCGCGCGATGAAGGAGGGGTATCGCTCGCGCGCGAGTTACAAATTGCTGGAGATTCAGCAGAAGGATCACCTGATCCGTCCGGGTATGCGGGTGCTGGATGTGGGCGCGGCGCCGGGTGGCTGGACGCAGGTGGCGGCACCGCTCATCGGCAGGAAGGGGCGACTGGTGGCGGTGGATCGTTTGCCTATGGACCCGGTGGCGGGCGCCATAGTGATCTGCGGTGACGTCTATGAAGATGCCGTGCTGGCCGCCTGCCGGGATGCCTTGCCGGATGGCGCTGACTTGATCATGAGCGACATGGCCCCCAATATGTCCGGCATTGCCAGCGTCGATCAGGCGCGCGCCATAGATCTTGCGGAGCTGGCATTGGATATGGCCCATCGCTGGCTGGTGCCGGGTGGTTCGCTGCTGATCAAGGTGTTTATGGGGTCCGGCGCGGAGGCGTTGCGCCGGGCGCTGCGCCAGGACTTCAAGAAGATCGTGGTACGCAAGCCGGAAGCCTCGCGCGCGCGCTCCACCGAGCAGTACTGGCTGGCGCTGGACTTTCAGGGAGTTGCGCAGGAAAGGTTGGACAACGGCGGGGCGAGTTCCCTATAATCTGGCCCACGCGCAGTTAGCTCAGATGGATAGAGCGTCGGCCTCCGAAGCCGAAGGTCACTGGTTCGACTCCAGTACTGCGCACCAAATAAAATGATAAGTGGGTGCAGTGGCCCCTAAATCCTGCCTTGGCCTATTCGGAAACGCATCATCCTCGTTGGCCAAAATCTTGTATGGCATCGGCAGCTTGCCCACCGGGAAGCGAAAGCACGTCCTGACAGGGATGTTCAACACTTTGATGGATCTGATCAGAGTGCCGAAAGACTATCCGCCCAGTAAATAGCCTCTATTTGCAATCTGTTCAGTTGATCGTAGTCCGTTAAGCCCAAGCGTTCCATCAAAGTATGCACCGCATCGTTCTCGCCATGCTCGATGCTCTCTGCCAAGGATAGTAGCACTCCTAGTTTTTCTTCGTAGTTGAGCAGCGCTGCCTGTAACTGATCATCAAGATTAAGCAGGCTAAGGATTTCAACCAATGGTTGGTTAAACAGGACATCCATCAAGCTAAGCATGCCTACCATAAAGGCGCGATCCTTTAATTCTGCCCAACCAAGCGCTTTGGCCAATCCTTCCATAAAGTGGCCCCGTGCAGCGGCCATATGCACGAGCGTGCTGGTGCTGGGGTTAGTACCGTTTTGTTGAGCAAATACCATGATCTGAATCCATCGACCCAACTGGATACGACCCAGCTTTACAATCACTTCCCGCACAGTGGATATTTTTCCGAGCGAACGGAAAGCTGCCGAATTGATCAATTTTAGAAGGTTCAGAGTTATATCCGGTGCTTGCTTCAGCGCGTCATTCAGCTGATGGGTTTCTGCATCTGACATTACCAGGCTAAGCAGGTTGAGGAGCACCATGTTCGAAGGTTGTATGGACTTACCAGAGAGCACGGTAGGTTTTTCGAGGAAAAAGCCTTGGAACAGATCGAAACCCAAGTTTCTACAAAAAGTGTATTGCTCTTGAGTATTCACCTTCTCCGCCAGTAATGTGCAGGCAAAAGGACGCAGCTTGTGCTGGATCTCCACGACTTTGGCCTGAGATATCGCGAGCACATCCACCTTTACCACGTCGATGAGCGGCAGAATGGCTTCATAACCTTCTGCAAACTCGATAATATCATCCAGAGCTAGTCGGTACCCTAAGCCCTTTAAATGCTGACAGCGATCAATCACCCGCGGCGTTAGGGGAACTGTCTCGAGAATTTCCAGTACCACCATATCCTGGGGTAATGCCTCGATGACGTTGCTCATCAGCAATGTTTCCGACAAATTGATAAAGCCCTTTTTTTCACCAAGAACCTTTTGTATGCCCAGGTCGGAAAATGCGTATTGGATGACGGCAGCACTGGCGGCAACATCATCTAGTAGTGTGGCCGTGTTGTCTGTGCTGGACCTGAAAAGCAATTCATATGCGACTAACTCGTGCTTACGCCCGATGATGGCTTGCCGCCCAAGGTAAAATTGGTTTGCTGTCATGTTGCTTTAGTGTTGACTCCTGAGGCCCGTCTTTCAAGAAAAACTTTAGGCATGTATGGGTGTTCACGATGCGTCAAACCTTCAGCCCCGTCGGCGTAACGTTCGGCAAAAAATCAGACGGTCATCAGGTCGACGAATTCGCTTGCGCGGCGAGATAGATTCTCCGCCGTCCTTCATGCTTGGCTCGGTACAGCGCCTCATCGGCAAGGGCGATCGTCTGATCCTGCGTCAGGCCTGGCCTGAGCGCACTGATGCCGCCACTGAAGCTGGCATGCAGCGGATAATCACGCGTATGGAATGGGCGCAGGTGTAGTTGTTCCTGAACACGCTGCAAGATACCCAGAGCCTCTTCTGGTGAGGTGTCGGGCATCAATAAAACAAATTCTTCGCCACCATAGCGGGAGATGGTGTCACTCCCCCGCAGTGTGTCGCGCAGGACTTGAACTACGCCGCAGAGCACCTGATCACCGAGATCGTGACCATACATATCGTTGACCCGTTTGAAGTGGTCGAGGTCGATAATGGCAATGGCAAGGGGCTGCGCCAGGCGTTGCGCGCGAGCGGCCTCGCGCGCAAAAGCGGCTTCCAGGCCGCGTCGATTCAACACACCGGTGAGTGGATCCACATGAACCAGGGCGCTGACCGCAGACATTTCCTCCTCCAGTGTGTAGATTCTGGCTTGGGCAGCCTGAAGCCGGGCTTTGGCGGAGCGTAGCGCATCTCTGGTTTCGGTAGCATGATTTTTGATGATTTTGCTGGTATCCACGACCGATGCCACGATCTGACGAATTTGTTTCCAGTCCTCCGTTGTGTTCAATGCTTCAGCAAGTTGCTCCAGTTGGATGTGTACCTGACCACTCTGATCCGCCAGCCCATCCACGGTGGTCAGCACCAGATGGATCAAGTCGCGAATGGCTTGCCGCGCTTCGTGAACCCCGCTTTTAAGTTTGTCCTGCTGGAAGAGCACTTCCTTGACGCTGGCAATGGCTTGATCAATTCCAGCAGGGTTGCGGACATCGCGGGTGATTGCTTGAATCACATGAATCTGACCATCAAGCCATCGTTCATCCTCAACCAAATCAGAGACGTTGTTGAGCAGCAGCGATATGAGTTGTTGCAGGCCCTCACGAATATGCAGATCGTCTTGTGCGAATTGATCGGTGACCTGCCAGATTTTATGAATATGGGGAAGCAGCTGATCGGGTGTGGTTTCGGTTTGTGCCAATAAAGCGTCGATCTGCAGTAATGCTTCGTGTGTCTTGAGTGCCTCCCAAACCTTTGAACCCAGGGCATGCCGAAGGCTGGTAATCCACAGTTGACGCCAGGGCTGACAATCGCCATCGCCGTGGTGGATGGGGGCGTCGGGCTGAAGCAGTCGGCTGGGCATGCGCTCCCACTGCTGAATGGTGGCCGCCAGTTGGCGGGCAACCTCTTCGGCATCGCTACCTCCCAGAACCCGGTCTCTGGCCGCTATTTTTTGCAAATGCGTAAGCCCCGCCTGTGAACGTTCCCACTCATTGAGCAGGCGGCGGCACAAGCCCGGCCAGGCTATGGATGATGGTGCCGCGGGGGGCGTTTGGGCAATTTCCGAATAGAATCTGGCAAAGTATTCCGGGGTAGGAGGCAGTTGTGCCTCCGCAATCCGACGGAGAGCTTCATGCGCAATGTCTGCAGGTTTTTGAAGGGGCACGCGTAGAGATCTCTGTCAGGATGCAAGTAATAGCACTGGATGATACCTTAACCGGAAAACGATGGAAGTGCTTGTCGCTTCAGGCCACGAAGTGTGGTGCCTGCGACAGTCGGCATTTCGAAACCATACTGGATGACTGGAATACAGTGCGGAAGTGCATGCGGATAGCGGCTATCCCAGTCAGGAACGGGAAGGACCACTCAAAGCCTCAGGCTACCGGAGTCGTATCCAACGGAAAGGCGGTCGCAACCACCCGCTGCCCGAATGCCAGCAACGGCGCAATCATAGAATCCCTAAAGCGCGGGCGCGCGTTGAACATGTATTCGGCGCCATGGAGCAGATGGGTGGCAAGAGTATCCAGACCATCGGCCAGGTCGGAGGTGTGGGCCGATAATTAAACGCATTCAAAGATATATAACATAGGCGTCAATTGGATCTATTTCCGTGATGTAATTATTGTTTACTATACTATCTATCTCAGGAATAATATTGTCAGTATTTAACCCGCACCACTCGATAGATCGTTCACAGATATTGATTTTCACCCCGGCGGATTTTGCAGACCTCATGGCTTCGTGTATTAAGCATAATGACTTTTCATCAATGCCGCTTTCATCTGCCAGCGTTGTTGCAATAATTCCAGATTCGCCAGTTATTATGATTTCAATATGGTAGCCATCTGAGGCAGATTTCGCCTCATTAAAAACATTTGCAATGGTGGATGCATTTCTGGTGTCTAACGTATTAATAAATATAAAAAGTCTATTCATTTTTTGTCCGTTTATATATCTTAATATAAAGATAGATGTCAACCATGGGCTACCCCATGGAGGGCTGCGGGGGCTTCCCCAGAAAAGACCAGACTAATGCGTGCAGCAAGTTAACGCACCGCTTGCGTAGAATTTCCAGATGGGATCTGACGGTGTAGAAGGTGGTGCCCCCATCAAAGATCAAAAAACAGCTAGCCACTGTAAGGGCGGTTTTGGTTATGATGGCCATGGTGTTCTTCCGTGCATTTTGTGGGCTTCCGATCAGAAACATAGGCGATACTGGCGCAGAGCGCAATGCAGGCGACTAACGGCGTGTTTCAGATGTAAAAACGTGGCCTCCCCACTTTTCAGGGGGCAGCACGGGGCAGATATGGCCCCTTGCTGGGCATTTACCCTATACCCCGGCCAGTTCCATCTGCTGGAGGATATCTGCAAGCATCTGATAGGTGGGCGCGACCGTGACGCCTGACGCTGGCACCTTGCCTTCCGCTGTAGCGGCGCCCGCCAGACGGCGGAACACATGCGGAATAGCCTCATCGGGAATGCCGCCCACTTTTGCGCCACGATAATTACTGGAGAGTGACTGGATGGCCTTGGGTAACCGCTTCAGATCGGTAGAGCCATCGGCCAACAGGTAGGGCAGCTTCCAGGTGGACGTCTTGCTGGGATTGCCCACATAGGCAAAGCAACGAGCAGGGATCTGATACTTCGGATGAAGCAGCGCATCCTGATCAGCGCCAGCAGTATCCTCGGCAGATAGAACGGCACCAAGCTGCCCCAGCAACGATAAGTCGGCGGGCATCTCACAAGGACGGTGGACGCCATCCATGCTCACCCACCAGAGCGCATCAACCGGCGCTTCCTCCTGGGCTAGATCGAACACTACGCGCGGACTCCACCCACCATCAACGATGTCTGCAGCGAAGAACAGGATGCCATCACAGACGGCCACCTACTTGACGTGCTGTTCGTGGGCGTAGCGGATGGCCTGGGCGAGCGCATTATCAACGGCGGTCCTTGTTAGGCAGGCTACCTGGGCGCTTGGCCTCGACAATCCGGCGAGGTCTTGATAGTTGCTCATAGGTGTTCCTTCGGGATCTGGGCGGTCTATGCGGCAGTGCTTACATGGTGCTTATAGACTCAAAACCTACCGCCCCCGCTCACGTCCTGACACATGGTTTTATTTGGTGGGCCCGCACGGACTCGAACCGTGGACCAAGGGATTATGAGTCCCCTGCTCTAACCAACTGAGCTACAGGCCCTAAAGAAAGGCGTGGAATGCGATGACCCCACGCCCGATACCGCTAAAAAACATCAGTCACGACGGGATCGTCACCTCACCGTCCACAAAACTGCGCAAACGCTCCGATCGAGAGGGGTGGCGCAGTTTACGCAGCGCTTTAGCCTCAATTTGGCGGATACGCTCACGGGTAACGTCAAATTGCTTGCCGACTTCCTCCAGCGTGTGGTCGGTATTCATCCCGATACCAAAACGCATACGCAGCACCTTGGCTTCCCGCGCCGTCAAACCATTATCGAGCAGTTCCTCGACCACTTCACGGATTGCCGCGTTAACGGCCGAATCCGCTGGCGCCGTTACGTTCCGATCTTCGATGAAATCGCCCAGATGCGAATCTTCGTCATCCCCAATGGGCGTCTCCATAGAGATGGGCTCCTTGGCAATTTTCAACACCTTACGGATTTTGTCCTCAGGCATCTCCATCCGCTCCGCCAACTCTTCAGGCGTCGGTTCGCGTCCCATTTCCTGAAGCATCTGCCGACTGATCCGATTGAGTTTGTTGATGGTTTCGATCATGTGTACGGGAATACGAATGGTCCGTGCCTGATCCGCAATACTCCGCGTAATGGCCTGGCGTATCCACCAAGTCGCGTAAGTAGAGAATTTGTAGCCACGCCGGTATTCAAACTTGTCCACTGCCTTCATCAGGCCGATATTCCCTTCCTGAATCAAATCCAGAAACTGCAAGCCACGATTGGTATACTTTTTGGCGATGGAAATCACCAGACGCAGGTTGGCCTCAACCATCTCCTTTTTGGCACGTCGTGCTTTGGCCTCACCAATAGACATCAGTCGACTGGCCTCTTTGATCTCAGCAACCGGCAAACCAGCACGCCTCTCAATGTTTGCCAGTCGCTTCATGATCGACACGACATCATCACGAAACTCAACCAAACGAGCACTATAAGTGTAGCCACCTGCAATTTGCTGATCAATCCAGGCAATATCACTCTCGTGACCGGGGTAACTACGTACAAAGTCTTTACGCGGGAAACGTGCACGTTCAATGCACAGTTCCATCATCTCCCGCTCGCACTGACGTACCTCCTCGGTCAGCTCGCGTAGTGCATCGGTCATGACATCGATCTGGCGAACATTGAGCTTGATTTCCAGAAAGCGTTCTGCAAGCTCACGACGCTGCTGCTGGTAACCTTCCCCACGCATTTCACCATCGGCATGGCTGACGAGTAACGCAGCGTAAGCGGCGCGGATGATCGCGAATCGTTCCAACGCTTCTTCGAGTTGCGGGCCTTTGTCTACTTCGACATCGCCGTTTTCGGAATCTTCGTCGTCGTCCTCAACCTCAGTCTCGTCACCCTCTACGAGTACGGTATCCTCATCCTCGCTGACAGCCTCCGCATCCAGCGCATTAGGATCGATAAAGGCGTCGACCACTTCATCCAAACGTGTCTCGCCACGCTCCACCCGATCGGCGGCGTCCAGCAGAAGCGAGATGGTTGTCGGACAGGTCGATACTGCACGCAGCACCTGCACCAAGCCGTCTTCAATACGTCGGGCGATTTCAATTTCGCCTTCACGGGTCAGCAGTTCCACGCTACCCATCTCGCGCATGTACATGCGCACCGGATCACTGGTCCGCCCGATATCCGCCTCGACCACGGCCAAGGCTTCCTCTGCGGCTTCTTCCGCCTCCTGAGCGGCGACCACAGTACCACCTTCACCATCCATGAGTAGGGTATCGTCATCGGGGGCTTCCTCGAAGACCTCGATGCCCATGTCATTGATCATGGAGATGACATTTTCCATCTGCTCAGGGTCGAAAACCTCTTCGGGCAAATGATCATTGATCTCGCGATAGGTCAGATAGCCTTGCTCTTTACCGCGCGCAATAAGCCGCTTCAGCTCAGACCGCTGAGATTCATTATCCACTGCACTCTCACCGTCTCTCATAACCACCCTGCACTCGCGGAAAGCCGCATATTATATAAGAAAAACCACACGCATGGAAAGGTGCTTTGTCATAGGCTTGCGTCCTCAGCCCTTTTTCTGCATTTGACTGGTTCAAACATCCCTCCGCCTGCCGCGCCGGGACAAGCGTACCATCTCTGCTCGCTCCTGCTCGGAAAGCGCACTCAAACCACCCTGATCCGCTGCCCGGCTGATAAAGTGGCTGCGCGCTGCAGCAAGACGCTGATTCAGTCGCGCCACACAGCCCGAAATTTCAAGCTGTGTCGACGCGCCATCTTCTACGCCGCCAGCATCAGTCATCACCAGCGCATAGCACATTTCCGCATGTTCCGATACCGACAACTTTGCGAACAACTCGTGAGAACTTAAATGGGTCATGTTGGCCAAAATATCAAGTGCCTCCGCCAGATTTTTTACCGTAGGGTCACCGTCGAAGAGAAACGGCAGCAAATCGCGATCCAGCGTCTGCCACGCAGGGTCCTCCGGGTGGTTCAGCAAAAGTCGCAAGGTGGTTTTATAAAGGGATGGCCCTCGGGATGCGTTGAGCGACGGTTTGCGTGCCACGCGCGGCGCCGCCCGCCGGGTAACCGGCGCTAACCCGCAAAGATCCTGCACCCGTTGCTCATAGACCTCACGCAAGATCGGATCACTTACCCGCTCCAAAAAATTGCGCGCCGCATGCAGAAAAAGAGCCTTCTCGTCTTCTGCTGCAAGATTGTGTCGGCGTTGCAGTTCTTCCAAAAAGAAATCAATGGCCGGGCGCGCGGTGGGAAGTAGTGATTCAAACGCCGCTGCTCCGTGCTGGCGCACCAGTGAGTCAGGGTCCTCCCCATCGGGCAGAAACAACACCCGCAGCAGACGCCCCTCGCGCAGATGCTCTGGTGCCATCTGTATCGCGCGCCAAGCGGCATGACGGCCCGCATTATCACCGTCAAAACAAAGTAGTACCTCAGCCGCCGCCCGGAACAGTATTTCCAGTTGGCTATCGCCCAAGGCAGTCCCACTAGCAGCGACCGCATAGTCGATGCCGGCTTGGTGCAAGGTAATGACATCCAGATATCCCTCCACCAGCAGGATACGTCCGGCACGACGCACACCCTCCTTCGCCTGATGCAGGCCATAAAGCACCCGTCCTTTGTGGTAAAGAGCACTTTCCGGAGAATTCAGATATTTGGGCTCGTGTCCATCAAGGCTGCGCCCGCCGAGCCCTACCGCTTGTCCTCGCCCATCGCGTATCGGGAAAATCACCCGGCCGCGAAAACGATCATAGAGTGAGCCGTCGTCACGACTGCTGACCAATCCCGCACCCAGCAACTGCCGCCGCAATAATGCGTCAGTGCCGAGTTTTTGGCTCAGAAACTGGGCCGCTGGTGGTGCATAACCCAGTTCAAAGCGCGCGATAGTGTCGGCACCCAATCCTCTTCCACGCAGGTATTCCTGGGCTGGCGGATATTCTGAGAGCATGGACTGGTAAAGGGCGACAGCTCTTTCCAGGATGGCACGCAGCGGCCGCAGGTCTTCCTGTTCTGCCGTGGGGCTATCTTCTGGCAGCGCAATGCCCGCTTCTTCGGCGAGTGTTTTCACTGCTTCAGGAAAAGATAGCCGATCATGGGCCATCAAAAATCCAATGGCATTTCCATGTGTATGGCAGCCAAAACAGTAATAGATCTGCTTATCCGCGCTGACAGAAAACGAGGGGCTTTTTTCCTGATGAAACGGACAGCAGGCCCAGAAATCCTTTCCCTTTTTTTTCAGCGGTACACGACTGTCGATAAGGCGCACTAGATCGCTGTGCTCCAGTACGGCATCGATAAATGCGGGAGAAAAGTTGGCCATTCGTCAGCGTAACTCCAACTCGCTGACACCGCCACCACCATGCTCTGGTCGCGCCATGCGCCATTGGCTGACTCGGGGGTCCTGGTCGGCAAACTCGCGCACCATTTCCGCAAGTACGCCATTACCCTTACCATGCAGAATCTCCACCTGCTGCCGACCGGCGGCCACGGCACCATCCACATGACGGCACAAAGCCGCCAAAGCGTCTTCCCGAAGCTGTCCGCGCAAATCCAGACGCCATGGATGATCTTCCGGGGTCGCATACTGCGTGCTGCCTTTTTCCTTGGGGATCTGCAGCGCTGCATCTACCGCGAATTGTGCGACAGGCACCCAAAGCTGTTTGCCCCGCAATTGAATCTGTACCCTTTGCTGAGCCGGATCTACACGCAATACTTGGGTCACTTGCCGGAGCGGCAAAAATAGGCCCTTAGCCCCTACGGCAGGCAGGCCGTTCGCAGTATGCTGCTCTTTCGACCGAAAAGGGTCTTCCAGACGCTGCAGGGCTGCCGACGCGGCCTGCGTATCCCGCCCTGACTTGAGCGCCGCGATAGTTTGCCGTACCTGCTGGCGCGCGGCCGTCAGAATATTTTCCCATTCCGCGCGCGCTACAGAAGCCACTTTATCACGTTCTTGTCGTGCCGCTTCCAGTTCGCGCTCTAGACGTCGGGCAGACTTTTCGGCTTCGTAGTGTGCCAATGCGGCCTCATCCATGGCTTGCTGTGCGGCCCGTAACAGGCCCTCCCGCTGCGCTTCCCAACGCTCCCAGTCCTCACGGTCATCGGCGTAGAGCGCCTCGGCGCGGGCCATCAGCGGCGTTGGCATGCCCACCCGACGAGCGATCGCCAGACCATGACTGGCGCCGCCCACGCCCCACTGCAGGCGATAGGTGGGCGCCAGGCGCTCTGCATCGAAACCCATCCCTGCCAGCACCACCGCTTCATGGCTCAGGGCATAGCGTTTCATCACTTCCAGATGGCTGGTGAGCAGCGTGCAGGCGCCAACCTTCAACAACGCCTCAGCTACCGCCTGGGCCAAAGCACCCCCCTCCCGTGGATCGGTGCCATTGCCCAATTCATCAAGGAGCACGAGACTGTGGGCATCAGCATGCTCCAGCATTTCCCGCAGACGCTGCACCTGCGCCGAAAAAGTAGAAAGATCTGTGTGAATATCCTGGGCATCACCAATGACCGCAAAGCACTTCCGAAAATAACCCAGAGTGCCTTCCGCCGTTACCGGCAACCCCATATACGCCATCAGATGATTGAGCCCCACCGCTTTCAGGGTTGCCGTCTTGCCACCGGTATTGGGGCCGGTAATCACCAGTTGGCGCGTGTCCGCCCCGAGATGCACTGCGTTACCCACGACCTGCCCCGGATGACGCAGGCAAAGTAGCGGATGGCGTAGGGCCTGCAGATCAAACGCCGCTGCAACGCCCACCTTGGGCAAAGTCCCGCCATAGGCGTCACCCAGTTCCAGTCCTGCCCGTACCGCATCCAGGCGGCCCATATGCCGCAAGGCCGTGACGATGCCCGGCACCTCCTCCCCAACAGCCGCACTCAGGACGCTGAGAATACGTTCCTGCTCCTGAAGCTCAGTACGTCGGTCCTGAACCAACTGATTATTCAGATCGACAGCAGCCAGTGGTTCTACAAAAAGGGTTTCACCGCTGGCCGAGCGGTCATGAATGATCGCCTTGATACGCCCCTTGTGGCTGGCTTTGAGGGGTAACACGTAACGCTCATTACGCTGCACGATGATCTGATCCTGCCAGTATTCCTGCGAATCAGGATTGCGCAGAACGCTCTGCAAGAAACGTTGCAATTCGCCGCGGCTGGTCCGTAGGCGTTGACGTAGGCGGGCGAGATCGGCGCTCGCCGTATCTAGGAGTTCGCCCTCTTCATCCAACGCCATGTTGAGGTTGCGCGACAAGGTCACAGGAGGATCAAGCTCTGCCGCCAGTCCGGTCAGGGCATCCACGGTCTGACGCAACGCCGCGGCGTAACCCTTCTGCGCTGTCAGCACGTTGAGCACCGCGCGCAAATCTCGTCCGCTGAGCACAGCGCCAGGGCGCTGAGCCAGATCCAGCAAGGTATTTACATCGGGGATATCAGAAACAGGGAGCGGAAAACCGGCGGCAATACGCTGTGACAAGCACTGTGACCAGCTCAGACGATCATGGATTTCTGCGAGTGTCACCCACGGCACGGTCGCCGCAACATGCCTGCGGCCATAGATATGGCCACAATGCTCTGACCACGCGCTCTGCACATCACCGGCATCCAGAGCCCGCCAGAAGCTGTGCTGCCAAGGGGCAACCCCGGCCACAGTCACCCCCCGTCCATCAACTGCTAAGGCGGGCCTTCACTTTTTCCGCCACCACGGCCATGTCCGCCCGTCCTTGCATCTGCGGGCGCAGGGCGGTAAGTATCTTGCCCATATCTTTGGGACCGCTGGCCGCTATGGCCGTCATCGTCTCAGTGATCAGCCCATCAATCTCTGCAGGTGACAGAGCCGTTGGCAGATAGACCGCGAGAAAAACGATTTCTGACTCTTCCTTTTCCGCAAGATCAGGACGACCACCGGCAACAAATTGACTGGCGGAATCCTTGCGCTGCTTGATCAGCTTATCCACAATGCTCAACGCTTCCGTGTCGCTGAGTTCGCGGCGCTCATCAATTTCGCGCTGTTTGATCGCCGCCAGGAGCATACGAATGGTCACCAGACGCTCGGCTTCCCGGGCGCGCATGGCCGACTTCATATCTTCCTGGATGCGCTCGCGAAGTGTCATCAGTAGAGCCGAACCAGACGCATGGACTGCCGACGCATGCGTTTCAACGAACGTTTGCGGGCAGCCGCGGCCTTGCGCTTACGTTCTTCCGTGGGCTTTTCGTAGAACTCACGACGCCGCACTTCGGTAAGGACACCCGCCTTTTCACAGGAACGTTTAAAACGCCGCAGCGCAACTTCGAAGGGCTCATTTTCTTTGACGCGAACAGTTGGCATAGAAGAATTCCGACCTCTTTGGATAAGGGTGACAAGAAAGGGCGAGATTATAGGCAGATCAAGGGGCATAGTCAAAAAGACGTGGACACCCGAGAATGCTCCTCAGCTATAAGTGCATTATTTTTCGCGATGGCGGCAACATTGTTGCCAAAACCGCAAGGCAACAGTTGCAGGCCCTTGACAGGCAGATCAAAAAGAATCCTAATACAGGAAAACGGAAATCCCTGTTAAATTATATTATTAGATTACAATGTTACAACACTTTCTAATCAAAGCAAGAGGCCAAAATGTATACTGAAGCTAGAGAGCTCATGGATTCAGACATTCCTGATATGGGGCCCGCCATTGATCCACCGCCTCTTGATGATTTTATAGATGACGAGAACAGTGGACCGTTTCTCAGCCAGAAGCAGGAGCTGCAACTCATTCATCGCCTGCGCCAGGGCGACGAATGCGCTCGCACCACCCTCATCTCTGCCCACATGCCGTTGGTGAGGGCGGTCGCCCGCGGTTATCGCAACAAAGGGCTCAGTCAGGAGGACCTCCTTCAGGAGGGTTATATGGGCCTGTTGCGAGCCGCCGATCGATTTCGGGAAGGGCTCGGGACACGTTTTTCCAGCTACGCGACCTGGTGGATTCGCGAGGCCATGCAACGGGCGCTCATCCGCTCCCGCTTCATACGTCTGCCTGACTATCTTGCCAAGTCCCTGCACGCTTATATGCAGCGCGGAGAGGAAGAAGATAGCAGCACCGATGTGCGCCGGGAGCAGCGTCGCGAAGCGCTTGGGGTACGCGAGAGTACCATGCGCGCCCTGGATTTCGCCGACATTCGTGTCTTCTCTCTCGACGAAGAATTGTCCGATGGGCCAAGCCGTATCGAACAAGTGGCCGGTGACATTTCTGGTCCTGATAGCGAGTACGACCGCGACG
This sequence comes from Acidithiobacillus sp., assembly GCF_023229925.1. Classification (NCBI taxonomy): domain Bacteria; kingdom Pseudomonadati; phylum Pseudomonadota; class Acidithiobacillia; order Acidithiobacillales; family Acidithiobacillaceae; genus Acidithiobacillus; species Acidithiobacillus sp. The sequence continues at coordinate 1,118,592 of NZ_JALNYM010000001.1, read as the reverse complement.
CCATCTGCAAAGCGCTGCGTGGGCATCTGACAGAACTTAACGAAAAGCAACGGGAAGTCATGGTGTTTCGCTACGGCATGCATGGCGATGCGCCCATGACCCTGGAGGCCGTCGCCGAGCGGATGGGTGTCAGTCGCGAGGCAGTAAGGCAACTGCAGGTACGGGCCCTGACTCGCCTGCGTCAGTTACTGAGTGATAGTGGCTGGGGGGTCTGACGTTCCGTCAGTAGTTCTATCAGTCTGCGTAGCGCCACCGCACGATGGCTGCACTCATTTTTTTCTTCCAGACCACGCTGCGCTGCACTGCGTAGCCCGCCCGCTGGCCAAAATAGGGGGTCGTAACCAAACCCGCCGTCACCGGCAGGATGCTCACCAATAGCTCCCCGCCAGAAGCCCTGGGCCACCAGAGGCGAGGGGTCAGCCGCGGATTCCAAAAAGACCATGCAAGCCACATAATAAGCAGCACGGGCCTCTCCCCGCGCCTCTGCCAGCATCGTCAGCAACTTGGTATTGTTGGCGGCGTCACTGGCCTCTGGGCCAGCATAGCGTGCGGAGTAAAGGCCGGGCGCCCCCTGCAGATAGGGCACACAAAGCCCGGAATCTTCGGCGAGCGCCGCCATACCACTTTCTGAAGCGGCGTGACGTGCCTTAAGCAAGGCATTTTCAACAAAGGTGGCCCCGGTTTCTGCAATACTGGAAATACCCAGTTCCGCTTGACTGACCACTGCAAAGCCATGGGCGGCGAGCAACGGTTGCAGTTCACGCACTTTGCCGACATTGCCCGTGGCCAGCAGCAAGGGCGTCATGAACGGGCTTCCGGACACTCCCGATGCTGACGCGCCACCAACTCAGCGACCCCTTTGCGCGCCAGCCCCAGCATTTCCGCCATTTGTTCCGCACTGAATACCGCGCCCTCAGCAGTACCCTGCACTTCTACAAATGCGCCTGCACCGGTCATCACCACATTCATATCCACATCGGCATTGCTGTCTTCGGCATAGTCGAGATCCAGCACCGCCTGTCCCTGGTATATCCCCACCGAAACAGCCGCCACCCAGTCCCGCAATGGACTATTCTGAATCCGCCCCGTCGCGCGCAGATGCTGCAGAGCATCGGCCACCGCCAGACAAGCGCCGGTGATACTCGCGGTGCGGGTACCGCCATCGGCCTGAAGCACATCACAATCCACCCAGATGGTGCGTTCGCCTAAGGCCTGCAAATCTACGGCGGCACGCAGGCTACGGCCGATGAGACGTTGAATTTCGTGGGTGCGTCCGCCGATGCGTCCCTTAGCGGACTCCCGTGCGACCCGCTCCCGGGTTGCGCGTGGTAACATACTATATTCTGCAGTCACCCAGCCCTTGCCCGCGCCGCGCAGGAAGGGCGGCACCTTTTCTTCGACGCTGGCGGTGCACAGCACTTTGGTGTCGCCGCAGGCTATTAGCACCGAGCCCTCGGCATGTTTGGTAAAATTGCGGGTGACTTGTACCGGACGCAAGGCGTCAGCACTTCTTCCACTGGGACGTGTCATGGGATTGCTCGTTGGAGGTAGTGGCGCATTGTACCGCGAGGAGCCAGCAGGATTCAAAATGTGGCATGGTACTGTCCCTCACCCATCTTCCACCCTTATAATGATGGAAAATCTGCTTTCCAGAGGAACGAACCATGCCTGGCATTGCCCATGTAGAAATCGCGCAATTTCTCAAACAGCATCATCTGGCGCAGTCTCTGACCATCAGCGAGATCCAGACCCTTGCAGAATATGTCACCCATGCCCAGTTCCACATGGACCAGGTGATTGCCGAATGGGGTACGTTAGGGGAGGCCCTGTTCTTCTGCGTCAAGGGTGAAATGGCCATTATTCACCACACCGCCGATGGCGACGAAGTAGAAGTGGTCCGGGTACGTGATGGGGAGATGGCTGGAGAGATGTCTTTTTTCGATCGTCAGCCACGTAGCGCCCGCATCCTCGCCAAGAGTGACGATACTCAGGTACTGGTCCTCACCCGCGCCCGTTACCAGCGATTAAAGGTAGAGAAGCCATACATTACTGTGAACATCCTGGAACAGGCCATCATCAGTCTCGACCATCTTTTCCGTAGTCTTTCACAAAATTATACCGATTTTTCCACTTACATTTACGGAAAGGGAAAGCGTTAAGATGCGTTCCTAGGCGCCGCGCTGGTTGAGCAGATCCATAATGCGGCGCAATCGCTCCAGGGGGTCCTGAAGGATGAGGAGCTGTTGCTTTTCTTCTGGAGAGGCGGGCAGTGCCTGCGCCAGAATCATTCCGGCGCTGCTCGCGTCCATCTCTGCTGCGGAATCCTTGCCGACTAACTCTTCAAGGATAGAGCGCAACACGTCACTTTCGCGGCGCATGGGCACAATGGGCTCCGCGGCCCAGCGATGAATGACAGCGACCGCCAACGGTCCATCATAACGCCACTCCTGAATGGTGAAGCGTTCCTGCCCTTGCACCCGAATCTGGAGAACACCCGCCTCGCCACCCCAGTCCACAATGCGTGCCAAAGTACCCACCAACTCCGGTTCGGCATGACCATCGCTCCAGGAGTGGCTGAGGCAAATGCCAAAATCACGACCTTGCCGCAGTGAAGCGCTGATCATGTCCAGATAACGTGGCTCAAAAATACGCAGCCCTAATAAAGCCTTGGGGAAAAGCACTGTTCGGAGTAAAAATAAGGGCGTCCAGTCTGTTTCCGTCACCTGTCACTCCTCTCACGAGTACCCATGAACCCCACCCTAAAACCATCGTCGTCGTTTTCGCTCTATGTGCATCTGCCCTGGTGCAAGGCCAAGTGCCCCTATTGCGATTTCAATTCCCACGCCGCTGACAGCATCCCGGCAGAACGTTATCTGTCTGCACTGCTTGCCGATCTGGATCGCGAACTGCCACGCATCTGGGGACGTCGTGTGCAGACGGTTTTTATCGGTGGTGGCACCCCCAGTCTCTTTCCGCCAGAAATCATCGACCGTATGCTCTCCGAGATCCGCGCCCGCCTGCGGCCACTGCCTGGCCTGGAAGTAACGCTGGAGGCCAATCCGGGGGCGATAGAAGCGGCCTCCTTTCGCGCTTTCCGGGAGGCAGGCGTTACCCGGCTCTCTTTGGGCATCCAATCTTTCAACGACGTCTTCCTGCAACGGCTCGGCCGCATTCACGACGCCGCGGCAGCCCACCGCGCGGTGGAACTCGCCATCGCCGCTGAATTCGAAAGCTATAATCTCGATCTCATTTTTGCCCTGCCGGGGCAGGATCTCGCGGCTGCACGATCAGACCTGCAAACCGCACTGGACTATGCACCCCCTCACCTGTCCCTCTACCAGCTCACCCTGGAGGAGGGGACCCCATTTGCAAGCCATCCGCCAGCCAACCTGCCGGACAACGATCAGGCAGCCGACATGGAAAGTGCCCTACGTCAGCGACTCCGGGAGGCCGGACTGCCGCGCTACGAGATATCCGCGCATGCCCTGCCTGGCCAACGCTGCCAGCACAATCGCAATTATTGGCTCTATGGCGACTATCTCGGCATCGGTGCCGGGGCGCACGGCAAGATCACCTTGCCCGAGGGCATCTGGCGCAGCCGCAAACCCAGCCGCCCGGAAAGTTATATGGCCGACGCGCTAAGTGATGCCGACGCCATTGGCGACTATAAACCCGTTTTAGTTGCCGACAGACCCTTCGAGTTTATGCTCAACGCCCTGCGCCTGACGGATGGCTTCCCCATAGGGTTGTTTCCGGAACGTACCGGCCTGTCATGGCCGATGATCCAGCTACAAATTCGCCGGGCCGAGCGCAATGGTTTAGTCGAAATCAAAGGGGAAACCCTACGACCAACCGCCCTCGGACTCAATTTTTACAACGATCTCTGTGCGCGTTTTGTACCGTGATGGTGCGATCCGCTTTACTCTCGTCCCATCGCTTCAGTTTCGTGGCCGGTGATGGAGCCTTTGCTGAACAAGTACTCACGCAATTCTTTATCCAGACGCGGCATTTTGCGGCGCAGCCACTCCAGGACCATGGCAGCATGCTCAATTTCTTCATCCCGGTTGTGTTCCAGTACCTGCTTGAGAGTAGGGTCCTTGCAGGCATCCGCACGCTGCTGGTACCAGTCGACCGCTTCAAACTCCTCCATCAGCGAGGAAATGGCCCGGTGGATGTCCACGGTTTCAGGGGACAAGGATTCAAGGGATTCATGCAACGTTTCATGCGCCATATCGAATTCCTTTGGGCAGACTAGTGAAATACTCCTTAAATCATAGTCCAAAGTCTGGACAAAACCAAAGTGCTCCTAGCTTTGGACTTGCTCGCCTCCTGTCTAAAGCCGGGCTATGCTCTCGGACGGTAGCGGCGGAATGGATTCGCGCCGGGAGGGTGGAGGTGGATGGTTGTCGGATACACGATCCAGAGACGCGCTTCACTCTGCTCGGCCCAAAAATCTGTGTAGATGGTATCGAGGTCACCGCCCGTGCCCGCCAGGTTTTGCTGCTGCACAAACCGCGCGGAATCCTTACCACCCGCCAGGATGAAAAGGGGCGTGCCACCGTGTACGACCTGCTGCCCAAGAGTCCATGGCTGGCCCCCGTAGGACGTCTGGATCAGGCCAGCTCCGGCCTGCTGCTTTTCAGCAATGATCCGCACTGGGCGCAACAACTGCTGGATCCCGATCAACATGTGGCGAAGACCTACCATGTACAGGTTCGTCCACCCCTCTCTGCCAGCGCCGCAGCCCAACTGGCGGTTGGCTCCGTGCTCGACGGCGAACGTTGTTTGCCGATGCGGATCAGTGAGTTACGATGCGGTGGCAAAACCCAGTGGCTGGAATTCATTTTGCAGGAAGGACGTCATCGCCAGATTCGGCGTCTACTTGCCGCTTGTGACAGAGATGTGTTGCGACTGATTCGCGTAGCAGTGGGAAATCTGCTCCTCGGCGAACTGCGTCCAGGCGAATGGCGCTGGCTGCGCAGCGATGAGGAGGATCTGCTACGTCAGACACCCGCATCCCGTGACATTCCACGCTTTCCACCAGAATAAGTCTGGCCATGCGGTGCATCGGGCGATACCTCTGGTTTTTTGATCGTGGCCTATCCTTACATTACTTAATACCTTCCTAGCTTGCCAGAGAGAGGTGTCGACCTTATACTGACCGAACGGTCGGTACCTGCGTGCGCGTCTTCAGGTCCAGGCGCTAAGGTGGGTAAAGCTGTTCCGTATTGTCAGGATTATCCGTCACAGAGAGGGGCCACCCGTGGCGCAAGAGAGCTCGGTTTCACGCCTCACCATTACGGCCGCGGTCATGCTGGCGGTAGTCATGCAGGTGCTCGACCTGACCATTGTCAACGTCGCACTGACCTACATGCGAGGGTCTCTGCATGCCAACAGCGATCAGATCACTTGGGTGCTCACCAGTTACATGGTCGCCAATGTGATTGTCCTGCCCCTTACCGGGTTACTGGTGGAACGCTACGGCCAACGCACCATCATGCTCTGGAGTGTGGTCGGCTTTGTGATTTCCTCGGTGCTCTGCGGGCAGTCACACGGCTTGGTGGAAATCGTGCTCTGGCGTTTTCTGCAAGGCATTTTTGGCGCCTCACTGGCACCCGTGGGGCAAACCATCATGCTCGGCGCCTACCCGTCCAACAAACGCGGCCAAGCTATGGCCATACTCGGCATGGGTATCATGCTGGGTCCGATTCTCGGCCCCACTCTGGGCGGTTATTTGACGGACACGCTCAGTTGGCGTTGGGTATTCTATGTGAATATTCCCTTCGGAATCCTCGCGTTCCTGCTGATGCAGACCATTCCTGACGGCGGCAAGAGCGCTACCCCCCGCCCGGTGGACTGGACAGGCTTTGCATTGATGGCCCTGGGGCTGGGCAGCCTGCAGGGCGTACTGAGTCTCGGCGATCAGGATAACTGGTTCAGCTCGCGGACCATTATTATCCTGACCATTTGTGCCATATTGGGAATGCTCTTTTTTGTCTGGCGCTCTTTGAGCGTAAAACATCCGGTAGTGGATTTGCGTCTGCTCAAAGACCGTAATCTCTCCATCGGCAGCATGGGTATTGGTATATTCGGTCTTGCCCTCTTCGGTACCATGGTGATTCTGCCGATCATGCTGGAGACACTGATGCGCTATGAAGCTTTTACCGCAGGGCTGGTGATGGCACCTCAGGGCATTGGTGCGATGCTGTCCATGATGCTGGCGGGACGATTTCTTGGGCGCGGCGTCAACCCACGTAACATCGTACTGGTCGGCGTCATTTTCGGTGCCTTCGGCACTTATTTCGCGACACTCTACAACCTGGACATCAACATGGCCTGGGTTATCTGGCCCAGCTTCATCCGCGGCATTGGTTTTGGTCTGGTCACCATTCCGCTCTTCACCCTGGCCTTTATGACCCTGAAAAAATCACAACAGGCCGAGGGCTCGGGTATTTTCAACCTGATGCGAACCTTGGGTGGCAGTATCGGCATCGCTATCGTTTCTACGGTGACGACTCAGGAAACGCAGGTGGGTTGGAACCAGATGAGCGGCTTTATCAACCCGTTCAACCCTGCCTTCTATCACTATCTCGCAGCAGCGGGGATGACCCAGAATCCGACTACCTGGCAAGTGCTGGGCAACGTTGTACTATACAGCCAAGCTAACATGCGCGGGATGTTGGATGCTTTTGTGCTCGTCTTCTACGGCTTCCTGGTCATGATTCCGCTGATCTTGTTCCTGAAGAAGCCACCCGCCGACTCAACTGGCTCTGCACCATCCGCGCACCTGAGCGAATAGAAAGGTTAGAGGCTACGGTGCCGAGGTCCGCTCCAGATGCGGCGCTGCAGGCAGCCAGAGGGTGCGTGCAAATCCCCAGTCCAGTAACTTGAGGCTTTGCCAGGATGCCTTCCAGAAACCCCGCCTTTCATTGTGGAAGGACGGCACTCCGAGGATCACTGCAATCAGCTTTACGCCATCCTGAGTTCCCGTAGCAACGAGACAATGTCCTGCTGCATCGGTATAGCCACTTTTCATGCCGGTGATAAAGGGCACCCGCCCCACCAAAAGGTTGGGGTTGGGGCTGGTGATGCCCGCGTAGGTAAAGCTTTTGTGGCCGAAAAAAGGCATGAACTGCGGAAACTGGGCCATGATCGTGCGAGTGAGGACGGCGATATCATAGGGACTAGCCATGTTATTGGGATGCGGCAAGCCATCTGGATCATAGAAGGTGGTGGAAAGCATCCCGATTTTGCGCGCCGTCTGGTTCATTTCGGTGACAAAGGCGGGTACGTTGCCGGCCACCAGATGTGCGGCTTCTACCGCAGCATCATTACCGGAAGGCACTGTCATTCCGAGAATCATCTGTGTGACGGTAAAGGGCAAGCCGGGATGCATGAACATGCTGGAGCCTCTCGTCTGTAGCGCCGCGTGACAGGGCACGAAGTGCTGGTTCATCTGCAGATGCCCACTGTCAATGTCTTTGAAAAGCAGATATAGCGTCATCAGCTTGGTAATGCTGGCAATAGCATAGGGCTGATAGGCATTTTTTGTCGCGATGATGGCGCCAGTATCCGCATTCATCAGGATATAAGCACGCGCCTCTATGGGCGGGATGCCGCTGGTCTCTGCCTTAGCGCGCGGTGCGCAAAGTAGAAGAATCACCACCAACGAAAGCAAGGAAAAGAGCCGCCACCCTGTGGAAGGGAAATCAGGATCTGTGTCTGGTACAGGAATGGAGGCCAGCATGGGAATACCTCGCCGCATCAGCTATATCGGGTTAAAGCAATTTCTCAGGATACTTCGATATTAGGCTATTTTTTTAAGGCTGCCTATAGGCCAACGCTCGATTTGGATGAATCAAATTCTACCATCTTCTTATATGGAAGGTTATTCATAAATCATATAGACTGGTCGGTATGATAACGCATGCTTCTTTGTCCTACGCTACCCTGATCCAAAATCCGTTGCTCTGGGCCATCGCCGGAGGGATCATTTTGGTCGCCTTTTACGTCCGAGCGGTGATTGGCTTTGGCTCTGGACTGATTTCTGTGGCTTTGCTGACGCTTATTTTCCCCATAAAACAAGTGGTGCCCGTGGTGTTGCTGCTGGACCTGCTCGGTTCCATGCTGTTGGGAGCCTATGACTTCCAGGAAATGCGCTGGCCGGAGCTGCGCTGGCTGATTCCCGGCAGCGTGATTGGGTTAGCCATCGGCTCCTTTATTCTCGCGGATACCAATGCCCAGAATCTCACCCGCTTTCTCGGCGTGTTCATTCTCGCTTACGTGGTCTACGCGCTGATAATGAAGCCGGAACGACTACCCCAGGTCGCCTTGCCTTGGGGAATGCCGCTGGGCATTTTCGGTGGCGTGGTGGGCAGTTTGTATGGCGGTGGAGGGCCACCCATTGTCGCCTATCTGCAAATGCGTCATCTCGACAAACGCGCCTTCCGTGCCACGTTTCAGGGTATTGCCCTCACGGACAATATTCTACGGGCCTTTATGTACATAGCGCTGGCCCTGCTGACCTGGCAACTGATGGTGGGTTTTCTCATGCTGGTTCCACCGGTGCTGCTCGGTCTGTGGACGGGCAATCACTTGCATCTGCGCATCAATCAAAGAGCTTTTCTCATGGGGACCCTCGCGGTACTCGCCGTGATTGGTCTGAAATACCTTATCTGAACGAGGGCGTGTGACATGGCTTTACGCAGTATGGATGAACTTCGGCAGCAGGCCCAGGGTGCATTATCCCTGAACATCGCCTTCATTGGCGTCGTCAACGGGCTTTTTAGCTCCCTCCATACTCTGGGTAACGCGGACAGTGCGGCGCTGGCGTCCGCTACCGGGATGGATACCGGCTATGTGCTGCGCTGGTGTGATGCCGCCTATGCCTTTGGGTGGCTGGAGCTGACCGATAATGAGCAATGGCGGTTGAGTGAGGATGGCGACAGCATGCGCCCGGAAGCTGAAAACAGCCGCATGGGTGTAGCGGTGGGTGCCGTGCTTTCTGCACACATGGCGGAGCGGGCGGCGGGTCTCATGCGCACGGGTGAGCGTCCCGGCGAACAGGTGCTGGCCGAACGCGAAACCATTCTCCCCTGGTTCGGGCTGATGCTGGAGAACAATTTTCGCAAGACGTTCGAGGAGAAAATCTGCCCGGCCGTCCCCATCTTTGCCGAAGTCGATGCACGTGGCGGGCTGGCGGTGGACCTGGGATGTGGTAATGGCTGGTATTTGCGGGCGCTCGCCGCCCGCTGCGGACATCTGCGCGGTCTGGGGCTGGATGGTTTCGCCGAAAACATTCGCCAGGCTACGAAACAAGCCCAAAGCGAGGGCATTGCGGATCGCCTGCATTTTGATGAGGGCGATATTCATCAGTTTTCCCTGCCAGAGCCCGCCGACCTCATCGCCATGAATCGTGCTCTGCATCATGTTTGGGAAAGCCGTGGTAAGATTTTTCAGCGACTGCGCGCCAGCCTGAAAGCCGAAGGTGCCATCGTCATCTGGGAACCCGCCTGGCCCGACGATCACCGCGTTTTGCGTGAGCCGCCGCTACGCGCCATGGCCTTCCAAAATCTGACCGAGCATGTGCAGGGCAACCATTTCCTGCATCCGGAGGAAATTGCCGCGGCCCTCAGCGAGGCGGGATTGAAGCCAGAAATATTCCCCTTTGGTAGTGATGTCGTGGTGGTGGGCCGAGCGTAACGCTCAGAACTCCCAGCGCGGCGTGCCGCGTTCTATCAGGCAAGTACTGATCGCGCGCAGGCACACGGCCGTGCCGCCCATTGCATTACGACGGAGTTGCCCTTATCCTACGCGGCAATGGGGCGGTAGCTCAGCTGGGAGAGCGTCGCGTTCGCAATGCGAAGGTCGGGAGTTCGATCCTCCTCCGCTCCACCAAATAGAACAGGCTTAGGCATACCGCTTAAGCCTTTTTTTGTTGCTGTATTGAATTTGTGCGCCACTATGAGAGTGAGTACGGCCCGCCATCAATGAAAGAAAAGACCGCGATGAAACCCGTATAGACTGGCAGGTGAAGATTCGTAAGACGGGGTACCCAGTTCAGGTCGGAACCTTTCGGACTAGAGCCGAACACGCCAAGCATATCTAAACCCCAATGTGCTTCGCGTCCCTTTTGCTCCATTTATCAGATACTACCGATGTTTGTCCGGCCATTCGCAGCACTGGAAAAGCGGACAGCGGCCACAGCGCGGCCGTCTGGCCGTGCAGGTATAGCGGCCATGGAGGATCAAAAGATGGTGGGCGTCCTGCAGGTATTCGGCGGGTACCGCCGCGAGTAGGGCCTTTTCAACGGCCAGAGGTGTTTTACCGGGGGCGATTCCCGTCCGATTGCCTACCCGGAAGATATGGGTGTCTACCGCAATGGTAGGGTGCCCGAACTGGGTATTGAGGACGACATTGGCGGTTTTACGCCCGACACCGGGAAGCGCTTCCAGCGCCTTCCGGTCCGCGGGCACCTCTCCGTCATGTAGGGCCAGCAATTGTTGGGCCAGGGCATGCACATGACGGGCTTTGGCGTTGAATAGTCCCAGGCGACGGATATGGGTCTTGATGCCGTCTTCGCCGAGCGCTGCCATTGCGTCGGGAGTGGGTGCCGCTGTAAAGAGCGTTTGAGTGCAGGCGTTGACGGCCTTGTCCGTACTTTGCGCAGAGAGCACCACGGCGACCAGAAGCTGAAAAGGGGTGTGGTAGTTTAGTTCGGTTTTTGGTTCAGGAATGGCGGCGCGCAGGGCCGCGAAACAGCGATGAATGTTTTGTGTATCCATGGCGCATATTACCCACGGAGGCAGATGGCGGTGCGGTGAGTTAGGCTGGTCGCAGTGCCGGAAGTCGGGTCTGTGACCTGACCCGACACCGTTGTCGCACATTCAGACGTGACGATAACGACCAATCTCCGGCACTTCCGGCCGGGGATGGCTTGCCGCGACGGCATTGGCGGCAGCGATCCATTTTTCATGATCATGTTCCAGTGCGTGAAGCATGTCGTGGTCCAGCTTGGGCAGGATGCTCCCCTTGATGGTTTCGCCGAGGTCCAGCATGCGCGTGGCAACTGCGTAGCCGTGCAGATGGAAATCATGGTCGGCATGGGTTCCAAAATGGTCGCCGCTGAAGAGTACGCCTTTGGCGGCTTTCAGGTCGGCGTCATTCATGACGTAGTCTTTTGCCCACTGGTACCACGCTTCAAAATATTTTTCTTGCGCTTCAAGGCTCCAATCGTGGGCCTCAAAAAAGGCGTAGACCGAAACGCGGTTGGCCTTGCCGGAAAAAGGAAAATGACCTGACATAGTACGACTCCTCCTGCATGCGGGTGTAAAAAGCCTTCGGGGCATTGTAGCCGTTTATGGTCCCGGCGCAACGCAAAAGCTTTTTTAGAGGGAATAACGATCACCAATGACTGGGCAATCCACCCGTAAGCCGCGCGCCCGCAGCACTCTGGCGATGCCTTCCCGGCCATTATCCTCACCATGGACGAGAACGGTGCGCGTCGGCTTCTGGTCACCGTACCAGGCGAGGAGTTCGTCGTGGTCGGCATGGGCCGAGAAACCGCCGATGGTGTAAATTTTGGCGGCGACGTGAATCTCTTCACCAAATATCCGTACGGTTTTCGCCCCGTCAATAATGCGCCGCGCCAGCGTCCCCTGTGCGGCATAGCCGACAAAGATGACGCTACAGTCTTCGCGCCAGATGTTGTGTTTGAGATGGTGGGTCACTCGGCCGCCGGTCGCCATGCCCGATCCGGCCATAATCAGGGCGCCGCCCTTGATCAGATTGATGCCCATGGACTCGCTGGTTTCCCGGGTGAAGTGGAGGTTACGCAGGGCGAAGGGGTCGGCGCCATGTTGCAGGTTTTCACGGGTGTTGGGATTGAAGCATTCCGGATGTCGGCGAAAAATCTCCGTGGCGGAAATGGCCATGGGCGAATCGAGGAAGACCGGCAGGTTGGCGGGGAGCTGGTTGGCGTTCATCATCTCCCGCAGGTAATACAGTAAATCCTGGGCGCGCTCCAGGGCGAAGGTGGGGATGATGGCATTGCCGCCGCGGTTCAGGGTGTCGAGGATGGCATCGCGCAACTCGTTTACCGAGGGTTCGATGGCCTTGTGCAGGCGGTCGCCGTAGGTGGTTTCCATGACGATGACATCCGCCTGGGGGGCGGGGGTGGACGGGTTGATGATCGGCTTGCCGCGGTTGCCGCGGTTGCCGAGATCGCCGGAGTAGACGATGCGCTGCTGCCTGCCAGCTTCACTGGCTTCTATCAATACCCAGGCGGAACCGAGGATATGGCCGGCATCTCCGAAGGTCACGCTGACGCCGGGGCAGACCGCTATTTTCTGCCCATAATCTGCGGCACGTCCAAAGTGATCCATGGTATCGAGGACGTCAGTGATGTCATAAATGGGCGCGGATTCCGTTCCACCTTGACGCTGGTGACGTCGGTTGGAGCGTCGCGCTTCTTCTGCTGCAAGGCCTGCGGCATCAATGAGCACTAGTCGCGCGAGTTCGCGGGTGGCTGCCGTGGTGATGATCTCGCCGCGAAAGCCGCGTTTCATCAGTAAGGGAATGCGCCCGCAATGATCGAGATGGGCATGGGTCAGCAACAGATAATCAATCTCTTTGGCGTCAAAGCCAAATTCAGCGCGATTTTCTTCTTCCAGGTCATGCCCGCCCTGAAACATGCCGCAGTCGATGAGCAGCCTTTTATCGCCAATGCGCAGGAAATGACAGGACCCGGTGACCCCCCCCGCAGCGCCATGAAATTGCATTTCCATATGGTTCTCCTTTAGTTCCCAGTATAGCGAGTCAGTGGCGAGCGGGAGGTGCTGAGTGACCACCAGCGCGCCGCGCCAGCACCTCGTAATAAAGTTGGAAATAGGCACGTGCCGAGTGCTGCCAGCTATAGTCTCCTGCCATGGCCTGATCCTGCAGATGTGACCACAGCGCCGGTTGACGGAACAGCGCCTCCGCGCGCAGCACGGCATGGTGCAGGGCGTCGCTTTGCGGGTTATCAAAAACAAATCCGTTGCATTGTGACGGATGGCGGAAGTCGTCGGCATCCGTGACCGTATCGGCCAGTCCGCCCGTACGGTGGACGATAGGCAAGGTGCCGTAACGCAGGCTGTACATCTGGTTCAGGCCACAGGGCTCGAAGCGGGAGGGCATGAGGAAGGCGTCTGCGCCTGCTTCAATATGATGGGATAGCCCTTCGTCAAAGGCGATGCGTGTCGCCATTTGCGCCGGATACGCCGCCGCCATCTCCAGTAGTTGCCGCTCATAAAATTTATCGCCACTACCCAGTACCACCACCTGCATGCCGCGGCGTAACAGATCCGGGAGAATATCCAGTACCATATCCGTTCCCTTCTGCTCCACCAGGCGGCTGATCATGCCGAGGAGGAATACCTCGGGATCGGGGTAGAGACCGAGACTGCTCTGCAGTTGCGATTTGCACTGCGCCTTGCCGAGCCGATCTTGTAGCGAATAATGCGCGGGCAGATAAGGGTCCGCGCCGGGGTTCCAGTGGATGGCATCAATGCCATTGAGAATGCCCGACAGATGCGCGGATCGGGTTTGTAGCAGCCCTTCCAGTCCCATACCGAAGGCGCTGGTCTGAATCTCCTGGGCATAGGTGGGGCTGACGGTGGTGAGCTGGTCGCTATAAGTCAGGCCCGCTTTCATAAAGGAAAAGGCCCCGTAGAGTTCCGTCCCGAGCCAGTGAAAATCTGCCGCTGGCAAGTGCAGTGGCGCCATCGCGCTGGGCGCAAAGCGACCCTGATAAGCCAGATTATGGATGGTAAAAAGGGTAGCGGGTCGTGTCGCGCCGATCCGCGACTCCAGGTCGAGCAGGTAGGGTATCAGTCCGGTTTGCCAGTCATTGGCATGGACGATATCTGGACGCCAATTGAGCCCCGATACACGTCCCTGGGCGATTTCGACAGCTACCCGGTTGAGTGAGGCAAAGCGTCGGTCATTGTCTGACCAGTCTTCACCTTGAGCATCCTGGTAAGGACTGCCGTCACGCTCATAATAAGCGGGGTAACGGAGGAAAAGAACCTGTGGTCGCTCCGCCAGGGACCACAGCTCGGTCGTTTCACCCGTATAGGGTACATTGACGGTGCAGCACCAGCGCAGATCATGTAGTGCCGGACGGCCATAGTAGGGCAGCAACACGCGAACATCGACACCTAGTTGCCCCAACACCAGGGGCAAAGCCCCGCCGACATCCGCGAGACCGCCCGTCTTGGAGTAGGGCGCCATCTCCGAGAGTACAAAAAGTGTTCGCAACATAGGGCCGGTGTTCTTCTTTGCTGAGCGTTGTTGCTAATGTAACACAAAAGCAGTGAGCGATTCATGAGCACCTGCGTTGAGCAAATTTTGAATGATACGCCCCTGTCGCCTATCATCGCGGGTGGAAAAGCCCATAACTACCGCCAAGGAGTGATCTGTATGGAATGGTGCGAGCGTTTTAAGGAGTTTCGGGACCGTAACCGTTGCGTTGTCTACTTCCCCAACCTGCACGAAGGCGAAGATGCTGAGGCCTATGGGATTTTTCTCTCCCTGATGCGGGTGAAAATGGGGATCATGGTGCTGGCGCCGGATCGGGAAGAGCGCTACGAACCTGTTTATCGTGATGCGCTGAAATACCATCTGCAGACCATCCGTCATAGTCGTCTGTTCACCAGCTTCGTGCCCATAAAAACGCGCGTCTACTTTGTGGAAACGGCGGAGCTGTGCGATGCTTTCTATGGGTGTGTGGATTTTTGTGTGCCGGGTGGCACGCTCATAGGCGGTGCAGTGGATCTTGCCAAAGCCATCGCTGATGGTTGTCCACTCATCCTCGGTCCGAAAATGCCGGATAACGCAGTACGTCAGGGATTGTTGGCCGCCGGCGCTGCGGTATGGGCACAAGATAATGCGGAGATTGTCGATCTGGCGAAAGCCTGGCTGAACGATCCGGCAGCGGCCAGGGCGGCAGCAGAGAAGGCAAAGGTGTGGTGGGGACAGCACGGGGCATAGTACCGGCGTTCCTTTCCCGCGACGCAAAAGAGCCCAGGACCAGCAAGGTCCCGGGCTCTTTTGCGAGAGCTAAAAAATCAACCCTGCTTCAGTGCCTTCAGGAAGATGGAGGCGAAGCGCACGGCGAACTTCAGCACGAACTGGGTGTCTTTGGCGAAGAATATCTTTATCAGGCCGAAGATGCCGCCACCCTTGTTATTCTCGTCCTTCATCTCTGTCCTGGTCTGTTCCAGCGCCTTCATCGCCTTGTTCACACCGCTGGCAAAGACTTCGTCGGAGGGGATCATGGGGACGACTTGCGTCATGATCATGTTCAGCTTGCCGACCAGGCCGGCCTTCTGCAAATTACCCACCAGCGCGAAGACGTCAGGCAGCATGTCCAGTAGGTGGGCATCATGCAGGCCCAGAACAATTTCCTTGATACGCACGTTGATGCTTTCCGCATCGCCCCGTACAGCCTTGGCGCCGATCTGCGCGATTTCCAGCCAGGCCATGGCACCCTGGCTAATGGTGCTGCCGATGTGGCGGATGGTGCCGTCCTGCCAGAATTCGCCGATTGTGTCTGCGGCGGTGCCGAAAGCAATGCTGAGATCGCCGCGTGGCGCGATCAGCTCTTCCAGGTGGATGCCTTTGTCCTCGAGTGCCTTAGCCGCCGCCTGCAGTGAGCCGCCGATGGCTTCCGCCATGCCCAGCAAGCTACCAACGCGATCAGCGAGGCTGTCAGAGCTACCCTGCGCCAGCGCTTTGGCACGCATCGCGATTTTCAGCCACTTTTCGGCTTCTTCCGCAAGGTCGTCCAACTTTTCCGGCAGGTCCATGTTGCTGAGGATGTTGCGGACCGCGCCTACGCCATCTTTACCCGCCTGAATGAAGAAGCCCGCACTCGCGGCATAGCCGGCGAGATGCTCCACCTGGTCCAGCAAGCCTTCTACCCGTTGAGCGATATCTTCGGAGTTGCCCTGTGCCAGAGTTTTAACCCGCAGCGCGATGTGCATCCAGCGGCTGCCGCCGGCACCAATGGTGGCGAGCGTGCCGCTCATGTTTTCGCCTTCCAGCACTTCTGGCATAGTGTCGCGCAGGGTGCCGATGGCGATGTTCATCTGCCCACCGAGAATTTCTGCCATGTCGAGCATGCCGCTCAGGCGCGCTTGCAGGTTGGGGGCGTCGCCCTGAATCAGGCGCTGGGCCCGTTTTGCCATTTGAATCCACTGGCCGGCCATTTCCTGAATTTCGTCGAGACGATCTGGCAGGTCGAGTTGGCTGACCATGTTGCCGATGACACCAATACCCTGTTTGGCGCTATCCAGCCAATACTGGATGCTTGCGGTAGCGCTATGGATTTTTCGCACCATGTCTTCCGGATTTTCGCCGATGACGGGACATTTGAGCTCAGCGCTGAGGGCGGAGATGGAGCTGAAGAAGCCGGCGCGCTGCAGGTTGCCGAGCAGTTGTAGAACCTCCTTCAGGGTCTTGTTGAGTTCAGCGTTCTGGACATCGTTCAGCATGTTGCGCAGGCGATCCAGCGGCTCCTCACTGGAGTTGCCCTTAATGAAGGCTTGCAGCGACTCCGCGACGCTCTGCAGTTGCTCTAGATACGGCTTCATGGTCTCCATGAGCTTGTCGGTGTCAATGGCCTGCGGCAGTTCATTGAGAATATCGCGCAGCATCTGTAGCAGGTTTTGCACCTGCAGGGCGGCGTCACCGACTTTGCCGAGTCCTTCCCATTGGCGTTCGTTGAGGGTGGTTATTGCTGCTGACGATACTGCATTCGCGTTGGCCATGATGCGCTGATCTCCCGCTGAAAATAATGCTGCGATAAATGCTTTTAATTAAGATGATTTATGGTTCCAAGTCCCGCCTTATTTACCACATAAAGCATCTCTTTCCTACCCGTGCCGGTCTGACCTATGATCTTCGGGTATGTTCTGACAGGCTAATCATTATGCTTTATGGCACTAAACGAGAAACATATCGGCAGATCTTTCTGGATAGTTGGCGCGCCTATCAGGAGTGTCGTCCGCTGGAAGGGGTGCAGACGCGAATTGTCTCTGTCATTCTCCGCCATCCGGAATATCATGCTCTGCTGACCGATGTGGAGCGCGGGCTGGAGCAGGACTTTTTGCCGGAGCAGGGGCGGAGCAATCCTTATATGCACATGTCCCTGCATGTGGGGCTGGAGGAAATGTTGGCATTGGGAGAGCCTGCAGGTATTGTGGACCTCTTCGACAGCGCGCGCCGCAAGCTGGGTGAAACCGACGCCGAACATCTTTTTGTGGATTGTCTGGGAGAGATGATGTGGCAGGCCCAACGCGCAGGACGCGCCCCAGATCTAACGGCGTTGTTGCCTTGTGTTCGCCGTAGTCTGGGTTTGCCGGAAAAGGCGGGCTGAACGGCGGTACCACTCAAACTTACTCGGATGGAGAAAACAGCATGATGGAGGGCGTAAATCAGGCAGCGACGGGCGCGGAGCGGGTACATTGGCGCCTGGAAGATCTCTATGCCGGGATGGATGATCCGCGGCTGGCGGAAGACATGCGCTGGGCGGATAGCGCGGCGACGCGTTTCGCTGAAGCCTATCGCCCCGGGCTGGGCGGGCTGGACGCCGCGCAGCTGGCGGCGGCTGTGGGCCAGTTGGAGGCTATCCGCCAACGCATGGCCAGGGTGGGTACCTTCCGCTATCTCAGTTACGTCACCCATGCCGATCAGCCCGCCTATGGTGCCGCTCTGCAGGCCTATGAAGAGGCCGCCACGGCCATCCAGAATCAACTGGTCTTCTTCGATATCGCCTGGAATGCCATCGCGGAGAGCCGGGCAGAAAGCCTGCTGGCAGACCCTGCACTGGCGCATTGGGCGCATCTGCTGCGCAACTGGCGGAGGTATCGTGACCACCTGCGCAGCGAGAGTGAGGAGCAGATTCTGTCGGAAAAGCGGGTGACCGGGCGGGCGCTCTGGGAGCGGCTTTTTGATGAAACATTGACGGAAATGCGCTTTCCACTGCGCGGCAAGCAGATGACCGAGCAGGAGGTGTTGACCCTGTTGTCCAATCCCGACCGGGAGTTGCGTCGCGATGCGGCCGAGTCCCTCAGCAAGGGGCTGGAAGGGCGCTTGCATACCCTCACCACCTGTTTCAACGCCATCCTCGCCGACAAAGCCCTGGATGACCGTCTGCGCCGCTATCCCCACTGGCTGAGTGACCGCAATCTGAGCAACGAAATCTCCGACAAAATGGTTGAAGCGCTGGAGCAGGCCGTGGTTGGACGCTACGCGCTGGTGGCCCGCTATTACCGGCTCAAGGCCAAATTATTGAACGTGTCGCCATTGATGGACTATGACCGCTATGCACCTTTGCCGGGCGGCGAGCGGCGCTACGACTGGGCGGAGTGTCAGCGTATCGTGCTGGCGGCAGTGACGGATTTTTCTCCGGAACTGGGGGCTATCGGCCAGCGTTTTTTCGATGAGGGCTGGATTGACGCCGCGCTGGCGCCAGGCAAGCGGGGCGGGGCCTTCGCGCATCCAGCGACGCCGGATGTCCACCCCTACCTCATGGTCAACTATACCGGCACAGTGCGTGACGTGATGACGGTGGCCCACGAACTGGGACATGGTATTCACCAGTATCTCGCCCGCGAGCAGGGCCACTTGAACGCGGATACCCCCCTGACCACGGCGGAGACGGCTTCTGTCTTTGGCGAGATGCTGACCTTCGAGCGACTGGTGCGCGAGGAGCAGGACCCTCAGCGACGGCTAGCCCTGCTCTGCGGCAAAATTGAGGATACCTTTGCGACGGTGTTCCGGCAGATGGCCATGCACCGCTTTGAAGTGGCCATGCATGGCGCGCGCCGTGCCGAGGGCGAACTGAGCAAGGATCGCCTGGCGGAGTTATGGATGCAAACCCAGACGGAGCAGTTTGCTGACAGTATCCAGTTCAGCCCCGGTTATCGTTGGTGGTGGAGTTATATTCCCCACTTCATCGGCTCGCCGGGCTATGTGTATGCCTATGCCTTTGGGGAACTGCTGACGCTAGCGCTGATTCAGCGCCAGCGGGCCGCCTCGGTGGAGTTCGTGCCCGGTTATATCGCCATGCTGAAACTTGGCGGTAGTCAGGCCCCTGCTGACGTAGTGGCGATGACCGGCATTGATCTGGAGGAGCCGGAAATTTGGTCGCGCGCGCTGGATTACATGGCCGGAATGGTGGATGAGGCCGAAAAGCTGGCGGGAGTACACTGAGTATGCGTCAGGAAAAGGACAGCATGGGCGTTATCGAGGTGGAAGACGCCGCTCTCTGGGGCGCCCAGACCCAGCGCTCCTTGCGCTATTTCGCCATCGGTACGGAGCAGATGCCTCTGCCGGTTATCCACGCCCTGGCGCGGATCAAGCGGGCGGCGGCGTCGGTGAATACCGAACTGGGCCTACTGGACGCGACGTTGGCCGAAAAGATCAATGATGCGGCGGCGGAAGTCATTGCCGGGCGCTGGGATATGCAGTTTCCGTTGCGGGTCTGGCAGACCGGCAGCGGCACCCAGAGCAACATGAACGTCAATGAGGTTATTGCCAACCGGGCCAATGAAATGGCAGGGCAGCCCCGTGGCAGTAAAACGCCGGTTCACCCCAACGATCACGTCAATCTGGGACAGTCTTCCAACGACGCTTTTCCATCAGCCATGCATATTGCCGTGGCTTTGGCGGTGCATCAGGGGCTCTTACCGGCATTGGCGCACCTGGGGGGAGAACTGGAGCGTAAGACGGGGGATTTTGCCCACCTCATCAAGGTCGGGCGTACCCACCTGATGGATGCGGTTCCGCTCACTTTGGGGCAGGAATTTTCTGGCTATATGGCGCAATTGCAGCAGGGCATTCACAGCCTGGAGCAGACCCTGCCCGGTCTTTACGCCCTGGCGCTGGGCGGGACAGCCGTCGGTACCGGTCTCAACTGCCACCCGGATTTTGCTAGTGCGGTGTGCGCGCGGTTACATGTGGAGCTGGGTCTGCCTTTCCACTCGGCGGCCAACGCGTTTGCCGCCCTGGCGGGACATGAAGCTTTGCTGCAATTGAGCGCGGCGCTGCGTGGCATGGCCATGTCCCTAATAAAGATTGCCAACGATATCCGCTGGATGGCTTCCGGCCCGCGGGCCGGTCTGGGCGAGCTGCATCTTCCGGAAAACGAACCCGGCTCCTCCATCATGCCCGGCAAGGTGAATCCCACTCAGGCCGAGGCCCTGACCATGGTCTGCGTGCAGATTTACGGCAATGATGCGGCCATCGCTTTTGCCGCTTCGCAGGGTAATTTTGAGCTGAATGTATACAAGCCACTGATAGCGCATAATATTCTGCAATCTATCCGGCTGCTGGGAGATGCGGCGAGGTCTTTCGCCGACCATTGCCTGCACGATCTCCAACCTGCAGAAAGTCGGCTACGGCAGAATATGGAAGAATCCCTCATGCTGGTGACGGCTCTGACACCTGTGATCGGTTATGAAAAAGCCGCTATTGTCGCCCAGCATGCCCACCGCGAAGGCTGCACCTTGCGAGAAGCGGTGCTCCATCTCGGCCATCTCTCCGCGGAAGAATTCGACAGGTACGTGCGGCCGGAACGCATGTTGAGGTCATAGCGCGGTAAAATACGCGTGGCTTCCATAGAGGCGGTGGCGGCGCCATGTTATGCTCCTCGGCAGTTTTTGGCAGGCACGAAAGGGGGCAAGTCATGATTTTGATCCTGCAAGCCGACCTCGGCGAACAATCGCCGATCTTCCAGCAACTGCTGACTCATCTGCGCAGCTTCTCCGGTATCCACTTTCGGGTCCATCAGGAACAGGGTGTGGAGCAGTTACTCAGTGAGATTTACCTGATCGGTAACACCAAGCCGTTGCGGATAGAAGACATGGAAGCCCTGCCCGGTGTCGAGCGGGCGATTCGCGTGTCCCGGGAATACCGGTTGCTGGGCCGCCATACCGGCGACCAGCGTACCCATGGTTTTGAGTACAACGGGGTGCGTTTCAGCCAGGATAATCTCAACGTCTTTGCCGGGCTCTGCGCCGTGGATACCCCGGAGCACGTCGAGCAGATGCTGCGCGCCCTACAGGAAAACGGCCAGGTCTGCACTCGCATGGGCGCCTATAAGCCGCGCACCAGCCCCTATGCCTTTCAGGGGCACGGCAAGGCCTGTCTGCCCTGGGTTTTTGAACTGGCGGGCAAGTACGGTATGCGCGTCATCGCCATGGAGATTCTCCACGAGTCGCATATGGATGAGATCCGTGAGGCGCTGGAGAAAACCGGCCATCCGACCGGGGTCATGCTGCAGATCGGTACCCGCAATACCCAGAACTTCGAGTTGCTGAAGGCGGTGGGGCGGCAGCAGGAACTCCCCGTCCTGCTCAAGCGCGGTTTCGGCATCACCCTGGAAGAATCCCTCAATGCCGCCGAGTACCTGGCCTCAGAGGGGAATACCAAGGTGGTCTTCGGACTGCGCGGCATGAAGACGAATCTGGGTGATCCGCACCGCAACTTCGTGGACTTCGCCCAGGTGCCGACCGTGAAGCGGCTGACGCGGATGCCGGTCTGTATTGATCCGTCCCACTCCGTGGGCAGCCGCGATGCGGGGCCGGATGGCATCATGGATGTGTTCCATGTGACCGCGCAGGGTGTGGTGGCCGGCGCCAACATGATTCTGGTGGACTTCCATCCCGACCCGGCAACAGCGCTGGTCGATGGCCCGCAGGCGCTACTGCTGAAAGAGCTCCCGTGGTTTCTGGAGGACGTGCGTCTGGCCCGCGAAACCTATGAAGAACGCATGTTGCTGGCGGCCGCGCAGACTCCTATTTAACCCGCATGCCGGGCTGGGCCCCGCTATCGGGAGAGAGCAGGAAGGGGCCGCCCTCCGGCCCGCTGGCGGCAAGCACCATGCCCTCGGACAGGCCGAAGCGCATTTTTCTGGGCGCCAGATTGGCGACCATGACGGTCAGCCTGCCGACCAGGCTGGTAGGATCGTAAGCGCTCTTGATGCCGGCAAAGACCGAGCGGGTGCCCTCGCCAACATCCAGGGTGAGGTGCAGTAGCTTGTCCGCGCCTTCCACGCTGTCCGCGGCAATAATCCGCGCAATGCGCAAATCTACCTTGCTGAAATCGTCCACGCTGATAAAGGGATTTTCTTCCTTGGCCTCAGCCGGTGCGGGCGTGGGCACTGGGGCCGTCGCCATGCCGGGGGCTGTTGCGGGGCTTTCTGCGGAATTCTGGATCAAGGCGTCCACCTGGGTTTTTTCCATACGTTGTAAAAGATGGGTGTAGGGCTGGATCTGGTGATCGAGAAGCGGCTTGGTCACGCCCGCCCAGTCCAAGTCGCATTGCAGGAACTCCAGCGATTTGCGCGAGAGCTCCGGCAGCACCGGGCTGAGCAGGGTGATCAGCACCCGGAAGCCATTCAGGGTGACGCTGGCGACACGGTGCAGCGCCTCGCGTTGGGTCGGGTCTTTGGCCAAAGTCCAGGGGGCGTTCTGGTCTACATAGGCGTTGACCTGATCGGCCAGCGCCATGATATCGCGCATGGCCTTGCCATATTCGCGTCCCGCGTAGGCCTCACCGATGGCCTCCTGGGTCTGCAGCAGCCCATCATAAAAGGTCTGATCATTGCCCAGGGAGGCGGCCAGTCGGCCCGCAAAACTGCGGTGGATGAAACCCGCCGCGCGGGAGGCCAGATTGACCACTTTGCCGACGAGGTCGCCATTGCCCTTGAGCAGGAAGTCTTCGAGATTGAGGTCGATATCTTCCACATGGCTGTTGAGCTTGGTGGCAATGTAGTAGCGCAGGAATTCGGGATTCAGATGTTGGAGATACTGCCCAGCGGTAATGGAAGTGCCGCGCGATTTGCTCATTTTGGCGCCGTTTACGGTCAGGTGCCCGTGGGCGAATATGCCCGTCGGCAACCGGTGTCTGGAGCCCTTGAGCATGGCGGGCCAGAACAGTCCGTGAAAGTAAATGATGTCCTTGCCGATAAAATGGTAGATCTCGGCGGTGGAATCCGGACCCCAGTAATCGGCGAAATTGCGGTCATGGGTTGCGCACCAGTGCTGGGTGGCGGCCATGTAGCCGGGCAGGGCGTCCAGCCAGACATAGAAGAACTTGCCGGGGGCATCGGGGATGGGAATGCCGAAGTAGGGGGCGTCGCGGCTGATGTCCCAGTCGGCCAGGCCGATACTGAACCATTCATCGAGCTTGTGGGCGACTTCTTCCTGCAGGGTACCACTGTGAATCCACCGCCGGAGGAAGTCGCTGAAATCCCCGAGCTGAAAAAAGTAGTGCTCCGAATTGCGGCGCTCGGGTACGGCACCAGAGACCGCGGAAACGGGGTTGATCAGGTCGGTGGGGCTGTAGGTGGCACCGCAGGCTTCGCAGCTATCCCCATACTGATCCGCTGCGCCGCAGCGCGGGCAGGTGCCGCGAATGAAGCGGTCAGGCAGGAAAATGCCTGCGACGGGATCGTAGGCCTGTTCGATTTCGCGGACGTTGATGTAATCCGCGGCCCGCAGGGCACGATAAATACGCTGAGAAATTTCAAAGTTTTCCGGCGAGTGGGTGCTATGATACAAATCGAACTGAATGCCGAAGCCGGTGAAGTCGCGCAGATGATCGCCGTGCATGCGGGTGATAAGTTCTTCCGGCGTGATGCCCTCGCTCTGGGCGCGGAGCATGATCGGTGTGCCATGGGCATCATCGGCACAGACATAGACGCAGTCGTGGCCCCGCAGGCGCTGATAGCGGGCCCAGATGTCCGTTTGGGTGTATTCCACCAGGTGCCCGAGGTGGATGGGGCCGTTGGCATAGGGGAGGGCGCTGGTGATCAATAGGCGTCTTTTCATAGTACGGATAAATTACAGGGGATAGCCTTGTCAGGCAATGGCGTGCGGACCATTGGCAGGCCACTTTCATCTATGGTATAAAGAGCGCCTTTTTTCAGGGAGATTAACCGATGTCCAGAGTATGTAAGGTGATGGGCAAGAAGCCCATGGCGGGGAATAATGTGTCCCACGCCCACAACAAGACCCGCCGCCGTTTTTTGCCCAATTTGCAGTACCACCGTTTCTGGGTGGAAAGCGAAAATCGCTGGGTGCGTATGCGGGTAAGCACCAAGGGTATCCGTACCATTGACAAGAAAGGGATTGACGTCGTTCTGGCTGAACTGCGCGCCGCCGGCGAAAATATCTGAGGATTGAATCATGCGTGACAAGATTAAGCTCGTTTCCACGGCCGGTACCGGTCATTTCTACACCACCACCAAGAACAAGAAGACCAAGCCCGATAAGCTGGAAATGAAGAAATTCGATCCCAAGGCCCGGAAGCATGTGATGTACCGGGAAGACAAGATCAAGTAACGCCCGTTTTCGGTCTGCCTCCCGGTGGTCTGCCCTGAATCTTCGGGAGGGGCCGGACCGTTCCTTTGCTCCGCCATCATTTTTTGCTAAATTACTAGCACTCATGATGGTTGAGTGCCAAGGATGATTTCTCCCGCCATGTTTTATCCCCTTATCTGCGCCATGCAGCCGCAGTCCTTGCCCGTCGTACGGGGTGAGCCGCTCTGCGTGCTTTGCGCATGTTGGCCGGGGATGTAGACGGCCATGGATGAACGCGCCCGTCACCTGCTCAAATCCCTCATCGAGCAGCATATCGCCAAAGGCGTGCCGGTCGGCAGTCGCCAGTTGGCCCGTGATGCGGGCCTCAACATCAGTCCCGCTACCGTGCGTAATGTCATGGCGGACCTGGAGGACGAGGGCTATCTGATCTCCCCCCACACTTCCGCCGGGCGCATTCCCACCCATGTCGGTTACCGTTTTTTTGTCGATGCATTGCTGCGGGTGGTGCCCCTGTCGGCGGAATCCAACCGCTTGCTGGTGCATCGCATCGGGTTTCGCGCTCCGGATACGGAGCAGGTACTGCATGCCGCCACGGGCATTCTCTCCGAACTGACGCACATGGCGGGTTTCGTGCGGGTGCCGCGGCGGGCAACCCGGATTTTACGGCATGTGGACTTTATCTTCCTGCGCGACTGTGAGGTGCTGGCCATCTTCGTCACCGACAAGGGGGACGTGGAGAATCGCCTGATCCGCACTGAGCATCCCTTTGGCGCGGCAGAACTGACGCAGGCGGCCAATTTCTTTAACGCCACATACGGCGGGCGGCCACTGCAGGATGTTATCCATAACCTGCAGCGGGATCTGCAGCAGTCCCGTCATGAAATGGACCGCATTCTGCGCAGCGCCATGGAATTGGGCGAAGAAATGCTGGAGGAAGATCAGCAGCGCATGCTCATCGAGGGCGAATTCCAATGGTTGGACCTGCCGGAGCTCGCGGGGAGTGAACGCCTGCGCGCGCTCCTGGCCGCCGTGCGGCAGAAGCGCGATCTGGTGCATTTGCTGGATGAGAGTATGCGCGGTAGTGAAGTGCGTCTTTTTATTGGGGAAGAGTCGGGCTATGCGCCGCTCAGCGATTGCAGCGTGGTATCGGCACCTTACAGTGTTGATGGGGAGGTGGTCGGGGTGCTGGGGGTGATCGGACCGATGCGGATGCCCTACCAGCAGATTATTCCGCTGGTCGACGGCACGGCGCAATTGCTTGGTCGCGCCCTGTCGCAATCCTGATACCGCCAGATCTTGAAATACTCCGACCTCTTCCCCATATTGTCTTGGACTCAAACTTTCAGGGGTTGATTGCACATGAATGAAGAAGAGCAACAGGGATCGCCATCCACTGAAGCAGAATCTGCCGGTGCAGAGGTGGTGAACTGGGAAGAAAAGGCGGAAGGCTACCGCAACGATTATTTACGCGCCTTGGCGGATGCGGAAAATCTGCGCAAGCGTCACGAAAAGCAGGTAGAAGACGCCCGCAACTATGCCGTGGATCGTTTTGCCCGCGAATTGCTGCCGGTGATTGACAGCCTGGAGCTGGCGCTGGCTAGCCCAGTGGAGGGCGCCGAGAGCATCGCGCCATTGCGGCAGGGTTTAGAAAACACGTTGACGCTGTTTGCCCAAGCCTTGGGAAAGGCCGGCATCGCCCCCATAGAAATGGGCGAAGGGCGTTTTGATCCCCATCTGCATCAGGCGATTGCCATGGTGGAAACGGAGGGGGACGCAAACCGGGTTCTGGCGGTGCATCAGAAAGGTTATTTAATGCATGACCGCTTGTTGCGACCATCCATGGTTTCCGTTTCCAAAGCACCTAAAGCGGCAGAATAACACAACGCACACCAGACAGGTTTTGCATATTCAGGAGATGATAAAATGGCTAAAGTAATAGGAATCGATTTGGGAACCACCAACTCCTGCGTCGCCGTGATGGAAGGCGATAAGGTCAAGGTGATTGAGAACAGCGAAGGTAAGCGCACCACGCCGTCCATCGTCGCTATCACGGAAGAAGGCGAAGTGTTGGTGGGTGAAGCAGCCAAGCGTCAGGCTGTCACCAATCCGGAAAATACTGTGTATGAGGTCAAGCGTCTGATCGGCCGCAAGTTTGATGATGCCGAGGTCCAGAAAGACCTCAAGCATGTGCCTTACAAAGTCATCAAGGCCGACAACGGCGATGCCTGGGTGGAAGTGCGCGATAAGAAGTATTCCGCGCAGCAGATTTCCGCCTTTATCCTGCAGAAGATGAAGAAGACGGCCGAAGATTATCTTGGCGAAAAGGTCAGCGAAGCGGTCATCACCGTGCCGGCCTACTTTAATGACGCACAGCGTCAGGCGACCAAGGATGCGGGCCGTATCGCCGGTCTGGAGGTCAAGCGCATCATCAATGAACCGACTGCGGCGGCGCTGGCCTTTGGCGAAGACAAGAAGCCCGGCGACAGCAAAATTGCGGTGTATGACCTGGGTGGTGGCACCTTCGATATCTCCATCATCGAGATCGCCGAAATGGAGGGGGAACACCAGTTTGAAGTACTCTCCACCAATGGCGACACCTTCCTCGGCGGCGGTGATTTTGACAACCGCGTCATCAACTATTTGGCAGACTCCTTCAAGGCGGAATCGGGTATTGATCTGCGCGGCGACCGTCTGGCCATGCAGCGTCTGAAGGAAGCGGCCGAGAAGGCGAAGATCGAGTTGTCTTCGGCGCAGCAGACCGACGTCAATCTGCCCTTTATTACGGCGGATCAGAGCGGGCCGAAGCACCTCAACATGAAGCTGACCCGCGCCAAGCTGGAGTCGCTGGTGGAAGATCTGATCGATCGCAGCATGGCGCCCTGCCGGGTGGCCATGAAGGACGCCAATCTGGCGACGAGCCAGATCACCGACGTGATTCTGGTGGGTGGCCAGAGCCGGATGCCCAAGGTGCAGGAGAAGGTCAAAGACTTCTTCGGTCAGGACCCGCGTAAGGATGTGAACCCGGACGAGGCCGTGGCCATCGGCGCGGCCATCCAGGGCGCGGTGTTGTCCGGCGAAAAGAAAGATGTGCTGTTGATGGACGTGACGCCGTTGTCCCTTGGCATTGAGACCCTGGGCGGCGTGATGACCAAACTGATCGAGAAGAACACCACCATCCCGACCCGCAAGTCGCAGATTTTCTCGACGGCGGAGGATAATCAGTCGGCGGTGACGGTGCACGTGTTGCAGGGTGAGCGCGAGCTGGCGCGGGATAACAAGTCCCTGGCGCGTTTTGATCTGGCCGATATTGCCAACGCCCCGCGGGGCATGCCGCAGATCGAAGTGACCTTCGACATCGACGCCAACGGCATCCTCCATGTCTCGGCCAAGGACAACCAGACCGGCAAGGAGCAGTCCATCAAGATCACCGCAAGCTCGGGCCTGTCCGAGGAGGAAATCAAGCGGATGATTCAGGAGGCTGAGGCCCACGCTGCGGATGACAAGAAGGCGCGTGCGCTGATCGAGGCGCGCAACGAGGCGGACGCCAGCATGCACGGAGCACGCAAGGCGGTGGAGGAGCATGCCACGGCACCTGAGCACGACAAGACCAAGGTGACGGAAGCGATCACCGCGGTGGAAGCAGCCGCCAAGGGTGAGGATGTGGAAGCGATCAAGGGGGCTGTCGCCACCCTGATGGCCGCTATGTCGGCATTGTTGCAGAGCGCAGCTGCCAGTCAGGCGCAGGCAGAACCCGATACGGGTGCCCAGGGCAATGCCAAGCCGGATGACGTGGTGGATGCCGAGTTCGAAGAAGTCGACAAGAAGTAAAATTACCATCGGTCGCGAGGGGGCAGGGTTTGTTATCCTGTCCCCTTGCCCGTTTCAGGAAAGAAGATGGCTACACGGGATTACTACGAAGTACTGGAAATTACCCGCACGGCAGACGACGGCGAGATCAAGAAGTCTTACCGGCGTCTGGCCATGCGTTATCACCCGGATCGCAATCCGGGTGATGCAAGTGCTGAGGATCGCTTTAAGGAAATCAGCGCCGCCTACGAAGTGCTCTCCGACCCACAGAAACGGCAGGCCTATGATCGATTTGGCCATGCCGGGGTGAATGGCGGTGGCGGCGGGCCGAGTGCTGGCTTTGGGGGCTTTGGTGGCGGTGGTGGAGGGTTCGGCGACGTTTTCAGCGATCTCTTCGAGCAGGCTTTTGGCGGTGGTTTTCGCGGCCAGGATTCGGGGCGAGGGGCCGATCTGCGTTACGAACTGGAGCTTACGCTGGAAGAAGCGGCTCTGGGTAAAGAAGTCACCATTCAGATTCCCAGTTCAGCCACTTGCGAGGTGTGTCACGGCAGCGGCGCCAAGCCGGGCAGTGCGGTGGAGGATTGCACGACCTGTGGTGGTCGCGGTCAGGTACGGATGGTGCAGGGTTTCTTCTCGGTGACCCGCCCCTGCCCGCAGTGTAACGGCAGCGGCAAGGTCATCAAAGAGCCCTGCACGAACTGCCATGGTCATGGTCGGGTCCGCAAGAACCGAGATTTGCAGGTCAAAGTCCCCGCTGGAGTGGATACGGGGGATCGTATCCGTCTGAGCGGGGAGGGCGAAGCGGGCGAGCGGGGCGGTCCGGCGGGAGACCTGTATATTCAGGTGCGGGTGTTGCCGCATGCGCTCTTTGAGCGGGACGGCGATGATCTGCACTGTGCGGTGCCAGTCCACTTTACGACCATGGCCATGGGCGGCGAGCTGGAGGTGCCGACTCTGACCGGGCGCGCCAAGGTGCAGATTGCGCCAGGTACGCAGTCGGGCGCGGTATTCCGTCTGCGCGGCAAGGGCATCAAAGGGGTGCGCAGCAAGCTCAACGGCGACCTGCATTGCCAGGTCCAGGTGGAGGTGCCGGTACACCTCTCCGCCCGGCAAAAGGAGTTGCTGGAAGAGTTTGCCGGAGAAGGCAGCGACAACGTCCAACATCCCCAGCAGGAAAGCTGGTGGAATAAGGCCAAAGACTTTTTTGACCGGATGGGCCTCTGATGGCCAGGGTGTGGCGCGTCGGCGTTACGGCGGTGGCGGGCCGCATGGGGCGGGCCTTGGTGCAGGCCATTGTCGCTCATCCTGAGCTGCAATTGGTGGCAGCCGTAGGGCGCAGCGGGGCTGCTTATCTGGGGGAGGACGCTGGCCGTTTGGCGGGCCTTCATGCTTTGGGCCTGCCAGTCACCGCAGATCTCGCGGGTACCCTGGCTGATCTGGACGTGCTGATTGAATTTGGTCCGGTAGAGGCTGCTCTGGCGCATGTCGCGGCCTGTGTGGCGGCAGCGAAGCCGGTCGTGGTCGGCACGACGGGTTTTTCCGTGACCCAGCGCGCGGAACTGGAAAACGCCAGTCGACATATTCCGCTGGTGCTGGCGCCGAACATGAGCGTCAGTGTCAACGTGTTGCTCGCCTTTTTGCCCGCCATTACCGCAGCCCTCGGCGAGGATTATGACGTGGAGATTGTCGAGGCCCATCATCGTCACAAGATGGATGCACCTTCTGGTACCGCCCTGGCCCTGGGGCGGGCGGTGGCGGCGGGGCGCGGCGAGCACCTGGACGATATCCAGTGTCTGGATCGCAATGCCATTCCCGGCCCCCGGGTGGCCGGCAGTATCGGCTTTGCGACGCTGCGTGGTGCGGACGTGGTCGGTGAACATACGGTGTGGATGGCGGGGACCGGAGAGCGTCTGGAGCTCACTCACCGCGCGACCAGCCGTCTCAATTTTGCGGAGGGTGCCTTGCGGGCCGCCGGTTGGCTGCGGGGCAGGGCATCGGGCCTGTATGATATGCAGGATGTGCTTGGCCTGAAGGATTTGCCGACCCTACAATGACTACCATCTGACATGCGAGTATACGAGGAGCATCATCATGCAATACGTCGTAGCGAACCGGGTTCCCGTGAAGGCGGAGTATCGTGCGGAGTTTGAGGAGCGCTTCCGGCGCCGGGCGGGCGAAGTGGATAAACAGCCGGGTTTCGTGCGTATGGAGATCCTGCGTCCGCTAAACGATGACGGTCTGTATGTGGTGCTGACTCACTGGGTCGATCAGGCGGCCTTCGAGGCGTGGATGAAAAGTGCCGACTTTAAGACCGCCCACACCAATCCTTTGCCCAAAGAAGCCTTTGGTGAGGGGGGTGGTATTGAGCGCCACGAGGTGATTATCAGTTCTGAAGCGCCACGCTGAGAACGGGGAAGAGATCATGACAGGATTGACGCGGGAACAGATCGAGCAGTCGCTGCGCGCGATGCAGGACCCTTATCTGGGCAAAGATCTGGCAGCAGCAGGGGTCCTCAAGGGGGTCGATGGCTTTGCAGTCAAACTGGAATTGCCTTACCCCAGTCTGGGGGTGGCCATTAGTTTGAGCGAGGAGGTGGCCCGACAAATCCAGAATGATCATGGCATCAGCGCGCAAGTTACTGTCGGGCACCGTATTCTTTCGCATCAGGTGCAACGCGGTGTCAAGCTGATGGAAGGCATCAAAAACGTCATTGCTGTTGCCTCCGGCAAGGGAGGGGTCGGTAAATCCACCACGGCCGTCAATCTGGCGCTGGCGCTGGCCAAAGAAGGCGCCAAGGTGGGTATGCTCGACGCCGACATCTACGGTCCCAGTCAGCCGCGCATGCTGGGCATTTCCGGCAAGCCGACCAGTAAAGATGGTAAAAAGATGGAGCCCATGGAAGGGCACGGCATCAAGGCGATGTCCATCGGATTTCTCATCGACGACGAAACGCCCATGGTCTGGCGCGGCCCCATGGTCATGCAGGCGCTGGAGCAGTTGCTTTCCGACACCCGCTGGGGCGAGCTGGATTATCTGGTGGTGGATCTGCCGCCGGGTACCGGCGATACCCAGCTCACCCTGGCGCAGAAGGTGCCGGTCTCCGGTGCGGTGATCGTCACGACGCCACAGGACATTGCCTTGCTGGACGCCCGCAAGGGTCTGAAGATGTTTGAGAAAGTGGGTGTGCCTATTCTCGGTATCATCGAGAACATGAGTTTTTATATCTGCCCGAAGTGCGGTAACGAGGACGATATTTTCGGACATGGCGGTGGTGCGGCCATGGCCGAGCAGGATGGGGTGGAATTTCTGGGGGCGATACCGCTCGACCGCAGCATTCGCAACGAAGCCGATAATGGCGCGCCGACGGTGGTGGCGCAGCCGGATTCCCGTCTCGCCAAAATCTATCTGGAACTGGCGCGGCATGTGGCCGGACGGGTGGCGATCCAGGCGGTCGATCACAGCCACAAGTTCCCCAACATCGTCGTCCAGAACCGCTGATTCGCAGCCGCTTACAGGAAGTCTCCGCCATGAGCATCAAATCCGATCGCTGGATCCGTCAGATGGCGGAAGAACACGGGATGATCGAACCCTTTTCACCGCGACAGGTGCGGCACGTCGAGGGAAATTCCATTATCTCCTACGGCTTGTCTTCCTATGGTTACGATATCCGTTGCGCCGGGGAGTTCAAAGTCTTCACCAATGTCCGTAGCGCGATTGTCGATCCGAAGAATTTCAGCGAAGATTCTTTTGTCGATTTTACCGGGGATACCTGCGTTATCCCGCCGAATTCTTTCGCCCTGGCGCGTACGCTGGAATACTTCCGTATCCCGCGTAATGTGCTGACTATTTGTCTGGGTAAATCCACCTACGCCCGTTGCGGCATCATCGTCAATGTCACGCCTTTTGAGCCGGAGTGGGAAGGCTATGTGACCCTGGAATTCTCCAATACGACACCCTTACCCGCGAAAATCTATGCGAATGAGGGCGTGGCGCAGGTGCTGTTTTTGGAATCTGACGAGGTCTGCGAAGTGTCTTACGCCGACCGCGGTGGCAAGTATCAGGGCCAGAGTGGCGTAACCCTACCGAAGGCTTGAAAGCGGCTCAGGGTAACGGCTCTTTGGTGTAGGCGATATTGGCCTGCTCGGAGGAGTAGGCATCCATCCTTTTGTGGGCGCGCAGATCGTTCACCCAGTGGGGATTGAGTAACAGGGATTTGCCCGAGAGAATCATATCGGCATCCGCCAGCGCTGCCTCGGCGCTGTCCCGATCATGAATATTGCCGCAGATCAACAATGGTTTCCGGGTGGCGCTACGGGTCAACTGTGCCATATTTTTGCCGGTCCCGAAGGCCTCGTCGCCAAAGCGGTAGGTGGATACCGAAATGGCGTCGATGGGGAGTTGATCCAGGAGTCGAATCACCTCTGTCCATTCGTCGGCATTGGCGAACAGGGAAACTTCCATATCCGCAACACCCCAGTTGGATATCCGGAAGAAGAGTAGTTTGTCAGCCGGCACATGTGGACGCACAGCCTCTACGACTTCACGGGCAAAGCGGAAGCGGTTTTCGACGCTGCCACCATAGTTATCTGCACGCTGATTGCTGTAGGCGGATAGAAACGCATTGATCAGGTAACCGTGTGCGCCGTGAATTTCTATACCATCGAATCCAGCCGCAATGCCCCCTTTAACCGTTTCGACGAAACCCTGAATGACATGCGCAATATCAAAGGACGACATCACGTCGGGCATGGGGTAAGGCGCGCCGGTCAGTGGGTTGTTTTGTTTGGGGATCAATGCGCTGGCTGCGATAGTGCGTTCGGCGGGATTCACTTCATTCCACGCTATTCTGCCGCAATGAAAAATTTGCAGCACCGATACGCTGCCCGCCGCACGGATTTTGGCGTTGACCTGTGCCCAGGCATCAATTTGCCGCTGCGTGGTTAACCGCGCCTGGCCGGGATAGCCCTGGGCGCTTTCATAATCGCTGACGATGGCTTCGGTAGTGATGAGTGCGACATCGTTTTCGGCGCGCCGGATCAGGAAATCCAATACGTCCTGACGGGGAATGCTGTCCTTTTCCGAGGACATGCGGGTCATCGGCGCCAGCCCGATGCGGTTTTTCAAGGTGTAGCACCCTATTTTGAGAGGGGAAAACAGATCTTTGCTGGTTTGGGACATTGGCTATTTCCTTATGCGTTGGCAACTTGCTGGTGCGGACGGGCTGGAAGATTACCTGAGTAAGATACCATGTGGTCGGTATGTTTCCCAGCGGGCGCCGGGAGACCTCCCCAGATTTCGGGATGGGTAACCGGCGTGGTCAGGCTTATGGTTCGTCCACGGCAACAAGGATATGCCGCAAGCGCTCCGGCCGAAACGCCGCCCAGTAGAGTCCCCAGAAAAAAATGACCATCACCAGCACGACAAACAGCAGGGTGGCCGCACCTTCACCGCCGACCGGCAAGGGCCAGAGGCTGACCGCCGTCACTTTGATCAGGAGCGGCAGGCTGATGCCGGCGATGATCAGGCTGGGCCAGCGCCAGGCATGGCGTTGGCGGAACAGGAACCAGGGCGTGGCGATGTTGGCCAGGCTATAAATCAGCAGAAAGGCCAGCCCGGTAAAGGTGCCAAAGGTGCCGACCACCGACAATATGGGAATTTTCCACAGGGTAACCACCGCCATACTGATGAGCACGCTGATGGCGAGTACCCGCAACGCCCGCGCCGGGGTGCCGTGGCGTAAGTCCCGGTGATGGAAAAAACGCGGGATGATCCCGTGTCCGGCCATACTGTAAAGAATCCGCGAGATGCTGTTGAGGGTGGCAATAGTGGCGGAAAATGCCGCCGTCGCCATGGCGAGATCGGAGAAAATGCCGAGCCAGGGATGCCCGATGGCCTGAGCGATGGCATTGAGCGGGGCCGCACTGTCGCCCAGAGGGGTAGGGAGGTGGGCAAAAGCCAGCACCTCGATATACGCCATGGCGACGAAAAACCCGCCGACCATCAGCACGGAAAGCACCATGACGCGCGGGATGGCGGTGCGCGCCGCGCTGGTTTCACCTGCCAGATTACCTGCCGTCTCAAAGCCACCGTAAGCCAGCAACGAGAGAATCAACGCCTGCGCCAGTGGCGCGGTGTGCAAGCGCTGGAAATTCCACTGAGCCGGATCGCGCCAGCCAAGATGCCAGAGCGCCGCCGCGGCAATGAAGACGATGCAGAGGATGGAGAATATCTCTACCCAGAGCCCCCAACGCGCGGAGATTTCGATGCCGCGCAGGGCCAGGCGCCACGCCACCAGCAGATAAAGCACCCCAATTCCGGCAATCCAGCCCATCCCGGAAACCGGCCAGAAGAACCGCAGCGCCTGCTCGACAAAAAGCCCGCCCAGCAGCGGGGCCGCCGCCAAGGCGCCCAAATAGCCGGTAATCATGGTGAAGCCCGCGACCATGCCGGAAATCGGATGCAGGGCCTTGCTCAGATAAAAGAACAGCGAGCCGGGGGAGGGGAAATGTCTGGCCAGAATGCCCACCTGCAGGGCCACCAGGGTCATCAGCATGC
Source organism: Acidithiobacillus sp. (assembly GCF_023229925.1). Taxonomy (NCBI): domain Bacteria; kingdom Pseudomonadati; phylum Pseudomonadota; class Acidithiobacillia; order Acidithiobacillales; family Acidithiobacillaceae; genus Acidithiobacillus; species Acidithiobacillus sp. The sequence goes on along the minus strand of NZ_JALNYM010000001.1, from coordinate 1,083,858 downwards.
CGATGAGGGCATAGGCCAGCCAGGTAAAGGCGCCGCCGTGTATGGCCACCAGAGAAATCGTGACGGCCGGCATGGCCGACGGCGTGATATTGGCTACGGCATGGCCCCAGAGTTCGCTGACGTTTATGCCGCCACCGCTGGTCCGGCGAAGCGTCACGCCGCCGCCCTGGCGCACCTGGGTCACCAGACCACCGTGGAGCGTGGCACGATCAAGCCATACTCAGCCGATGACATGATCAGGAACCCCGCGTTGGAGAATGGCTTTTGAGCCAGTCGCGCAAGGCGGCATTCATGCGGGTCTGCCAGCCTGGGCCGGAGGCGCGAAACATTTCCAACACGTCGCGATCGAAACGGATCGTCGTGGATTCCTTGAGCGCTCCCACGGGTCGACCCCGCTTCTTGCGGCTGGCATCGATGCCAGCCTGCATCTCTTCCCGCAAAAGCGGGCGGTCGTCTTCGTCGGTTCCATCCCAGGCGAAGTCGCCGGTGGCACGGAGCCGTGCCAAATCAGTCTGTGAAGTCGTTTTCAAGCCACGCATGGTACATCTCCCGTTCTTCCGCGCTGGCTTTCCGAAAGCTGATGATGCGAGACTCCTCGCCGCGCTCGGCATGCGCCAGCGAAAGCACAGTGAGCACCTCAAACACCTAGGCGAAGGATTGTAGCCGCATTTCGTCATGCCATGCCACCGGCATGTCGAGACGATAGCGGGACTCCAGCACCCAATCCGCATCGCGAAAATCCAGTTGTCACTAGATTTAGTGTAGTAACACAAAAATTGGCGGTCAATGGCGGCGGTGGACTTTTTATGCCGGCATGGTCTCCTTGGTTGCGGGATAAGGAATGCCATTGTTAGGCTAGGCTCAGAGGGTGGTACAGACCTCATTCCACCCGCGTTCCCTGACCCAATCCCTTGGCGATGAGCGTCAAAACCATCGCATTGAGCGATACCCCCTCCATTCTGGCCCGCGCAGCAAGTTGGGCATGAATGGATTTGGGTACTCTGGCAATGAATTTTCCGGAAGCCACGCCTCCACTATTCGGTGCCGGTACCGGCATCCCCTGCTCCTGCAAAGCCCCCATCACTGCCTGCAAGGCTTCCCGGCCATTCTGTAATGCTTCTTCCACCGTTTCTCCATCCGCAATGCATTCCGTGAAGTCCGGGTAGGAAATCAGATACCCACCCCCTTCTGAGGGCTTCAGCGGGCGCATCTCGAACGGGTAATCTTCCAGGGCATACATGGTCATTCTCCTGCCACTAGGCGCAAAAACTTTTTGATGTAGACCGGCTTGATCGGTCGATGGGCGGGCACGGGCAGCGTCCGCCCATCGGGCCGGATAAATATGCAATGACTGCCGCCATCGTGTCGCCAGGTGATTTCGTGCTGACGGGCAACCACCTGAAGATCATCAATCTGCCACCACATGGGGTGGTTTTTCATGGCCTCACGCAGCTTGATCGCTTTATTCATCCACGAATGATACTACTTGTAACATCATTTAGCATCATATAACCCTCTCTGAAACGACCGTTTTCGAGAGTCTTCAGATGGTGGTGATTTCTGCACAGTAAATCAAATGGTTGCAATTCTCAAAAACCATTCTCAAAAGACTGCTACGGTTTACAGCCATGGTAACGAGTTTCGAGAACATGATGGTCAGTCCGCTGGACGACTGCTTAAGCTGCCCAGCCGCCGTTCGTAATCACAGATCTATCTAATGTGTGATAGGCGGGCTGGCTAAAGAATCTGATTCTCGTGCCCAGGCTGTTTGCTCAGCCCTGCTTTGCGCATAACGGCACATGTTGAGAATGACCTGGGTCAACAAGTTCTTGCACGCGACAGGCATTTCTCCCGCCGCCCCCTCGCAATCTCTGGTCAGCCTCTTTTTGCGTATAACCCGAAAATTATACCTGCGTGGAGTAATCAAGCTTTGACGGTACTCAGGCGCAGCATCAACGTCATCGGATGTTGTGGTGACTCCTGAAAGCCGTAGTGCTCATAGAACTGTTTGGCGCGTTCGTGGAGCGCATGAACCAGCAAAGCGCGAACTCCGGTGTTCTGCGATACGGTGATGGCCCGATTCACCGCGTCTTGCAGCATGGCTGCCCCCAGTTTGATGCCTTGTGCCCGTCGATCTACCGCCAGCCTGCCAAGCACCATGACGGGAACCGGATCGGGCATATTGCGACGAACCGAGCCGGTCGCCAGTTGATGAGAGACCGCACCAGCTGACATGGAGTAGAAGCCACGCACACGATTTTCTTCATCAACAACCACAAAACTCCTGCTGGCGCCAGTGAGCTGGTTATTCATCGCCCGGCGTTTGAGCCATTCATCCAGAGCAGGCGCTCCGCACTCAAAGTCGCCCAACAGATGCGTCGCGGCAAGTGGTTGCGGCGAGGATAGCTTCAAGCTCATGCTTGATTGCTTTCCCACGGCGCCTTGACCGCCATCAACCGCTCAAGACCCTCATTGGCATGTGGCGGCGCATCAAGCATGGCGGTGAACTGCTGGAATTTTTCCGCATCCAGCCCAAAGAACACCTGATCGAGCAGCACCGATTGCGCACGCTCGCAGGCGGCTTCCAACATGAAATCGGAACGGTTTTTGCCCAACAGGTTGGCGGCGTGGTCAATGAGATCACGTTGCTCCGGCAAGGCACGTAAATTGATGGCGGCAGCGCGCATGGCAGTCTCCTCATGGAACACAACAGATATACAAATGGTAGAGCGGCGTATAGCTGTTGTCAATACATGGTTAACACAAGTCATACGGCATGGGCATGAGTGACGACCGAGTGAGTTGATATTGCTAGGCACGATTACTCATAGGCTTCGATGTTGATGGCCGTTAGCTAACACGGTACTGAGCGGAATAGAATGGAACGGAACACAAGATAAAGGGCGTTGGCATCCCGAAGAGCACTCTTGCCGCGGCGGTCCAGGGGCGATAGATTGCCATGAGCTTGGGACTGGTGACTCTGGCCAGATACGGTGGGATTATGGGTGCCCCGCTCGTCGTCCCGATCGGATTGGACCTGGAATTATCGCTCTGGAGAATGGCATGGCCACACCGCGCGGCCCCAAAACATCGCCGCATCACGCTTATCTGCTGCAGGTGACGCTGGAAGGCATAGATCCACCTATCTGGCGGTGGGTATGGGTAGAAAGTGACATGTCCCTGCATGCCTTGCACCACATTCTGCAGGCAGCCATGGGCTGGACCGGCGCCCATCTGCACGAATTCACCATCGATGGAAGACATTATGGCATACCGCATCCCGATGACCTGCGGGAGGTGCCGATCCAGGATGAGCGGAAAGTCAAACTCGGTTCCCTGTTGAAAAAAGGGCTGTCGTTCAGTTATCTCTATGATTTCGGGGACAGTTGGAACCACCTCATTGGCGTCAAGAAGGTCGAGACCAAGGACGAACCCTACGGAGCCGCCTTTGTGGAGGCTGGAGAGGGAGCCTGCCCGCCAGAGGACAGTGGCGGCATACCGGGCTACCAGGACTTCCTTGAACTTTACCAGACCAAGCCTAAGAGCAAGGATGTGCGGGAATTTCTCCGTTGGGCCGGTGAGGACTTCAATCCCTTCCTCTTTGACCGCCATGCCACCAATGCGGCGCTGCTACGATTGGGGTGGAACCAATGGGGAAAGTAGGCTGTACGCCTGCGGTACGTCAGGAAATGTAGTCGGTCGCATGATGGCACTGATAGGGAACAGCCAATGACCGCTACCGCTGCCCTGTCGCCGTTGAGCCCTGATGGTCGGGAGCAAACCGGAAGCGGCCATTCGATCTATCTGTACCGAGTGCTTGTGCAAGGTCTCTTGGTGGTTTGTTTTGGTGCTTGCTGCGTGATGTGGGGCGATTCAGTATGTTATTAGGTAGGAGGGTCTGAGGCCCATGGGAAAAGAAAACTCCAATAGGCAAGGTGCCCCATGAATGCAGTAGAAATCGAAGCCGCCATATCAGACCTCGCCTTTCAGTCATTCGATGCGGCGGAGTTCCCGTTCGCGTTCCTGGCCGCTTTCGGCAATAAGGACACGGCCCTCAAGCGCCTGCGCACGGGCAACAACAACGCCTCCGATGTGCCCGGTGGCGTACTCCAGCGCAACAACATTCATATCGCCGTGTGCGCAGAAGGCAGTGTCGGCCAAACCCTCATGGCATTACGCGCCAGCCCGGCCACCGCAAAGGCTAAAGCCAAGTTTATCCTCGCCACCGACGGGCTGACCGTTGAAGCGGAAGAACTGATTAGCGGCGAAACCATCGCCTGCGCCTACCCGGACCTCCCCAACCACTTCGGCTTCTTACTGCCGCTGGCTGGAATCTCCACTATCAAGGAGATCAAGGACAACCCTATCGACGTGCGCGCCACCGGGCGGCTGAACAAGCTGTACGTCGAGCTACTGAGCGAAAACCCGGACTGGGCCAAGGACGAGCGCGGCCACGACATGAACCACTTCATGGCCAGGCTCGTGTTCTGTTTTTTTGCCGAAGACACCGACATCTTCAATGACGACGGGCTTTTCACCCGCACGGTAGAACAAATGAGCGAGCGAGACGGCTCCAACACCCATGAGGTGCTGAAAACCATCTTCCGTGCCATGAACGTCAAGGTTGCCGAGCGTGCCAATGCTCAGCCCCGTTTGCCAAACTGGGCCAATGGCTTCCCCTATGTGAATGGCGGCCTGTTTTCTGGAAGCACCGAAGTGCCGCGCTTCACACGGATGGCGCGCACTTACCTTCTGCACGCCGGCAATCTGAACTGGAATCAGATCAACCCGGACATCTTCGGCAGCATGATCCAGGCCGTGGCCGACGACGAAGAGCGCGGCGCTTTGGGCATGCACTACACCAGCGTGCCCAACATCCTGAAGGTGTTGAATCCGCTGTTTCTGGATGATCTGCGCGCACAGTTGACCGAAGCCGGTGATAACGAGCGCAAGCTGCTGAACCTGCGCAAGCGCATGGCGCGCATCCGCGTGTTCGACCCGGCCTGCGGCTCCGGCAACTTCCTGGTGATCGCCTACAAGCAGATGCGCAAGATTGAGGCGGAAATCAACCGTCGCCTGGGCAAAGCGCAACTGGGCAGCGAGATTCCGTTGACCAATTTTCGTGGCATTGAGTTGCGCGATTTTCCGGCGGAGATCGCGCGCCTGGCGCTCATCATCGCCGAGTTCCAGTGCGATGTGCTGTATCGCGGACAGAAGGACGCGCTGGCGGAGTTTCTGCCGCTGGATGCGCAGAACTGGATTGTTTGCGGTAATGCGCTGCGGCTGGATTGGTTGAGAATCTGCCCGCCCACGGGTACGGAGGTGAAAGTGCTCGCCGATGACCTATTTGGCACGCCGCTCAACCAGACGGAAATCGACTTCGAGAATGAAGGCGGAGAGACGTACATCTGTGGGAATCCGCCGTATCTTGGCTCGCGCGATCAGAAGGACGAACAAAAAGCTGATTTGCATGTTCTTTTCGACAAGCGAATCCAGAACTGGAAGTCACTCGACTATGTTGCCGGCTGGTTCCTGAAAGCCGCCGACTACGGCACCAAAGCGCAGTCCAATGCCGCCTTCGTGTCCACCAACTCCATCTGCCAAGGCCTGCAAGTTCCAGTTTTGTGGCCGGAAATCTTTGCTAGTGGCTGCCAGATCGAGTTTGCCCACACATCCTTTCGGTGGGCAAACCTTGCGAGCCACAACGCAGGTGTGACCGTAGCCATCATTGGTATCACAACGCAGCCACGCAATCTGAGGCGTTTGTTCTCTCTGGACAATTCGGGACAAACCATTGAGCGCCAATGCACGCATATCAACGCATATCTAGCGGCAGGCGAGAGTGTCATCGTGGACAAGGCTAGCCAGCCTCAGGGCGCACAGAGTGAGATGACCTTTGGAAATACGCCAATAGATGGTGGTCATTTGCTGCTGTCTCGCGACGAGCGCGACGCACTGCAACTCACGCCTGCGCAGCAAGGCCGCTTTGTCCGTCGGATTTATGGCTCGGCTGAGTTCATTCGTGGCCTAGAGCGTTACTGCGTGTGGATCGAAGATCAGCACTTGGCTGAAGCACAAAGCATCAAGCCTATTGCTCAACGTCTTCGTGATGTGCGTAGTCTGCGGCTCAACGGAGGGAAGACAGCAAGGGACATCGCTGAAAGATCGCACCAATTCCAAAGGATGTACTTCGGCAAGCATTCAACGCTCATTGTCCCTAGCGTCTCATCCGAATCCCGCGAATACCTGCCCTGCGGTTATCTGCCTGCCGGAACCGTCGTTTCCAACCTCGCTTTCGCCCTCTACGACGCCCCCCTCTGGAACATGGCCCTCATCGCTTCCCGCCTGCATCTGGTCTGGATTGGCACTGTCTGCGGCAAGCTCAAAACCGATTTTCGCTACTCCAACACCCTCGGCTGGAACACCTTCCCCGTCCCCCTCCTCACCGAGCAGAACAAAGCCGACCTGACCGCCTGCGCCGAAGACATCCTGCTCGCCCGCGAGGCGCATTTCCCCGCCACCATCGCCGACCTGTACGACCCGGATAACATGCCGGAGAATCTGCGCCATGCCCACGAGCGCAACGACGAAGTGCTGGAGCGCATCTACATCGGTCGCCGCTTCAGGAACGATACCGAGCGGCTGGAAAAGCTGTTCGAGCTGTATACGAAAATGACGGCGGCGGGAATTGCCAAGCCCACCCGAAAATTGGCGGGAGAGAAGAAGCCATCATGACTACCGCGCCACCCGGCTCGTTGCCGCTGGCTGAAACGCTGGCCGTTGAATTCAAGAGCGACCGCAAACGCTTGTCCGACGATGAGTTGGTCGAGGCACTGGTTTGTCTGGCCAATACCGAAGGCGGGGAACTTTGGCTGGGCGTGGAGGATGATGGCACGCCCACTGGCCTGCATGAGGCGCATCAGAATCTAGCAGGTTTGCCGGGATTGGTGGCGGCCAGAACTTCGCCGTCCCTCGCTGTCATAGTCAGTGATCTGGCGTTTTCCGGCGTTCGCGTGGCGCGCATTGTGGTGCCTAAATCCAGCACGGTGGTTGCCACCACATCGGGGGTATATCTGCGACGCCGCCTGAAACCGGATGGCACGCCCGAATGCGTCCCCATGTTGCCACATGATCGCAGCAGCCGGGCAGGCCATTTTGGTTTGATGGATGCGTCGGCGCAGGTCGTTGCCGGTGCGACGCTGGCCGACTTTGACCCGCTGGAGCGTGAACGGCTGCGCCAGGCGATACGTCAATATGGTGGCGACCGCGTGTTGCTGGAGCTGGATGACGAGGCGCTGGATGGGGCTTTGGGGTTCACCCAGCGTCAGCCCGACGGGAGCCGGGTGCCTACGCTTACGGGGCTGTTATTGATTGGCCGCGAGGCGGCATTGCAGCAGCGCGTGGCCACTCATGAGCTGGCGTTTCAGGTGCTTGCGCAGCAGGCGGTGCGGTTCAATGAGTTCCGCCGCTTTCCGTTGCTCAAGGCGCTGGATTGGCTGGAAACGAATTTTCGTCCTTACAACCCCGAACAGGAATTGCAGGTAGGCCTGTTTCGTGTGCCGGTGCCCTTGGTGGACATGGCGGCCTTTCGTGAGGCAGTGGCCAATGCGTTGATTCACCGCGATTACCACCGCATGGGCGCGGTGCATGTGCGGCTGGAGGATGAAGCACTGGTAATCAGCAACCCCGGCGGTCTGGTGGATGGGGTGACCTTAGCTAATTTGCTAGTGACGGAGCCGCGTCCACGCAATCGCGCGCTGGCCGATGCGATGAAGCGGATCGGCGTGGTTGAGCGCTCGGGCCGCGGGGTGGACACGATTTATCGCGGCATGCTCAAATTTGGCCGCCCCGCGCCTGACTATGGCCGCACGGATGCGCAAAATGTGGTGCTACAGTTGCCCACCGTGCCTGCTGATGTGGCCTTTCGGCGCATGGTAGTGGATATCGAACGGCAGCGTAATGCAGAGTTGCCGATCGACTCACTGATCGCGTTGGGTGTCTTGCGTGAGTTCAAACGCCTGTCGGCAGAAGCATTGGCCCGGCACATTCAGCGCGATGTGGCGAGTGCCAAACGCACCCTGGAGGCATTGACCGAAGCGGGTTTGGTCGAGGCGCATGGCAATACACGCGGGCGCAGCTACACCTTGTCGGCCTCGGTGTATTCGGTGGTGAGCGACAAGGCCGCGTACACCCGCCAGGTGGGCTTTGGCCCGATTCAGCACGAGCAAATGGTACTGAGCTACATTCGCCAGCACGGCCAGATCAAGCGGGCGGAAGTGATGGCGTTGTGTCGGTTGACTGAGGGGCAGGCCAAAGAGCTTTTGCGTCGCCTTGTCGTTTCGCACAAGATCGAATTGCGTGGTGCTGGGCGGGCTTCGATGTACGTCGAGTACGCTGGCTCTGCTCAGGCGTGACCCGTGAACATTGGATGGAAACGGATGGAAACGGATGGAAACGGATGCGCTAGTAGATTTGATCGGGTTTTGATTTCGCTCGCCGGAAACCAAGCACCGTCCGGTCTGATTGACAAAATATCAATGCACTGCAACAAGTTATGAAATAGCGTTGGAACTGGAAAGTTTTGATCCAGTTTTGATCACCGGTTCCACACACTTTGCACCACGACGACGGAAACCATGAACGCAACGACCAACCCCACCAACGCCTACACCGTGCCGTCGGTATCCATCACCACGGCGCGCACCGGCGTATCCAGCAAGGCCAATGTGTTGGGCATGCGCGCCATGCAGGAGCGCGCTTATGCCAAGCGCGGAGAGCAGTATCTACTGATCAAATCGCCACCGGCATCGGGCAAATCCCGCGCGCTGATGTTCATTGCCCTGGACAAGCTCAACAACCAGGGTTTGCAGCAGACCATCATCGTGGTGCCCGAGCGCTCCATCGGCGGCAGCTTTGCCGATGAACCCCTGAGCCAGCACGGCTTCTATTGGGATTGGCGGGTGGCCCCACAGTGGAACCTGTGCAACGCCCCCGGTGTAGACGAGCCACGCGCGGCCAAGTCCAAGGTGGACGCGGTGCGGAAGTTTCTGGCAAGCTCCGACCAGACGCTGGTCTGCACCCACGCCACCTTCCGCTTTGCGGTGGAAGAGTTGAGCATTGATGCATTCGACAACCGCCTGATTGCCATCGACGAGTTCCATCACGTTTCCAGCAACCCGGACAACAAGCTGGGCAGTCAGCTTGGTGCCTTCATCGCCCGCGATAAGGTGCATCTGGTGGCTATGACCGGCTCCTACTTTCGTGGCGACAGCGAAGCGGTGCTGACCCCGGCGGATGAAGCCCGGTTCGAAACGATCACCTACACCTACTACGAGCAGCTCAATGGCTACAACTGGCTCAAGTCGCTGGACATCGGCTACTTCTTCTATACGGGCCGGTATGTGGACGCCGTTGCGAAGGTGCTGGACCCGGCACTAAAAACCATCGTTCACATCCCCAACGTCAACTCGCGCGAGAGCCTGCAAGACAAAGAACGCGAAGTGAATGAGATCATGCACGCGCTGGGCGAATGGAAGGGCATTGATCCGGCCACCGGCTTCCACCAGATACAAACCACGAACGGCGGCACGCTGAAGGTGGCAGACCTCGTGGACGACAGCGACCCGGCCAGGCGTTCCCGCGTGCTGGCGGCACTGAAAGACCCGGCGCAGAAGGACAACCGCGACCATGTGGACGTCATCATCGCGCTGGGCATGGCGAAAGAAGGTTTCGACTGGATCTGGTGTGAACATGCGCTGACCATTGGTTACCGCAGCAGTTTGACCGAAATCGTGCAGATCATTGGCCGCGCCACCCGCGATGCCGAGGGCAAGGAACGGGCGCGCTTCACCAATCTGATTGCCGAACCCGCAGCCGAACAAGCCGCTGTGGCCGAGGCGGTGAACGATCTGCTCAAGGCCATTTCCGCCAGTCTGCTGATGGAACAGGTTCTTGCACCACGCTACGAGTTCACCCCGAAGGACATGGGGCCGAAGGAGGGCTTTGACTATGGACCCGACGGCTATCAGCCAGGCCGCACCAATGTGGGGGTGAATGAAGGCACCGGTCAGTACCACGTCGAGATCAACGGACTGGCCACGCCGGAAACCCCTGAAGCCACTCGCATCTGTAAAGAAGACTTGAACGAAGTCGTCACCAGTTTCCTGCAGGACAAGACGGTGCTGGAGCGCGGCTTGTTCGACCAGGAAAACACCTTGCCCGAAGAACTCACCCAGTTGCACATGGGCAAGATCGTGCGCGAGCGTTACCCGGAATTGAACGAGGCCGATCAGGAGGCCATTCGTCAGCATGCTATCGCTGCCATGAACATCACCCAACAGGCCAAGTTGGCGTTGGCCCAGGCCGATGCCGAAGGTGCAGATCAAGGCAGTACGGCCTTGCTGGATGGGGTGCGCAAGTTCGTCAACGTGCGCGACCTGGACATTGACCTGATCGACCGCATCAACCCCTTCGACGCCGCCTACGCGGTACTGGCGAAAGCGATGGATGAGAAATCACTGCGCCAGGTGCAGGCCAGCATTGCCGCCAAGAAGCTCAGCATTCCCGAAGACGAAGCCCGCGAGCTGGCAAAACGCGCCCTGCTGTTCAAGAATGAACGCGGCCGCCTGCCGGACATCCACTCCGCCGATGCATGGGAAAAGCGCATGGCCGAAGGCGTGGCCGCGCTGACGCGTTACCGTGCACAGGCCAAGGCTGCTCAGGCGCGAGGAGAGCCCGGCAATGGCTGACATGAACGATGACGAACTGTTGGATGCGCTGGGGGTAGAAGTCGCCCCGCTCAAGGCGTCCAGCCGAACCCCGCGCGAGGAACGCATCATCGCGGGCTTTGAGGACATCCTGCGCTTTCATCAAACCCACGGTCGCGCTCCATTGCATGGCGAGGGTCGTGACATCTTTGAACGCCTGTATGCCGTGCGTTTGGACCAGATACGCCAGTTGCCAGAAGCCCAAACGCTCCTGGCCGGGTTGGATGCGCCGGGGCTATTGTCTGGCGCGGCAGCGGCTTCGGTCGATGTGGATGCGATGGACGAAGACACCTTGCTGGCCGAGTTGGGAATTGGCGATGAACCCGCCGATCAACGCGACATCACCGTGCTGCGCCATGTGCGTTCTAGCACCGAAAAGCGTGCGCCGGAGGAAATCGCCGAGCGCACGCCGTGCGCAGAGTTTGACAAGTTCCAACCGCTGTTTGAGCAGGTGGAGCGGGAGTTGAAGGCTGGCGTTCGCCAGTCCCGCCAGTTTGGGCGTGACTCCAACTTTAAGGTGGGCAATTTCTTTGTTTTGGGCGGTTTGTTGGTTTATGTGGCCGAGCAGGGTGACATCTTTCGCACGGGCAACAACGAGCCAGATGCGCGCCTGCGTGTGGTCTACTCCAACGGCACCGAAAGCAATCTGTTGATGCGCTCGCTACAGCGTGCGCTCTACAAAGACGAAAACGCTCGCATGTTGACCGGCACGAATATGGGGCCGCTGTTTGGCGATGCGCCTGAGCCAGACGACATCGAAACCGGAACCATCTATGTGTTGCGCAGCCTGTCCAGCCATCCATTCGTCGCCGAGCACCGCGAGCTGATTCACAAGATCGGCGTGACCGGCGGCAAGGTGGAGACCCGCATCGCGGGCGCAGAAAAGGATGCCACATATCTGCTAGCCGACGTAGAGGTGGTTGCCACCTACAAGCTCCACAATCTAAACCGCACAAGGCTGGAAAACATCTTCCATCGCTTATTCGGCGCAGCACAGATTGATTTGACCATCGAAGATCGCTTCGGACATCCGGTCAAACCAAGGGAGTGGTTTTTGGTGCCGCTCCATGTGATTGACGAAGCGGTTCAGCGCATTCGGGATGGATCTATTACTGATGTGCTCTACGACCTGAAGAGTGCACGGCTGGTAGGCCAGACTCAGCAGTGACTCGGCGATCCGTAGGCTGATCGGCAGCAATAGACTGGAAGCGGCCGTTCGTTTGGACCAATCTCCGGAGCATTGGTTTGACGGTAGTTCTCCGGTGTAGTCATGGCGGCCAAGGACTGGCAACAGTCGTAGAAATAAGCTAAATTTGGGTTTGGCACATGGTTGTACAGATGGAACAGTTCATTGTGTTGTCAGACATTGTGGCGTAAGTAATAAATCATTAAAAAATAGGGGTATACCTCTTTGAAGTACGGATATTGTGACGTAATAGAGCAAGTCTTCTTATTAAATAAGTCACTTTTTAGTTAAATTGAATTGCAATAAATTTAATCTACTTTAGGAATCCAGATGAAGATCCTAGCCCATTCCACAAACATTCAGAAATCTTTATTTTCTCGGAAGAGATATAAAAACTTGCCACACAAAAGGTGCAAACATGGACAGGTGTGATGGGTATTCTTGCTGGACTTCATTTGTTGGCCTAATTTCTTTGTGGCGACGCTGGACAAGTTGGACAACGATTTAAAGCATATCCCTCTCGTTATACGGATATAGAAGGAGCAGAAATAGCGGTTATATGGCGGCTTCGTAATTCCATGTTGCACTCATTCGGTCTTTATTCTGCCTGGAGATCGTCGAGGAAATATACATAGGTTTACTCTTCGTGCTATGATCACGGCATTTTTAGCGTTGATGATAGGTGTTTTGTAGACATAGCCTATTTTTACGAAGAATACGGACGATCAATAGAAAAATAAAACTCGATATAGAACAAAGTATTCATATTGACAGCATATGCCTTCATCAAAGATTTGCGCAAATATTCTTAAAATATGGGGCGATACATATTGGTTGACAAGAGTCTAAGTGGGTAGATTTCACCATGAAAGATGGTTGGTGCGGCTCCAGAGACACGGTCAGCGGCTTCTATCCTAACTCGCTTAAAATGACAAAAGGCCAAAATAATGAATAAAGAGATAAAAGAAATATTAACAATTAGAAATTTATCGATATTTGCTTCCGTGTTTGGCTTCTTAAATCTAGTTCTTTACTGTACGCAAAAAAACGTTCCGTTTCCTGTTGGTAATTTTTTGTATCTCGATATAATAACATCGTCAATATTCCTTTTTATGGTTCTTTTATTTATATCGCCATTGCTTGTTACTCAGGCGGCAATATTATCAGCTATTCCACAGGCGCAAAAAAAATTTAATAGGTATGTGTACGGAGCGTTGATCGGGCTGCTTCTCGTCGGTTTTTATTATGTTTATTATGTTGTTATTTTTACAAATATCAGAGATATATATGGCTTTGGTGGGATTCCTCCATATGAAAAGTCATTGTCATTCTTTAAAGAGAATGATTTGATATATTTTTTCTGGTCGACTTTGGGTTGCGAGGCATTGCTTGTTATCTTGCTCATCTTAAAATACGCAAATGCTAGAGTAAAACGTCTCTTTGACTATATGAAACCTATTTACTTTGGCATATTAGCTACAATAATTTTACTCTATCTAGTTTCACCGCTGCCTTCTGATATTGCTGGGTTCTCATTAAGAACCATAGAGTATGGGGACTTTTTAAGGGTGGAGAACAACAGAAATTTTATTTCTTATGTTGCGACCAAATATCATAACAAAAATATAAAAGTATCGTCACTGCTTGTTTACTTCATAATAAGGGAAAATGGTGGTTACTTTTGCAAGATTTACGGAGAAGAATTTGCTGGAAATAATCTATATAAAAACATATTTATTGGTTATTATTTTATCCCGTTAAGATTGATGCATGACTGGAATGTTTTTATTTAATAAACAGTTCGAGGACTTATGTTGCTTGAACGCTCGGGTCCAGATTTTTGGTGCGATTGTGAATTGATCTACTGGACCGTTCTTTTCTGGTCTGAAAAAGGTATGTGGGAATGCTTGTCCGCTCCATCCTGGGTGGCCGCTGGGTCCTGATGGTCGGCAGCAGACTGATTGCAGTCACTCACCCCTTCACGCTACACATCACCGGCAGCAAAAAGCGGGGCGACTGGAGCGCAGCAAAAGCCGCGCCACTTTTTGCTGTCCAGGTGGATGTAATTGTTATAGCAATTACGGTGATACTGCTTGACAGGCATGAACTAACAACTCAACTCTCCAAGCAATTAGAGATACAAACAAAAAAACAATAAATATCGAGAACGTTAAAGGAATTTTATCCCTAAATAACTTAAATTTCTTTTGTTCATCAACCCATTCAACTTGATGTTGCCAAAAGAATTTATAGTGTGCATACCAATCGCTAAACAAAATTTGTTTGCTTAGACATGATTCATAATATGTATTTTGCAGCTGAGCAAATTTAATGGCAAGATTTTCGATGTCATCATCATCGGCGCTTTTGGCATCGCGATACAGTCTTCCAAGTTCATTATATAACTGAGTTAATTTTACACCAAGACTCATATACTCAGATTTGTTATGCTCATAGGGTGATATATATAGCCCAATAACACCTAAGACGATAAACGATGCCGATAGAAATTTAGTTGACAAACCGTTAAATGCTAGCGCATATATACCAAAAGCCAAGGAAAGAAAACCAATGAACCCGGGTACTTTTTCTACAATGTCATAGGTGGCAAAGTGCTTTTTAGCACCAAAACCAACATTGTAACCAGTTTCTGCAATTGATTTTAGCAGTTCATCTTTTGTCATAAGATTCTCATTGAATGGGCACGTATATCCTGTCTTTGGCTACAACAATGCTGTTTTTTACAGCATAACAGTCAACGACATGCCTTCCTCGAAAATTTGTTGATTCATCTCTTCTCTCGAACCCTTCATCTGAGATAATTTGACCTCGAATGCAATCCCTCCTCTCTGCTTCTTCGCCCTTATTCAAAACCTTCCAGTATATTGAGTATGGTTTTGGAACATCGCAAGAGGTGACCATGAATAATAATTTTTTATTAGTAAGTAGAGGTATTTTTTTTATAAGCATGACTGAGATAAGATGTTCCCTAAATCCTTTTTGAGATACTTCGCAATCCAATGTCAAATCATAGCGAATATCAATGGGAAATTTATCTTCTATAAATTCTTCAGTATTTCTCCAGGCTCCAGAAGATTTGCTAACTGATTCTTCTACCTGCTTGGCCTTGGCGGGGAATGGCCGACCATATACTTTTTTCCATTTGTCATTGGCAGCATCAGAATCTCCAGCATCAATAGCATTCAAGCATAATTCATAAGCTTTTTCGGCTTTCTTCTGAAACTTTTTCTTAACTTTTACATTCTGACCACTACCAAGTGCTTTGTAGTGGTCTTGTTCTGGCTGATCCTTTAGGTACTGAAAAAAATCTCTACTCATCCAGTCGTAATATAAGAAACCTTTATTATCATAATCCGAGGTTGATTTGAGAAAGTTATGTGCAAGCGTATCAATAAGCAATCCGCTCATGGCTACGCCATGTTTGTTTTTCCAAGCCCTTGCCATTTTGCACAGGCGACGAAGATTTTTGTTCTTTTGATCAACAAACTCCTTAATTGCCTGTATTTCTTCACGAGGCTTGGTTATTTTCCAGCTGCCACCACAATAAGTATCTGGGTACTTAAAGCTTCCATCGTCTTGTTCGAAAACAGGCTGAACCTCAACGTGGAAGTTTGCATAAGTTGCTGTTACAACCAACCGATCGACGCGAACATCTGTCGTAGGATACCTGACCTTAATGGCATCTTTAGTATCAGTCAGGAGTTGCGATTGCTTGCCGTTCTTATATGAATCCCATTTGCTATTAGGCATAATATACAGCATATCCAAGTCGGAGACCCCTTTAATCGCAGTCCATCGACCATAAGAACCAACTTGCAAGCTGTTAGCTGTATTGGAATATGAGTCTCGAAATTTCTTGTTCAAGATTGATGTAATCTCGCCATAACGAAGACTAATCTGATCGGCATTATCAATTTTTAAATTATCAAGAAAGTCAGTAAACATTTCGGTAGCAGTCATTATCAAATTAGTCCTTTTTAAAAAATACTGGCTCATTTAATATGTGCAAAATAAGTTGGTACTATCTAAGGGGTATTCAACTATAACGTAAATCAGACTACACTGAGGCTGCAGCATAACAGCTGACGTTGCCGTATAACATTTCTGGATATCTACAGCTAAAGCCAGACTTGTGGGTTGATGCTACACCCACCTGACCTAAATTGAACGACCGCTCCCGCTGCACTGTGGACATTCGAATTATGGTTGGGCATTACGCGCGAGACGAGATTTTTGTGTTTTGGTGCCACTTCACAAGAAGTGGCAGCCTAGTTTGGCTGATTGGTCTCTTTTGATCTCATTTTATGTGTCGCGCCAATCTCACGTTATGTGGCGGGAATCTCACTTTATGTGTCGTCCAACGGAGCACATTGGCCGACACATATGGTGAGATTGTAGGCTATTAATAATCAGTCGCCTACTGATTTATGCGTCACATATAGCGAGACTATGCGACACATAAACGGAGACTAATGAAAAAAACCGACGCATTAAATGATATTCTCTGCTGGTATCATAGCCCCTAACCATGAGAAAGGAGGCACCAATATTGGTAGCGCGGTTCGAGATTGATGTCGGGTTGTGCAATGTTGGTTGGTTCGGTAGCGGTCGAACGCTCTGGATATCCGCTGCGTTCGTCTCGCGGGAGCAGGGTTAGGCTCGGAAGCGGCTCATCTGAACTCAGGATGGGGTGATGATGTCCTATTATTCTCGTTGCGAGAGGAGATCATGTTTCATATAAATGAAACTGTAAACCAAATTCGATATGTCTTGATATGGTCTTATCGGCGCCATATCTACAGAAGTAAAGTTTCTAGTCGTTTGGCAGGTACCCAATTGAATCCCCGCGCGATACCAATGAAAACCATCAGGCATCCTTTGAGGATGCTATCTCCCAAAGATTAAAGACAATATTGATGAATTATAACCTCTGTATACCGTAGCGTGCCAAGATTCTAACATGGCACTGGTTATTTCGTCGCCCGGTGCCTACGGGCTGTTCTCATCACGACGTCTATACGATGATGGCAGTGTACAGCCTTATGATAAGGCCCAGACTGAAGCTGGTCAAGCTGTGGCCGTAGGATGATAGGTTTGTCCATCGCATTTGTCGGCATAAATAACTAATCGTGATATCTCGGTAGAGAGAACCATCGCTGTTCCCCCTACAGCCCCCTGCGGGCGCAATTCACGCCCCAAGACCCACCCTGGGTGATTGGCAAGGGGTGGAAGATGTATGGCAATGGCGGCCACGCTGCAGCAATCCGTGCTAGTCGATTCCATCGTGCGAGACATTCCTGCCCCTGACGCAGAAGCGTGCGTTGACATAAGTAGTACCCCCATGATTTTGACTTTCTGTCATTTCACAAGTCTTGCGCTATTCATGCTCATTACTGGGTCCGCTATATTCCTTCAATAAGCGTAGTTGATCGAAATCTGCGCGCCGATATAGCTTGACCCCAACGATCTTGGATTCCATGACTTTCTCCGGTGCAATCAGCCCGCGACGCTCCCAGTTTGGTAATAAACTGCGGTGCGACCCTAGTAGCTTCCCAGCTTCATCCGCTGTAATAAAGATGCGCTTATAGCGTTGGACTTCTTCTAGACATTGTCTGCGGATAACGCGACGTACTCCGAGATCAATTACTGTGACCAGGTGGGTATGCACCCAGCGATGCTCGAACGCTGAGCGAGTCTCACCAACAATCTTAGCCGCATCATCAATAGTTATGAGGTTTTGGTCGTCGAGCATCGACTTTAGTCGATCGAAAGAATCCCTATTGATCTGAAGTGCGCGTCCACCGTATTCCGCAGCCTCCAATAGCCCTTTCGGAACCAAGCCTTTTGTCCGTTGAACAGTTAGTCCCAATGCTTTTGCCGCTTTTGCTAGAGAAATTGTACTCTCGATGGTGTGTTGAGCCAGCCCAAGCTTTTTCCGCCCTGTTCTTGTCGGATAATTTTCCAGCGCCGCGACGGCACCCAGATCTAATGCTTCCAAATCTTGGCGCTGAAAAATGTAGGTAAGCCCTCCGTCGACTTTCGGGCCGGACACAGGACGAATTCCCGTCGACATAAGCTTTTCTGCAAAGTTTGTCACGCTGGCGCCAATTTGCCGTGCTAGGCTGCCGGCAAAGATGTAGTCTTTCTCAAATTTTTCAGCGTCGAAGATGTCGATGACAGTCATTTTCCGGCCATTCGTAACTCTTTTCTCGGCAGGAATCACTCCGGCTTTAATCGCGAACCGAATATTTTCCGTGTGAACATTACAGCGTTCAGCGAGTTCGGCGACAGTCACGCAGTCATCCCAGTGGGCACATACTTTCCGCGCAGGAGCCACGACAGTTAAACTTTCTAGACCTGGCGCCAAATCAAATCCTCCGCTCACGAGGGCTCCCGCTATGATGTCGCTAATGGCTTCTGCTAAGGAGTGCCGTGGACCTGGGATTTTGCGGTACAGGAAAACCGATATGGCATCCTTTACTACGGATTTACGGTTCTCCAAATCCATGAGTAGCCGGTTGAGAGATGAATTCTCAATGCGCCAGGCGTGGCTACTTTTGTTGCGTTTCCCACGCAAGATATTATGGTGGACAAGTTTCTTTGTTAGATCCTCGGTGAGTCCAAGAACCGCTGCGGCCTCCCGAATTCCTTTCTGTCCTGGGACTTCTTCGATTGACGATGCTGGCAGCCAACCTCGAATACCCAGCTCCCTTAGAACCAGCACACCAAATTCCTGGACCACCGTATTCCCTGACGCCAATAAAGGCAGGCATGTGATTCTTGGATGAACGGATAGACCACCACATTCATTATCCAAAATATAATTTGCGACCAGCGGGACGAGTGACTCTGGTCGGCGTATGCCAGAAACTGCAAGTTCGACTAGCTTGTGCTGTTCGGCAAGGGATCCAACCTTGTCCAGAATCGGGAGCAATCCTTCAAATAACGCGTCCAGCGCATCAAAAACCTTCTGATCCCCCGTTGTAGCAAGTTCTTTCACGAAGGCCGTTGCATCAGTATCTATCGTCACCGGGGCCGACAAGGATAAATCATACCCACACCGACAAGTTGCAATACCAGGCCTGTTCCAAGACAAGTGAAGTCCACATTCTGGACATCGGTCGATAAGGAGGACCCCATGTTTAGGGCAGCTGGTAACCAGACGATGATCCCATGTACGCTGCAGGGACAATTGTTTTCTAAGGCAGAGAGGGCAAAAAGCGCCGGAGACGAATCGCATGGATGACCAAGGTGTCGTGACACTGGCCCATCGGATGGGGGACACCTCTGTCACGCCATCACGATGGTATGCCAAATTGACCCCGATACCTTCCTTCATGCCCAGAGTGTGCATGATCTCCTCAAGGGCTTCCGGTCGCACAAACAATGTCCGCAAATGTTTTTCATCGGAATTTCGTATGCAACGGTAGGCGGTTAGCAGTTGGACAGGAGATTGCCAACCATTTTCTTCCGCCGCCCTCAGAAGAAGGCTTCCTGGTGACTCCTCTGGGTATGGGATTGGACGGACAAGAAGTGCCATTAGTTGACCCCCCTGAACCCATTTTTTATATTCCGTACGAGCTCTTCCTGTGATAAGCGAAATGGATTAACCTTTACCAGAGATCCGCCCTGGCTTACTCCTATATCATAAGCGGCTGCAAAATCTTCCATTGTTGTGGTCTCACGCCGGGCGCGCAAGGTAACAATTACTGTCTCTTTCAACAATCCGGTAGCGTAAGAGGGATTCCCTCCACTGGCAGCATATAGAGCGAGTGCTTCTGTTTTACTGCTGAGGTCGGGAAATCCAGCGAGGTTACAGTATTCGGGTATTGCTGCGCCGAGTGCCTCAACAAATAGGCGGAATTCACCTTTTTCCTTGCCACCAAAGCCAAGGTTCTCGAGTCGAAAGCGGCGTTGAAACCGTCGGGCGAGCTGTGGGTCTGCATCTACCAGCACCTCGCATTCCGGCATCCCTACAAGCACCACTGGCACATGCGTCTTGTTTATCAATGTCTTTACCCAGTTGGAAACATCTTGCCGGTACTCTTCGCGTCGACTGCGCTTCTCATCAAGAAGATGTTGAAATTCATCCAGCAAAATTAATCGTGTTTCACACGCTTTGAGTTGTGTTATTACTCTATGTGTGAGATTTATGGCTGTTCCGCGATCCGGGTGCACATCCCCTAATGCTCCTAGCAGCGACGACGCGACGCCACGAATGGTTGCGGGACTGGGGATTTCTGAATAAAAAGCAGGAATAACGGTGACTTCTTTGCCTTCGCGCACATCTATGCGCCGCGGTAGATGTTGCAGAACGGCGTTACATACCGTAGTTTTTCCTGTTCCCGCACGTCCAATCAATACAGCATTTAAGGGCTCTGCAGCGGTTAATGACCGCCGCAAGCAATCTTCGATGCCAGCTACTGCTCGGTGAGCGGAGGTGTGGGCAACATAAATTTCGTCAATTCGGTTGGCGCGTTCTTCGATTTCGAACTGTTCCATTTTCAATGATTCCTCATTAGACATATTGTGATTTGTTTCCATAATATAAATACATCAACGCTGTTCCAGATGATTGCTCTGCGGTACAGTACACAAGACACCTATTCCAAAAGAGATATGCTGGGTATGGTTATCTTTTCTGCTACAATCTAATTGGGACTACGTTGCTAAAGATGTCAGTTGACATCTGCAACTGCGGTTGTTAAAAAATCCGGTGGTGCCAAGATATCAGTAGCTGCAACATCTTCTTCTGTTGGGCATCTTCGTCTAATATGGTTCATTTATTGGGATCTCTAATGATTCTCTGAACTTCAAAAGATCTTTTTTCTGGCGCACTGTTTTTTGAAGTTTCAACTATATCTATGGGGTCTGTGTCACTTTTTTGGCGTCTATACCTGTTCTCCCTGGTTTCGACGACACTTTCCTCGTTTTTGCCGTCATCCGGTGGATCTCCCAGAGTATCATCTGGTTCCGGTAGATCTTCGGTCTGTTTCATGATTTTTTCATCCGCATCGAGTAATCTTTTTTTCTTCCCATCGGTCAGGCGAGCAATTTGCTTGTTAGCATAAGATTCACCGTCTTCAACAATTTTTTTCCAAAGCTCCCAGCGTGCCTTCTCCCATGCAAAAGGTGGCAGTTTTTCCATATCCGCCTTTCCTTGATCCTTGATCTCCTGGCATACCTTCCTGTGTTCGTAAAGAGTTAAGCCTCGGGTGTATTCTGGGCGAGTAGAATCGGCTTGGATAAAATTTCCGTGACTCCGCGGATCTTCCACAAACACTCGATCCAGATTTAACTCATCCACAAAGACCTTGACCTTATCGGGAAGTCCGTGGGATCCCAACTGCTGTTCTAACATTGCGAGTGCGTGGGAATACCAGTGCTGGTTTTCGTACTGAATGCGGCCACGATTTATGGAGCGCAAAACTACCGAACGTGCGATGATATCCAAGTCGTCCATAGGAAATACCAGCGGCGAATGGTCTTTGGCATTTTCTTCCCACGCATGAAACGGTGTTCTACCAAATCCACGATGAAGGCGTACGTGGTAATCCATTTCCAACCATTCAAAAACGCGTGATTTTAAAATATCCATGGTAACGCATGCATATTTATTTGATAGATAATCACCGCGATCCTTCGGATTTGAGAAAGTTGTTCCTTTCACTATATGGATAAGTTGGTGGTTCAGGGTCTTGAAGAATCGCTCGATATGCGGTTTACCATTCGGATCACGTGGTGCACAGGTTTCAACCTGAATTCCTGTCCTGCTGCAAAAATTGCGCACCGCGTCACTGCCATAATCCGAACCATTATCGAAGACCACTATTTCCATGACGCCGCCCATGTTTTGCGTGCATTTCTGGCTACAAGCCATCTTCAAGGCCATTAAGAGCGTTGGAGCAGAGAAAGGCGTGAATGTGATTACCAGTGCGATAATCGCACGGGACCACACATCGATCACCGCAGTGCAATATGGCCTACCCAGCACATCTCCCGTATCGGGATCGACAATAAGTACATCTAATAGTGTCCCGTCTGTTTCGGTCACTTCAAGCACACGTGTTACTAACCTCTGAGCACCTGCCGCCTTGTGACGACGGTTCGCGGCATGCGGGCCAAACCTGGCGCGGTCTCGCTTATATAAATCGATTTCTGCTACACGTCGCTGCACAGTTCTTTCGGAAGGAAATGTTAAATCCGCAGGTGGCAAGTCATTATCGCCGAATTCTTCCATGAGATGCCCCACAATGTGAGAGCTAACGCGGGCCACGCTGAGTCGCTGGCTATTCAGATAATCCCGCGCGATACGATCTGACATGATTCCCTCCACGCGCGGGTCAAACCGCAACGAGCGATTCCCGCGGTCTCGAAATCGTGGAGCTAATGAAAGCGGATTCTCATTGGCCAGGATGTATTTCCTAATCCATCTTAGAACGGTAGACGTCCCCGGTGGATCCTCCTTCCGCTCCTTGGCAAGATTAATAATCAACGGTTCAACATATTCGTGTGATCTAGCGACCATAGCTTTAGTGATGGGACGGACATAGCTGAGACGCCGGTTCATTTCTGTCATTTCCACCTCAGTCAACTTTGATGGCCGCTCTAGATCGTTTTCATTGAGTTTTTCGCCTATCAGTTCTGCTATGTTCCGATCACGAAGCTCCTTGAATTTAGCGAAGGCCATATGGCGTATTCGACCGCCTTTTACTTCCGCATATCGAATACGACGAGCCTCGACGGCGAGAATTTCGAACTCGATTTTTCGGACAACGAACCGCTGTCCAATTTTCATGGCAGTTTCTGGGATCATTTTTGGTTACTCCTTAGCCAAACGAGCGAATGGGGACCTACCGGAAGATTCTCGTCGTAGCACGCAAGTTCTTGAAATAGCAACTTCTCCGCCACCAGTGGTGGAATCCCGGCCCGCCGCAGTGCGCTATGAAATTCGCGCAGCGAAAGCGCACCTCCTAATTCCTGCAAGATTGCCAGCGTCAGATTCGATATGAGTTCACTATCCGGTGCTCTAGCTCCGCGATAAAGATATTTGAGATTTCCCAGCCGCGGTGCCTGATAAATCATCTCTTCCGTTTCGACTCGAAAACCAATATCGAGGCGGGCGAGCGCATCCGTCAGCCATGAATAAAAAGTTGCAATATCTGGATCGTTCATGACGCCGGAGAACTTTATTTCTCTTAATTCAATCGAACCATCGGAGCGTAAAAAGGCAAAGTCCGCTGTGTACCGACCCCTTGGTCCGAAGTCCATCGTTACGGGCTGGCTACGGTAAATCTGTATTGTGCGGTCGTGCTCAAGGAAGAGGCAATACGCCGCCTCCAGTCTGCTCTCACAAGGGATAAGACCACCATTCTTTGTGCTCGGAAAAAATACAATCTTTTTTTCAGGTAGTCCCTTGCGCAGTTTGCGGACCCCGTGAAGAATGCTGCTCGGTGGCTTTTCTGCAGAAAAAATTGTTTGCAAAGCTGGCCGCAAATCATTATTCAGATCAGTGATTGCGAAATGTCCACTGATGTTGTTCATAATGTCCCCATTAAAAATACATTAAAACGATTGCTTGCATGCTGCGTATGAAATAACATATTTACCTGTATTGGTGTTCTGTATTGGCAAAGAATCGACATTTCTCGCTGTTCGTTAAACTCACTTTCCCCTTTAAACTTATCGTAGTTGGTAAGGGCCGCATGTCGACGCGCTCGGAGATTGCGAGGTTGAAAATAATGCAACGGGGTGTCAGTAGCCCATGACGCCTTCTTTTTTGATGCGGATTGATACAGCAAACTTTAAGGTATTGATTTCCTGTGGGGCACTTGTGTTCGTCCGGACTAATGCACGCTGCTGGTCCGGGTGATCCCAGGAACGGCTTTATAAAAATTAGGTTATGCGATTGGGGATCGTCGTTGGGCAATGCTTTCAAAATGGCATCCTCGAACAGGCCGTTAAATGTCTGCGTACCTGAGCGCCTAACCTGTGGGGTTTACTGTTGAACGGCCACCCTTCCGACTGCGCTCTCAGTTGCAGTGGTACAATCTTCCAGATAATTATTAGATGTGGCACAGCGGCTTGGTAGAAGGTAAAATTGGATACCAACTTTACTCCACCGAAGTTTTATATCTATTTGATAAATAAATGTATTCAGAAAAACTTGAAGAATTTAGAGGTGCTGTAAACCAGTCTTTGGCGAACGCCACCAGCCCTCGTCGCGACGAAATGGCGGTTCTGGCCACAGTGCTGTGGTACTGGCGCGTGCGAGAACTGTTGCGCCCTATGCTTGGGAATAGCCCAACGCCTTACGCGATTGAACGCTACCTGGAACCAGAAGGGTTCGGGCGTACCCAATTCAACGAAGTCTTTCGCCGGCGGAAGTGGGACAAGTACGCCGTCGGTTTGCACCAACCATCAAAAACGACGGTCAGCAAGGTGGAGGCGATGGTTCCCGGCAGTGCGGGGATACTTAGGCACCCGATGTGGGAAGTTCTACGGCAACCAGATAGGGTTCTGGAAAAGAAGGAGTCGTGGCTTGGTCGGCTGGCGCCGGATATTCAACGGATAGTTTTCGCGAACGAATCAAAGCTTAGCATACGCAAAGCGTTAACTAGCCCTGACATCAATGAAAAACATCTCCAGCAATTAGAAGTAAGGGCGGGGTTCGATTCGGTAGCCTGCCTAGCCATTCTATTGGCAGAGAACATTTATTCATATCATGGGAATAATGCTATTCATATTAGCGATTCACTGTACCGTGCATTGTTGGTGTCTTGTGCATTTGATTCCTATTTGTTGATGGCTGGATACATCTTCGAGTGTTTCCGTGATAGGCTTTTGAACCAGGTGGTGGTTGACGACATGAGGCTGGATCTGGATACCGTGGATTTCTCCGAGTCTGCTTTCCTCTTATGCAGAGAACTATGGAAACTCATGGGTGATCGGAAGATAGGGTGGGGTCGTGAAGATCGGGCTCGCGCGGGAGTGCAACTGCTTAGAGGAAAATTTGGGTTTGATGCTATGTGGGGATTATCCCTTCTCCATGTACCAGTAGCACCTAACTCAGAAAATTTTCACAAGGCCACAAAAGAGTATGAACGGGCTCGAAAGTTGCGTGATTGGGGGCTGCACAATTTGCGCAATGGGATAGTTGGTAATATTCCACCACACGATATTTGGTAAGAATCTAAAATGAAGCGCCATAGACATGCTCGGAATTTGGTTGGCGCCCGAGACGTTAACGTGGATTATGAAACCAAACATACAGTTTTTTTGTCCTTTATCGTCTATCGCTATGGCCTTCGGCGGATCGCTGTCTAGATGCTATCGTCGGCTAACTACATCCATAGTATTCCGTACCCGTCTTATGATCAGCGGATCAGTGAAAGGAAGGCTACATTTAACTGGATCATAGATAGCGGCAGTGGGTTCTTTGCGTTACTGACGGTTGCGTTCGTGATGGTGGCCCTAGATGTGTTTGTCAGCACTGATGGCATGGAGCATGTGTAGCCATTATCGGATGCCCGTCACTATTCTAAATGGCTGAGCTAGACTGCGCTCTCGGTTAGATTGCGGCCTATAATCTGGGTGATCATGAGTGGTAATAGCGAAATATTTGATGGGGACGCACGTACTGTTACATCTTGCAATAATTTAAGTGGCATGTCCCGAGCTATATGAGGTCGAAACGATGGGGTGTCAACGCCATTTTGCAACCGAAGCCTCCCACAAAGCAGAACGATTGAATTACCTGGTTTTATCGGTAACATAGATAATTATCTATCATGGCAATAAAACAGGATAGAAATGGTCAAAGACCCTTGGCACTACCCGCGAACAGCGTTGGCCGATCAATACCTGAAAACGTTGGCCATCGGACTCAGTAAGAGTCTGGTGCTCTTTGCCCAGCGGCGGATGGGGAAATCGGAATTTCTCCGTAAGGACCTGTTGCCCGCCGCCGAAAAGGCCGGGTATATCACCATTTACGTGTCCCTGTGGGAGTCCAGAGAAGACCCCCAATCGGTATTGCTCGATGCCATCCGAAAGGCGGCGGAGGGGGAGGGCATTATTTCGGGCGTACGGCGTTGGTTGGGCCGACCAGGATCAAAAATAGGTGTCGGAGCCAACGCGAGTACAGTAGGCGTACAGGCATCATGGGAGCAGGGGACGGCAGAGGCCAGCGAACGCATGCTGGATCTCCGGCAGTGGATGAACACGTTGGCCGAGAAGAAAAACCCTACGTTGCTGCTCGTGGACGAAATCCAGACGCTGGCGGACGAGAGGCGGTATGGCGCACTGGTGGCCGCCCTGAGGAGCGCCCTCGACAAGCATGGAGACCAAATTAAAGCGGTTTTCACAGGGTCATCAAGCGAAGGCCTGCGGCGGATGTTTCAGATGGAAAAGGCCCCGTTTTTCCAGTTTAGCCATCAGATACCCTTTCCCCACCTGGGGCCAGAGTTCGTGCAGCACATGCTTCGCGCCTTTGCGAATGCGACTCAGCGTCCGTTAAATGAAGCGGAGGCATGGCAGGCGTTTACCGATCTGGCGCTGGTGCCAGAGCATTTTCGGTTGATGATGGCGAATATGGTCCAGTTGGGCAGTACAGATATCGCCACCGCACTAGAAGAGGTCAAAACGGCCATACAATAATCGGCCGAGTACCCCCAGCAAATAGGCGGAGTTGACCCCCATCGACTTGGCGGTGCCCAGCATAATAGCTGAAGGCCAAAAGCCTTACGCACAAGAAAGCCAGGAGATCATCGCGAAGCGTATGGAGATCGCCTGGCGCAAGGCTGTCGGAGTGACACCGGGCAAAGCCGCGCGAATTTCTTCAGTGCGCAGGTTGAGCTTGCCGGTGCGTTCAGCGGCGTCGAGCACGGATGATGATAAAGAATTGGCAGTGACGATAGGGAGACATAGCAGTCATTTTGCGCTATGTATCACTATATGTCGCATAACGCAAAGCGAATACATACTCCCTGGCCATGATTGTGGCAACAGGCCTAAGCTAGGCCAATGCTTTTTATGGTCCCCAGACTGGCATCTGTGCTGATGGATAACTATACTTACTTACCTAGTCTCATTTTTGGAGAGAACTGCAATGCCACTGACCTTGAAGTTGTCGTCCGGGCCTAGCCTGTTGGAAACCGCCTTCCATGCTTCGAAGGGCAAGGATGGGGTACCGACCTTGTCTAAAGATATGTCCGTCGAGTGGTATAACCAATTGTTCACTCCCTTGCCTGGAGCTGTACAGGCTGGACCATTTGAACGATTTTCATTAACAGATCCAAACGTCCACACCTTCCTCACGTCAACAACCAGCAGTGCTATCTAGTCATGCCCAGTTGGAATACCGTCCTTGATCAGATCCGACGTAGACAGACTAACGGCCTACAATCAGTTGACCTAGTAAGGCGAAGTTATCTTGCCAAGCTCCATAAATACACAAAGCGTAATGTCATCGCATATTACTCTGGATGGCTCTCACGGCCTCCGCAAATTCCGAATATGGACATAGGAGATGATGACAAAAACGGATTTATGGCGGCGGTCCACAAATTAGACAGATCGATAGGACTTGATCTTATTTTGCACACTCCTGGCGGAAGCATATCGGCCACCGAATCTCTTGTTGATTATCTGTGGACGATGTTCAATAAGGATATCCGTGTTATTGTGCCGCAGATATCCATGTCGGCTGGAACCATGATTGCCTGTTCGGCAAAGTCTATTTTAATGGGCAAGGAATCCAGCCTTGGTCCGGTGGATCCTCAATTTGGCGGGGTGGCGGCACAGGCTGTGCTTGATGAGTTTCAAATGGCTGTGGAAAGCATAAAACAGGACCCACACAGCGCGCCTCTCTGGCAAGCAATTATCGGTAAATATCATCCAACTTTCCTACTGGAGTGTATGCAGGCAATTGATTTGTCCCGTGAAATGGTCGAATCCTGGCTTCAGGAAAATATGTTTATTCAAGATGCCGATGTCAAAGCTAAAGCCAAGCGTGTCGTCCAGGTGCTTAGTGACCATTCTGGAACAAAAACCCATTCACGGCACATTTCGATGAGGCGTTGCAGGGAAATAGGGTTGAACATAGAAGAACTTGAAGCTGACAATTACTTACAGGATTTGATCCTTACGATACATCATGCTTTCATGCATACCTTCGCGCAAACTCCTGCGATCAAGATTGTCGAGAACCATAAGGGAGTGGCTACTGTTCTAATGCAAGGCATGCCTCAAATGGCTCAACAATTTATGCTCCAGCCGACAAAGCCGCCGGTAGGGATAGATCAACCGATGATAATCAATAGCGAACCGCTTATCCCGCAGAGCACCATACCCCCTAGTATTAGTTAGCGGATCAGGCAATGCCGAAAAACTGAGCGTCCACTTGCATGCCTACAATCAGCGCTGAGCAGGTTGGCCCGGTTAGGCCTTCTGGCCGGAGGCTTCCCCGCGTAACCGCTGGTAAACCGCCTCCACCAGCAATTCGGCCAACCCATCAAAGGTATCTTCCCGTCGTAACGCCTGCTCTGCCATCCGCTGATGGCTCTGCATCGCGTCGATCACGCTATCCTTGAGGACCTTACGATAGTCGCCCTTGGCGAACTGGCCCACCGTGTCGTTCGCCTGGGCCTGCTCCCGCAATCCCGCGTTCTCGGTCATCCTACCGATCAGGTGGGTTGCGTACCCGATCAGGTCGGCGTCACTCAAATCTCCGCTGAACAGGTCGTTGAGCTTGCTGACAATCTGGGACAAGGGCGCTATCAGGTCCTCGTGCCCAAGGCCGGTACCGATGTCGGTCATCGGATCCAAGGGCGGCGCTTCTTCCCCTTCGAGCCGCAGAGCCTGCTCAGCCCGTTTTTGAATGCGCAGGTGAGTCAGCACTAGATTGTCTGTCAGATGCAAATCCTCGGAGTCCTGTGACTGATTGAGGCGCGGCAACAGGCCTTTACCATAGAGGTACAGTTTTTCCAGGTCCGGATCTTCGTATGGCACGATCTGCGACAGAAACTCGTATGCGCGGAGAAAGCTCCCGAGGTCTTTGCGGAAGATTTCCTGCTCCCCCTTGTCCAGCGCTCTATACCGGTCCGCCGCCGGCTTGAGCTGAGCCTGCAGGGCCGCCTGAGAGCCGTTACGGGCCAGCAGGACTTTGACGAAGGTCTCTACCTCCTGCCGCAAATACACGCCGACTGCGTCCAGCTTCTCTTTGAGCCGATGGGGGATATTGGGATCGCTGACGCCAGAGAGCGTGGCCGTTTTGTAGTAAGGCAGGAATGCGGCCAAGATATCTTCGGGTTTATTGACGAAATCCAGGACGAAAGTCTCTTCCTTGCCGAGACACGTCCGGTTCAGCCGGGAGAGCGTCTGCACAGTGAGAACGCCGGATAGCCGCTTGTCAACATACATGGTGTGCAATAACGGTTGATCGAATCCAGTCTGGAATTTGTTCGCCACCAGCAGCACCCGGTATTCGTCAGTCGCAAAATCCTCCTGGATCCGGTCGTCCCGCTGATGCTGATCATTGAGGTCGCCTTCTCCAACTTTATCCACACCGCTCTCGGCATCGGTAATGGTCCCAGAGTAGGCTACCAAGGCCTTGCAGTCGGTGTAGCCCTGCGCCTTCAGATATTTGTCCAGGGCCAGCTTGTAGCGCACTGCTGCCAGCCTGGAATCGGTGACCACCATGGCCTTCGCCCGGCCGCCGATTTTGTGCATGACCTTCTCGCGGAAATGCTCGACGATGATGGCGACCTTCTGGCTGATATTCGTTGGATGCAATTTTGCATAGCGAGCAATGACCTTGCTCGCCTTGCCAGCCTCGACCTCCTTATCCTCCCCCACCTGGCCCAACTTCCAGAAGACCGAATAGGTTACATAGTTCTTGAGCACGTCAAGGATGAATTTTTCCTCGATGGCTTGGCGCATGGAGTAGACGTGGAAAGCTTCGGGCTTGTTATCGTCCGAGGCAGGTAAGGACGGGTCCGGCCGCCGACCGAAAAGCTCAATCGTCTTGGGCTTTGGCGTGGCCGTGAAGGCGAAGTAACTGAGGTTCGGGGGGCGTTTGCGGCTGGCCACCAGGGTAGCTACGGCGTCCTCGCCACTGATCTCGTCTTCTCCACCATTTTCCTCTGCAGAATTTGCATCTGCGCCATCAACCAATACGCCAGCAGAAAGTGCTTGGCGCAGGGCATGCGCGGCTTTACCCGACTGCGAAGAATGCGCTTCGTCGATGACCACGGCGAAACGCTTTTCGGCCAGCTCCGAGACCTGCTTCAGCACGAAGGGGAACTTCTGGATGGTCGTGATGATGATGGGCTTGCCCGCCGTCAAGGCCTCGGCGAGCTGCTTGGAGTTCTCGTCGATTTTCTGGACCACACCGTGCTGATGGTCAAGCTGGTAAATCGTATCCTGGAGCTGCGAGTCGAGCACCCTGCGGTCGGTGATCACAATCACAGAATCGAAAAGCTTCTGGTCCAGCGCGTCGTGCAGGGAGGCGAGCTGATGGGCCAGCCAGCCGATGGTGTTCGACTTGCCAGAGCCTGCCGAATGCTGGACCAGGAAGTTGCCGCCGGCGCCTTCCGCTCGGGTGGCTGCCAGGATTTTGCGCACGGCATCGAACTGGTGAAAGCGGGGAAAGAGTAGAATTTCGCGGGTGACCTTCTTGCCAGTAACCGGATCCTCTTTTTCGCTCCGCTCGACATGCAGATATTTGCCCAGCAGGAGCATCCAAACGTCCTTCCGCAGGATGTCTTCCCAAAGGTAGGAGGTGGCATAGCCGTGGGGATTGGGCGGATTACCGGCGCCGCCTTCTTCGGTGCCCCGGTTGAAGGGCAGGAAGAAGGTCTTGGGGCCCTGCAGATGGGTGGTCATCCAGGCTTCGTCGCAGGACACCGCAAAGTGGACCAGGGCGCGCTTACCGAACTGCAGGAGTGGCTCCTTGGCCTTGGTCCGGGTGTCTACGGGGGGACGGTCCACGCGGTACTGGCGGATGGCGTTCTGGACAGGCTGGGTGGTATCGGTTTTCAACTCGCTGGTGGCAACCGGAATTCCGTTGACGAAAAAGACGAGATCGATGGAGTTGCGGTTATGCTCGGAGTAATACACCTGGCGGACCACGCGCAGGCGGTTGCGATCATAGTCGGCCAAGGTCTTTTCGTTGAGACCGTTGGCAGGGGCGAACTGGGCCATACGGAAGGTGGCGTTGATATCCTTGAAACCTTTACGAAGGACGGTAAGCGTTCCCTTGCGATCCAGTTCCTCGGCGAGGCGCTTGCAGAAGACTTCCTCGGCGTTGCCTGGGTGGTTGAAGCGGAATTTGTCCCATGACTCGGGCTGTGTCTCCTGGACCCAGGAGACGGCGTCCTCACAGAATAAGGCAAGATGGGCGTCGTAGGCGGCGTCATGACCTTCCAGCCAGCCGGAGTGGGTGGTCAGATGGGCGACGATTTCGGTTTCGAATTGGGCTTCGGAGGTTATGGCGGGCATGTAAATCATCCTTCAGTGCTTGTTATAGTTATACGTTCAGCTGTCAGGCTTGAAAAGTCGTCGGAGTATAGATAACCAATGGAGTCAGCCATCAACTGGAGCCTACGGAGGTCTAAAACCTCGTATGACAAATGCTCAGGCTGTCCGTGGGCATAACCATTACGGCCGGCGGTTAGGGCACAAAGACATTTCAGCGGGTCAAACTCACCGGAAGCATAGTCTTGAAGCCAGCTTGGTTGAAACTTCTTCAAAACATCCTCGACAAAAAATTCCAGCATTTCATGCAGCACTGGAGTCTTTTTCTTGGCTTTGCCGATGTGCCTCATTACAGGTGCGATCTTGTCGCCTAGAGCCATCTCCAAGCTCCTGGCGGCTATAAACTCCGCGGCACTCAAGCTAACGCTATTCTGCAGTCCTTCCATCTCCGCCCATGCGAGTATCAAGTGCCGCTTAGAGTTCGTAAATGATTCAAATATGTCATCCGGGATAGCGACAGTTGGAGAGGCGCCGACAATGACGAGAGACTGGATCGTGCTCGTGAAGTCTTCGAGGTCTACGATCCTTCCGGAATTGCCCTGCTTTGAAATATAGCGCAGGGGGTTACTGGACCGGTCTTTCGAGATAAAGACAAACTTTGAGGCCACCGATTTGAAATCTACTTTCATCCGCGATGAGACTATCAGCATACCGATGAAAGCAATGCCCATAACCACAGGAAAGCTATATTTATACTTCAAGGGGGACCAGGACATCTCTGACATGACTTAGTCCACCAATTCTGGCAGCACCTGACGGATGTCAATCCGACCAGTCACCGCCGCCGTGATAAGCGCAGACCGCCGCTCGCGTAGCAGGGCGACACTTTGCTCAGCCCTAGTGATAAGAGAGTCTATTTTTGCGGTCTCGCGGTCAAGAAAGATAGTGATACCGAATTGCTCTTCGATAGGTGGTGATGCAATATAGATTGAGGCCACAGTATCAGTATTCAGATTAAGCTGTGTCCCCATCTTACCAAGCCCGCTATACGGTTGACCTGAAACGAATATGTAAAATAGAAATTTTGGATCTTTCTTCAAGCCAGGGAAATACACAAACCCATCATGAATGCAGCATTTTATTCCGGCGATACATGGTTTACCTACAGAGCCAGCGATACTCAAAAATAGAGAACCCGACTGCATTTTAACACTTAGTGAACTTCCGAGAGATGACAACCGTTGCTCTGTTTCATATAAATACATTTCTGAAGCAGTTACATCCGAAATTCTAACCCACGCATACTCACCACGATCATCAAAATAGACAGGGTCATCTATTGGCCTAGGAGATGCGCCTCGTTGCACTAATGACTCTCGCTTTATCGCCTTAACCTCCCAATGTGCCGGCACATCCCCCAGCCACTCCACCCCGGAGTCCTTCATCTTCACGTTGGGGTCCAGCCCCTTGGTGACGGCCCGGGTGATCACCGCCTGGCGCTTTTCGCGCAGGAGTTCGATGAACCTGGTCTTCTTGGCAATCAGGGCGTCGATGCGGGTGGTTTCGCGGTCAAGGAAGGCCGAAATAACCATTTGCTCATGCAGCGGCGGTCGTGCGATGGCATGGGAGCTGAGCGCGTCCTTGGTCATGCTGGGTAGCGCTGTGTTTGTAGAATAGTAATTGAACGGAATGGTCAACGCAGTGTAGTAGGTATACTTGCCATGGGCATCGGGTGCAATTTTGGTCCAGTACATGGTGTCAACGGTCCAAAATTTGCCGGTGACATACCTCGGCTTGTCGATTGTGCCTTTCCGGCCCAACAGCACGGACTCGCCGTCATAGAGATAGTCCGAGGCAAAAGCAAAAGCTCCACCTGAGCCGATGACAGGAAACCCTTCTTCCATCTCGACATGCTTATAGTCGGAGCCGTTCTGGATATCTACCAAATGCTTATACTGCGCGACTTGCCAATGCTCCGGCACATCCCCCAGCCACTCCACCCCAGAATCCTTGTAGGCAGGATAGTGCTTGTAGTGACTCATGCGGCGGCCCACCCGATTTCCCGAAGCATCATCCCGATCAGATGCACACTGGTTTGCGCATCGTCTTCTATGGGTTCCCGAAGGCTGTTTCCTTTCCGGGCTTGCGCTTCTTGTTCCGCAGTCTTGGCGCGAGGATGCAGGCGGTTCACGATGTACGCAGTGTTGCGCAACACGCTCATCTTCTCTGGGATCAGATCGATCACGTCCTTCAAATCTTTGCTGACGGCCTCGCTGCCGATCCATGCCGCCAGAAGGACTCTGGCCGTTTCCCGCGCAACATCGACGGTCGGAACGGGTTGAAGGCGATGGTGGGTATCGACAAGCCGATCCAGAGACAATCCAATCTGTGTGATCTTGTCTTGTTTCAACGAGCTGTTTTGTTTATCAAGCAGTTCGCCAGAAAGCTCTGGCAGCACACCGAACAACGATTTCGCACGAAGGGTAACCACCTGTTGCCCAAACAAATTTTGTTCGATATCGACGACACGCCATGCCGTAGTAGCGCTTTCCGTACCGATTTGAACGACCGCTGTTCGAATCGTTTTTTCGTCTGGGATACGCACCAATTTGCAACTGTCCTCCTCATCAAATTCGTCGCAGTACGGCACGCCAAGCAGCGGTCCGTAAAGTCCGTTGGAAACGAAAGAAGCCTGCCACCGCATCGCTCCGCGACCGCCATAGCGTTGATAGAAGCGCCCGCGTCTGATTCTTGTCAGGGGATCAAAGGAGTCCTCCCGAAAAACCAGATCCCGTACTTCGATACGCTCGCAGGTCGCAGGAGAGATTAAAGGCATCGGATAAAGCGCCCATAGCTGGTCCCGCCCACCTTCATAGACGATTCCCCGGCGGAATACCAAGTATTGCGCGGCGTTAGCGATCACTCCGTTACCTCTGCCAGCAACGCCGCGATTTCCGCTTCCACCTGCTTCAACTCCGCGTCAATCTCCTCCAGAGGTCGAGGCGGCTGGTAGATGTAGAAATACCGGTTAAAGTTGATCTCGGTGCCCACTAGGCCCACCTGGTCATCCTTCTCATCACGGACGGTTTCGTTGATCCATGCCTCCGGCCAATGCGGCTTCACTTCGCGCGCAAAGTAGGCTTTCACATCCTCGCCGTAGGGCACCTTCTCGGTGTCCCGGAGTTCTGCATCGGGCAGCGGTTTCCCGTCGACGTCCCTGACAATTGTGGCATCTTCATCACGCTCACCAATATGCTTGTGGACGAGCTTGATGATGGCATCAGTAGGCTGGATGGACTTCGCAGGAGCAGAGGATGCAGCCTGAGCGCTGCATTCCTGAACACGCTCCGACCCTTTGGTGAACGCCATCCGCAGGTCCACATTGAAACTAACTGCATCCATCCACGGCTTATGACCAACCAGAGTTTCAAGCGCGGAAATCAGCGCAGCAGACATTTCCGGCTTAAGTCGTCCGAACGCAGGATCATCCCGCAAGGCCCCCACTTTCTCCGCCGAAACATCGAAGCGTAGTCGTAATGGCCGCTCAACGGTCACCTTGCGGAAGAAAAAGTCGGTGTTATCGAATATCCTGGAGCGCGATCCTGCCTGGAAGTCATCATAGATCTGGGTCACCTCCTCAATCTGATCCTGGGAGAGCTCATTACGCTTCTTGCCCAGGCTCTTCTGCAGCCGGATGAACAGATCCACGGCGTTGATCAGTTGGATCTTGCCCTTGCGATGCGGCTCCTTGCGGTTGGTGAGGAACCAGAGATAGGTGTTGATGCCTGTGTTGTAGAACATATCCGGCGGCAGCGCCACGATGGCCTCCAGATAATCGTTTTCCAGTATCCAGCGGCGAATCTCGGACTCGCCGCTCCCGGCGTCACCCGTGAACAGCGGTGAGCCGTTATGGACTACACCGATGCGGCTGCCACCCGTGATGGTGCCGTCAGCAGTCTTGGTGAGCGGCTGCATCTTCGACAGCAAATGCAGGGTGAACAGCATCTGGCCATCCGAGATGCGTGGAAGGCCTGGGCCAAAGCGTCCGCCATAGCCCTTCTTGTACTCTTTTTCCACCGTATCTTTGGCAGGCTTCCACTCGACACCATAGGGTGGATTGGAAAGCAGATAATCGAAGCGTTTTCCAGCATGGAGATCGCTCTTGAGGCTGTCCCCCAGGGCGATGTTCGCCGGGTCCTGACCGCGGATGAGCATGTCGGCCTTACATATGGCGTAGGTCTCATCCTCCAGCTCCTGACCAAAGAGGCTGAGCTTGGCCCGGGGGTTCATGGTGGTGATGTGTTCTTCCGCAACGGAGAGCATACCGCCGGTGCCGGCCGCCGGGTCATAGATCGATCGGACCACGCCTGGGCGAGACAGAATTTCGTCGTCAGGGTCGAGCAGGATGTTGACCATGAGCTGGATGGCATCGCGCGGGGTGTACTGCTCACCAGCCGGGGACAAATCATTGAAGCGGCGCAGTAGCTCCTCAAAGGCCTGGCCCATATCAATGTTGGACACGACATCCGGGTGCAGATCGGTCTCAGCAAAACGCTGCAGCACCAGAAACAAGCGCTCCTTTTCCTGGAGCTTGTCGATCACCTGCAGGAAGGTGAACTTCTCAAAGATCTCCCGGACGTTGTGCGAGAAGCCGTTCACATAGTGTTCGAGATTATCGCGCAGGCCATCTGGGTCTGCCTGCAGGCCAGCCAAGGTGAAGCGGGAGAGGTTGTAGAAGCCGGTACCAGAGGCGCGGGTGAGGAAGGTGTCATTCATCTCTGGCGTGTAGCCTTGGTCCCTGATGGTTTCCCACTGGTCGAGAGCCGCTTGTTTGGTGGACTCCAGGGTGCAATCAAGACGACGGAGGATCGTGAAGGGGAGAATGACTTTGCGGTATTCGTTTTCTTTGTAGGCTCCACGGAGGAGTTCGGCGTTTTTCCAAATGAGGTCGGCAAGCTTGGCCATGTAGTATTTTCTTCTCCGTCAAAAATCAAAACTGGCTAGCGGCATCTTTGCGCTACCCAGTATTCCAGCCACAATATAGACACGCTCATCCTTAAGTGGCAACCGATGCGCAGAGCCTGGATTAAAATATCCAGGGCCTGTTCGCTTCTGGGCGGGCAGA
The DNA here is from genome assembly GCF_023229925.1 of Acidithiobacillus sp. Lineage (NCBI taxonomy): Bacteria > Pseudomonadati > Pseudomonadota > Acidithiobacillia > Acidithiobacillales > Acidithiobacillaceae > Acidithiobacillus > Acidithiobacillus sp. The sequence continues at coordinate 1,047,287 of NZ_JALNYM010000001.1, read as the reverse complement.
GGCCGCGGTTGGCTTACTTTTGGGCTTGGCTGCACCCGGCTTGGCCCGGTTCAGCTTAGGAAACCCGGAGTCCTGCGTGAAGTAGATGATACAGGCCACAGCCCGGCTGGTTTCCCCATTTCTGGACGAAAGCCGTCCATAGGGCGGTAGCGTTTGTGGGTAAGGGAGGAGATGATGACTCTTTCCTGCTCCGGCACCCATAACCTTTCCATGGATGCCAAGGGAGATACAGGATGGCGGAAGACAATCTGATTTGGAAAAACTCAGAATGATTCGGGCTGAACTGGATGCTGCCCATGAGTGCGATTACGCGATCATGGCGCAGCTCAGCAGCATAGATGTTCTCGTCTGTTGGTTACGTGTTAGACTCCCGACCGGAAGAGGGGCTTATAAAACGACTGCGCGAGGCATGCATAAAGGCTGAGAAAAATGAGAGCTAACGAATAAGGTTAGCCCTCATGGTCGGCAGCAGACTGATTGCGGTCATTGGGGCCCTCGTAGGCTTGTTCAGCAAGACCCTTGGCAGCGATTGTGTAATGGATGGCTTGGCCGACTGAATTGAACTATGATCCTCATCACGGTATGCCAGCAGGAGATATGACCATGGCAGCGGCATGACAGTTTGAGCAGCCTCAACCTTTTTTCTCAAAATGGCACCCAATGGGTAAGTGACTAACTCAGCAAAACCAAGGCATCCACCCCTGATAGGTCTACGCTCACCAGGCAATATGATACATGCTGTCCTATCATTAGCCCTTGACAGCACAGATGGCACGAGGATAATAATATGTGGTCTTTACGCGTTATCTACGCTTGGGTTTCGTAGATTATGTCGGGCGTTTCGCCAGACAATCACTTATTGAGCACATTTTCCGCAGAAAAGGCGGTTCGCCTTTTCCTGCGAGCACTCGGAAAACCCGAACCGCCTTTTCTGCGGCATCAAGGTAAAGACCACAATAAAACATGTCTGAACTATATAATATCATTAGGCCATCAAAAATAAAGCCATATAATGGCTTTATTTTTTTATGCGGAGGCACAATTTGTGGCTCGCAACCACAAATGCCAGCATCAATTCGTGACGCAATCTACAATAAACTATCTACACAAAGCAGACTAATAAATCGCATACGTATCGCCGAAGATTACAAAGATTGGAATTATGAATCAATATACAACGATCTAATTTCATTTGAAAAACATATTGCCGAACTGTCTTCGGTAATAGTATTAGTATTAGAAAGCCCAGGCTCATTAGCTGAGCTTGGGCTGTTTTCGGCGCTTGCTGAATACCAAAATAAGTTGCTTGTTGTTATCGAAACAAAACATTATGACAGCAGTTCATTTGTACGCCTAGGTCCAATAACATTTTTGGAAAATGATCGGCAAAATATTGCAGAGTGCCATGAGTGGAAAAAAGAAGAGTTAAAAGGTGAGGTTTTGGTTCACGCCAAGATGTTAGAGGCTGCAGAGTTAGTCGTTGAATCGTTAGAAGAACGGCTGTCGCACGAAACATCTGAAGTTTTTTCATGCAGTCGTTGGCTTCACCAATCGTTACTTGTTTGTGACATCTTAAACTTGTATTCAGCATTAACTTTGCGTGAGGTGCTTTCTTTATTAAATGGTTTTTGTAACGGAATATCAGAATCCGAGTTGAAACAAACTTTGCGCGTTCTAGACCTCGTTGATCTGGTAAAAATTCAACCAAAAGGGGCGCAGAGATTCTACATTAGCAATACTCCAGATCTATTTATTGAATACAACGTACTTGTCGAATTGCACGATCATAATATTTTTCGTGCGACGATGCTTGATCTGTATCGTCGCGATGAAAAAAAAAGGTTTTTAGCCATTCAAGAGGCTCGAAAGCATGCTGGATTTTAACAAGCTATTATATAATATATCTGTAGATACTGGGTTACAGAAAAATCATATTATTGAGATAATAAAAAAGGCGCCGGTAAGCTACAAGGTATTTTATATAAAAAAAAGGTCCGGGGGCATGCGAGAGGTTGCTCAGCCATCCCGTGACGTAAAATTAATTCAACGATGGCTAATTAATAACATCCTAATTGAAAACCTACCGGTTGACAACGCGACGACAGCCTACAAAACCGGCTCCTCAATCAAGATCAATGCATCTAACCATAAGAACAGCAATTACTTAATGAAATTAGATTTCAAGAACTTTTTTACGTCAATAAAATTGAGCGATATATCTGCCCATTTTGATAGATTTTTATCTTGCTCGATAGATAAAAAATCAATAGATATGATGTCCAGGCTGTGCTCATGGGAAAAAAGCAAGGGGAATAGAATATTATGCATAGGAGCGCCCACATCGCCAATCATATCAAACAGTATTTTATATGATTTTGATCAGAATCTTTCTTCTATTTGCTCACAAGAAAATGCTATTTATACCCGTTACGCAGATGACATCACAATTTCTTGCGAAACATATGGGATAATTGATAAGTATCTTGGTGTAATCACTAACTTATTGATGGAATTAGAATACCCAACTATAATAATAAATGATAAAAAAACAATTTTTGCCTCAAGATCAGGCAGAAGAAATGTAACAGGTATCACATTAACACCAACACATTCAATTTCTATTGGTCGGGATAGAAAAAGGCTTATTAGGGCAATGTATCACAGATATATATCTGGCTCTCTTGATGCTGCCGAAGAACAAAAGCTAAATGGTCTTATCGCTTTTGCAGAAAACATAGAAGCAGGGTTCACTGCGCGCCTAAAGAAGAAAAAATAACACGGAAAATATAATTATTGTCTACAACATAAAGTCTAATGCCGCAAAAGAACAGTTTTATTGACACTGGTTATATATTTAAAAGCTCTATTTATTTACTCTCTCCGGGTCAGATTTCCAGCTGCTTGCAGCGAAATTCGACAAATAGTGGCTGTGGGGATTTTTATTCTTTCTATGTCTAGTAAATATCACCCAAGCGCGCTGTGTACTGACAACCAATTCCTAGATAACCGGTTACGCTGCCCTGCCGCCGTTGAGCCCTGATGGTCGGCAGCAGACTGATAGCAGTCATTGGATAACACTTGATTCCAAGGCGCCATATGCTCAGCGTCCGGATGACGGAACCAACATATTTGTACTATGATATCCACATCGTTCCACCGTTATTCCGAGAAGGTGTCACTTGGTCTTTGCCATTCTGGAGACTACAAATGAGAGGGATGGATATTCTGCATGGATGGAGGTCGTCGAGATGATGATTAACTTTTTGTCCCTTGTTGGTTCCTTCCCTGCATGCAGAAACACCCGTAATAGTGGGCATATCGCCGCTTGCCGAATCAGCACCATGGGACAATTTGATCCCTTCTGTCCCATAATTCAGTCGGAATGTTATACCGCATAGCTCCTAGTTAAACTGCACATAACAGTGCTGCCGAATCCAATCTGGAAGTTCTATGGCGCACACACGGTGATCACAAGGGGTTGCCAAAGGTTTCTGTACGGTATATCATATGGCGATCTTATCGCCATCACATGGAGAAACTTATGCCGCGCAATCGCCTCACAGATCAAGCTATCGCGAACATCAAGGCTGCGAATGCAGCTCAGTTGCAAAAAGCAACGGGGGGGTGGAATGTTCACCTATCAAGTTCAAAAGGCGCAATGATGTTGGCCGACAAGTTCGGTCGTCCGGCCGTCTATAGCTCCAAAGATGCTGCAAAGCGGGCTATTGCCAGACATAACGACTCAATCGAGCTTGGCATCAAGCCCCAGTTGTGAATCTGACGCATATACCCAACAAACATCACGCAGAATCATTGATGCATACCGAATGAGCCTCCAAGATAACGAAGAGAAAGCTGTAGAAAGAGAAGAGAGGTTGAAAGAATCCAAGGAGGTGGAGTTCTATTCGCAAGGGATGGCGGCTTGGTTTGGCACGGCATTGGAGCATGACAAAAGCCTGCTAACCCTATCCGTGGCTGGGATAGGCGTTTTGGTTTCAGTGATGCAAACGGCTATAGACTCTGTTGCCTCTTTTTTGCTTTATGTCGGAGCAATTTTTGCTTTTATGCTTTGCCTTGTTTTCGTCTTGATGATATTCAGAAGGAACAAAAAACACATTATTGATGTGTTTAACCGGCAAATCACGGCTGATCCATTTCTTGTTGTGCTTGATAGTGCCGCAAGCTGTTCGTTTTTTATCGCCATGCTACTTTCGGCGGCACTTGGCATTTCTTCAGCAATTAACACGTTTAGCGATAAAGGAAACGAGATGTCAAACGACAAGACGAAAAGTACGTCAAAGCCCGTTGCGGCTTATGATGGTTTTAATGATGTTGGCAAGTTAAAGCCGGTCAGCGAGAGTTTTAATCAAATGGCAAAACTGAAAAATAGCTTTCAAGCTATGACCCAATTGCAGAGTCAAACCCAAGCTAGACAAGTACCGCACCAGGTGAGCCAGGTCGCACCATGCCCAGCACAAACACAAACCGTGCGGGACAAATTAGGAAAAACAGGTAACTGATTTGATTTATTATTAAAAATAACGGTAATGCTTCTGAGGTGATACCATGCCAACTTGCTTTGTGATTCAGCCTTTTGATCGTGGGAAGTTTGATAAGCGGTTTGATGACGTTTACATCCATGCTATCGAGTCAGCGGGACTTGAGGCTTACCGAGTTGATCGCGATCCGTGTGTAGAAATACCGATAGAAGGCATTGAGGAAGGTATTCGCAAGTCAGCAGTCTGCCTTGCCGACATAACGACTGACAATCCAAACGTTTGGTACGAACTGGGTTTTGCCTTCGCAATCGGACGTCCCGTAGTTATGATCTGTTCAAACGAGCGAATATCTACCAAATACCCCTTTGACATTCAGCATCGAACTGTAATCAGCTACACGGCCGAGTCTCCGAGTGACTTTGAAAATCTAAAAAAAACCATATCCGATCGTATCAATGCGATGTTGAATAGATCTGAAGCCCTTCGACAAATTGCTGAGGCTGATCAAATAGCCCCAACTCACGGTCTCTCACAAGGGGAGTTGATGGTGCTCGCGACTCTCGCGGGTGACTCTGCACTTCCAGGAACAGGAACTACGCTGTACCGACTCAAAGAAGATTCAGAACGTTCCGGCCTAACCGCAATCGGCTTTTCGCTCGCATTTCGGCGCCTAAATGTTAAGCAGCTTATTGAAGTAAAAGATGAATGGGAAGAAAATCGAAACGAAATGTACACAATCGCACGGGTCTCCGATTCCGGATGGAATTGGATTGAGAATAACGAATCGCTGTTTGTATTGAAAAAACAGCCTTCGGATTCCTTTGATGACAGCATTCCATTCTAGGAAAATAGTTCTGAGCCATAACATTTCATTCAAGTACACAGCTTAAATTCCAGAATTTCGCAACCCACTGTTTTTGGGAGTCTTCGGCTGGTGATGGCTGCCTCACGGTTAATCAAGGGGTTGCAATTCTCGAAAATTATTCTCAAAAAACGGTTACGGTTTCCCGCCATGGTGACGAGTTTTGAGAACATGCTGGCCAAGTCGCCGAATGTCCGCTCCCGCTGCACTGTGGACATTCAAATTATGGGCATACATTACGCGCGAGACGAGAATTTTGTGTTTTGCTGCCACTTCACAAGAAGTGGCAGCCTACGTTTGGCTGACTGGTCTCTTTTGATCTCATTTTATGTGTCGCGCCAGTCTCACTTTATGTGGCGGGAATCTCACTTTATGTGTCGTCCAATGGAGCAGCCCGCTTATTCCCAGCTCAGCGCCCCGCCGGTCTGATACTCGGTGACCCGCGTCTCAAAAAAGTTCTTCTCTTTCTTGAGATCCATCATTTCGCTCATCCACGGGAAGGGATTCTGTACGCCCGGATACTGCTGCGGCAAACCGAGCTGCACCAGACGGCGATTGCCGATATATTTGACGTATTCCCTGAAGACCGGCGCGTTCAGACCGAGTACGCCGCGGGGCATGGTATCGTCGGCGTAAGCGCATTCCAGCTCTACGCCACGGCGGATCAGGTCGATGATTTCCTGCTGGAACGCCTCCGTCCAGAGCTGCGGATTTTCCACTTTGATCTGGTTGGCCATATCGATACCGAAATTGCAGTGCATGGATTCATCGCGCAGGATGTACTGATACTGCTCCGCCGCGCCCACCATTTTGTTCTGCCGACCCATCGCCAGAATCTGGCTGAAACCCACATAGAAAAAGGTACCTTCCATAATCGCCGCAAACACGATCAGCGAGCGTAATAATTTCTGGTCATTTTCCAGGGTGCCGGTTTTGAAGTGGGGGTCCGCCAGAATGTCGATAAAGGGCATCAGAAACTGGTCTTTATCCCGTACCGAAGGCACCTCATGGTACATGTTGAATATCTCGCCCTCATCTAGGCCGATGGATTCGACAATGTACTGATAGGCATGGGTATGAATGGCCTCTTCAAAGGCCTGGCGCAGCATATACTGGCGGCATTCCGGGGCGGTGATATGACGATACGTGCCCAGCACGATGTTGTTGGCCGCCAGGCTGTCCGCCGTCACAAAAAAGCCCAGATTGCGCTTCACGATACGCCGCTCGTCCTCGGTCAGCCCCTTGGGGTCTTTCCACAGGGCGATGTCCCTGGACATCTGAATTTCCTGCGGCATCCAGTGGTTGGCGCAGGCGGCAAGGTATTTATCCCAGGCCCATTGGTATTTAAAAGGCACCAGTTGGTTGACATCAGCGTGGCCGTTAATGATGCGCTTGTCTTCGGCGCGCACCCGTTCAAAACTGGTCGTGCCAGTCTCCTCGATGCCACCAATATGTTCCGGACGCGTCGCTAACGGTCCGTTGGGAATGGATTCTTTACGAAGATTTTCTTCAAAACTTAGCATGATGTTTTCCTTTGTTTAAACAACTCCCGTATCACTGACAGGCCTCACAAGTCGGATCGTCGATCGCGCAGGCTTTGGGTTGACCTGATACAACGGCATTGAGGGTGCCCGTCTGCACCGTCGATTTTTCCGCTGCCGTGGCGCCCAGTGAGCGCAGGTAGTAGGTGGTCTTCAGGCCGCGTTTCCAGGCCAGTCGGTAGGTTTCGTCAATTTTCTTGCCGGAAGGCTGGCCAAAATAGAGGTTGAGACTTTGGGCCTGATCCAGCCATTTCTGCCGCCGCGCCGCCGCTTCCACCAGCCATTCCGGGTCGGTTTCAAAGGCGTTGGCATACAAGGGCTTGATGCTGGCCGGAATGCGGTCTACGGGCATGACCGAACCATCGAAGTATTTCAAGTCATTGACCATGACCTCATCCCAGAGTTCCAGGCGTTTCAGGTCGTGGACCAGATAGCTGTTCACCACCGTAAACTCGCCGGACAGGTTGGATTTGACATAGAGGTTCTGGTAAATCGGCTCAATACCCTGGCTGACGCCCACAATGTTGGAGATGGTGGCGGTCGGTGCGATAGCCAGGCAATTGCTGTTGCGTATCCCCGCTTTGACCTTGTCGCGCAGTGCAGCCCAATTCAGGCGCTGGCTGCGGTCCACGTCCACGCCGTGCTCGCGGCTGGCCGCGAGCCGTTCGATGCTGTCGATGGGCAGGATACCCTGACTCCACAAGGACCCTGGGAAGCTCTGATAGCTGCCCCGTTCCCGGGCCAGATCGGCCGACGCATCAATGGCATGGTAGGAAATGACTTCCTGGCTGATGTCGGCAAAGGCAAGGGCTGCGGCCGAAGCGTAAGGAATCCGCATCTGCAACAGGGCATCGGAGAAGCCCATCAGCCCCAGACCTACCGGCCGGTGCCGCAGGTTGCTGTTGCGCGCCTTGGCGACGGCGTAGTAGTTCATGTCGATGACATTATCCAGCATCCGCATGGCCACCCGAATGGTGCGGCTCAGCTTCTCCTCATCCATCAGCACCAGCAACGCTTCCGGGCTGCTGTCCTCGCGTAATGCGCCAGTGTCGGTGCTCGCCGTTGCCCGCAAATGGGACACCAGATTGACGGACCCCAGGTTGCAGACGGCAATTTCCTTGGCGTTGGTGTTGAGGGTGATTTCGGTGCAGAGATTGGAGCTGTGCACCACCCCGACGTGCTGCTGCGGGCTGCGCAGATTGCACGGGTCCTTGAAGGTGATCCAGGGATGGCCGGTCTCGAACAGCATGGTCAGCATTTTGCGCCAGAGATGAATGGCGGGCATGCGCTTGAACAATTCGATGCTGCCCGCATCCGCCATGCGCTCATAGTGCTCATAGCGCTCCCGGAAGGCCGACCCGGTGAGCTCGTGTAAGTCCGGCGTTTCGTTGGGGCTGAACAGCGTCCACATCGCGTTGCTTTCCACGCGCTCCATGAAGAGATCGGGGATCCAGTTGGCGGTATTCATGTCGTGGGTGCGACGGCGGTCGTCGCCGGTATTCTTGCGCAGTTCGAGGAATTCCTCGATATCCATGTGCCAGGTTTCCAGGTAGGCGCAGACCGCGCCTTTGCGCTTGCCGCCCTGATTGACTGCCACCGCCGTGTCATTGACTACCTTGAGGAAGGGCACGACGCCCTGCGATTTGCCATTGGTGCCTTTGATGAAAGACCCCAGGGCGCGCACCGGCGTCCAGTCGTTCCCCAAACCGCCGCTGAACTTGGAGAGCATGGCGTTTTCTTTGATGGCTTCGTAGATGTCATCCAGGTCGTCACCCACGGTGGTCAGGAAGCAACTGGACAACTGCGGGCGCAGGGTTCCGGCATTGAATAAGGTCGGTGTCGAGCTGACGAAGTCGAAGCTGGACAGCACCTCATAAAAGGCAATGGCATGGGTTTCGCGGTCGACTTCATTGAGCGCCAGACCCATGGCCACCCGCATCCAGAAGGCCTGCGGCAATTCGATGCGACGCTCCCGCACATGTAAAAAGTAGCGGTCATACAGAATCTGCATGCCCAGATACTGGAAATTCAGGTCCCGCTCAGGCTTGAGTGCGGCGCTGATACGCTCCAGATCATACTGCCCCAGACGCGGGTCGATCAGCTCATTCTGGATGCCGGTTTGCAGATAGTCGCGGAAATACTCAGGATAACGGACGGTCATCTCGGCCTGGGTCGCCGGTTCACCCAGCACTTCCCAGCGTACCCGGTCCAGGAGCAGACGTGCCGAGGCGTAGGCATAGGCGGGATCGCGCTCGATCAGTACCCGGCTCGCCAGAATGGGGGCCTGAAACAGTTCATCCTCGCTGATACCGTCGTAGAGATTCTTGACGGTATTGCCGAGAATGGCATCTATCGACACTGCGCTGCCCAAGCCACTGCAGGCTTCTTCGATAACGGCGCGCAGTCGTGCCATGTCCAGTGTCCGCTGGCTGCCATTCGGATGGCTGACCTTAATAACCGGGACCTCGGCTGGGATTTCCGCCGCAGCTTGCTGGCGGCGTTCCCGCGCGCGCTCTTCGCGATAAAGCACATAGGCCCTGGCGACTTCGTGTTCGCCGGCGCGCATGAGCGCCAGTTCCACCTGATCCTGAATGTCTTCAATGTGAAAGGTGCCGCCCCCCGGCTGGCGCCGTTTCAGTGCTTCTATCACCTGTTCCGTCAAACGGCTGACAAGGTCACGGACGCGCGCGCTCGCCGCCCCGCTGCCGCCTTCCACGGCCAGGAAGGCCTTCGTCACAGCGATGTGAATCTTGCTGGCGTCAAAATTGACCATCGCGTTGTTGCGACGGATGACTTTGTAGTGGCTCGCTTCGGAGGGGTCGTAGGCAGGGTTGCTGACGATGGCTTGGGCGGCAGGTTTGGACATGGGCAACTCCTATGATCGGGGCGATAGTTGAACGCAAACAGCGAGGCGGCGTGAAGGGATACGCCGGGGCGAAGTGCAAAAACGGATCGCAGAGCGCCCAAGCACTAAATATAGACCTGATTCTGTCTGTGTCAACCATATCTTGTGCATAATGTCGTGCGCAAGTTGGGCAAAAGATGTGGATAACTCAATCAGAAGCATCATTTCACAATGAAATTTTATCTCTTGTCCGTGGGCGGGCGGCAGAGTATCTCTGCCGGTTTATGAATTTGGACTTGTTCTAAACCGCCGGTTGGGCGCATACTGATCACATTATCTGTCAGGAAGGAACGTCATGACTGCCTCAGCCTTGGAAATTGCCCGCGCTACGCTTTTTGCTCCCGGCGGAATCAGCGAAGGGGAGTTGGAAAAAGTATTCGGCCGCCTCTCCCATCGCGCCCTGGACGATGCTGACCTGTATTTTCAGTACAGCCGCAGCGAGGGCTTTAGTCTGGAAGAAGGGGTCGTGAAGTCGGGCAGTCACTCTATCGAACAAGGCGTGGGTGTGCGGGCGGTGAGCGGTGAACGTCAGGGGCTGGCCTATTCTGACGAAATCGCTGTAGATGCTTTGCTGACGGCGGCAGATGCGGCGCGCGCCATTGTTCACCATCCGGGACAGGAGAAGGGGCTGGTCTGGCAGCGGCGTCAGGGGTTGGCGCTCTATTCGCCTGTCGATCCTCTGGCTTCTCTTCCCAATAGCGAGAAAATCGCCCTGCTGGAGCGCGTGGAACGGGCCGCCCGGGCCTGTGATCCACGTATCGTTCAGGTGATGGCCAGTCTGAGTGCCCGTTTTGAGGTGGTGCTGGTGGCGCGCCTCGACGGTACCATGGCTGCCGACGTGCGCCCCCTGGTGCGCCTCAACGTCTCCGTCATTGCCGAGCAGGACGGTCGGCGCGAGCAGGGGAGTGCGGGTGGTGGCGGCCGTTATGATTATCAGACCTTTCTTCAGGGCGATATGGCTGAAGACTTCGCCCGGGAGGCGGCGCGTCAGGCCCTCGTCAATCTGGAGGCTGAGGCGGCCCCTGCTGGCTGCATGGAAGTGGTCCTCGGGCCGGGATGGCCGGGCATATTACTGCATGAGGCCATTGGCCATGGTCTCGAGGGTGACTTCAACCGCAAGGGGACCAGCGCCTTCAGTGGCCGGGTCGGTCAGCGGGTCGCGGCGCCGGGTGTTACGGTTGTCGATGATGGTACGCTGGCTGGCCGCCGTGGCAGCCTGAACGTCGATGATGAAGGAACTCCGACCCAGTGCACGACGCTGATTGAAGATGGCATCCTCAAAGGCTACTTGCAGGATACCCTCAATGCCCGTCTGACCGGGACGCGGTCGACGGGCAACGGGCGTCGCGAATCCTACGCGCATTTGCCCATGCCGCGGATGACCAACACCTACATGCGGGCCGGGAATCGCGATCCTCAGGAAATCATCGCCAGCGTTAAGCGTGGGCTCTATGCCGTCAACTTCGGGGGCGGTCAGGTGGATATCACTAACGGCAAGTTCGTTTTTTCCGCCTCTGAAGCGTATCTTATTGAAAATGGAAAGATAACCAGGCCAGTCAAAGGCGCCACCCTGATTGGCAACGGCCCGGATGTGCTCACCAGGGTTGAAATGATCGGCAATGACCTCCAACTAGATACAGGAGTGGGTACCTGCGGCAAGGATGGCCAAAGTGTGCCCGTAGGTGTTGGGCAGCCGACGCTGAAAATCCGTGATCTGACCGTGGGTGGAACACAAGGTTGAGAACCCTGCTCTTGTCAGGTGGTCTTGAGAACGCTAACATCGAACGATATATTGGTCTTATAATCGGTCTAATTCTCCCGTTTGGGGGGTGTGCGAATGAATAATATCTTAAAAAATGTGCTGTTGTGGGTGGCGATTGGCGTCATTCTGATGCTGGTGTTTCAGAACCTCAATACGAGCAGTTCGACGCCGGCTCAGGCTATGGATTTCTCGACCTTCGTGAATAGCGTCAAACAGGGTCAGGTTGCCGATGTCACCATCAACGGTAATCATGTGAATGGCAGCCTCAGTTCCGGGCAGCAATTCAGCGTCTACACTCCGGCAAACGACACGCAACTCGTTCCCCAACTGCTGGCTGCCGGGGTGAAGATCTCGGTCAAGCCGCCGGAAGGGCAATCGCTGTTGCTTTCTATCCTCATCTCGTGGTTCCCGATGCTCTTGCTGATCGGTGTATGGATTTTCTTCATGCGCCAGATGGGCGGTGGTGGCGCGGGCGGTCGGGGAGCGATGACTTTCGGCCGCAGCAAGGCGCGGATGCTGACGGAAGAAAACAATAAGGTCACTTTTGCCGACGTGGCGGGTGTTGAAGAAGCCAAGGATGAGCTTGCAGAGATCGTTGAATTCCTGCGCGATCCGCAGAAGTTCCAGCGCCTTGGTGGACGGATTCCCAAGGGCGTATTGCTCATGGGCTCGCCGGGTTCTGGTAAGACCTTGCTGGCGCGTGCCATTGCGGGCGAAGCACGAGTACCTTTCTTCTCTATCTCCGGCTCCGACTTTGTGGAAATGTTTGTCGGTGTCGGCGCATCGCGGGTTCGCGATATGTTTGAGCAGGCTAAAAAACATGCTCCTTGCATTATCTTCATCGACGAGATCGATGCGGTGGGTCGTCAGCGCGGTGCGGGCTTGGGTGGCGGTAACGACGAGCGCGAGCAGACCCTGAATCAGTTGTTGGTGGAGATGGATGGTTTCGAGGGTACCGAGGGCATTATTGTTGTTGCTGCCACCAACCGTCCGGATGTGCTGGATCCGGCGCTGTTGCGACCCGGTCGTTTCGACCGGCAGGTCACTGTACCTTTGCCGGACATTCGCGGGCGCGAGCAGATTCTGCAGGTGCACATGCGTAAGGTGCCGATTGCCCCGGACGTAGACCCCAAGGTCATTGCCCGGGGTACCCCGGGCTTCTCCGGCGCGGACTTGGCCAATCTGGTCAATGAAGCGGCGCTGATGGCGGCACGCAGGAGCAAGCGTCTGGTAGATATGCATGACTTTGAGGATGCCAAAGACAAGGTCATGATGGGCGCTGAACGCAAGTCGGTGGTCATGAGCGACAAACAGCGGGAAACCACGGCCTATCACGAGTCGGGCCATGCGGTGGTCGCCAAGTTGTTGCCGGGCACGGACCCGGTGCATAAAGTCACCATCATTCCGCGTGGCCGGGCCTTGGGGCTCACCATGCAGTTGCCGACGGAGGATCGTTTTAATTACGAGCGTCAGGAAATTCTCTGTAACATCTCCATTCTCATGGGTGGGCGTATTGCAGAAGAAGTGTTCCTCAACCAGATGACGACAGGCGCGGGTAACGACATTGAGCGTGCCACCGACCTGGCGCGGCGCATGGTGACCCAGTGGGGCATGTCCGGCATCGGGCCGATGGTCATTGGTGAAAAAGAGGAAGAGGTGTTCATCGGTCGGGAAATGACCAAGCACAGCAATATCTCCGAGCAGACGGCGCGAACCGTGGACGGGGAGGTGCGCGATATTATCCAGGAGCGCTACGGCATTGCCCGTAAATTGATTGAAGAGAATCGTGACAAGGTCGAGGCCATGGCTAGGGCCCTGCTGAAGTATGAAACACTGGACGCGGGGCAGGTGAGTGACATCATGGCTGGCCGCGACCCGCAGCCGCCGGCAGAGGGTACGGGAAACTATCCCTCCACACCCAGTGGTAATGTCACGACGGCCGACAAATCGGGCGGGCAGTCGTTGCCTGGCCTGAATCCAGGAGAACACCCCGTTTGACCCTGACGCTGGATTGCAACGGGCGCCCACTGGTTCTCGGGCGCCCTTGTGTTATGGGGGTGCTCAATATCACTCCTGATTCTTTTTCCGACGGTGGCACCTATCTGTCTGTGGATGCTGCGCTTACGCGCGCTAAACGGATGTGGGAAGAGGGCGCGGATATCATCGATATCGGGGCGGAATCCACCCGTCCGGGGGCGCCAGCGGTGGCGCTGGAGGAAGAATTGCGGCGCCTGCTGCCGGTATTGGAAGCGGTGGCGGCAGAGGTGCCGCTGCCCATTTCCATTGACACCAGCAAAGCCGCCGTTATGCGTGCAGCTTGGTCCTTGGGCGCAGGGTTGATGAATGATGTGACCGCGTTGCGTGGTGATCCGCTGGCATTGGGGACTATTGCTGAGTTGGGTGTTCCCGTCTGTCTGATGCACATGCGGGGTACTCCGCAGAATATGCTAGCAGAAACCCATTACGTCGATGTGGTAGCGGAGGTGAAGAGCTTCCTGCTTGAGCGCATAGAGTGTTGTGTCGCGGCAGGCATTCCCCGACAACATCTGCTCATTGATCCCGGCTTTGGTTTCGCCAAAGATCTGGAAGCCAACTGCAGTTTACTGCGCCATTTGGATGCCTTTGCGTCCATAGGTGCGCCGCTGCTCGTTGGTCTGTCCCGCAAGCGCATGATCGGTACACTTTCCGGTGCGGAACGGGCTGCAGAGCGTGTGGCGGGCAGTATTGCTGCTGCACTTTGGGCAGTAGAGCGCGGCGCCCACATCGTGCGTGTCCACGATGTGGGCGAAACGGTGCAGGCGCTGCGGGTCTGGCGCGGAATGGGTTTGAGTTGAAGAAATAAAGGTTCACCTTTTTTAACTATAGGCAGAGTTACGCCCCAGGCGCTGACAAACCGCCCCTATGTGGAGTCAAAGAAACTATGGCGAGAAAATGGTTTGGGACCGACGGGGTGCGCGGTCAGGTCGGTGATTCTGTTATTCATCCTGAATGGGTTCTCCGCCTGGGCTGGGCTGCTGGACATGTGCTCACCGCCGACGCGCCGGGTCGGCCCCGGGTGGTTATTGGCAAAGACACCCGTTTGTCGGGATATATGCTGGAGTCCGCTCTGGAGTCCGGTCTGGCGGCAGCTGGCGTTGATGTTTTGCTGGTCGGCCCTTTACCGACGCCAGCCATCGCCTATCTGACGCGCACCTTGCGCGCGGATGCTGGAATCGTCATTAGCGCCTCGCACAATCCCTATCAGGACAACGGTATCAAATTTTTCTCTGGGGATGGTTACAAGTTGCCGGACGCTCAGGAGGAGGCCATCGAGGCTTGGATGGAGCGGCCCATGACCTTGTCGGCATCAGAGCGTCTGGGTAAGGCGCGGCGGGTAGATGATGCGGCGGGCCGCTATGTAGAGTTTTGCAAAACCACCTTCCCTGCCGATCTCGACCTGCGTGGTATGCGTCTGGTGCTGGACTGCGCCCATGGTGCCAACTATAAGGTGGCTCCGATGATTTTCGGGGAGTTGGGTGCTACCCTGGACTTGCTGGGGGCAGAGCCCAACGGCATCAATATCAACGATCAGGTGGGCTCCACCCATCCCGAAGCATTGCGTGCCGCAGTGCTCCGCACTGGCGCAGATATGGGCATTGCCTTTGATGGTGATGGTGATCGCCTGCTCTTGGTGGACGATCAGGGTGAATTACTTGACGGTGATGAAATTCTCTGGTTGCTGGCACGGGATATGTGTCAGCACGGCGAGCTCCCTGGTGTGGTCGGTACGGTCATGACTAATCTCGCTCTGGAACAGGCACTGGCCGGCTGCGGTGTGCCGATGCTGCGCGCGCCCGTAGGTGATCGTTATGTGCTGGAGGCCATGCGTCGCCATGGCTATCCGTTGGGTGGCGAGTCATCGGGGCACATCATTACACCCGCGAACACTACCGGTGATGGCATCCTTGCCGCGTTGCGGATATTGGCTATCCTGCGCCGCGCTGGTGAGGCGCTGGCAGTGCTGCGTGAAGGTTATCGTCCTTTTCCTCAGGTGCTGAAGAGCGTGCGCATGGCGGGTGCGCACAGTTTGCTCGACCAGCCATCGGCGCGTCAGTTGATTGCGGATGCAGAGGATCGCTTGGGAGGAACAGGACGCTTACTGGTGCGGCCATCTGGTACGGAACCCGTATTACGGATCATGGTAGAGGCGGCATCCGCTGATGTGGCGGGCGATGTGGCGGCGATGCTGACCACAGAGTTGGCCAAGCTGGCACTTACCCACGCAGTCCCAGGAGCGCTAAATTGACCATTCGAGGCTGAATCCTTACACTGGCCGCCACATTAGATAATCATGACCGTGCCATCGGCAACCCCAGGGGCGATGAGGTCGTCGTAGACATTGATCATAAGGAAGAATTAGCGTGCGTCCCACAATGGTAGCAGGAAACTGGAAAATGAATGGCTTGGGTGCGGATGCGGTGCATCTCACTCAGGCCATCCTCCATGCCGGGCTGGAGCCGATGCGTCCAGAGGTGGTGATATTCCCGCCCTTTACGTTGCTCCACGCAGTGTCTCAGGAGGCCAAAAGCAGCGCCTTGCGTTGGGGTGGGCAAAACCTTTTCTGGGAAGCCAGCGGTGCCTATACGGGAGAAATATCGGGTGCCATGCTTCGTGATATGGGGTGCCGTTATGTGCTGATTGGGCACTCCGAGCGACGGCAAATCTTTGCGGAAAGCGATCTGCAGGTCACCCAGAAGGTTAAGGCAGCACTGCTGTCGGGTCTTGTTCCGGTGGTGTGTGTGGGTGAAACTGAAGCGGAGCGTGCGCAAGGTGCCACGGAGGCGGTATTACGCCGTCAGGTCGAAGCCATACTGCCACTGTTGAATCTCGAAGCGAGCCAGCCCAACATGATCATTGCTTATGAACCCGTTTGGGCCATTGGTACCGGTCTGAGTGCCAGTCCCGAACAGGCACAGGCGGTGCATGCCTTCATCCGTGGGTTGGTGGCCGTATACTCGGCGCAACTCGCCAAACGTCTCTTAGTGCTTTACGGCGGGAGCGTTAAAGGTAACAATGCAGCCGCACTTTTTGACCAGGTGGACATTGACGGCGGTCTGGTCGGTGGTGCTTCCTTGCAGGCGGGTGAGTTTATCCAAATTTGTCGTGCTGCCGAGTCGGCAGGACGAGGAGGCTGAGGCGATGTACACGGCGTTGCTGGTATTCCAGGTCATCATTTGTATCGTCCTGGTGGGGCTTATTCTGATTCAGAAGGGGCAGGGTGCGGATATTGGCGCGGTTTTCGGCGGTGGCGGTTCGCAGACCGTTTTCGGTGCGCGCGGTGCGGGTAATTTCCTGAGCCACACCACTGCCGTGATTGGCGCTGTATTCTTTTTGAACAGCCTCGGATTGGCCTATCTTTCCGACCATTCCAGCAGTACGGTTTCTGGTATAGCCTTGCCTAGCAAAGTGCCAGTGACGACAGCAGTACCCGTCGTTGCTGCTCCGACGCAGTCGGTAGCAGCAACAGTGGGTCCTGCGACCGGTGCGGTTCCTTCTGCTTCTGCAGGAAAAACCCCCGTCAAGCCTTGACGTCGTTAGCGTGTCATGAGAGAGTTTTAAATATTAAGCCGAAGTGGTGAAATTGGTAGACACACCGTCTTGAGGGGGCGGCGGCGCAAGCTGTACCGGTTCGAGTCCGGTCTTCGGCACCAAATTGCAGCCTATAGGGCTGTTTTTTTGTCTCTGGGTTTTGACAGGGCCCTGATTTATATACAAGAAAAATAATTTATAGGCGGCTTTTGGATGCGGTTTTCCAGAGCCCAGATTAGGTGGAGGGGGTTGGGGATGTTGAACCACTATTTGCCAGTGCTCATATTTCTGCTCGTTGCCTTGGTGGTTGGTGTGGTCCCGTTGCTGATGGGGGCTTCGCTGGGGCCAAGCAAGCCGGACAGTGAAAAGCTCTCACCCTACGAATGCGGGTTCGAGGCTTTTGAGGACGCGCGCGTGAAATTCGACGTGCGCTACTATCTTGTGGCCATCCTCTTCATTCTCTTTGATCTGGAGATCGCCTTTCTCTTTCCGTGGGCGGTGGTCTTCGATCAGATCGGGATGACGGGTTTCCTCGCCATGATGATCTTCCTTGCCATTCTCGTCGTCGGCTTCATTTATGAGTGGAAGAAGGGGGCACTGGAATGGGAATAGAAGGTATCCTCGAAAAAGGCTTCGTCACCACGAGTATCGATACCGTGGTGAATTGGAGCCGAACTGGTTCTCTCTGGCCCATGACCTTCGGTCTCGCCTGTTGTGCGGTGGAGATGATGCACGCTGGCGCCGCGCGCTACGATCTGGATCGCTTCGGCATTGTCTTTCGCCCCAGCCCGCGCCAGTCCGACGTGATGATCGTGGCGGGGACGCTGGTCAACAAGATGGCGCCAGCCTTGCGCAAGGTCTATGACCAGATGCCGGAACCCCGCTGGGTGGTCTCTATGGGCTCCTGTGCGAACGGTGGGGGATACTATCACTATTCCTACAGCATTGTGCGTGGCTGCGATCGCATTGTGCCCGTGGATATTTATGTGCCGGGCTGCCCGCCCACCGCTGAGGCCCTGCTTTTCGGCCTGATACAGTTGCAGAAAAAAATCCGTCGTACGAATACCATTGCCAGGTGAGCTATGACTGACGCACTCGAAAATTTGCGCCAGTATCTAGGCGCGGAACTGGGAAAGACACTACGCAGCGTGCGGCTGGATCGCGGTGAGTTGACCGTGGAGTTGTCCCGTGAGGGTTTTTTGGCGGCGTGTCTCCGGCTTCGGGATGACGCGGACTGTGCCTTTGATTTGTTGGTGGACGTTTGCGGTGTGGACTATGTCGACTACGGCGATGGGCTTTGGGAAGGTCCCCGCTTCGCTGTGGTTTATCATCTGCTCTCCCTGAAACATCGCCAGCGTTTGCGGGTGCGCATTTTTGCGGATGACGATTTGCCGATTGTGCCCTCGGTGGTGGATATCTGGGCGGCGGCGAACTGGTTTGAGCGTGAGGCTTTTGATCTTTACGGGATTCTCTTTGACGGCCATCCCGACCTGCGGCGTATCCTCACGGACTACGGCTTTGTAGGTTATCCCTTCCGTAAGGATTTCCCCCTGGTCGGTACGGTGGAAATGCGTTATGACGCGGACCAGGGCCGGGTGGTCTACGAGCCGACACGCACCGAGGAGCGCGTGGTGGTGCCGCGTATCATCCGCGAGGAAGGGGAGGGTCACTATAATGCCCGAAATTAACAATTTCACGATGAATTTCGGACCGCAGCATCCTTCGGCCCATGGTGTGCTGCGTCTGGTACTGGAGCTGGATGGTGAGGTGATCGAGCGCGCCGATCCTCACATCGGCCTGCTGCATCGCGCTACCGAAAAGCTTGCAGAAAGCAAGACTTATCTGCAGAACTTGCCCTATATGGACCGTTTGGATTACGTGTCCATGATGTGCAATGAGCACGCGTATTGTCAGGCGGTCGAGAAGTTGATTGGTCTTGAGGTGCCGGTGCGGGCCCAATATATCCGGACCCTGTTCGACGAGATTACCCGTATTCTCAATCATCTGCTCTGGCTGGGCGCCTATGCGCTGGATGTCGGTGCTATGAGTGTCTTTCTCTACTGCTTCCGCGAGCGGGAAGATCTCATGGATGTCTACGAGGCCGTCTCTGGCGCGCGCATGCATGCCGCCTACTATCGCCCGGGTGGCGTCTACCGTGACCTGCCTGCACAGATGCCCCAGTACCAACCGTCTCCCTATCGGAATGCCCAGCGACTGGAAGCACTCAATGCCAGCCGCCAGGGCAGTATGCTCGATTTCATTGAGGACTTTACTCGCCGTTTTCCCACCTATGTGGATGAGTATGAGACTCTGCTGACAGATAATCGTATCTGGAAGCAGCGCACCGTGGGTATCGGCGTCGTGGGACCGGAGCGGGCCATTCAACTGGGCTTTACCGGACCCATGCTGCGTGCTTCCGGGGTGGCTTGGGATTTGCGGCGTACACAACCCTACGCGGCTTATGCCGACCTGGATTTTGATATTCCAGTGGGAAAAACTGGGGACTGTTATGATCGCTACCTGGTCCGTGTGGCCGAGATGCGGCAGAGCAACCAGATTATTGCCCAGTGTGTGGACTGGTTGCGCAAGAACCCCGGCCCGGTGATTACTGATGATTTCAAGGTGGCCGCGCCGCCCCGCGAAGAGATGAAAACCAGCATGGAAGCGTTGATCCATCACTTCAAACTCTTTTCCGAGGGCATGGCGGTCCCTGCGGGCGAGGTCTATACCGCGGTGGAGGCCCCCAAGGGGGAATTCGGTATTTACATGATTTCCGATGGTGCCAATAAACCCTACCGGATGAAAATCCGTGCACCCGGATTCCCGCATCTCGCCGCCATGGATGAGATGGCGCGTGGGCATATGATCGCGGACGTGGTGGCTATTTTGTCCACCATGGACATTGTTTTCGGCGAGATCGACAGGTAAGCCATGTTATCGGAAAAATCTCTGGCAGAAATTGCTCTTGAACGGGCCAAATATCCGACGAATCAGGCGCGTTCTGCCTTGTTGGCGGCGCTGCGCATTGCCCAGGAGGAGCAGGGTTATCTGAGCGAAGCGGTGATGGAGTATGTTGCCGATCTGCTCGGCATCCCGGCGATTCAGGTCTACGAGGTGGCCACTTTTTACAGTATGTACGACCTCAAGCCGGTGGGTCGACACAAGCTCTGCGTCTGCGGAAGCGTATCCTGTTTTCTGAACGGCTCCGACGCGGTACTTCAGCACCTCAGTGAGCGACTGGGTGTGGACCCTGGGGAGACGACCGCAGACGGTCTTTTTACCCTGCAGGAAGTGGAGTGCCTGGGTGCCTGTAAAGATGCACCGATGCTGCAGGTCGGTGATCACTACTACGAGAACTTGACGCCGGAAAGTCTGGATGCCTTGCTGACGAAATTACGTGGGGGGCCCGACGATGTTCGTTAACGGTGTTACGCTGCAGAATCGTGGTATGCCCGATTCCCACCGCCTCTCCGTATATGCCGGGACCGGGGGCTATGGCGCTCTGCGCAAGGTGCTGCTGGAACCCATGGCGCCCGATCAGATCATCAGCGAGATAAAAAAATCTGCCCTGCGTGGGCGGGGGGGCGCCGGTTTCCCCACCGGGCTGAAGTGGAGTTTCATGCCCAAGGGCGTGACAGGTACCAAGTACCTGCTCTGCAATGCCGATGAGGGTGAACCCGGTACCTGCAAGGACCGGGACATTATGCGCTATGAACCCCATCGTCTGATTGAGGGCATGATTATCGGTGCCTACGCCATGGGGGCCAGTGCCGGATACATTTTTATCCGCGGCGAGTTTGTAGAGCCAATCCAGATTGTGGAAGGGGCGTTGGAAGAGGCTTACGCGAAGGGATATCTCGGGCAGAACATTCTTGGTACCGATTTCTCCTTTGATCTGTATGTGTACCGAGGGGCAGGCGCCTATATCTGCGGTGAGGAAACGGCGCTGATGGAGGCGTTGGAGGGAAAGAAAGGGCAGCCACGCTTCAAACCACCTTTCCCGGCCAGTTACGGCTTGTACGGACGGCCTACTACTATCAATAACGTGGAAACCTTTGCCTCAGTCCCGGACATCATCACCAAGGGGGGGGGCTGGTTCCTGAGTCTGGGCAAGCCCAATAATGGCGGCACCAAAATTTTTTCGGTGACGGGTCAGGTGCAGAAGCCGGGTAACTATGAAGTGCCCATGGGGCTGCCCTTTAAGGACTTGCTGGAGATGGCGGGTGGACTGCGGCCAGGCCGTCAGTTGAAGGCGGTTATTCCCGGAGGAACCAGCACCGCTATGGTGGCGGGATCTGCCATGATGGAAGTGACCATGGACTATGACTCCATTTCCAAAGCCGGTTCGGCACTGGGCGCCGGTTCGGTGATTATCATGGATGACAGCGTCTGCATCGTGAAAACCGTGGAGCGCATCGCCCGTTTTTATATGCACGAATCCTGCGGCCAGTGTACGCCCTGCCGGGAAGGGATGGGTTGGCTGTGGCGAGTGATGCATCGCCTCGAAAACGGTCAAGGCCGCGAAGCGGACCTGCAACTGCTACTGGATGTGGGCTCGCGCATCGAGGGTCGCACCATCTGCGCTCTGGCCGATGGCGGCGTAGCTCCGGTGGTCAGCTCTATCCGCCTGTTTCGCGAAGAATATGAATATCACATTCAGCACAAGCGTTGTCTGATCAGCATGGGAGCTGCCTGATGCCGCACATCGAAATTGACGGGCACGCCATTGAGGTGGCGCCGGGGACGACCATTATGGAGGCCGCAGGGTCTCTGGGGATTTATATTCCGTTTTTCTGCTACCACCCGAAGTTGTCGGTGGCGGCCAATTGCCGCATGTGTCTGGTGGATGTAGAAAAAGCCCCCAAGCCATTGCCGGCCTGTGCGACACCCGTCGCCGACGGCATGAAGATTGCGACTGCTTCGCGCAAGGCGAAGATGGCACAGCAGGGTGTGCTGGAGTTTCTGCTCATCAACCATCCCCTGGACTGCCCTATCTGTGATCAGGGTGGTGAATGTCCTTTGCAGGACGTCACCATGGGCTTTGCCAATCCGCACAGCCACTACACGGAAGAGAAACGGGTCGTGGAGGACAAGAACATCGGGCCACTTATCGCCACGGAAATGACCCGCTGCATCCAGTGTACCCGCTGCGTGCGCTTCGGCCAGGAGATCGGCGGGATCATGGAGCTGGGGGCGACAGGACGTGGCGAGCATATGGCCATTGGCACCTATGTCGCCAAGGCGGTGCAGTCGGAATTGTCCGGCAACATGATTGACCTTTGCCCGGTGGGCGCGCTGACCAGCAAGCCTTTCCGCTATAAGGCGCGTTCCTGGGAGCTGAAGCATACGCCGGGACTCTGCCCGCATTGTTCGACGGGCTGCAATACTGATGTGCAGAGTCTGGGACGTGAGGTGTTGCGGGTGCTGCCGCGAGCAAACGAGGCGGTCAACGAAGAATGGATTTGTGACAAAGGGCGTTACGCCTACACCGGTTTGCAGGCCAGAGATCGTGTGACTCAGCCTTTGTTGCGGGTGGATGGCGAATGGCGCGAAGTCCCTTGGGCGGACGCCCTGGATGCGGCCTTGTCTGGCCTGGAGCAAGTGATCGCCCGGCACGGCCCGGAGCGGCTGGCGGGACTTGTTTCGGCGCAATCCAGCAATGAAGAGTTGTTTCTTTTCCAGGCGCTGTTGCGTGGTCTGGGTAGTCCGCATGTGGACCACCGTTTGCGTCAGCAGGATTTTCGTGCGGATGCCGCAATGCCAGTCTACCCGGCCTTGAATATGGCGCTGGAAGATCTGGAGCATGAGCCTGTCGTGCTGCTTTGCCATGCGTTCCCCCGGCAACAACAGCCGCTGACTAACCACCGGCTGCGCAAATCCGTATTGCAGGGGGGTAAGGTCATTGCCATGGACAGCCTGCGTCAGGATTTTAACTATCCCGTGACGCAGTTGATAGCTGATGCGGGTATGGATCTTGCTCTTTATGACGCCCTATGCAACCGCCTGTCAGACCTTTCCGGAACCGCGAGTGACGATCTGCTTGCTCATGCGGCTAGAGCATTGCTTGCTGCGGATAACCCGCTCATTCTCATTGGCAGCGCCTTGCTGCATCACCCACAGGCGGCAGAGATGATTGCCCGGATTGAGACGCTCGCTGAACTGGCGGGCGGGCGGGTCGGCTGGCTGGCGGAAGAGGCTAATAGTGCAGGGGCTTGGCTGAGTGGTTGTGTACCGCATCGTCTGCCCGGTGGTCATACCGCACAGGAGTTGGGGTTGCCTGCCGATGCGCTTTGGGACTCGGATATACGCGGCTTTGTGCTCCTCGCGACAGAGCCTGGTATGGACGCGATGCGCGGCGGTGCAGCGCTGGCCGCCCTGCAAAAAGCGGAGTTCGTGCTGAGCATCACGCAGTTTGCCAGCGAAGCGAAGCAGTATGCTGACGTGATATTGCCCATGGCGGCTTTTGCCGAGGGTTCCGGGTCATTCATTAATAATGAAGGGCGCCTGCAAACCTTTCGGGCAGCGGTAAAAACACCGGGCGAGGCGCGTCCGGCCTGGAAGATACTGCGCGTACTTGGTGATGGCCTTGAGCTGTCTGGATTCCAGTTTAATGAACTGAGTGAAGTCACTGCCGCTTGGCAGCACGAAATTGGTGAGTATGCGCTGGATGTGCCGCCTTTCCATGCCTTCCCCACTTTGGAGCTGGCTCCTGAGACTATGTCTGCTGATGGGTTATGCCGTCTGGGCGACTGGTCCATCTATCGGGGCGATCCACTGGTGCGACGTGCAGCACCTCTGACCCAGCCTGCCGTGGCGAAAATGCATCCGGACCAGGCCACGGTGCTGGCTCTAAGCGGGGACTTTGTCGAAATCAGTAGTTCCAGCGGCAAAATCTTTCTGCCTCTGGTACTGGACGTGCGGATTCCGATGGGTACCGTCTGGGTGCCTATGGGGTATGACGAAACTGCAGCATTAGGCGCCACTTACGCGACCTGCTCGGTGACCATGGCGACGCTACCTGCCGCCGCGGCCAGTGCTTAGGAGGCGGAGCCATGCAGGATTTTCAGAATACGGCGTGGTGGGCGATCCTTTGGTCGCTGATAAAAATCATTATCGTGGTGGTGCCGCTACTATTGGGCGTGGCCTATCTGACCTTGGCGGAGCGTAAGGTGATCGGTTATATACAGGTGCGTCTGGGCCCCAACCGGGTGGGTTTCAAAGGTTCGCTGCAGCCGATTGCGGATGCGATTAAACTGATGTTCAAGGAAGTGATCATTCCCACCAACGCCAATCGCTTTCTCTTTTTGGCGGCACCCGTGCTGGCTTTTGTGCCGGCGCTGCTGGTCTGGGCGGCTATTCCTTTCGGTCCGGATATGGCCATCTCCAATATGAATGCAGGCCTGCTCTATGTGCTGGCTATTGCCGGTCTGGGGGTATATGGCATCATCGTTGCGGGCTGGGCGTCCAATTCCAAATACGCCTTTCTGGGGGCCATGCGTGCGGCGGCCCAGTTGGTGGCTTATGAAATCGCCATGGGTTTTGCCTTGGTGGGGGTGCTGATGCTGGCCCAGACCCTGAATCTGACTAAAATCGTTGAAGCACAGGCGGGCGGCGGTTTCTGGTCCTGGTACTGGCTGCCCTTATTCCCTTTCTTTCTGGTGTATTTTATTTCCGGCATAGCAGAAACCAACCGCGCCCCTTTTGACGTAGCGGAAGGGGAGTCGGAAATTGTGGCAGGCTTCCATGTGGAATATTCCGGGATGGCCTTCGCACTGTTCTTCCTGGCTGAATATGCCAATATGATTTTTGTTTCCGTGTTGACGACGGTGCTCTTTCTCGGTGGCTGGTATGCGCCGATCAATACGCCGGTGCTCACCTGGATTCCCGGAATAGTCTGGTTGTTGCTAAAAACGGCTTTCCTGCTCTACGTGTTTTTATGGATTCGCGCCACTTTTCCCCGTTATCGCTATGACCAGATCATGCGTTTGGGCTGGAAAGTGTTTATCCCGGTGACGATCGCCTGGATTGTCGTAGTCGGCGTTGCTCTGGAAACGCCATTACGTGCCATTTTGCGCTGAGGAGAACAATATGCAGTTTCGCCCCAAGCAATGGTTTAACACCTTCTTCCTGACCGAGATGCTGCGCGGCATGCAGCTTACCGGCCGTTATTTCTTTGCGCGAAAAATCACCGTGCAATACCCCGAAGAGCAAACGCCGCAATCGCCGCGTTTCCGGGGCCTGCACGCCTTGCGCCGCTATGAGAACGGCGAGGAACGCTGCATTGCCTGCAAGCTCTGTGAGGCCGTGTGTCCGGCGCTGGCCATTACCATCGAAAGCGATGTCCGCAGCGATGGTACGCGGCGGACGACTCGCTACGATATTGATCTCAGCAAGTGCATTTTTTGCGGGCTTTGTGAAGAGTCCTGTCCGGTGGACTCCATCGTCGAAAGCCGGGTGCTGTCTTATCACGGCGAAGCTCGCAGCGACCTGATATATACCAAAGACATGCTGCTGGCCAATGGCGATCGCCTGGAAGCAGAGCTGGCTGCCGATCGCGATGCTGATCGCGCTTATCGCTGACGGAGAATGGATGCCATGCTGCCAGTAACCACGATCCTGTTTTATATTTTCTCGGCCATACTGCTGGGTTCCGCAACCCTCGTGGTGACGGCGCGTAACCCGGTGTATGCGACCTTGTATCTGGTGCTGGCATTTTTTAATGCGGCAGCCCTGTTCATCCTGCTGGGAGCAGAATTCCTGGGGTTGATTCTTATCCTGGTCTATGTGGGTGCGGTGATGGTGCTTTTCCTCTTTGTGGTGATGATGCTGGATATCAACCTGGCACGTCTCAAAGAAGGCTTTCTCAGTTATCTGCCATTAGGTCTGGCTATTGCTATCCTCGGTGTGCTGGAACTGGCGGCTGTTTTCTGGACTTCTCCGCTGGGTCATATTTCCGCACCCGCAGCTATACCCGCCAATGCCGATAATACGCGGGCGCTGGGGGTTCTTCTTTATACCCAATATCTGTATCCGTTTGAAATAGCGGCAGTTATTCTGCTGGTAGCTATTGTTGCCGCCATCGCTCTGACCTTGCGGCGCCGGACGGGTACGAAAACTCAGAATATTGGTGCACAGATGGCCGTGCGCGCCAAAGATCGGGTGCATCTGGTGGATTTGCGGGAGCCAAAATCATGAGTGCTGGACAACCGACCCTGGCGGCCTATCTGATTCTCGGGGCGATGCTTTTTTCCATCGGCGTGGTCGGCATTTTCCTCAATCGCAAAAATGTCATCATTCTGCTGATGGCGATCGAGTTGTTGCTGTTGGCAGTGAATATCAACCTGGTCGCATTTTCCCATTATCTCGGCAATCTCGACGGACAGGTGTTTGTGTTTTTTATTCTCACCGTGGCGGCTGCCGAAGCGGCTATTGGCCTGGCGATACTGGTTGTGTACTTCCGTAATCGCCATAGCATTAATGTAGATGATATCGACGAGTTGAGGGGTTGATATGTGGGTTTTTGACTGGTTAAACGCCTTTCCCCCTCTCGCCGTGTATCTGGCCATTCCGCTGGCGCCGCTGGTGGGTTCCCTGATGGCCGGTTTCTGGGGCTGGAAGCTTCGGGAACAGGCGCATTGGGCGCCGACTATTGGCGTAGTTATTGCTTTCTATCTGTCTTTAGCGGTGCTGTGGCAGTCCAGTCACGGCATCACCTTTTACGGGAATGTCTATACCTGGGCGGTATTGGGGCATCTCCCGGTATCTATTGGTTTTGATATCGATAGCCTGACGGCACTGATGCTGGTCATTGTGACCTTTGTATCTCTGTGTGTGCATCTTTATACCATTGGTTATATGCACGGTGATCCGGGTTACGCGCGTTTCTTCAGTTATATAGCCTTGTTCACGTTCAGTATGATTATGCTGGTGATGAGCAATAATTTTCTCCAGATCTTTTTTGGCTGGGAGGCGGTGGGTCTGGTTTCGTATCTGCTCATCGGTTTCTGGTTCCAGCGGGAAAGCGCCAACGTCGCAGCACTCAAGGCTTTCATTGTTAACCGCGTTGGCGATTTTGGTTTTTTGATCGGGATTGCGGCTATATACCACTATTGCGGCAGTCTGGATTACCGCACGGTATTCGCGGCCATACCCCATCTGGTGGGGCAGACGTTAGAAATCATCCCCGGTCATCCCTGGAGTGTGTTGACTTGGATTGCCTTGCTCCTGTTTATCGGCGCCATGGGTAAATCGGCGCAGGTGCCTTTGCATGTCTGGCTGCCGGAATCCATGGAGGGTCCGACCCCGATTTCTGCCTTGATCCATGCGGCGACCATGGTCACTGCGGGTATTTTCATGGTCGCGCGGATGTCGCCGATTTATGAACAGTCAGCGATGGCCCTTACCGTGGTGCTTTTCATCGGCGCGGTGACCGCACTCTTTATGGGACTCATCGGTCTGGTGCAGAACGATATCAAGCGCATCATTGCCTACTCGACCCTTTCCCAGTTGGGTTACATGACCGCAGCGCTGGGCGCTTCTGCTTTTTCTGCGGCAATTTTCCATTTGATGACCCATGCCTTTTTTAAGGCCTTGTTATTCCTGGCAGCGGGCTCGGTGATTCATGCAATGGCTAACGAGCAGGATATTCGCAAAATGGGTGGACTGCGCAAGGCGATGCCCATCACCTATGTCACCTTCCTGATTGGCAGTCTGGCGTTATCGGGCATGCCACCCTTCGCCGGCTTCTTCAGTAAGGACCTCATTATTGAAGCCGTGGGGCTCTCGACCCTGCCCGGTGCCGGCTGGGCAGAGTTCATGCTGGTGGCAGGCGCCTTCGTCACGGCACTCTATACCTTCCGAATGTTCTTTCTCGTCTTTCATGGCGCTCCCCGTATGGATGCCCACACCCATGCGCATCTGCACGAGTCACCCAGGGTGATTACTGTGCCCCTGATTGCCCTGAGCATTCCGGCGATTTACGCAGGCTGGGCCTATATCGGTCCTATCGGTTTTGGACACTTCCTCGACTCTTCGCTGGTGATTGCCCCGCAGCTAAATACCGTTGGGGAGATCAGCACTCATTGGCAAGGTACCGGAGAGTTCCTGCTGCATGGTTTGCGCGCCGCGCCGTTTTGGCTGGCACTTTCTGGTATTGCTGTTGCCACCTGGTTCTACTGGTTACGTCCGGGTCTGCCAGTGGCACTGACCCGATTCCTCAGCCCCTTTATTTGGGTGCTGGAGAGCAAATACGGTTTTGATGCTTTCAACCGGGCGGTTCTGGTGCGTGGTGTCCTACAATTTGGTCGTTTATTCTGGCACGTGGGCGATGAGCGCCTCATCGACGGCATCTTAGTCAACGGCACGGCCCGTGAGATTGGCAAGGCGGCATCGTCGTGGCGGCGTGTCCAAACGGGCTATATCTACCACTACGCTTTTGCGATGATTATCGGGTTGATTCTATTCATGACTTATTTCGTGGTCTGGAGGGGGTAAAGTATGGCGCCTTCATCCCTCCTTAGTTATGCCATCTGGGTGCCAATCGTTGGCGGTCTGCTGGTCCTGGTGGTAGGTGATCGCCGTGCCGAGGCCGCGCGCTGGCTGGCACTACTGGTGTCTCTCGCTGCCTTCGCTGTGACCATTCCACTTTTCACCGGGTTTGATACGCATACGGCGGCGATGCAGTTCAGCGAGCGGGTTGCCTGGATTCCCTCCTTGAACATCTTTTATCACCTGGGCGTCGACGGGATTTCCCTGTGGTTTATTCTGCTCACCAGTTTCCTTACGGTGCTGGTGGTCATTAGTTCCTGGCGAAATGTGAAAGAGCGGGTGGCACAATTCATGGCAGCCTTCCTGATCATGGAAGGTATGATGATTGGTGTCTTCTGCGCGCTGGATGCCGTTTTGTTTTATGTATTCTGGGAAGCCATGCTCATTCCCATGTTCCTGATTATCGGGGTCTGGGGTGGCCCGCGACGGGTCTACGCGACTATTAAATTTTTTCTGTATACCTTCCTGGGATCGGTGCTGATGCTGGTAGCGCTGCTCTATCTGTACTTCCACAGTGGTAATAGCTTCAGTTTGCTGGAGTTTCAGAAGACCCCTCTGGGGATGGGCGCGCAGGTTCTTATCTTCATGGCCTTTTTCCTTGCCTTCGCGGTGAAAGTCCCCATGTGGCCGGTGCACACCTGGTTGCCCGACGCCCATGTGGAGGCGCCGACAGGGGGGTCCGTCATTCTTGCAGCCGTGATGCTGAAAATGGGCGCTTACGGTTTCCTGCGCCTGAGCCTGCCCATTGTGCCCGACGCCAGTCATAAGCTGGCCTGGCTGATGATTCTGTTGTCCCTCATCGCGATTATTTATGTCGCGCTGGTGGCCATTGTGCAGGAAGACATGAAGAAGCTGATTGCTTATTCCTCCATTGCTCACATGGGTTTCGTGACTCTGGGCTTTTTTGTGTTCGATAGCGTGGCGATTCAGGGCAGTATCATTCAAATGTTGTCTCATGGTTTTATCAGTGCGGCCATGTTCCTTTGTGTCGGGGTGCTCTATGACCGGATGCATACCCGTAATATCAAAGCCTATGGTGGTGTGGCTAATGTCATGCCGATTTTTGCGGCGCTGATGATGTTATTTGCCATGGGTAATGTCGGTCTGCCGGGCACCTCTGGCTTTGTTGGCGAGTTTATGGTGGTGCTCGGAACCTATCAGGTGAACCCATGGGCTGCGATTCTGGCGGCCACGGGCTTAATTACCGGTGCCAGCTATACCCTCTGGCTCTTCAAGCGGGCGATTTTTGGCAGCGTTACCCATTCCGAAGTGGCCGGACTGAAAGACCTTGATGGTCGGGAAATGTTTGTACTGGGTACTTTGGCCGCTTTTACCTTGCTACTGGGGCTTTGGCCAGCGCCCTTCCTCAATATCGTGCACAGCTCGGTACAGCATCTGGTGACTCAGGTGTCTCTCTCCAAAATTCCGGCGTAAAGGACTTTGCCTATGAATTCATTCCTTATGCACTGGACTTTCGCCATACCGGAAATCTGGGTACTGACGATGGCCTGCGTCGTTTTGCTGACGGACTTGTTCTGGGGCGATCGTCTGCGTGATCTTGCAGCGGTGCTGACGGCGCTGACCCTGATTGGCGCCGTCGTGCTGACCATTTTTGAGATGGGGCAGAGCGGTACAGCCTTTGCCGGTCTCTTCGTTCTCGACCCCTTCACCAATGTTGCGGAATTGTTCAGCTATCTCGCTGTACTGATGGTGGTGCTCTATTCTAGGCGCTACCTCGTGGATCGCGGCATTTACCGGGGCGAAGTGTTCGTGTTGCTGCTCTTTGCCTTACTGGGCGTCATGGTGATGGTCTCGGGCGGCAGCCTGCTCAGCATTTATCTCGGGCTGGAACTGTTGGCGCTGAGCCAGTACGCCCTGGTCGCCTTCTATCGCGACAGTGTGGCGGCGTCAGAAGCCGGGTTGAAATATTTCGTCCTCGGCGCTCTGGCCTCTGGAATGCTGCTCTATGGTATGTCGCTTCTTTACGGCCTGACGGGAACCCTGGATGTGCGGAATATCGCCAGCGCGTTGGTGAAGGTGACTGGGGGTAACCTGGTACTGGTCTTCGCCATGGTGTTTATCGTCGCCGGTATTGCCTTCAAACTAGGCGCGGCACCTTTTCATATGTGGTTACCCGATGTCTATCAGGGCGCACCCACGGTGGTGACAACCTTCCTCGCCTCGGCACCAAAAATTGGTGCCTTCGCCCTGATCATTCGTTTGCTGGTAGACGGTGGCTACGGAATGCTGGAATCCTGGCAGCAGATTTTTGTCGCGCTGAGTCTGGTGTCTCTGGTGGTCGGTAATGTGATCGCTATTGCCCAGCAGAACATTAAGCGGATGCTGGCATATTCCACCGTCGGTCACGTCGGATTCCTGTCGCTGGGCATTGTGGCGGGCACTGAGGTTGGATTGGCGAGTGCATTTTTCTATACCGTGGTCTATGTGCTGATGTCCCTGGCCGGTTTTGGCATGATTATGCTGCTCAGCCGGGCGGGTTTTGAAGCGGAACGTATTGATGACTTCAAGGGCCTAGCGCAGCGCAAGCCCTGGTATGCCTTCCTGATGTTGATCATCATGTTTTCCATGGCCGGGGTACCGCCGACTGTGGGCTTTTATGCCAAGCTGGCGGTGTTTCAGGCGGTGATTGCCGCAGGGTATGTCTGGCTCGCGGTGATCGGCGTACTGCTCGCGGTGATCGGCGCATTTTATTATCTGCGCGTGGTCAAAGTGATGTACTTTGACCACGCAGATGCCGAGACGGGGGTTATTGTGCGTGATGACTTGGCCAGTACTGCATTAAGCATGAATAGTCTGGCGCTGTTGGTGCTCGGCATTCTGCCGGGGCCGCTGATGGCCTTTTGCTTCTACGCCATGCAGGGGGTGATCTGATGCGTATGCAAGACTGGGTGCTGGTCTATATTGCACTGGCTTTTATCGCGGCTAATCTGCCGTGGCTGGGTAACCGCCTATTTTTTTTCCGTGCCGTGGCTGGTGAGAAAGCACTGCAGTGGTATCTGCTTGAGTGGCTGGCAATGTATCTCATCGTTGGTATCATCGGTATGGGCATGGAGCGTGGTCTGGATGGGCAGAACCACGCTCAGGGTTGGGAGTTTTATGTGGTTGCCCTGTGCATGTTCGCCGTTTTTGCCATCCCGGGCTTTATCTGGCGCTTTAATGTACTGCCGATGTTGCGCAGATCTTGACGTATAGCCCGCTAGTCCGGTACATTTGCGGGCTGCAGGCGCGTAGCTCAGGGGGAGAGCGCTACCTTGACACGGTAGAGGTCGGCGGTTCGAAACCGCCCGCGCCTACCAAATCCCGCACCAGAGGGGCAATGCTCGCTGGTGCTTTTTCTTTGGAGGGGCTATGCCAGATATCCAGTTGCCGGATGGTAGTCGTCGTCAGTTCGCAGAGCCTGTGAGCGGGCTGGCGTTGGCGCGCACGATCGGCAGCGGGCTGGCTAAGGCTGCGGTAGCCATGCGGGTCAACGGCACCCTCAAAGACCTTTCGGCGGTGCTGGATCAGGACGCTGAAGTGGCGATTGTTACCCGCGACAGCGCAGATGGTCTGGAGGTGATCCGCCATTCGACGGCGCATTTGCTGGCACAGGCGGTGCAGTCTCTTTATCCGGAAGCCCAGGTCACCATTGGACCGGTCATTGATAACGGTTTCTACTATGACTTTGCCTTCCCGCGTGGTTTCACGCCAGAAGATCTGGAAACTATCGAAGAGCGGATGCGCGCGCTGGTCAAAGAAAATCTCCCGGTGCAGCGTGAATTACTCTCCCGTGAAGACGCCGTTGCCCTCTTTGAAAAGATGGGCGAAGACTATAAGGTTGAAATCATTCGTGCCATTCCAGAAGGCGAGTTGTTGAGTTTGTATCGCCAGGGGGATTTTGTGGACCTGTGTCGTGGTCCTCATGTGCCATCGACCGGTACTTTGGGAGCATTTAAGTTGCAACGGGTAGCGGGTGCCTACTGGCGCGGTGACTCTCGTAACCCCATGTTGCAGCGTATTTATGGTACAGCTTGGGCGCAGCAGAAAGACCTTGACGCCTATCTCCAGCAACTGGCGGAGGCCGAAAAACGGGATCACCGGCGCATCGGCACAGAGTTGGAGCTGTTCTCCATTCAGGAAGATGCCGGCGGTGGGTTGGTGTTCTGGCATCCCATGGGCGCACGAGTCCGTCGCATCATTGAGGATTTCTGGCGCGGTGCCCATGTCGACGCGGGTTACGATCTCCTCTATACGCCGCATATTGCCCACGAGCAGTTGTGGTATACCTCCGGGCACAAGGACTTTTACGCCGAATCCATGTTTGACCCGATGCAGGACGAGGGGCAGCCCTACCAGCTCAAGCCTATGAACTGCCCGTTCCATATCCTGATTTACAAGGACAAGCTGCATTCCTACCGGGATCTGCCGATTCGTTGGGCAGAATTGGGCACGGTATACCGCCATGAAATGTCGGGCGCCCTGCATGGCTTGATGCGGGTGCGTGGTTTCACCCAGGATGATGCGCACGTCTTTTGTCGGCCAGACCAGATAGAAGCAGAGATCGGTGCGGTGTTGGCGCTGGTCCGGAAAATTCTTGGCACCTTCGGTTTCAGCCAATATGAAATCAATCTGTCCACCCGTCCCGAGCACTCAGTGGGCAGTGACGAGATTTGGGAAGTCGCTACCCAGGCCTTGCGCAATGCCCTGGAGCGCGCCAGCCTGGACTATCAGGTGGACGCAGGTGGCGGTGCTTTCTATGGCCCTAAAATCGATCTGAAGATCCAGGACGCCATCGGCCGTAAGTGGCAGTGCAGTACCGTACAACTCGATTTTAATCTGCCAGAGCGCTTCGCCATGGAATATGTGGCGGAGGATGGCGCGCGTAAGGTGCCCATCATGGTGCATCGCGCCATCTTCGGCTCCATCGAGCGTTTCTTCGGTGTACTCATTGAGCATTATGAGGGCAAGTTCCCGGTCTGGCTCGCTCCTGTACAAGCTGTGGTGCTGCCCATTAGTGAGCATTATACAGAGTACGCGGAGTCGGTAAGTGACGTATTGGTGAAACGTGGCATCCGGGCAGAAACGGACTTGAGAAACGAGAAGATAGGTTATAAGATACGCGCCCATACTTTGCGTAGGGTGCCCTATCTGCTGGTGGTCGGGGAAAGGGAAAAAGAAGCGGGTACGGTGGCGGTGCGGGATCGAAATGGCCAGGATCTCGGCACCTTTACCATAGACGCTGTGGGAGCCGCTCTGCAGAAAATGGATCGGGAGCGGGTTAACACCCTGGAGTGGCAAGGCTAGCGAGGAGGATAAGGCGATCGCGACAGAGAAAGAAGTGAATATCAATCGGGAAATTACCGCAGCGCGGGTCCGGTTGATAGGCGTCGAGGGAGAACAGTTAGGTGTGCTATCCTTTATGGAAGCCATCGCTGCTGCAGAGGAAGCCGAACTGGATCTCGTCGAGATCGCTCCGCAAGCTGATCCTCCCGTATGCCGGATTATGGACTACGGAAAGTTTCGCTTTCAGGAAAGCAAACGCCAGCATGACGCAAAACGTCGGCAGAAACAGACACAGGTGAAGGAAATTAAATTCCGCCCCCGTACGGATGATGCCGACTACCAGATCAAGTTGCGCAATATTTTGCGTTTTATTGAAGATGGAGATCGTGCAAAAATCACCTTGCGTTTTCGCGGTCGTGAAATGTCGCATCCCGAATTGGGCATGGAAGTGCTTAACCGGGTTGAAAAGGATTTAACTGAAGTGGGTGTGGTTGAACAACGGCCCCGCATGGAAGGGCGACAAATGGTGATGATTGTCGCACCGCGGAAAAAATAGGAGACCATCGTGCCAAAAATGAAAACCAATCGTGGGGCGGCCAAGCGCTTTAAGCGTACCGGCTCCGGTAAATTTAAGCATCGTCAGGCTTTTTTGAACCACATTCTGACGAGTAAGACGACCAAGCGGAAGCGCCACCTGCGCCATACCTTGGTTACTTCGGGTAGCGATCAGGCCGCATTGCGGCGCATGCTTCCCTACGGTTGATGATAGAGGAGCAGTACCATGTCTAGAGTAAAACGTGGCGTAACCGCCCACGCCCGTCACAAGAAAGTTCTGGCCCGTGCGAAGGGCTTTCGTGGTCAGCGTAAGAGCAATTATCGCATCGCCCATCAGGCGGTGATGAAGGCGCTGACCTATGAGTATCGTGATCGCCGGACTAAGAAGCGCGATTTTCGCAGTTTGTGGATTGTGCGTATCAATGCAGCAGCGCGTTCTGAGGGCGTGACCTACAGCCGTTTCATGAATGGTCTGCTGCGCGCGGGTATCCAGCTCGACCGCAAGGTGCTGGCGGATATCGCCGTGCGTGACAAGGCGGCCTTCTCCCGTCTCGTCGAGGTAGTCAAAGGCCAGTTGGCAGCTTGACGGTGGCGAAGGCTATGGCGATGTCTTTGCAATCCATAGCCTCCGTCGCGGAGGCCGCCCGAGAGATCGCGGCGGCCTCCGACCTCAATGCCCTGGAACAGATCCGCCTGCAATGGCTCGGTAAGAAGGGTGTTCTTACCCAGGCCATGCAGCAACTTGGCCAGTTGTCGCCCGAAGCGCGGCGAGAAGCCGGGCAGTTGCTCAATGAGCGCAAGTCCGAAGTGCAGTTGCTTCTGCAGAAACGCAAAGCAGGGCTCGAAGCAGCGGTTATTCAGGCACGCCTACAGCAGGAACGGCTCGACGTGACGCTGCCGGGGCGGCGGGAAGCATGGGGCAGTGCGCATCCTGTTCGCCAGACTCTGGAGTGGATCGAACATTATTTTTCCGGGTTGGGTTTTGAAACCAGCGATGGTCCCGAAATAGAGGATGACTACCACAATTTTGCTGCGCTCAATATTCCGGAAGATCATCCGGCGCGGGCGATGCATGATACTTTTTATCTGGATGCGGCGTGTCTCTTGCGCACCCAAACCTCGACGGTTCAGATTCGGTTTCTAGAAACTCACCAGCCCCCCCTGCGTATGATCGCCACTGGTCGAGTGTACCGGCGCGACTCCGATGTTACCCACACGCCGATGTTTCACCAGGTCGAGGGCCTGTTGCTCGACGAACATGCCAGTTTCGCCGACTTGCGCGGTTTATTAGCGGATTTCCTCCAGGAGTTTTTCGCAAAGCCTGATCTCCCAGTACGCTTCCGTCCATCTTACTTCCCCTTCACGGAGCCTTCCGCTGAAATTGATATCGGCTGCGTAATTTGCAGTGGATCTGGCTGCCGGGTCTGCAAGCAGACCGGTTGGCTGGAGGTGCTGGGATGTGGCATGGTGCATCCGGCGGTGTTGGCGGGTGCCGGCGTCGATGGTGAGCGCTTCAGCGGCTTCGCCTTTGGGATGGGTGTTGAGCGCCTCACCATGCTGCGTTACGGAGTGAATGATCTGCGACTCTTTTTCGAGAACGATCTGCGCTTCCTCAAACAGTTTTCCTGAGGGTTTACCATGCGCGTCAGTATACAATGGCTTCGTGAATTATTAGACACTTCCTGGGATACGGAAGAAATTGCCCGACGCCTGACCATGGGCGGTATTGAGGTGGAGGCCGTTGAGGACGCCGCACCGCCTTTTCAAGGGGTGGTCGTTGCGTCCGTTCAGTCCATTGCACCCCATCCGGACGCCGGTAAACTGCGGGTGGCGCAGGTGGATGCGGGCGACGGGCAGCTACGCACTGTTGTCTGCGGGGCGGATAACCTGGCTGTAGGTCAGCGAGTACCTCTGGCTCTACCTGGCGCGCTGTTGCCCGATGGGCGTTCTATTGTTATCTCTGCGTTGCGTGGTATTTCTTCCGAGGGAATGCTTTGTGCAGCCGCGGAACTGGGGCTCGATGACGGCAGCAGCGGTTTGCTGGTCCTGGATGCGGATGCGCCGGTTGGAGCCAATCTGCGGTGTTACCTCGGTCTGGATGACCAGATACTGACCCTGGGGATTACCCCGAATCGCGGCGATGCATTGTCCGTAACCGGAGTGGCCAGAGAATTGTTCGCCCTCGGTGCGGAGGTTGTGTCCCGCCCAGTGAATGATGGCCCGACGCCGGCATGGAGGATGGTGGGTCTGGACAACGCGGTCCCTGATAATGGAGGCTTCGCTCCGCACATTGCTGCAAATGCGCAAAACGCCTGTCCTTCCTATACTGCCCTATGGATAGAGGGTGTTCCTGAACGGCTGCCGGACCATTTACGTGAGCGTCTGCGCCGTGCGGGGCAGCGCTGTATCCACCCGGTAGTGGATTTGCTGAATCTGCAAATGCTCGAAACGGGGCAGCCTCTGCATGCGTTTGACGCCGATACCCTGCAAGGCGGACTCAACGTGCGTTGGGCGCAGGCCGGGGAGATTCTCGATGCCCTGGATGGCCGGGATCTGCCGCTCAAGTCCGATATGTTGGTGATTGCCGACAGCGCCGGTCCGGTGGCTCTCGCAGGTATTATCGGTGGACGGCGTACCGCGGTAACGGCAGGGACGCGTTGTATTGTTCTGGAGTCTGCTTTCTTCCAGCCTAAGGCTATCCAGGGGCGTGCACGCCGCTTGGGCTTGCAGACGGATGCCGCCATGCGCTTCGAACGTGGCGTGGATTTCGCCTTGGGGCCGGTAGTGGCCAGCAGTACGCTGCAGTGTCTCGCGACGCTGGGTACGGCACAGTTGCGGACAGAGCGATCCTGCACCGTCCTGGGGCAGTTACCCGAGCATATGCCGATCCCCTTGCGTCGTGCCCGACTGGCACGCATCCTGGGCATGGATTACGAAGATACTGTGGTCGAGGCAGTCCTCACCCGTCTCGGGCTGAGTGTCAACAGGACACACGATGGTTGGCACGCGCGTTCTCCGAGTCACCGCTTTGATCTGCACATTGAGGCAGACCTGATTGAGGAAGTGGGCCGAATATACGGCTATGAGCGATTACCCGCTCATCGTCCGAAGGGCACATTGCAACCCTTGCCCATGGCGTGGGGACCGCAGTCAGCCACCTTGCGTGGTGTTTTGCAAGCACGTGATTATCATGAGGTGATCACCTACAGTTTTGTCTCCCGTCAGGCGCAAGATTTGTTCACGCCGGGTGCCGACGCACCCTCCCTGCTCAACCCCCTGTCCGCAGATTTGGCCGTCATGCGCGCCAGTCTCTGGCCGGGTTTGATGCAGGCGCTTCAGTTTAATGTGAAGCGGCAGCAGGAACGGGTACGGATTTTCGAACTAGGACGAGTGTTTTCTGCAAATGGGCAACGCCTTGTCTTGGGCGGATGTATTGTCGGGACAGCGGATCGGGAAAGTTGGGCGCAGCCGCAGCGTACGGCTGATTTCTACGACCTGAAAGGTGACGTGTGTGCTTTGCTCGCGCTTTGGCCGGATACGGAGTTTACTTTCCGATCGCTGGGCGATTACCC
Organism: Acidithiobacillus sp.; assembly: GCF_023229925.1. Classification (NCBI taxonomy): domain Bacteria; kingdom Pseudomonadati; phylum Pseudomonadota; class Acidithiobacillia; order Acidithiobacillales; family Acidithiobacillaceae; genus Acidithiobacillus; species Acidithiobacillus sp. The sequence goes on along the minus strand of NZ_JALNYM010000001.1, from coordinate 1,009,193 downwards.
GGCTTTACATCCGGGGCAGGTCGCAGAAATCTGTGTGGAAGATCGGCGGGTAGGTATGTTGGGTGCGTTACATCCGACGCTTGCGGCGGAGTATGACCTGGACAAATCACCATTTTTCTTCTATTTGGATATGGAATGGTTGAGTGGCCTGACGAATGTCTCCAGGTTCACATCCTTGTCGCCATTTCCGGCGTTGCGGCGGGATATGGCCTTAGTCATTCCGCAGGACATTCTGGCGGGGACGGTGCTGAACGCCATGCGGGTAGCAGCATCGGGTATTGTGCAGCAGATCACGATTTTTGATCGCTATCAGGGACCTTCTCTGACAGTGGGAACGTACAGTCTGGCTTTTGCGCTGCTCTTGCAGGATGCTGAGCGGACGCTGACCGAGACAGACGTAGAAGTAGAAATGGACCGGTTGCTGGTTGCCGTGCGGCGACTCGGTTCCATCGAACTCAGGGCATAAGGAGAATAATATGGCGGTTACCAAAGCAGAAATCGTGGATATGCTGTTCGAGACTATGGGTCTTAATAAGCGGGAAGCCAAGGGCATTGTCGAAGCCCTTTTTGATGGTATTCGTGAAAATTTGGCGCAGGGCGAAGAGGTGAAGCTTTCGGGCTTTGGTAACTTCACGTTGCGCGACAAAAATCCGCGTCCCGGGCGCAACCCGAAGACGGGTGTGGAAATTACCATTACAGCGCGGCGCGTAGTGACTTTCCATCCGAGCCAAAAGCTCAAAGCCTACGTAAATGGTAGCGAACCAGACAACGGTTAAGGGAAAGGCGGGCAAAGACCTCGCGCCACTCCCGGAGATACCGGAAAAGCGGTATTTCTCCATTAGCGAGGCGGCCCTGCTCTGCGGGGTGAAGGCGCATGTGCTGCGCTACTGGGAGCAGGAGTTTCCTCCGCTGAGTCCACTGAAAAGAAAAGGTAATCGGCGTTATTATCAGCGTCGTGATCTGTTGCTGGCGAGACAGATTCGCGCCCTGCTGTACGGTGAAGGCTACACGATCCATGGCGCGCGTGAACGGTTGCAAGAACTGATGCGTGCCCCCCGCAGCGCGCCCCAGGAAGAAAATCGTGGGCAACTGAATCTGGAGATGACGGATCTCTCTGGCGGCGTTATAGAGGACCGCAAACGCTGGCAATACTTGCGCGGGGAGTTATTGGCATTATTGGATTTGTGCGGTCACAGGCATTGACCTGGGCGGCGTTTTGGCAGTACATTACGGCTTCTCGCGGGGCGTAGCGCAGCCTGGTAGCGCACCTGAATGGGGTTCAGGTGGTCGGAGGTTCAAATCCTCTCGCCCCGACCAATTAATCCAAGAATTACCCACCCTTCTTCAATTCGCCAACAATATACGTTGTCCATATTGTGATGTTGGCAGGTCTTTCGTCAGTGCAAAGACACTCTTGCAAAATATGACGTCACGTTTACTGTAAGTCTTGTCATCATCAATGCAAGGCCGGTCATTTCCTGATATCCCAGAGTCTGCTGATACCAGACTTGGATGCGGGGGTGTATGGGCCGCTTCTTCAGTAGCCCCTGGCCGGCAACGGAGGAGGCGAGACTGGTCAGGATGTGCTTCTGATCCATCTTTTCTGCCACCGCTAACAGTCGCTCCATGACGCCGGTACGGGAAGTGGTGCGGTCTGCGTGTCCTTCGTGAAAACGCGCCAACGCGGTACAATCACTGCGAACGATCTGGAAAGGGTGATCCATGAATCCATCTAAAGAACACTTGATCATTTTCGACACCACTTTGCGCGATGGCGAACAGTCGCCGGGCGCGGCCATGACGCGCGACGAAAAATTGCGCATCGCCAAGGCCCTGGAGCGCCTGCGCGTGGACGTCATCGAGGCAGGATTTCCCGCGGCCAGCAACGGCGATTTTGCGGCGGTGCAGGCTATCGCCGCAGCGGTGAAGGACAGCCGTATCTGCGCCCTGGCCCGCGCTCGGGACGAGGATATCCGCCGTGCCGGGGAGGCCATTGCCGGAGCAGCGGCGGGGCGCATCCACACCTTCATCGCCACCAGCCCGGTACATATGCAGGCCAAATTGCGCATGTCCCCTGACGAGGTGCTGGAGCGAGCGGTCGCTGCGGTGAAGCTCGCTCGGCGATATTGCGATGATGTGGAGTTCTCGCCGGAGGATGCCGGGCGTTCCGAGGAGGATTTTCTCTGCCGAGTCATTGAGGCGGTGATCGACGCCGGGGCGCGTACCATCAATATTCCGGATACGGTGGGCTACAACCTCCCTGATCGTTTCGGGCAGCTCATCGCCAATCTGCGCGCGCGTATACCGAACGCCGGTCAGGCGGTCTTTTCCGTCCATTGTCACAACGATCTTGGGTTGGCGGTGGCCAACTCCTTGTCGGCGGTACAGCATGGGGCGCGGCAAGTAGAATGCACCATCAACGGGCTGGGCGAGCGGGCTGGTAATGCCGCCCTGGAGGAGATCGTCATGGCGGTGCGTACCCGCGCTGATATTTTCCCCTGTGATACCCATATCGATGCCACCCGGATTGTGTCCACCAGCAAGCTGGTGTCCACTATCACCGGTTTCCCGATTCAACCCAACAAGGCCATCGTTGGGGCCAATGCCTTTGCCCACGAGTCGGGTATCCATCAGGACGGTGTGCTCAAGCACCGGGAGACCTACGAGATCATGCGCGCCGAGGACGTGGGCTGGGCGGCAAACCGCATGACCTTGGGCAAGCTCTCGGGCCGGGCGGCGGTGCGGGCGCGCCTGGAGGCCCTGGGTATTCAATTGGACAAGGATGCCCTCGACATGGTTTTCACACATTTCAAGGCGCTGGCCGACCGCAAGGCGGAAATCTTCGATGAGGACTTGCAGGCCCTCGTTAATGAGGACCTCCAGGAGGAGCAGGCGGAACGCTATCGCTTGGGTTACCTGCGTGTTTGTTCGGAGATGGGCACCCGCCCGGAGGCGACGGTGGAGGTCATGGTGGAAGGTGTGGCTAAGACCGCCATGGCCGTGGGTGGAGGGCCGGTGGATGCGGCCTTCAAGGCCATCGAAGCGGTGACGGAGAGCGGTACGCAATTATTGCTGTATTCGGTCAATGCCATCACGACTGGCACCGACGCCCAAGGGGAAGTCACGGTGCGTCTGCAGCAGGATGGCCGCATCGTGAATGGTCAGGGGGCGGATACGGACATTGTCATCGCCAGCGCCAAGGCCTATCTCTCGGCCTTGAACCGTTTGCAAAACCCTCAGGGGAGGCGGCATCCGCAGATCTAGGGCGTCGGGCCCCTCTTCCGCAATCTCCTGAGGGCGTTCTCGATGCCCGGAGGAAACAATGTGAGATCCTCGCTTGAGGAGGTAAAGGGGTGTGTTAAATCGTCTCGGACAGGGAAAATGGCTGGCGCCAGCCCATTAGCGGCTGGCGTGGAGCATGCCTTGGCGATATATCCTACCCGGTTGCTCGTGGAGTTGGACTTGCTTTTTTGGCTGGCCGATTCGTGAGCACGTCCGTTTTTTCGCCTGTCTGGCCAGGTGATTGAGGAGAAGTGCATGGAAACGGTATCGGAGCTGGGCTTTTGGCAGCGGATGGCGAATACCCCGGGTGAAGTCATTCTGTTTTTCAGCTCGGCGGGTTGTCATTCCTGCCGGATCTGGCGCAAGTTGCTCGGTGATTTCGAGTCTACCCATGACGGAGTGGCAGTGTGGGAGGTGGATGCGGGTGTGGACATGGGGATCACCCAGGAATTCAATGTATACCATCTGCCGGCGTTGTTTTTGTTTCGGGATGGGCAGTACCAGCGTCCCATACAGGTAGAGGCGCGGGTTCATGCCCTGGATCGCTGGCTGCGTGACCACGCGCAGCTGCCTGCGGAGGAGATGCCGTGAGGGTATGGGATCCGGACGGCTGGCACAGCCATGCGCGACGGGCGCCGTCGCCCTACCATGACGAACGTCCGGCGAATACGGCGGTGGACCTACTGGTCGTGCACGCCATCAGCTTGCCGCCTGAGGGCTTTGGCAGCGGTGACGTGCAGCGGTTTTTTATGGGAACCTTGGACTTTAGCAGCCACCCTTACTACGACAAACTGCGCGATATGCGGGTCTCGGCCCACTTTTTCATCGAACGGGACGGCACCTTATGGCAGCATGTCGGGGTTTTTCAGAGGGCCTGGCACGCCGGGGTGTCTGAATGGCAAGGGCGTCCCGCCTGCAATGATTATAGCGTTGGCGTCGAACTGGAGGGTAGTGAAGGCACGGCGTTCATGCCGGTCCAGTATCATGGCCTAGCAGCGTTGGCAATAGATTTGCGGGCGCTCTTGCCGGCCATGGGCCCCGAGCGCATGGTAGGGCATTCGGACGTTTCACCCGGTCGTAAATGGGACCCCGGTCCTGGTTTTTCCTGGCCCCGTCTGGCAGAGCTATGTAAAGATGGCGGAGATACGGCAAGCTTTCAGGTGTGACAGGCAGCGGGGTGTCGTTCCGGAATTGTTGGGGCCGGGAGACCGCTACGAGCTCTTGATGCCCGAAGCCTCTGTAGTAGTTTCTGCGCCAGCGCCCTGACCGCTCTCGTTGTAACCATAAAACTTGACGCCGCGGATGATTTTGCCGCGGCCTTGGCTGATCCGGTGCAGATTGCTGTCGCGCAGGGAATACACGCAGCCGCAGTATTCCTGCTGATAAAACTGCTCGCGCTTGGCGATGTCGATCATTCGTGCGCTGCCGCCACCCTTGCGCCAGTTGTAGTCCCAGTACCATAACCCGACATGGCGCGCTGCCGCCCGTTGTCCACAGCCGTTGATCTGGGCCATATCCTTCCAGCGGGAAATGCCGAGGGTGCTGGAAAAGACGCTGAAGCCGTGTTCGGCGGCATAAAGAGCGGAGCGCTCGAAGCGCATATCAAAACAGGCGGTGCAACGTTCGCCGCGCTCCGGTTCCCATTCCAGTCCCTGCACACGGCTGAACCAGTTATCCTTGTCATAGTCGAGGTCAACGAAGGGGACACCCAGTTGTTCGGCATAGCGGATGTTCTCTTCTTTGCGTAACGCGTACTCGGCCTGGGGATGGATATTGGGATTGTAGAAGAGCACGGTGAAATCAATGTCAGCCGCGCGGATATCATCCATGATTGGACCGGCACAGGGCGCGCAGCAGGAGTGCAGCAGGATCTGTCGGCTGCCGTCGGGAGTTTGCAACGGCGTGGCAGGTTTTTTGGGCATGGAACAGTTCCCTGACGAATGGCGACCTCGATGGCGCAAGAATAGCGCTTTGTACCGGTCTTGCCAAAGGGCGGATAACAATGGGACGCAATTTGCGTGGGGTGCGGAAAACACCCTGGTCCTGGACCTGCGCCGAGCACACATGACCGCCAATGACAATGCACAAGGGGGTTACGCTAGCAACCACCCCGATGCTGAGACCAGCAACTGCGCGATGCCTGCGGCCCTGGTTATTGCGCAGGACGTAAAAGCGGGCGCATGCCTTCCCGGACCTGGCGTTGAATGAACGCGGCGCGACCAGGTTCGCGCTTGTCCAGTTCAGCGGCACACTGGGAATCAGTCAGTGCGGCGGCGCTGAGCATGACTTCTAACTCACAAGTATCCACCTTGGGGTCGGTGAGTGCAGTCGGCGCGACATTCATCTGATCACCAACCTGCCAGAACATCCGCGCATTCCACATACGCAGGCGCACGTCGGGGTTCTGAAAAAGTTCTACGCAACGGCTATTGAGGGCCTTGGGGTCCACTGTCATCCTCCTGGTTAAACGGATAAAGCTATCGCCTGTTATGGCGGACATGCTTAAGCATACCCGAAAAATGTGCCCCGAGGGGAGGTTTTTGTGGATTGAAGTATTCCATGCCCGGATAGATTCCGTGCAAAAATAAAAAACCCCGCACCGGGCGGGGTCATTTTGCGCGTCAAACTGAATCAGGCGGAAGCCATCTTCATATTGATATTTTGATTGGTGGCGAGTTCGGGGTTGTAGAGGTATTCCACATTGCCCTGTTCCACCTGCTTGAGATATTCCTGGAAGTCGGCCTTGGCCTTGTCCCAGCTGATGCCCATCTTTTCCACCAGATCTTCACAGGGTGAAGCGTGCCACTGCAACTGGACGATCTTGAAGGGATCGGCGCCACAGGCGAGCGCCGCGAGCTGCACGTCGGCGATGATCGGCATGGAGTAATTCATGTCGTGCGCCTTGCCGATCCACTGGTTTTTGTCCAACGTGGTGATGCAGCCGGTGTCGATGCCGATCATCACGTCGGCCTTGGCTTCTTCCCTGGCGACCTTGATCTTGCGATTCATGGAGAAGCTGCGGGTAAACTCGCGCTCGGAGATGATGTGGCGGAAACCAAAGCCACAGCAGTCGTACCAGGTGGAGTAGTCGATAACCTGCGCACCCAGGGCCTGCGCGACGGAGGTGCCGACCGCTGTGCGATTGCCGCCAAGTACGCTGTTGTCGTACACGGCGTCTTCCTGCACCATCTTGTAGTAATGACAGGCGGCATGGACGGTGACGCGAATGTTGCTCATGTCCACCACCTGCATCTCCGAGGCAATGCGGTTACGCATAACGTGCAGCCATTCACTGTAGTGGATGACCTCTTCGGGGATGACAATCTTGCCGTCGACCAGGCGACCGAGTTTGCCCAGGATCTTTTTGACCTTTTCGCGCAGTTCAGCCGACTCGATCAGGTACTTGCGGATTTCCTTGTAGTTACCGAAGGAGGTGCCGCAGTGCACCAAGGGAAAGAAGTGGCCATTCTCAAAGCCGTGCTGCTTGCCGGAGACGTACGCCTGATGGAAGTTGCGCAGGAAAACGGCGGCGAGGGATTCGACATTGCCGATGCCGGAGCCGTGGTAGTTCCAGGCGGTGCAGGAGGTCTGGTCGGTTTCGTCGAGGTAGTCGATGCCCAGGTTGTTCATAAACCAAATCAGACTGGTGGGGTAGCCGGGGATGTTGCCGCACTGACCACAGCTCTTGTGATGCCAGAGGTTGTTGGTAGGAACACGTTTTTTCCAGCCAAACAGCGTATCTACTTCAATGGGCTTGTGGTCATCGTTGATGCGGTGGACGATGATCTCGCCTTCCTTCTCCAGTTCCCACATGTGATCACGGATGTCGTCCATCCGCTCGCCGAGGTCCACCGTGCGCCGGTCAACGTGGCTGCGCACCCAGGCCGTGGCCGTTTCGGCCTCGTTCGCCGAAAGATTCGTGTCCTGAAAAAAGGCACCGTGACCCGCTACGCCTTGCTGCGTGCTGTTGTCGCTCATGATGGACTCCTTGGCCGTCAAGCCGTTTTCTGCGAATGAACTTTAATACTTGTTCCTGAATACTTGACCATTATGCTCCACAATGATTCCGTTGCCAAGTAAATGGCTTTATGATCATCCATCGCGGATGGGTGATCGATGCCTACGCCTGCTGGCTGGCTTTTTGTGCACCAGTGCCAAAGATATTCTGAGAGGAATTTTATGAAAAACCTGGATGTGACTCGGATTCCGGCGCAGGCAGAGATAGCCGAGCGTTGCCGCACGTTCTATCTGGCTCCCGCAGTGTGCAGTAAAGGATGGTTGCCGAACCTCTTCTGGCGCCCGGCGACGCAAAATAATCCCTTCGGGACGTTGCGCGTAGATCTCTGGGAGTTGGAGGTGCTCTTCGCGGCGATCAGCGGTGAGCCTGCCCTATCGCGGGCGGCGCTGGAGGCGCGCACGCCGGGTCGCGCTGGGTTCATTGAGCGCTCCATTGCGCACGGCGAATTACCGCTGCTCACTTTTCGTGAGGATGTACCTATCGCATGAGTGACGCGCCGCGTATTGCAATCCTTTCTCGCCAAGCGAAACTCTATTCGACCCGCCGTCTGATGGATGCGGTTGCCGCAGCGGGCGCTGAACCAGTATTGCTCCAGCCTGAGCAGTGTTTGTTGATGCTGAATAATATCCAGACCCAGCTTTACTATGGGTCCTCTCTGCTGGCGCCTTGCGTGGCGGTCATTCCGCGGGTGGGTGGTCCGATCACGCGTCTCGGGTCACGCCTGCTGCGTTACTTTGCTGGGGTAGGGAGCTATTGTCTCAATAGTGCGGGGGCGCTGGAGTTGTCCCGCGACAAGTTCGCTTCCTTGCAGTCCCTGGTCGCGGCTGGCGTCGCCGTGCCGCAAACCGCTTACTTCACCCAGGTAGGGCAGCGTGATCTGGCGATGTCGGCTTTGGGGACGCCGTTGGTGCACAAGTTGCTCGGTGGTTCGCAGGGGGTGGGAGTCAGTTTAGCGGATACGCCTGTCGCCGCACGGGGAATGCTGGACACATTCCTCCATTTGCAACATGAAGCGATGGTCCAGCGCTTTCTTCCAGGACGTCAGGATTTTCGGGTAATCGTCCTCTTCGGCGAGGTGATTGCGGCTATGCGCAGGGAGGCTTCTGCTGAGGATTTTCGTAGCAACCTGCACTGCGGGGGGCGAGCATCAGTAATGCCGGATCTGCCGAAGGATTTTGCCGCCATTGCATGCCGGTCGGCGGCCGCACTGGGTCTGGGTTTTGCCGGGGTGGATATCATGTTGGCCGAAGATCAGCGGCCCTTGGTGCTGGAGGTGAACCCCGTCCCTAGCCTGGAAGGCATCGAAGGAGTTACCGGCCAGGATATTGCAGGTACTTTGGTTAAAGCGCTTTTGCAGCAGGCCCTGTCCCCATCTCTGCAACCGCCGTTGTAATCCAGTCTTGCGCTCGCTGGTTAAGGGCAGCGGCTTTACCTGCGGGGGCCAGTGCGGGGCCGATCTGCACCTCGACTATTCCTGGCCGTTTGCGCCAATCTGCACGCGGCCAGAAACACCCGCTGTTCACGGCAATAGGCAAAAGAGGAACCTGGGCGCGAATGGCCAAGCCAGCGGCGGTGCTGCTGAAAGGGCCGACCTCGCCGCAGGGGTGGCGGGTGCCCTCTGGAAAAATCACCACATGAAAACCCGCTGCCAGACGGATTTTACCTTCTTCAATTACTTGCACCAAGGCCTGTTTGCCAGCGTCGCGGTCGATACCGATGGGCCAGGACAGGCGCAAGCCCCAGCCAATCACCGGGATGCGGAAGAGTTCCTTTTTCAGTACGTAGGAGAGTCGTGGGAAGATGCACCAGAGGAGCAGGGTTTCCAGCGCCGACTGATGATTAGCGACGATGACGCAAGGCGTGGCGGGAATGTTGGCGAGACCGGAAACCCGATAATGCAGGCTACAACTCCAGTGGAGCCAGCCGATGCCAGTGCGCGCCCATAAGCGACTGGCCCAGACCCGCGCAGACAGCGGCAACAGGGCGACGGCCAGGCTGAATATGGCCCAGACCAGGGTCCAGATCGTGAAACCGACATAAAACAAGCTACTGCGAATGGCGCGTATCACGGAATGCCGAGAATGGCGTGTACTGCCGCGTTAAGATCAGCGAAAATAGGGATGCCCGCCGTTTCCGCTTTCAGGCGCATGCTTTGGCCTTTGCCCGTCAGTACCAGCACGGGGCGTGCGCCGGCTTCACGCGCGGCGACCAGATCGCGCATACTGTCGCCAATGGCGGGAACTTGTTCCAGCGAGGTCTGCAGGCGCTCCTGGATCTCGTGAAATAGGCCAGGCGCTGGCTTACGACACGCGCATTCCGCTTCCGGGGCATGGGGACAGAAGAAAATCGCATCTATCCGACCGCCTACGGCGGCCAGTGCCTGGCGCATACGCTGATGGATAGCGGTCAAGGTACGGATATCGAAAAGCCCCCGACCCACACCGGACTGGTTGGTGGCTACCACCACCTGATAGCCAGCGCGGTTCAGACGCGCGATTGCCTCCAGACTGCCTGGAATAGGACGCCACTCGGCAGGGGATTTGATAAAGGCGCTACTGTCCTCGTTGATGACGCCGTCACGATCGAGGATGACCAGTTGCCCCATCAGGCCCCCTGTAACAGCGAGAAGTCGGCGATGCGCAGAAACGCCTCTTGGAGTTGAGCAAGCAGAGCGAGACGATTCCGGCGTAGCACTGGCTCTTCGGCAAGGATCATGACCCCGTCAAAAAATTGATCGACCGGGGGACGTAAGCCCGCGAGCAGGTCTAAAGCTGCGGCATATTGGCGTTTTGCGAGTTGCCCATAGACGGGCGGTGCCAGGGCTTGCCAGTGTTCCCAGAGTGCGCTCTCTGCGGGATCCGTAAAGCGCCGTGGGTCCACCTGCCAAGTGGCAGAGAGGGTTTCCTTGCGTAACAGATTGTTGATCCGTTTGATCAGCGCGGCCAGAGCATCCGCCGCAGCATGCTCGGCTTGGAAAAGGGCGAGGGCTTCAAGACGCTGACGCGCATCCAGTGGCTCGTAGGGTTGGCGGCTGAGCACGGCAGCGATTTGGTCGGCACGGAAACCCTCCTCCCGGAAATAGACACGCATCCGGTCCAGAAAGAAGTCGAGCACTGCAGTCTGCGTCTCCGTTTTGTTTTTGGCAAAAGCGCTGCCGTAAGCGGCCAGCGTACTGGCTACCGCTTCCTCCAGGTTCAGGGGCACCCGAGCATCCAGCACAATCCGCAGCACCCCCAGTGCGGCGCGGCGTAGGGCGAAGGGGTCGCGGTCGCCGGTAGGGACTTTGCCGATGGCAAAAAAGCCGCAGAGGGTGTCCAGCTTGTCAGTAATGGCCAGGCACTGCCCATGCGCATCCACCGGGATTTCGTCATCGCGACCACTGGGCAGGTAATGCTGGGCAATGGCAGTGGCAACACGGATGTTTTCTCCGTCATGCTGGGCGTAGTGGCCGCCCATGGTGCCCTGCAATTCAGGGAACTCATTCACCAGACCGCTGATCAGGTCACTTTTGCAGAGTTCTGCGGCGCGGTCCATGTCTCCTGCATCTACCGCAAAGTGTGGCGCGAGGGACACTGCAAGCTTCTGCAGACGCGTGGTTTTGTCGAAAATGCTGCCGAGGCCGTCCTGAAACAGTACCCCCGCTAGCGCGGCCCGTTGCATCTGCAGTGAGACTTGGCGATCCTGATCCCAAAAGAAGGCAGCATCGGCCAGTCGGGCATGTAGTACCCGGTTATTCCCATTGATGATGACCTGCGCATCCAGGCTGTGCAGGTTGGCCGCAAACAGATAATAGGGCACCAGGCGCCCATCCTGGCCGCGCAGGGGGACATAACGCTGGTGCTGCATCATGACCGTAATCAGCGCTTCTTCCGGCACCCGCAGGTAGTCCGAGGCGAAACTACCGGCGAGAATGACCGGCCATTCGTTAAGTCCGGTGATCTCGTCCAGCAAGGCTGCCGGCAGGATGGGCCTAACGGCCATCTCACCGGCCAAGGCCGCTATCTTGGCGGCAACGCGCGCGCGGCGCCCGGCGAAATCTACCATTACGTTTGCCTGTAGCAAGGAGTCTGCGTAATCGGCGGGTGTGGTAATCTGGACCGCCTGGGGATGATGGACACGATGCCCGAAGCTTTCTCCGCCAGCGTTCAGACCAAAAATATGCCAGTCCAGCACCTGCTGGCCCTGACGCAGCAAAAGCCAGCGCACCGGGCGCAGGAAACTATCGGAACGTGCTCCCCAATGCATACGTTTGCGCAGGGGCAAACTGGTCACCAGTTTGCTGGCGATCTCGGGTAACAGGACGTGGCTGTCCTGGGCGGCGCCCACTTCCCGCCAGGCGAGGACCGGGCCTTTGTCCGTCTCCAGGGTGAGCAGATCGTCAACGCTGACCCCGCAGGAGCGAGCAAAGCCCTCCGCCGCCGCCGTGGGCTTACCCTGCGCATCACGGGCGCGTTCCACGGGCGGACCACGGCGCAGGGTTTCGTGCGGTAGACTCTGTCGGGACACGCCCTTAATCCAGAGGGCGAGTCGTCGCGGGGTGACATAGCCGCAGATGTTCCCATACTGCAACCCGGCCTTGTCCAGCAATTGGCCCACGATCTCGGTCGCGGCATCCTGCAGGGGTAGTTGTTCCCGCGCTGGCAATTCTTCACAACCTAGTTCCAGCAGGAGATCTTCAGGCGCTGACATCTTGGCTCCGCAGTAAAGGATGACCGAGGGCGGCACGCGCTTCGGCATAGTTCTCGGCGACGCCACGGGCGAGAGTACGGACGCGGCCGATGAATCGCGCGCGCTCGTTGACGCCGATGGCATGGCGGGCATCCAGCAGGTTGAAGGTGTGGGAACAGTCCAGTACCCGTTCGTAGGCGGGTAGGGGGAGCCGCGCCGCCAGCAACGCGCAGCAGTCTTTTTCTGCCTGGTCGAAGCGCTGGAAAAGGTCTTCTACCGGGGCCAGCTCAAAATTATAGCGGGATTGCTCCACTTCGTTCTGATGAAACACATCTCCGTAGAGGATGCCGGGGGTCCACACAAGGTCGTAAACACTTTCTACGCCCTGCAGGTACATGGCCAGCCGTTCCAGACCATAAGTGACTTCGCCCATGACCGGATGACAATCCAAGCCACCTACTTGCTGAAAATAGGTGAACTGGGTGACTTCCATCCCATTCAGCCAGACTTCCCAGCCCAGACCCCAGGCACCCAGAGTAGGTGACTCCCAGTCATCTTCGACAAAACGGATATCCTGCACCTGGGAATCAATGCCAAGGGCCGCCAGCGATTCGAGGTAGAGTTCCTGCAAGTTCACCGGATTTGGTTTGAGCACCGCCTGAAACTGATAGTAGTGCTGGAGACGATTGGGATTGTTCCCGTAACGGCCATCCGTGGGACGCCGGGACGGCTGCACATAGGCGGCGCGCCATGGTTCGGGGCCAATGGCCCGCAGGAAAGTGGCAGGGTGGAAGGTGCCGGCACCCACCGGCATATCCATGGGCTGGAGTAGAACACAGCCTTGATCGGCCCAGAAGCCTTGCAGCCGCTGGATGATTTCCTGGAAAGTCATACGGATCTCTGACAGAGGTTTCGCGCATTATGGCCCAATGCAGCCAGTCCTGTGAAGGGCGTCTTCCTGCCCTGAATGGGCTCAAAGCAGTTCGGCAATCCCTGAAGCCCCGCGCTTCGCGTCGAGAAAGACCAGTCCGAGCTTCGCCTCTTTGCGGGCAATGACGGTCAGGACGGCATCCGGGCCGGCGTGAATAAGCAGAACGTAGCCGTTATCGCCCTTGATCATGACCTGTTCCAGCTCGCCCCGTGCCAACTCTGCGGCAGTACGGTCGCCCAGGGAAAGCATCGCCGCCGCCATGGCCCCGACCCGGTCTTCATCCATGGTGGAAGAAAGCAGTGAGGCGATAGTGAGGCCGTCGGTAGAAATCACGGCTGATGCCTCGATGTCCGCAGAAGACCCGTTCAGATCACTGAGGACGGATTTAAGCATTTCTTCGCGCATTTTTGTTCTCCTGATGACTTGGTAATGAAGTGTATGAATAAGGATGTTGTTTTAGCGATAGCGTTTATCTAAATCCTGTACCAGTGTAACGAAGGATTGATCCTGCAGGCGAGGCGTACCGCTAACGACGAGCATAAAACGTTGCTGACCGATGAATAATGGCCAGAACCCCAGCTCAGAGCGTCCTGCGGGATCGAGCAATCCCCAGGTTTCAGTGTTGACATGCAGGTTGTTTTTTAGCAAACGACCATGCCTGGATTGCAGGGAGAGTAAATCTCCCGAAAGCCCGGCGAGTTCTTCCGCGGCTTCATGGGTGTAGCCGGCTGCGGCGAGATAAAAGCCATTTTCGTCGGCGAGGAGTGTTCTCTGTACATCCGAAAGTTGCGCGAGGAGGGGCGGTAGCGCATCTTCCAGGCGCTTGTCTTCTTGCTGACGTGGATGAGCCGTACCCCGTAATAAGCCTAGTCGTTGCAGGCGAAAAATGCTGCGCAGGGCTTCGTCTTCGTTCGCCGCCTGAGTCCAACGCTGTGCGGCCTTGATGCTAAAGGGCACCCGGTGTCCTTCTCTTAAAATATGCAATAGAACGATCCGGCTTCCTTCCTGATTCGGGCTGGATGTGGCATAAAAAGCCCCGGCTGGGGTCACTTCACCATAAAGATCAGCGCTGGTGGCGACCAGTTCGATACTCATAATTGATCCCCGATTCCAGGATCGATGCAGTAAAGAAGTGCCATAACCAGATTTTTAACGTCTTCCTTGTTTCGACCATCCACTTCAAAAATCGGTGGAATGGGATTAAGCATCCGTAAATCAGCGGTCACTTCTGGGAGCATGCTGGCGTAGTCTGCTATCTGAGGTTGTGTCTGGACATCTGTCTTTGAAACCCCGATGACTACGGGAACGTCGACAATGAAATCTTTGAAGGCATGGAGAAAAAAGTGCAGATCTTTTTTCGGGTTAGGGCGGGTGTTGTCCAGCATCAAGATGAGGCCGAGGCCACCGGTGGTGAGAATGTCCCACATGAAGTCGAAACGCTCCTGGCCAGGGGTCCCATACAAGTGAATTTTAGTGTTCACATCCAGCTTCAGTACACCATAATCCATCGCCACGGTGGTGTGACCCTTGCGATTGAGCGTCATATCCGAGGCCTGGGCATCAGTGGAGATAATTGGAATATCCGACAATGCTGAAATGGCGGTCGTTTTGCCCACACCAACAGGACCGGTAAAGATAATTTTATTGTCTTCTCTCACAACGGGGCTCCTTCAATATAATTTTTGGCTAAGCGCTCTTTGCATCCGCATTTTACAGCCCGGAAATGCGGGTAAGGAGCCGACCCAAGAAGCTTCTTTTGGCCGCGGGTATTTCTGCAACCGTTGGCGCATCGGGCGCCGCTGGCTGGATGCGGTTGTCGGGATTCTCTGCCGTGTTGTAGCGCAGCAGTCCTAAGCTGTCTGCGGCGGCAAGAAAGTTGAAGAGATCATATGGCTCGACGCGTAACATCTTCACCGTCAACGCAGGAGATGCCGGAGAGCGGGCTAAAAAAGCGGCTAAACGCAGCGCGTCAGGCAGCATGGTAAGTCGCGTCAGGTTGGGCCATTGCTTCAGCTGTACCGGGGCGTTGATCTGTAGTTGTTGGCTGAGACGTCCGTTAGCAGTCCATGCGCCCATTTGCCAGAGCAGAGACTGAAGGGTGAGGTGCCTTGTGGCTGCAGGAGCGGGGACGTCAGTGTCATTGGGGGCACGCATTTGTAGTCGCGGGTGCTCTTCTCGTGCCAGCGATTTGAGATGTTCATCGTCCACCAGCAAGATGGCTTGATCTGCCATCGGGTCTAATCGCAGAATAACCTGTTGCCGGTCATTCACAATAATGGCCGACGATTGATCACGCCGGATAATCTGTAAAAGTCCCAGCAGACCCGCCTGAGGGTTGAAGTGACGTATTTCTTCAGAGCGCAGCAAGGGGGCCGGGCGCCGCGTAGCGGCTGGCGCTGCGACGGGTTTTGGCACAGGCGGGTTTGCGGCGGTGGGTGATGGGGCAACAGGCGTGGACAGCGCGGGGATCGTGACCTCGGGCCGAATGGGCATGACCGTGGCGCCGCTCCTGCCGGCCGGTTTTCCAGTTACAGGGCCGCCATTCAGTAACGACTCCAGCGCTGGAAATAGGGTTTCCATACGTACAGGCTTCTGCAAAACCGGGAACATACTATCGGGTTGCGGGGAAACGCTCGTCAGGAGGATCCGTTGTTCCGGCTGTTCGCTATGCAATCGATGGGCGATAGTCATCCCCTCCGCACCATCCACATCAATAATGGTCACTGCAGATGCTTGCGTATCACCCGCATCCAGCAATTGATAATGGCGCCGGGTAAACATTTTGAAAGCCATACGGAAGACGGCTTCTTTGCGTGCATCCATCCCGATGCTGCGAACGAGGATACTATCGTTATTAGAGGGGTTTTTCGTCATGATCAAATCCTAAATGATCTGTCGTTGCGGGTAGCGCTGGAGGCGTTCAGCAAGGCTGAACATTTGGCGCATGATATCTTCGTTGGGCGGCATATCCGTTGTAAGAATCGATTTGATGAATTGGGAAAAGCGCTCCCGGGCATCCATCCTTTCGTACATTTCGAGAAGCGGTCCGTAATAAACGCCATGGTTTGGTTGGGCTAATGTGGCTTTCTCCAGAAGATCTACGGCTTCATCTACCTGCCCATACTCCAGAAGCAGGTTGAATTCCTCGATAATGCTGTCCTCGCTGCCCTTTTGCGTGATCTGATGGTCGCGGCGAATTTCCTCTGTTACCAGCGGTGGGCTGCTCATTGGTATGGCCGTGATCGGCAGATACAGCCCGTACTGATCGGCCAGCCTAGCGAGAACATGCTCTTCTCCGTCGCTCTCGGCAAGAGGGGTCCACAGGTCATGCTTACCCAGTCGCTGGCCGCGGTGCAGCAATCGCGTTCGCAAAACGCTACCTGCACCCCACAAGGTTATATAGAGCTGAAGAAGGGCCTCAGCGTAGGAGGCGCATCGCCGCTGGATGTAGAGCATCTCTAAAAGGGTGACCTGGAGGATGAGTTTGCGGGGATCGAGAATAAGGTTACGGCGTAACAGACGCTCGGCCTCGGGATATTGGCGACACGTCAGCAAATGACGTGCAGCACTGAGCGGCGAAATCAGCCCTGCCACTACCTCATATTCCTCCTCATCCAGCGGTGTGATGTCATCGGACCCAGTCAGCAGCATAACGTCTGTGCCTGCAGAGCTGGTCTTTAAACCCCCGCCCGATAACTGCCC
The DNA here is from genome assembly GCF_023229925.1 of Acidithiobacillus sp. Lineage (NCBI taxonomy): Bacteria > Pseudomonadati > Pseudomonadota > Acidithiobacillia > Acidithiobacillales > Acidithiobacillaceae > Acidithiobacillus > Acidithiobacillus sp. The sequence continues at coordinate 992,592 of NZ_JALNYM010000001.1, read as the reverse complement.
TGGTTTCGCAACAAATCCAGACAGATCCAGCGGCTCCGGGTTGACGATGGCTTGCTGTAACTCTCTTTGTGCATCTATGAGTGAGGAAGATGCCGCTGATTGCGGTGCATGCGTAGAGTGGGTAATGACTGCAGCAATTTGCGCACTGCTCACCCCTAAATTCTCTGCAGTTACCCGCAATTGCAGGTTTTTCGGATCCAGCTTTAGCCCTTCTAAAACGAGATTCTGGACCTCTGCGCCAGGGATGGCACGCGAATCATTGAGTTTTTCTAAAAGTTCTGCGAAGTGATCAATGTCAGGAATTTCACGATAGATCGAGAGGAGCCGACGCATCTGCTGAATATCGTCGGGGTTGTGATCCACGTACCAATTCAGAGACGTGGCCGCCTGTTCCAGGTGGCCATAGGAAAGATAAATTTCCACCTCGTCAAGAATGCTGGTCTCATCAACCTGTACAGAGGCGGTTATTTCCGACGTGTTGTTGGCTGGGACGGTTTTAATAACTGGGACTGCATGTGCCGGGCTTCCGCTACTCTCGTGGGTAGGGCGCAGCGTGCCTGCGACATTGAGAAGTTTTCGCCTGCGCAACGCCTTCCACAACCCGGTCAAGATGACCAGGGCCACGAGGAAAGCTATAACAATCAGACTGCCGATGGGCAATTCCATGCAGGAATCTCGCTTCAAAATGAACGTGGTTTTGCTTCTTTGCCGGTATCAGCCCGGTAAATAGGCGTTTTACCGGTGCTGTCAATGTGCGAAGAGTTCGGCAATTTCATGGATGCGCCTCGTGCTGGGGCGCTTCGCAGCCGGAGAGGCATCGGCCTCTGCCGCGTAACCTGCAAATAATGCGGGCAAAGCATTTACGACGAGCGGGAGGCGTTCCCTGCTCACCGTGGCCAGCCGCCATTCGGCACGCCATCCATGAACGGTATGGCTAGTGCAAATGGCGACACCCCAGCCGCGCTCCTGCACCGACCATTGATGCTCAGCGACGCACAATTGGTGTTGTTGCGGCGTCTGGCTCAGACCGACGTAGGGGCCAGCATAGGTGATGCGCAGGTCGCCAGCCAGGTCAGCCAGCATATGATCAAGGCGATGCAGCGCATCGCGTAACAGCGCACTGGAAGCAGGTCGCCCGTCTGCTGCATTTTTCAAGAACATCAGATGTGGTGATTCCATACATGCCTCCTTTTACTTTATAATTATGACGGTAAAGGAGCACGCTGCCAATGCGCGTGCTGTGGATAATGTTTCTTGCTTTTTCAATGCGCCGCAAACAGGAAAATAAATAATGAAAAAACAGTTAGGTGTCTGGTTTCTGGCGGCCTTCATGGGGTACGGAGCGACGGTAGCCGATGCCAGTGTATATGCCTTGCCTGCCCAGGGTAATATGGTCGGAGCGCTGAAGGCGGTAACAACCCATAGTGACGATACGCTTTTGGATATCGGGCGCTTCTACGACCTAGGTTACAATCAGGTGACGGCAGCCAACCCCGGAGTTAACCCCTGGCTCCCCGGCCAGGCCAGTAAGGTGGTTATTCCTGCCGAGTATGTTCTACCGCCAAAGCCGTGGACCGGCATCATCGTGGATATTCCGGCACGACGGATTTACTATTTTCCGGCGAATGACCGAGTGGTATACACCTATCCTGTTGGGGTCTTTCTGCCGGGCTGGAAGGAGCGTTTAACGGCCACGCAGATTATCGCCAAGTTTAAAATGCCTGCGTGGAACGTTCCCAAAAATATCCATGCGTGGTTTGAGAAAAAGTTTCACATGGACATTCCATGGTACTGGCCACCCGGCGCCGAGAACCCCATGGGCGAGCTGGCGATGGAGACTGGGCTCTCCGGCATCTTCATCCATGGTACTTATCATCCCTGGGGTGTTGGTATGCGAGCCAGTCAGGGCTGTTTCCAGATGTTTCCGGAGAATGTTGCGCAACTTTTCCCCATGATTCCCGTGGGTACCCCGGTGCGGATTATTGATCAGCCCAACCTTGTGGGTGTACGTGATGGGCAAGTCTATCTGCAGTCCTACAAGCCGATGCATGCCTATCACCAAAAAGGCATCCCGGATTTGCAGCGTGCCGTTATGACGATCAAGTCTTTCATGGCGCAGAATCGCATCAAACAGGATGTTGATTGGGGCAAGGTCCGGCATATTGTGGCGGGGCATAACACCGTGGCACTTCCCATTGGGGTCGACGCGCCGAGCTACGAAGCGCTGTCCGCCGCACTTCCCACAACGCCTTATGCGTACGCACCGTATGGTCCATCGGCGAATGGCGCTGCGGTACCGCCGCCATTACCTCTGGCGAGCGCTGCCGATCAGGAACATTTGCATGTCCAAGTGACTTTCCCCGATCAAAAGTCGTAGAAAATCGTCCCCTCTACTGCGGGCTAGTGACCACCCCCGATTCCTTGTTCCTGAATCCAGAGCCAAAGCAGTCCGAGGTACTCGTGGCTTGCCTCGCTACTGATTTCTAGATAAATGGCGCGCGGCAACCAGCTATCCGGTCGGAGTCCGTTCACCCGATCCAGACGGTAATCGGTGGGAACCGGGATCACTTTCAAGTCAGCGTGCCGGAACCAGACGGCCGCCCGTGGCATGTGCAATGCGGAGGTCACCAAGTATATCTGGTGGATATCGTGCCCGACCAGCAGTGCCGCGCTGTCTGCCGCGTTGGCGGCAGTATTGTAGGATTGGGTTTCCGGCCAGATAGGGCTTTGTACGCCCAAATCCTGGCGCAGAATATGCTCCATGGTGACCGCCTCGGGTGGGGCGCCCAGTCGCGGAGCACCGCCACTGGGAATGATGGGGAGTCCAGTTCGCTTGGCGAGCTGTGCCGCCGCCATCAGGCGCACGAGGGTGCGTGCATTCGCCGTTTCTCGGGATGATTCTGGGGACTGCATAACCTCCCCGCCCCCTAACACGACAATCGCCCGGGGAACCTCGGCACCGTGCAGGGGCTGCATCAGGGGCGGATAGCGATCTTCTAATGGCAAGAGGAGGAGGCGTGCTCCTACCGCAGTAGAGAAAAAATAGAGGGTGCCCAGCGCGAGCAGAATGAGCACCCGGCCGAGATAACGCCAACCTAGAATTTCCGCTAGCCAACCGATAGCGGCGAGGATGAACAAGACGCCCGGTGGTTGCAGCAGCGCTGAGGCCAGGGTCAATATAGTGGTATAGCGCAGCAGCATACTTCTGGCTCTGCTCAATCCCCGCCCATTTCATGGAAACTGCGCTCGGCATGATAGGAAGATCGTACCAGTGGGCCGCTAGCGACGTGGCGGAATCCCATAGCCATACCATCCTGCTGTAACTGCCGAAATTCCTCTGGCAGAATGAAACGCGCGACTGGCAGATGATGACGGGAAGGTGCCAGATACTGCCCAAGGGTGAGTAGCTCGCATCCCGCCTGCCGCAGATCTCGCATCACTGCGCGGATTTCATCGAGTTCCTCACCCAAACCAAGCATCAACCCGGATTTGGTGGGGACATGAGGATGTTGTGCCTTAAAGGCAGCGAGTAGCTGCAGCGAGTGGTGGTAATCCGCACCGGGCCTAGCCTGTAAATACAGACGTGGTATGGTTTCCAGATTGTGATTGAAGACATCCGGCGGTGTCTCCTGGAGCGTCGCCAGAGCCTTGTTTACCCGACCACGAAAATCCGGTACGAGAATTTCTATATGCAGTTCCGGGCAATGTTCGCGCAACGCTGAGATGACCTGAGCAAAGTGATGGGCACCCCCATCGCGCAGATCATCACGGTCTACGGAGGTAATGACGACAAAGCGTAGCCCCATGTTTGCCACGGTCTGGGCAAGGTGGACAGGTTCCAGAGGATCAGGTGCTTGCGGACGGCCATGGGTGACATCACAGAAGGGGCAGCGACGGGTGCAAACGTCTCCTAGAATCATGAAGGTTGCTGTCCCTCCGCCGAAGCATTCTCCCAGATTGGGGCAGGAGGCCTCCTCACAGACCGTGTGGAGGTCCGCTGCACGCAGGATCTTTTTGAGTCTGTCCACCTCGGGGGATAACGGTGATCGTACCCGTAACCACTGGGGCTTGGGCTGGCGTTCGGCCGTTGCCGGAATGATGGGTATGGGGTTGCGTGCGGTCTTTTCGTAGCCGCGCTCGGCTTTTTTTGACTGGTGTTGGGGGTCCATGTCAGGCCCCTCCTTTTCTTAAAGGGCGATCCAGGCTGGTAGCCAATTCCGCCATCAGGGCTTCGGCAATATCGTGGCTGGGCCAGTCCGGGCAGAGGTCGTGCACCTGGGTGACAGCGAGATTGACCATGCCACAAGGATGAATACGCTGGAAAGGGCTCAGATCCATCTGTGTGTTGAGGCTGAGGCCGTGGTAACTGCGACCGCGCTGAATACGTAGGCCCAGGGAGGCAATTTTGGCATCCCCCACATAGACTCCGGGAGCATCGCGACGCGCATGAGCGCTCACGCCATGTTGCTGGAGCAGACGAATGACGGCCTGTTCCATGGCGGTGGTTAAACTGCGGACATTGATTCCCATACGGGGGAGATCAATGAGCAAATAGACTACCCATTGTCCCGGTCCATGATAGGTGACTTTGCCACCGCGATCACTGCGAATAACCGGGATAGGGCCGGGGTCAAGAACGTCAGCCGCATCAGCATTGCGCCCCAAAGTAAAGACCGGAGGATGCTGGAGAAGCCACATCTGATCCGGGGTATCGGCGTCCCGCTGTGCCGTGAATTCGCGCATGGCATCCAGTACCGTAAAGTAAGGGAGCAGGCCCGGCCAGCAGCGAACGAGTAAGGGCGTGTTCATAAGCAGAGGATTACGCCGTCAATCTCTTTGACGGATGTATAAATAGCCAAAAGATGTTCATGGCTGCTGACCTCCAGAGAAACCGTGACGGCCTGATATTGCCCCTGGCTACTGGGTCGGCAGGAGAAGGCCATGTCCGGCAAATCCGGCGCATGAGGTGCGATCGCCGCCCGCACCGCTGCGAGCAGATCATCGCGCTGACCAATGGCTTTGACATGGTGTAAGTGCGGAAAGTCTTCTGCTGGATTCTTTTCGATTTCCATAGCGTCTCGTAACCCCCTCGTGTCATCGTCGGACAGGACCAATCCATGGCGTCTGCTGATCATGGTAAGTCTTCCTCAGTCTTAGGTGAAGACCTGTCGTAGATTCGGCATATTGCTTATAGCGCGTTGCTGATCTTGTGGAAGAGCTGCGCTATCCAACCGGCCTTCTTCACAGGAGTCTGGGTAACAACAGGCACGGACTTCAGTGGTTTGCCATCCAGCAGGAAGACGAGCTGCCCGACGACCGCACCTTTCTTCAGCGGAGCCTGGAGATGGGGTACAATCTCCACCACGCGCTGTAGCTCCGAAAAATGTCCTTTCGGAACGGTGATGTTTACGACCTGTTCGACGCCCACGGGGATATGCATGGGCGATAAATCGCTGCGGGTGATCTCGCTGACTTTTTCCCCGGTAGTATAAACCGGATGGTTGACGAAAAAACGGTATCCGTAATCGAGCAGGGCCTCGACGGCATTGGTGCTGCCAGCCCAGCTTGGTCCGCCGAGAACAACGGCGATAAGGCGACGACCATTCCGTATGGCAGTAGCGTCAATGCAGTAGCCGGAGGCGTCGGTCAGGCCGGTTTTCAGGCCGTCTACCGTAGGGTCACGAAAAAGTACGGGGTTCCAGCTCCGCTGAGTAATACCATTATAGGTATAAGACTTTTCTTTGGTGATATGGATTACTTGTGGGAACTGCTGAATGAGTGCACGCGACAGCTTGGCGACATCCAGTGCGGTGGTATAGAGATTGTTGTCTGGCAGGCCATCGACATTACTGTAATGGGTGTTGTGCAGATTGAGGCGCAGGGCCATATCGTTCATCAGCGTGACAAAGCCTGGCTGACTGCCACCCACCGCTTCGGCGAGCGCTACGGCCGCATCATTCCCTGAATCAATCAGTAATCCATGCAACAATTGACTAGCATTCGCCGGTGCATTGGGCTGGACGAACATGCTGGAGCCCCCTGTCTTCCAGGCGGTATTGGAGATGGGGACGTTTTCCTGGGCAGTGAGGGTGCCGTTCTGAATAGCCTGATAGGTTAGATAGGCTGTCATCAGCTTGGTGAGGCTGGCCGGTGCCCGCCGCAGATTTTCACTTTTAGCCGCGATGATCTGTCCGGTATCGTAGTCCATCAGCACATAGCTAACGATGGCAGGCATGGCCGGTGCAGGTGGTGTGGGCAGCATGGGCGTCGGGGATGCTGCAAGCGCCCAGGGTGCGAAACAGAGGCCAGCAAACAGGAAAAGTATCCAGGTGATCAGGGAAGTACGGGCAATCATGAAGAGACCTCAGTGGTAAGCGCTGATTGGAATTTCGAGGGTTTTGGTAGGTCTGGAATTATAACGATGCGCCAGCAGAAAGCCATGCCCGGGAACGGCAGATAGTGCCCAACACCCAACACTTCGTAGGGAGGAATCGCATTATTCGTGTGTACGCGGGTGGGCGTGGACCGACATCAGGATGCCCAGCCCAATCATAAAAGTCAGCATAGCTGTTCCGCCATAGCTTATCAGTGGCAGAGGCACTCCTACCACGGGAAGGATCCCGGTGGTCATGCCCATATTAATGAAAATGTAAAGGAAGAAAGTCAGGCTCAGGGTGCCGGCAATGAGGCGACCGAAGGAATCCCGGCTCTCGTAGGCGATTACTAGGCCGCGCAAGACAATGAGCAGGTAGGTGGAGATGAGGATAACCACCCCGACCAGACCAAATTCCTCGGCAAATCCCGAAAAAACGAAGTCGGTTTGGGCTTCTGGCAGGAAATCGAGGTTAACCTGGGTGCCGTTGAACCAGCCCTTTCCCCAAAACCCACCAGAACCTACGGCGATCATGCTCTGAATGATGTGGTATCCCGCACCCAGGGGGTCGCGTTGGGGATCCAGGAAAGTCAGGATGCGCTCTTTTTGGTATCCGTGCAGAAAATGCCAGAGCACCGGGCCGCTGACCGCGATCAGAATGATAAGCCCGACAAACCAGCGGCGGCGCGCACCCGCCAGCCACATCATGAAGATGCCGGCCGCGCCAATTTGTGCGGCTGTACCGAGGTCTGGTTCCTTGGCGATGAGCAAAAAGGGGATGGCGATAAGCACAAATCCCGCGACGGTAGAAAGCCAGTGGCGGACGTTTTCCTGTTGAGAATAATAATAGGCGAGGAACAGGGGAAGGGCGAGCTTCATAAGCTCCGAGGGCTGAAAGACCAACGGCCCGGCTCCCAGCCAGCGGCGTGCGCCAAGACTGGTTTTGCCCACCACGAGGGTGATGGCGAGCAGGATAATGCCTATGGCGTACAAGGCGGGTGCCCAGGCGCGAATGCGCTCAGGTGGTGTATTCGCGACAATTACCAATACGACGATGCCGACAGTGAATCGCAAAAGTTGGGCAAGTACCACGCGGATACTTTCCTGGCTGCCGCTATAAAGCACCGCGAGGCTGATGAGCATGAGTATCACGATACCTGTCATGAGCGCCGGATCCAGTTTTCGCAGTGGTCGCAGCAGGTGAATGCGCCAGTTCATGGGCTGACCTCCGGCGCTGTCATCGTATCGAGGTAGGCGTCGATTACTGCTCTGGCAACGGGACCGGCAGTACGACCTCCGTGGCCACCATGTTCGACAACCACCGCCACAGCGATGCGCGGGTGGTCGGCAGGCGCATAGGCGATAAAGAGTGCGTGATCCTGCCAAAGTTGAATCGTATTATGCAGTACCAGACCAGAGTCATTACGCTGCGCATGGTGTATCTGAGCGGTGCCAGTTTTACCCGCAACCGTATGTATATCATCGGCCAGCAATTTGCCAGTGCCGGTGGTCACGGCATCACGCATCGCATTCTGAATGACGGCAACGGTGGCTGGTGAAAAGTCCAGGGGTCGCGTTACGCTATCGGACGATTGTTCCAGATGCGGTGTAACCAGTCGGCCACCGTTAGCGATACTGGCGGTGGCACGCGCCAACTGGAGTGGGGTACTCAGCAGATAACCCTGTCCTATTCCCATCATCACTGTCTGTCCCTGGTACCACGTCTGGCCGTAGCGCTGGCGCAGCCAGTCCGGGGAGGGGACCACCCCCGCGGATTCCCCAGGTAAATCCACTCCACTGCGCTGACCGAAGCCAAAATGAGCGAGGCCGTTGCCGATCTGGGTGACGCCGAGGCGCATGGCGATTTGATAGAAATAGACGTCATTGGAATCACGAATGGCTTCGCGCAGATTTTCCGCACCATGACCGCCGGGTTTCCAGTCGTAATATTTGTGCTTGGTGCCGGGGATCTGGTAGTAAGTGCCGCCAACGAGCCGTTGATCCGCGGTGATGACCTTGTCATGCAAGGCGCTGAGTGCCACGAAAGGTTTGATGGTGGAGCCCGGAGGATAGCTGCCCCGCAGGAACCGGTTGGTCATGGGGGTGCCCGGATCATCCCGAAGTTTGGACCAGACGGCGATGCTCAGGCTATCGACGAAAGCATTCGGGTCGAACGCGGGTGCCGAATAAGCAGCGAGCACATCACCATTCTGCGGATCCAATGCTACCACGGCGCCCTGCCGCCCGGCCATAGCCCGGCCGGCAGCCTGCTGTACGGCAAGATCCAGCGTTGTATGGAGTGTTGTCCCCCGCCGGGCCAAGAGGTGCAACCGGCTGTGTACCGTGCGTCCGCGGGCGTCGACTTCTACCTCCTGATTGCCGGGCTGGCCTTTCAGCAGTGCTTCATACTGTGCTTCCAGACCGCTTTTGCCGATACTATCCAGCCCGGCGTAGTCCGCCATCTGGTCCTCGCGGATTTCCGCAGGTGTCAGGCGGCCCACATAGCCCAATACATGGGCGAAAAGCGAACCATAGGGATAGTAACGTTTAATCTGGGTCCGTATTTCCACCCCCGGAAATTGATGGCGCTGTACGGCAAATGCTGCCAGCTCATCAGGACGGAGATCCCGACGAAGGAAGACAGGCTGATAGGGGTGTGCATGTGACAGATCACGGCTGAAACGTTTCTGATCCTCCGCATTAATGCGTAGAATCTGCTGCAGGCGGTGGATGGTTTCGCGCAAGTGAATGGCCTTGTTCGGTGTGATCGCAAGTGCGAAACCGGTCCGGTCATCCGCGAGTATCTGCCCATGTCGATCGAGAATACGGCCGCGCAGGGGGGCGATCGGCAGCAATGCAATAGTATTATGGGCGGATTGGGTGGCGTAGTGGTCGTGATCTAAAACCTGCAGCCTGTATACCTGTGTAGCCAGTATGGCCGTAAGCAGGGTGATCAGTCCCGCTACGGCGAGCAGCCGACGGGTGAATTGCCGATGTTCTTGGGCGGGCAGTAATGCGTTCATATATGCTTCAGGCGCAACGCGTGACGCAGATAATCAAGCGTCAGCGTGAAAAGCGGCCACAGCAGGGCGCCGATTACAGGTCCTAAAAGCAGCGAAAAATGCCAGGTGATGGTGCCTGCCCAGGCTTGCCACAACCAGACCAGTAAACGGTGGGTCAGCAGTAACAGAAAAATGAAGAAAAGTTGTTCCCAGGACGCTAGGCTGCGGACCCGGGCAATGCCGGTATAGAGCAGGTAAATCATCACAACCCCGGCGATGGCCTGAGTTCCCAGCGTACCCCCGAGTACCATATCTTGAAGCAGACCGATCAGCCAGACGATGGTGAAGCTGAGTTCAGATCTGCTGCTGATCGCCCAATAGAGCAGCAGCAGAGCGACAAAATCAGGATGGAGTAAGGCATAAAGCGGGCCGCAGGGAATGGTTTCTGCTGTAAGTGCGAATAAAAAGCCGAGAATGAGCGCGATGGCGATCATGGTATTGCCGCTGGCTGCGGGGATGGGCTATCCCAGAGCATAAGCACCGTGCTCAGTTGTCCCAAACGAACAGCCGGTCGTACCACAATCTGTGCAAAGGAGTGGTCACCATTCCGGACGATGGCAGAAATCGTGCCGACATTCAGTCCCGGCGGGTAGCGCCCACCTAAGCCAGAGGTGACAAGTCTATCGCCGACCTTCAGAGAGGTGTTGCGCGGTTGAAAGGGTACGGTAAGGTTGTCAATATCCCCCTTGCCGTCTACCAGTAGGGGCGTGTCCGAATCTGCGGGCTGTACGGGAATGCTGCTGTCCAGGTCAGAAAGAAGAGCCACCTGGCTGCTCATAGGCGAAACACTGACTACCTGGCCAGCCACTCCCCCTGTGGCAAGAACCGGCTGTCCGACATAGATTCCCGCGCGCGCGCCCATGTTGACGATTAACAACTGGTTCCCGGGTGAAAAGTTCTGCGCGATAACCTGCGCGACAGCGACTTTCCCGGGCGGATGGGGGATGCTGTCGAGTAACGCAAGAAGCTGTCGGTTTTCGTTACGCAGGATTTCTGCTTCTAATAGTTTAGGGCGGGTACGGACGAGTTCAGCGCGTAGTTGGGCATTTTCAGACTCTAGCGCGGCACGGCTTTGCAGGTAGTTGTCAGCTTGCTGCCAGACCCTGGTTCCCCGCATGCTGAGCCACTGCACTGGATAGGCTATGGTCAAAGAAACACTTTCTATGCTGGGATGTTTTTCGCTGAACAGCGAAACGAATACGGTCAACAAAACCAGTACGGCTACGCGAAGAAGTGGCGGGTAGCGGCGGGGGAAAAACAATGCAGGCATGGTAGCTCTGGGGAAGCTGTAAGCTTAATCGTCGGCAAATACCTCACCCAGTAATTCCAGTTCTTCGAGCGCCCGGCCGCCGCCCCGCGCCACGCAGGTTAATGGATCTTCCGCAACGATGACTGGTAGCGCCGTTTCCTCCATGATCAAGCGATCCAGATCGCGGAGGAGGGCACCACCGCCGGTCAATACCATGCCTCGTTCGGCGATGTCGCCAGCGAGTTCTGGAGGTGTCTGCTCCAGGGCTAGTTTGATAGCACCAACAATGGCACCTAACGGCTCTTGAAGGGCTTCAAGAATTTCATTGCTGGTAATCGTAAAAGTCCGTGGAACGCCCTCGGCAAGATTGCGCCCGCGTACTTCCATGCTGAGCACTTCCTGACCGGGGTAGGCGCAGCCCACCTTCTTCTTGATCTCTTCGGCGGTAGTCTCACCAATCAACATGCCGTAGTTGCGACGAATGTAGTTGACGATAGCTTCATCCATTTTGTCACCACCGACACGTACGCTTTGGGAGTAGACCACCCCGCCCAGCGCGATGACGCCGACTTCGGTGGTGCCACCGCCAATATCCACCACCATGGAGCCGGTAGGCTCCGCAACGGGCATCCCGGCCCCGATGGCGGCCGCCATCGGCTCTTCAATCAGGTGTACTTCGCGTGCGCCCGCACTCATCGCCGACTCGCGGATCGCACGCCGTTCTACTTGCGTTGCTCCATAGGGCACACAGACGATAATCCGCGGGCTTGGGCTCAGGAAGCGTTGATGGTGCACGCGTCTGATGAAGTGCTTGAGCATGGCCTCGGTAATCTGGAAATCGGCAATCACGCCGTCTTTCAGTGGTCGGATAGCCGTAATGTTGGCCGGTGTGCGGCCCAGCATACGTTTGGCTTCCTCTCCGACATGCATCCGTCGGCTGGTAGCCCCATGCCGCCCCGTATGGATGGCCACCACGGACGGTTCAGACAGCACAATGCCCTTGCCGCGTACGTAAATCAGGGTATTTGCGGTGCCCAGATCTACGGCAAGGTCGGTGGAGAAGATTCCAAGAATGCGTTTAAATATCATCAAGTTAAAAGCCTTGCTGAAAATGGGAGGAAACCACTTTGAAGGGGCAGAAACTGACTGCATCCCCAACAAGCCGAGTGCAAAGGGCAGTCTAGCATGAGGAATGGCCGAGACCAAAGCTATGAAACTCGTGAATGAATGCTACCACATCCCTTTTGAAGGTGAGGCGATTGATGTGCGCGCGGGGTCGGCGCTAGGACCGAATGCCAGTCGGCCCCATCCGCAGCACAAGATCTATCCCTAAATTTCATGACGGTAGCCATCTTGTACCTCGCGTCTGCATGCACGAATTTGGGAGCATCCCCTTGCTCCCCCGAGGGGGGGGGGCGGAATAGGGCTGATAAGTCTAATCACCGTTTTTGTTTTGTAATAAGTAGCGCTTATTTGCGTTGTGCCCGGCACGGTGATTAGTTTATTGGCGCTTAATCCAAGGAGATTCACTCATGATTCGCAATGATTTCAAAGAACATTCGCGCATTACCGTTACCTGGAAGGATAAGGAAGGTAAACTGCGACCCGGCAATTTCTACGTCTATGCCCTCCTCAAGGACGCCATGATCGTCCGTGCTACGGACAAAGACGGCCTACTGCGCAAACTCGCCTTCAGCGACGTGCTGCGCGTGGTGAAGTATCAGGACATAGCGCCGCAGGATCGTTACATGATCCCCGATGAGATTCTGAAAGAGGTGAACTGGAAGGATCGGGATGTGATGGTGCGTTACAGTTCTTCACCAAATCGCGGTAAGTAGGTATCAGGGGGAAGGCGGACAGGACGCCTGGTCTCTCTCCCAGAGGCCCGTCTTGCCGCCGTCTTTCCGTATGAGACCGGTATTTTGTAGCAGCATCCCGCGATCCATGGCTTTGCACATGTCGTAAATAGTGAGTAAACCCACGGAAACCGCCGTGAGTGCTTCCATCTCGACGCCCGTCTGGCCGACGCAGTGCACTTCGGCACGACAAACAATCCGCGCCGGATCATGAGCAGGAGTCAATTCGACCTCGACACCCGTGAGGAGCAATGGGTGTGCCAAAGGGATCAGCTCCCATGTTCTTTTAGTGGCCTGAATGGCTGCGATACGTGCTACACCCAGAACATCGCCTTTCCCCATACGTCCAGACTCAATGCGTTCTAGCGTAGAATCCGCCATAATGATTTCACCTGACGCCAGCGCAACACGAGTCGTCACTACCTTCTCACCGATATCGACCATGTGGGCTTCACCTAGCCTATTAAAATGATTGAGTGTATTGACACCTGACATAAATCTGGCACTCCTTTTGCGTAAGACTATAAAGCTCGTGCGACTCAGAAAGCGGATATGAACTTTTCCAAGTGCCTCTGGCTATGGATGACTCTCTGGTTGGGGTAATACCACCCCGGCGGGAATCATGGTGTGATTGTCGTGCGCAACGATAGCGACTTTCACACTCCCCTTCCAGCCCCGCCTGGTTCGCTGATCTATCGGTTATCTTCGGGATCGGTACCGCATGCCGACCGCTTTTTTGTCGAGATACAGCGTGTGGTCATCGCCATCATGGCGGTCACCAGTGTTGAACACGGTCTCAAAAGAGGTCTAGTATGGGCCTTTTGGGGAAAGTTCCCAAGGAGTCGCAGGCATGCCGCAGGAGTTATTTGCAGAGCCGAGACGAGAAACCGCGCTGGCGGATCAGTTCGGTCGGCATGTCAGCTATCTGCGCATTTCGGTGACTGAGCACTGCAACTTTCGTTGCAGCTACTGTTCTCCAGAAGAAGGGACCCCCTTCTACGCGCGGGAAGACCATCTTCAGGCAGAAGAATATGATCGCCTGATTCGCATTTTTAGTGGACTCGGCGTTCGTCATATACGTTTTACCGGCGGCGAACCGCTCATTCATCCGCAGATTCTTTCCCTCATCGGTTCGGCACATCGTCATGGTGTGGGTAAGATCAGTGTCAGCACCAACGGATTACTTCTAGGGCGCCGCGCCGCGGCTCTGCGGCAGATGGGTGTCAATAATCTGAACATCAGTCTTGACAGCCTTGATCCCGAGGTTTTCGCACGGGTGACCAGAGGTGGTGACCTGGGTCGTGTGCTGGAAGGTATCGAAGCCGCTATTCTCGCGGAAATTCCACGAATTAAGCTCAACGTCGTGCTGCTTCGCCAGAATAACGGAAATGATCTGCCTGTGCTGGTAGACTATGCGATGCAGCGCGGCATCGATATACGCTTTATTGAGACCATGCCCCTGGGCGAGGCTGGGGCCGCCGCCCAAGAAATGCAGTTTTTGAGCGCCGCAGAAGCACAGCAAGTCATAGAGCGCCAATTTGGTCCGCTGCAGCCCGTGACCAGGCCCGCAGATAATGGCCCGGCACGCCTCTATCAGCTTCCTGGGGTGCGTTCCCAAGTGGGTTTCATTACCCCAATCAGCAATGATTTTTGTGCAACCTGTAATCGGGTACGCCTCACGGCGACGGGACGTCTGGTGTATTGTCTGGGTCAGGATAGCGGATTGGCGCTTATGCCCCTCCTGCGGGGGTCGAATAGTGACGGGCAGATCGCCGAGGCCATTACCCGGGGTATCTGGCGCGATAAACCGGAGCGGCACCGGTTTGTAGATGATCCAAGTCGTTCCATGGCGGTGTTCATGATGCGACTCGGGGGTTAGCCTTTCCGATTTTTGTTGTTTCCGGAATATGGGGCTACACGCCGTGCGGAGCATCGTGTAGACTGATCGATTAACTTTTCTTTCATGTAAACGAGTGACGCATGTACGGTTTTCAAGAAATCACCGCAGATCAGCTCAAAGCCTTAACGGAACAAGGGGATGCGTTCACCTTGATTGATGTGCGCTCGCCCGGTGAAGTTGCACGGGGCGTTATTGATGGAGCCAGGCACCTACCTTTGCATCTGTTGCCTATGTCACTACAGCAGATGGATAAATCGCAACCGATCGTTTTTTACTGTCTGAGCGGTGGGCGTTCGGCGCAGGCAGCGGCGTTCGCCGCGGCACAGGGTTTCGGCCAAGTGCTTAATTTACGTGGAGGAATATCTGCCTGGGCCAATCGGGGCTTTCCCATTGCGCAGTTGTCAGATTAATAAGGATATCCTAAAATAGGGGGGCTTAATCATCAAATCAAAATATTTGCCTTGCTGTTCATGCTTTTCCTGATAGAGTCCAGCAAGTATTCTTTGACAGACATCATAACCGAGGAGGTTAACCCATGGTACAAGAAGACAAGGTACTCGACGCCCGCGGACTGAATTGTCCGTTGCCGATTCTCCGCACCAAGAAGATGCTTGGTGAACTGACCTCTGGGCAGGTCTTGAAGATTGTTGCTACCGATCCGGGCGCAGTAAAGGACTTCGAAGCGTTTTCCAAGCAGACCAAGAATCCCCTTCTGGAGCATGCGGAAGCCGCTGGCGAGTTCATCTTCTTCATCCAGAAGGCCTAACTTAATAAGGTTGGGAAAAGAAGCCCGACCGGGAGCACAAAACAATGGACGAGAAAAAATTAGCAATTATTGCCACGAAGGGCACCCTGGACTGGGGTTATCCGCCCTTCATTCTGGCATCTACCGCAGCGGCGCTCGGCTATGGGGTTGAGATATTTTTTACCTTCTACGGCCTGCAGTTGTTGAAGAAAGACTTGAGCCATCTGCGCGTGAGCCCGCTCGGGAATCCCGCGATGCCCAT
The DNA here is from genome assembly GCF_023229925.1 of Acidithiobacillus sp. Taxonomy (NCBI): domain Bacteria; kingdom Pseudomonadati; phylum Pseudomonadota; class Acidithiobacillia; order Acidithiobacillales; family Acidithiobacillaceae; genus Acidithiobacillus; species Acidithiobacillus sp. Next base: position 977,145 of record NZ_JALNYM010000001.1, on the reverse strand, counting down.
GCCGATACCGATGCCGACGCTGATGATGGTGCTTCCGGGCATGGAAGGAATGGCTACTTCCATGATGAAGAGCAAAATGAAGGCAAAGGGTGTGGCCAGCCTGGAAGAACTGCGTGAGCTCTGTGTTGAAGCAGAAGTAAGGATGATTGCCTGTCAGATGACCGTTGATCTTTTCGAGTTTGATACGGCGGATTTCATTGATGGCATTGAACTTGGCGGCGCTGCATCGTTCTTTGAGTTTGCCGGAGAGTCTGATATTACGCTCTTTATGTGAACTGTCGATCTGCACTGCAGGTCAACAGGTGCGACGTGTTAATTGCTAGCGAGGAGCGAGTAAATGGCGACTTACGCTGAGATGAAAGAGATGTTTGACGAAGTCCGTGCGGATTTTCGTTATGATCACGAACTTAATGGCTGTTTGAATTGTGGCATTTGTACGGCTACCTGCCCGTCTGCGCAGTTCTATGATTATAGCCCGCGCGAGATTGTCCAGTTGCTGTGGACTGAAAATGTCGAGCAGATCTATGATGCGATGCAGGAAAAAATCTGGGCCTGTGCGCAGTGCATGACTTGTGCGGCACGTTGTCCTTTCAAGAATTCCCCCGGTGGTCTGGTCATGATTCTGCGCGAAGTGTCTATTCGTCATGGCATGCAGTCGGCGAAAGATGTGTTGCGGCCCTTCGGTCGCGTCATGCTCAAGCTGATCACCACCGGCAACCAGCTTTCTCCCGATATGATTCAGCCCGATCACTTTCCCGACTGGGGCCCCAATATCCAGAAGGTAGAAGGCGATCTGCGGATATTGCGTAAAGCCATTCCGGTGCGCACCTTGCAGACTGTGGAAACGGCGTGGGAAGTGTCGCTGAAGACCTCTGTAGAGATGTACACCATTTGGGAAATGACGGGCGTGCTCAAGTCCTTGGAAACCATGGACGAAAATCTCTTCGACGTGATTGAGGACTTCATTGACGAGAAGCGCGAAGATTACGAAGACTGGCTTGAGAGCCAGAGTGATAAGGACTGAGGAGTCAATCATGAGCGACAACAGCACGCAGCAAGGCGTAGCGGGTCACGGTGCTTTTTTTCAGGACACGAATCTTTCGGCGAACGAGGCCGAAGCGGCCACGGCCTGGGTGCGCAGCCACGTTGACCGGCGCACGATGGACCTCGGCGAGCGGATGGACGACATTCGTGATCACATGTGGGAACTGGAGAAGGAAGGCGAGATCATCGTCCACCGCATCAACGATGACCACAAGCCCATTGAAGTAGATACGCTGTTTGGCTGGAAAAAACGTGTTCCTACCAACAACCTCTGGCATCACAAGAGCTGTGGTCAGTGCGGCAACATCCCCGGCTACCCCACCAGTCTGATTTGGTTTATGAACAACCTGGGCATCGACTACCTCGACGAAACCGACCAGACCTCCTGCACCGCCTGGAACTACCACGGCTCCGGCATCGGCAATGTCGAATCCCTCGCCGCCGTTTTCCTGCGCAACTTCCATCAGGCGTACGTCTCCGGCAAGCAGCACGGCTTTGAGAATGGCCACTTCTTTCCCTTGGTGCACTGCGGCACCTCCTTCGGTAACTACAAGGAAATCCGCAAGTACCTGATCGAGTCGGCTGAACTGCGCGAAAAGGTCAAAAAGATCCTGGGCAAACTCGGTCGTCTGGTCGACGGCAAGATTGTCATCCCCGAAGAGGTCGTCCATTACAGTGAATGGTTGCACGTTATGCGCAACCGCATCGCCAGTGAAATGCAGACCATCGACATGAGTAACATCCGCGTGACCACCCACGCTGCTTGTCACTACTACAAGATGGTGGCGGAAGACGCCATTTACGACAACAGCGTGCTCGGCGGCAATCGCACAGCGGTCGGCACCTCCATGGCCCAGGCCCTGGGTGCGCAGGTTATCGACTACTCCACCTGGTACGACTGCTGTGGCTTTGGTTTCCGCCACATCATCTCCGAGCGCGAGTTTACCCGCAGCTTCACCATGAATCGCAAGATCAAGGTCGCCCGGGAAGAAGCCAACGCCGACGTGATGATCGGCATCGACACCGGCTGTATCACCACCATGGACAAAAACCAGTGGATCGGCAAAGCCCATGACATGAACTACAGCATCCCTATCATCGCCGACGTGCAGCTCGCGGCGCTCGCCTGTGGCGCCGACCCCTTCAAGATCGTCCAGTTGCAGTGGCATGCTTCACCCTGTGAAGATCTGGTGGAAAAGATGGGCATCAGCTGGGACAAGGCCAAGGCCGACTTCCAGGAATATCTCAAGCAGGTGGAACAGGGCAATGTGGAATACCTCTACAACCCCGAACTCGCCACCAATCAAAATATCAATATGCAAGCGAGCGCTTAAGGAGAAAATTCAGTGAGTGCACAAGATACAGTTCTAGTCGTAGGTGCAGGTCCTTCAGGTTTGTCGGCAGCGGCCACCATCGCCTCCATGGGGCGGAAGGCTGTCATCGTTGAGAAGGAAGATATTCTTGGTGGTGCTCCGATCATCTCTGGCTATGCCAAGCTGGTGCCATCGGGCGAGTGGGCCAAAGATGCGATCGGCCGTATGGTCAGCCGTGTGGAAGGCGACGGGAACGTCAGCATTCACAAATCTGCCAAGGTCACCCAGGTAGTGGGCGAAGCCGGTAACTTTACGGCCACCTTGAGCAACGGCGATAAGGTCGAAGCGGGTGCGATCATTCTCGGTACCGGATTCACGCATTTTGACTCCATCAACAAACCGGAATGGGGCTTCGGCACCTATGAAGACGTGCTTACCACCACGCAGATGGAGCAGATGGTGAGTGCAGGTCAGATCCGTTGCCCCTCCGATGGCCGGGTTCCTGAGCGTGTGGCTATCCTGCTTTGTGTCGGGTCGCGGGACCGCCAGATTGGTCGTGAATGGTGCTCCAAGATCTGCTGCACAGTTTCCACCAATCTCGCCATGGAGATCAAGGAAATTTCCCCGAGCACCGACGTGTTCATCTACTACATGGACATCCGTACCTTCGGCCTTTATGAAGACAAGTTCTACTGGAAGAGCCAGGAAGAGTTCAAAACCAAGTTCGTCAAGGCACGTATCGCCGAAGTCACCAAATCACCCGACGGTCGCCTGCTGGTCAAAGGCGAAGATACTCTGGTTAAGCGTCCTATTGTGATTCCCATGGATATCGTCGTTCACGCCATTGGCATGGATCCCAACGCGCTGAATCCTGAAATTGCCAAGACTTTTGGTATTGGTCTGGAAAAGCATGGATTCATTGATCGTGCGGAACAGTACACGAATAGCCAGGGCACGACGCGCAAGGGTATTTATGTGTGCGGCGCTGCTACAGGTCCGGAGGATATTGATAGTTCTATTGCTCAGGGTCAGTCCGCTGGTTCGCGTGCGGTAGCCGATCTCTACGGACAGCAGAAAGTTGCCAGCTGACATCTACCACAACGGGAACGAAGAGCATATCGTTCCCGCCTCACTGCCGATTGAGCTCGATAAGGGACTGCTCAGCAGATCTTTTTATGAGCTTGAAGAGGCATTCGAGGGGCAGCAGGGTCTTGCTGACCTGGTCAGTAGCCTGACGGAGAAGACGGCGAGTTTTCGTCGTCTCCTGCTGGAGGACAAACGGCCGCTGACGGACGCACAGATGGCGCATCTCGTGGAGCAGATGTTTACCGCGAGACGCAAAATCTGGCCGGTCATAGAAGAGCAGGGCGCTGCACGGGTAGGTGAATTGATGCGCGATTTGCTGGATGGTCACGGCGATCTGGCACAGCGCATGATGCGTTTTGAGGAGGCATTACCTGCTACAGGAAAAGCGAAACGCGTTATCAGGGATATGGGAGCCGAAGTTTTGCACTTCAGTGACCCAGAGCGGTATCCGCTGATGACGCGTTGGGTCTGGGATCAAAGTACGACCTCAGGCGCGGTGCGGGAGTTCATCCGTGGGGGCGACTACCTGACCGATTTCCCTTTCGGCGAAAGTCCGGAAATGTTTGAGGGTTTGCGCCAATGGATGCGGGAAGCGCTGTTAGAACTAGGGGTATATCGTGATGTATTTTATATGGTCGATATCATCCTGGCCCACCAGTATTCGCAATATGTGCGCGCTATGGCAGAGGGCTTTTTGCGTTCAGATTTTGGCGGCCAAACAGACTTTACGGAACAGATCCGTAAGTTGCTGGGCGTAGAGGTACACCGGCGGATGGGTGGCTCTCGTATCAAGAGAGACGACATTCATTGATGAATTAGGGTATAGGAGCGGCTATGGCTATTCATGAAAAAACACTGATCGATCCCGATCGGATTTTGCAGCACGATCATCTGGTAGTAGATGGGGTAGATGTTTCCGGTTCTTGGAACACCATGATTACCCCACGCACGCTGACGGACTATGAAGAGCATTTTGAAGAAATCATCCAGAGCTACAGCGGTGGTGAGAACGTGCATCGCTGCTGGCAGTGCGGTTCTTGTACCAATTCCTGCACCATGTATGCGCAGAACGTGGATTTTAATCCGCGTTACTGGATTTATCTGATTCGTTTGGGGCTGAAAGCCGAGCTGATAAAGGATAAAGACATCATCTGGCAGTGTGTTTCCTGCAATAAATGCACCAACATCTGCCCTAAGGATGTCCGTCCTGAAGGAGTGATGAAGGCGACAGCGCATTGGCTGGAAGAGAACGGCTTGACGCCCAAGACGCTGTCCACACATTTTGATGAAGAGTTCACGCATCAGTGTATCGAGTATGGGCGCATTGAAGATACTGAGGTGATGATGGGGTTTTTCAAGCGCTCCGGCCAGCCCATGGTGCAGGCCTGGATCGTGGAGTTTGGCAAACGTTTGACTAAGCACCTGCCTTTAGGCCAGTTGGCCAAAATGGGAATGAACACGGTGTTTCGTCCGAAGACCAAATCATGGGGTAAAACCGGTGAAGTCCTCGCTGAGTATGTGAAGGCACAGAAGGAGGCCGCTCATCATGGCTAAAGTTGCATATTATCCGGGCTGTGCGCTGGAAGGTTCCGGCGGACCCTATGACAAATCCACCCGCGTTCTGGTGAAAGAACTCGGTCTGGAGATGGAAAACCTCGAAGACTACAACTGTTGTGGTGCGATGGAAGTGAAGAACATTCATCCCATGCTGCAGACGTATATGTCCGCACGGAATCTGGCTATTGCCAGTAAGCTGCAGGGCTGCGATACGGTGATGGCGCCTTGTAATGGCTGCTATCGTAATCTGAAGCAAGCCGAATATGAGTGCGCTACTTCGGAAGAAACCATGAAAACGGTGCAGGAGCTCGCCGACAAATCGGGTGATCCTGTATATGATGGCGATGTGCGCAGCTTGCATGCGTTGGAATGGTTCATGGAAGAAGTAGGCACCGATGGCATCAAAAGTAAGGTCAAGAAGAGCTTGAATGGGCTGAAGATTGCCAACTACTACGGTTGTATGTACACCCGTCCCCGGCAGATTTTTCCGGAGAAGGATCAGGGTCCTGGCTCCGAGTCTTCTTATGCGCCACACTTTATGGATGACTTGTTATCCGCTGCCGGTGCCGTCAGTGTGGATTTTCCTCTGAAAACGGCGTGTTGTGGCGGCGCCCATACGCTATCGGATTCGGACACTTCCACCCAGTTGGTGCTGAATATCCTTCAGGCGGCGGAAGATGCGGGTGCGGAAGTGATCGCTACCGAATGTCCTACCTGCCATTCTGGCCTGGAAATGCATCAGGTTCGCGCTGAGACGGAATTTGGCATCAAGTCGAACGTCAAGGTGATTTACTTTACCCAATTGCTCGGTTTGGCCATGGGTCTGTCTGCTCGCAAAGTCGGCATCCCCGACAACGTCAGCGACTCGATGGATCTCCTCGCGGCCAAAGGTATTATCTGACGGTGTGGAAACGCGCCCCTTTGTGGGGCGCTTTTTTTTACCTGCCGCTGACACCAGGGGAAGGCTATGGAATGTAACGGTTGCGAATTCCGCGCCGAATTATATTACGATCGGGAATGCCAAATCTGGGTGCGACGTGAAGGCGACGGCACACTTACCGTGGGTATGACCGACATATCTCAGTCGATTGCGGGAAAGATATTGCACGTCCGGGTACGCAGGCCTGGAACACGTCGTCCGGTGGGCAAGCCGGTCGCCACTATTGAAAGTGGGAAATGGGCGGGCCCGGTGCCGAATGTCTTTGATTGCGTGATTGATGCGGCCAACGAAGATGTATTGGAAGATCCTAATCTTCTCAATATTGAGCCCTACGAAGCATGGATCGCACGGGTACGGCCAGTGGCTTCGGTAGATGTTGCGCTCGAAAAGCTGTCTACTGGAGACGTTGCCTTTGATTTGTACCGGCAGCGCTGTCTGCGTGATGATATTCATTGTGAACGAGGAATGCGATGAGCGATCACTACCTGGAGGATCAGGGCGAAAAGTCGGTAGTCATCGTGATGACCAGCGGGCCAAGCACGGCACATCGCTGTGCGACACCTTTTTATCTAGGCGCCCTGTTGTCTTCCATGGATGCTGAGGTTAAGATTTTTTGCACGATGGAAGCGGTCAGGCTGATGCAGGCAGGGGTCGCGGAAAATCTCTCGGCGATGGCTGGTGGCAAGCGCATTATTGACTTTATTCGTGACGCGAAGAATGCCGGGGTAGAAATTCATGTATGTCGTCCGGCACTTCCAGGCTATGAGATTCAGGCTGATAACCTGATTGAAGAAGTGGATGCGGTGGCGTCTGCCGGTGATCTCGCCGACTTGATTTTGTCCGTTGACCGATTGTTGTTTTTTTAAATAATGCTGCCTGGCAGCATGCTTTGTTTACCTAAAATGTGACCCCGAAGGAGAAAATGATGGGAACTGTACGTGGCTGTGAAATCCCCGAGGACCTGCTGTACAACGTGGATAATAACGTGTGGTTACGCAAGGAAGATGATGGCAGTGTGACCATCGGCATGACCTCCTATGCTTGTGCGTTGGCGGGACAGATCGTTTCTTATACGCCGAAGGGCGCTGGTAAGGACATCAAGAAGGACAAGTCGGCGGCGACCGTTGAGTCTGGAAAATGGGTTGGCCCGTTGAAGAGCCCAGTCAGTGGCACCGTCGTATCGAGCAATGATGATGTTGCGAAAGATCCCGGCCTCATCAATAAAGATCCCTACGGCAGCGGCTGGATTGCCAAGCTTACCCCGGCAGACTTCGACGGTGACACTGGTGAACTGAAGACCGGTGCCGACGCTTTGGCGGCCTTCGAAGAAAAGATGACTGCTGATGGTTTTGGCGGCTGCTGATTCGCAAAGCCGTCATGATCCAAGAAGACGGCCGCATTTGCGGCCGTCCAGCTTTCTCTCTGTGTAAAGGATGGAAATTCATATGAACCCATGGTTAAACGCTGTTTCTCAAGTAGAGGCTTTGGAGGATTTGGTCCTCAATGCAGATTTGGTGGACTCTATGCGTGAACGGTGGTCCGGACTGTCCGGTACTCAGGTGGGTCGTATCAATTTCTATACGCCTTCTTTTAAACATCATGAAACGTCGGAAGTCTCCGCGTGCGGGAAGAATGCGTTTCCCGCTATCTCCATCACCGGTGGGGACTGCAAGTTACAATGTGATCACTGTAAGGCGAAGATTTTGGAGCCGATGATTCCGGTGCGGACGCCAGAAGAACTGGATCGTCTGGTGGACCAAATTGTCCTGGATGGAGGCCGTGGGCTGCTTCTTTCAGGCGGTTCTGACCATCAGAACGTGGTCCATTACGAACCCTATTTTCCGACGGTGCGCAAGATTAAGGATCGCTATCCGAATTTACAGATTGCCATGCATACGGGTATTGCCACCCCGGAGTTTGCGCGCGGGATGGAGGATGCGGGTGTTGATGTGGCCATGATGGATGTAATCGGTGCACAGGACACCATTAGCCAAGTGTACCATTTGCGCCGTTCGGTGGATGATTTTGAGGCCGCCCTGGAAGCCTTGGTGGCCACCAAGATGAAAGTGGTGCCGCATATTGTCATCGGGCTGCATTACGGAGAGCTGCTTGGTGAGTGGAACGCTCTCGAAATTATCCAGCGGCATCTGCCCAGCGCACTGGTGCTGGTGGTCATCATGCCGCAGTACGCTTCTTCGAGTCGGCCTTTCGCGACGCCAGCAGCGGATGAAATTGGTAAATTCTTTATGGATGCGCGGGCAGCTCTGCCGGAAACTCCGGTATTGCTGGGCTGCGCACGACCTTCCGGTGTGCATCGCTCCATCACCGATACCTATGCGGTTATGGCAGGACTGAACGGGGTGGCCTTCCCCTCGGACGGCATGCTGGCCCTCGCCAAGCACCTGGAACGGGATGTCTTTGTGACACCGTCCTGCTGCTCCATGATTGTCGGTGAAGAAGTCCTGGCGCTCGGTGACGAGACGACCACTATGCCGCTGGATTATGTCCCCGTTGCACCGAAGCGTCGTACCCATCTGCGGGATATCCCGATCGTGTTTACGGCCTGAGACTGCATTGTTTCTTCTAGACTTCACGTTCGTCCGGTGGCTTGCGTTATGAACACGCATAACGCTAAAGACTGGCTTGTAGTCGATACCGGCTTGCGCCCGGCCGACGAAAATATGGCCTTAGACAAGACATTGCTCCTGGCGATGTCCGAAGGTCAGATTCCCAATATTTTCCGTTTCCTGCGCTTTGAGGAGTCCGCTCTGGTCGGCTATCACCAATCGCCGGAGCAGGAACTCAACCTGGAGTTCTGTCGTGAGCAGGGGATCGCGGTGCAGCGTCGTCTCACCGGTGGTGGTGCACTGATTTTTGATCCCACCCAGATAGGTTGGGAGTTGGTGTGTCGGCGGGACGCGCTGCCCCAGGGTGATATGGCGTCGCTGTCACGAAAGATCTGTGAAGCGGCAGCGGTTGGCTTGTCTCTTTTGGGAGTGACCGCACAATTTCGTCCGCGCAATGATATTGAAGTGGCAGGGCGAAAAATTTCCGGCACCGGTGGGATTATGGATGGAGACACCTTGCTGTTTCAGGGGACGGTGCTGGTCGATCTGGACATTCCGCGGATGTTGCGCGTACTGCGCGTACCGCTGGAGAAACTGGATGCCCATGCCATCTCTTCGGTGTCGGAACGGGTGACGAGCTTAAAAGCCTTGTTGGGTAAAGCACCGGAGTTGATGGCGGTGCAGAAGGTCTTGCTGGATGGTTTCCGCGCGCATTTGGGGCTGTCTTTCGTCCAGGGCGACTTGCCGGATGCCGTAGCCGCGCTGTTGCCGGAGGCGTTGGCGGAGGTGCGTGACGCGGAGTGGCTCGGCATCAACCGCCGTGCGCGCGACGATATGCCGTTGCGTAAAGCGACGTTACGCGCCCCCGGTGGCACGCTGCGAGCGGAAATGCTCTGGGATAGCTATGGGAATCGTGTGCGGCAGGTTCACTTTAGCGGTGATTATTTTGTTCAGCCGCGGCGCGCTATCGTCGATCTGGAGGCGGCGCTGCGTAATGTCCATCTGAATGACGTGGATGGCATTATCGAGGGATTATTCGAGAAACAGGCTGTCGATGGTTTCGGCTTACAGCCGGAACATTTCGCGACGGTATTGCGGATGGCGGCAAAAGACGCGTGAACCCCTTAGCCATAGATGTACTGGTGATAGGTGCTGGTCCGGCCGGCGCCGCGGCAGCGCGTGCCGCTGCGGGCAAGGGCCTGACGGTGATCTGCGTGGATCGCCGTGCGGAGGTCGGTGTTCCGGTGCAATGTGCCGAGTTTGTCCCCATGCCGCTCTTGCGTACCGTACATGAAACGGATTCGCGGGTGCAGGACATAGAAGGGATGTTGACGGTACTACCATCCGGGCTACAGCACCACAGTGTCTTCCCCGGCATGATGATTGACCGGGCACGTTTTGATCAGGGGTTGGCGGAGTTGGCGCAGGCGGCGGGCGCGCAGGTGGAAATGCGTTGCCGATTCCTCGCCTGGGATGGCGCAGTGGCCCGCTTGCGGCGCGGCACGGATGAGGAGTTGACGGTGCGTCCCCGCTTGCTGATTGGTGCCGATGGGCCACATAGTCTGGTGGCGGCAGCGGTGGGCATGCCGCATCAACAGGTTGTTTATACCCGTCAGTATACGGTGCCGTTGCTGCGTTCCTATGCGGATACGGATATTTTCCTCTCGGACGCCTTTCCTGGCGGCTATGGCTGGTTGTTTCCCCGCGGGCCGGTGGCGAATCTTGGATTGGGTGCGGATCGGCGTTTTGAGGATAATCTTAAATTGCCGCTGGAGCAGTTGCATTGGCAGATGGTAGAGCGCGGCATCATCGGCGAAGCCGTCCTCGGACGTACCGGTGGCGCGATTCCCGTGGGCGGTATTCGGCTGATGGTACATGGCAACGTGGTGCTTGCCGGGGACGCGGCGGGGCTGACCCATCCCATTACCGGTGCGGGCATCCCCGCTGCGGTGATCAGCGGGGAGGGCGCAGGACTGGCCGCTGCTGATTATCTGGCGGGCGATGGGGAAGCATTGGAGAGTTACGCCGAGGATATGCAGGATCAATTTGGCCCGGCCCTGGCGCGGGCCGTGCAGCGGAGAAAATCTTTGGAAGCCGTGTGGCGACAGCCTGCGGCCCAGAAAGACAGGGTGATGCGATCCGGTTGGATCGCCTTTGATGAATACTTTGCCGCCTAAGGCGGAATGACAGGAGGAGCTTCCATGAGTGCGGTAGCGCAAGAAAATTCCCAGCCCTTGAACTTTTATCGCCCGGATTATTTCGTCAAAACGCCGACGATGCGGTCGCCGGAGTATGTGCAGCTCAGCACCGCAGCGGCGATTACCCTGGGCCTGGTGCCAGGAGTGATGCACCGAACCTCCTGTACCAATTGCCTGAACCTGTTGATGACCTATCCGGAAGGTTGCCGTGCCAATTGTACCTATTGTGGTCTGGCCCGGCACCGCGAAGAGAGCCGTGATTACGCCGACCGCAACTTCATCCGGGTGGACTGGCCGACGGTGCGCGTGGATGAAATGCTCGAACGTATCGCCAAGAACAGCGACAAGGGTCAGTTCCAGCGTATGTGCATCAGTATGATCACCCACCCCGATTCCGACCATGATACCCAAGTCATACTGAAGCGCTGGATGGAAGTGGCGCCCCACATTCCCGCCTCCATCCTATCCAATCCGACCACCATGGAGAAGCAGGATCTGATCGACCTCAAGGCGATGGGTGCCGATATATTTACCGTCGCATTGGATGCCGTGACGCCGGAAATCTTTGAGCGTACCCGTGGCAAGACGGTGCAGAGCCCTCATTCCTGGGATAAGTACTGGCAGACCATCGAGTGGGCGGCAGAAATTTACGGACCCGAGAAATTCGGCGCGCACTTGATCTGCGGCATGGGCGAGACGGAGCAGGAAATCCTCGCCGTCTGTCAGAAGATGAAAGATATGGGTGGTCACAACCACATGTTTGCCTTCTTCCCAGAGAAGGGCTCCATGATGGAAGATTGGGACGCCGTGCCCCAGGACCATTGGCGCCGGGTGCAGTTGGGCCGATTCCTGATTGACTATGCGGGTGGCCGTTATGAGGATATGGAGTTTGATCAGTATGGTCGCGTACTGGGTTTCGGTTATCCCCAGGCGGAATTGGAAGACATCATCAACTCCGGTAAGCCCTTTCAGACCTCCGGCTGCCCAGGGAAGGATGACGAAGAAGTCAGCGCCTGTAATCGGCCTTATGGGGATTCGTCGCCTTCGGATATCCGCTCCTTTCCCTTTGCGCTGAACAAGGAAGATGTGGAAATCGTGCGGCGCCAGATGCGATTGCAGGATTTGCAGTTTTTGGGCTAGCGCCAAGGTCTCATCCCGAATCGGGGTGTATTATGTAATGCGCATATAGGGGCTTTGGCCCCTTTTTTGTTGAGTTTATGTGCGTTCTCTTATAGGTCTTTATAATATTTATTATTGCTAATAAACCATCATTTTGTGGGTTGATAAACGGATTAAAAAAATGATAGAACCAAGGTCTTGCATCACTGTTTCGCTTCCGACACAATCATCGTGTCATTAGCGACACAACTGAGGGCGGAGGATTTAGATGAAAAAATCACAAATTTTAGGAATTGCGGTTGGCGCGACATTGGCGATGGGCCTGTCGGTCAGCGCATTCGCAACTGATGGTTATCAATTGATTGGTATTGGTCAGTATGCCGTGGGTATGGCAGGTGCCGTGGTGGCGGCGCCGGATGATCCTCTGTCTGCGGCTATCAGCAACCCGGCCGGATTGGCATTGATGGCTCCGCAAGCCGCCTTCTCGGCAGAAATTTTTAATCCGGTTCGCAAGACGAATTTGGGATTTGGCGAGATTGGCAGCCACACCAACGTCTACGGTGTTCCGGCGATTGGCTGGGTTGCACCTGCATTCGGCGATGGGATCGTATTTGGTGGTGGTGTGTATGGCACCTCCGGCTTGGGCGTGAATTATTTGCAGAATGTGCCTGCCAACCCTAATATGCCCTATGGCGGATACGCGCAAGCTTTTAGTAGCATTACCTTTATGCAAATGGCACCTTCTATTGCTATGAAGGTGAATCATCATTTGGCTGTGGGTGCTACGCTGAATATTGCTGCTGAACAAGCATCTTTCCAGCAGACTTTTTCGCAGTATGCGTCTGCCTATGGACCAATGGGTCCATTGAATACGGGTGGATTGAATCTTGCTAATCCATCGTGGGCTTATGGCGCGGGATTTACTTTGGGTATGTTGTACAAAGTGAATGACATGGTCACCTTGGGCCTGACCTATAAATCACCCATTTGGTTTTCGTCCCTAAACTGGCAGGCGGGTGTTCAAAATCAGATAAACCCTCAAACCATGTCTGGGGTATACGGAACTCCCGGTCAATATAGCGGTACTCTGAATTATCCGCAGCAGGTTGCATTTGGTCTGGCGATCCGCCCAATCCCGCAATGGTTAATCAGTGTAGAGGGGCAGTGGATTAACTGGGCGAGCACTATGAATAACTTTGACGTGTCTGGTCCTTGGAATGCGGTTTATCATGGCGCACCTGCGGGTAGTGTATCCTCTATTGCATTACCGATGCACTGGAAGAACCAGTGGGTGGCCAACATCGGCACACAGTATGATCTTACCAACTGGTTGCAGGTACGTGCAGGTTATACCTATGGTTCCAATCCCATCAGTAACAACACGATTGCCTCCAATCTGATCTTCCCGGCCATCGTGCAGAGTGCCATTACCTTCGGTGCCACGCAGAAGCTGGGCATGGGGTGGAAGTTGACGGAGGCCTACATGCATGAGTTCTCCAATACCAACACGGGTCCGGCTGGTTCCTCCCCTTTTGGTGGACCTATGCCTGTCAGCGCTACCATGTATGAAAACTCCTACGGCCTTCAAATCGGTTACGTATTCTAAACAATCCCTCCTCGGGTTACGCGGGAGACGGGCAACCGTCTCCTTTTTTGTGGGCGTCTTGCATGGGGAGGGGGTTTTGGGGGAATATATAGCCGACCGTATTGCTAGGGATTGTCATGAAGTCGATACCGATTACCGACGTGAGCAGCCTGAAGAACGAGCTGAAAAAGTACAAGATGGGGAAAAAATTGGAGATTCCCCGTTTCAATCAACTGGCGCGCATGGCTTATCTGGGGCGTCTGGTGATGACACCACTGGACCCGGAAGATCCCTCATGCAAGTCTTTCCTGGTACATATCCAGGAGCCGCAAGGATTGGCGGCACATTTTATTGATCTGGATGAAGATTTGCAGGATGGCATCCTGATTCTCGACAGTGAGCAGTCCATGGCCATGGCAGGGATCATGCAGGCGGGCGTGGAAGAACGAGTGCGCTGGCATCAGGCCCTCAATGAGCGCGACTTTTATTTTTCTGCTTTTTATCGCCCGAAGGATAAAGAAGCGCAGGAGGAGATTGCGCAGAGTTGATTGGGGCGAATCGGTTGTTTCGATTGGACGCAGTTTTGTAAGTCGTGCGAATTCGTCTGATCCGTTTGGAGAAGCTCGCCCCGGAGGCTCTGCACCAGGCTTATGTTGGTTTGGCGGAGGCGCAGGGCGAGCAGGATATGCCCATTCTGCTGCTGGCGCAGTCTGATGCCCATCTGAGTCTGGGGGCCGCACAGGGACCGGGTGCGGAGCTGGACCGGGCGGCTTGTGAGCGGCTGAGGATTCCGATTGTGCAACGAGCCCTGGGTGGTGGTTTGGTCTGGGTAGATCCTGATCAGCTGAGTTATTTCTTTATCTTTCCGCCGACTGCGCGGGTGCGCCGTGCGCCTGAGCTGTTTGCCCTGATTGCCCCTTGGGTGATCGCTGTGCATGAATATTTTGGCCTGAAAGTGGAGGCGCGGGAAGGGCATGATTTCTGGTGCCAAGGGCGCAAGATCGGTGGCACCGGGGCTGCGACCATTGGGCATAGTCTGGTATTGGGTGGCAGCTTTATTCTGGAGGCGCAGTGGGCGTCCTTTGTAGACTGTGTGGCAGCCCCTTCGGCGGGTTTTCGCACATGGCTGACAGAGGCTTTGCAGGAAGGGATATGTAGCTGGTCGCAGTTGCTGAACAGAGTGATCGGTGTGGAGGCAGTGCTGAAATTCTGTCCGCGGTTGTTGCAGGCTATGGGCTGGGAAGTGGCGTTTCCGACGGCGCTTACGGAGAGAGAGCGGCGTGCGATGGAGCAGACTGAGTTGGAGGATGTGGACTGGGACCAGCCCGTCCGCCGTCGGGTGCCTGCCGGTATCAAGCTCAAAGCGCGTGCTTTCCTGACGGAGCAGCACTGGCCCGATGGCCATTGGTTGCGGGTGTGGACGGAAAATGGCACCTTTCGGCGCGTCGCTGGCTCTGTCTGGTCGGCGGGGCAGGGGGCACGGTTAACCGGCCTGCAGCCTGACCCCGTCCAGCTTGGCGAGCGGTTGCGAGAAATCGCCGGAAAGGAAGCCCCGTTCTGGGGTGAAAGGCTATTAGGGACAGCGGTCTGGACGGATTGAGCCCCACCGCACGGCTCACGGATATTCTGACAATGGAGGTAGCTAAGTGCCCAGTATCGGTGATCGGATGCGTAAGCGCTTTATTCTCATGGCAAGTGATCCGGAATTGCACGCGGCGGTCGTGGCAGGGATGCCCGAAGATTGGGAGATGACGGAAGCTACGAACCTGGACGACCTGGGCGATTGGCAGGACGTGTTGCTGCATCGGTTTATGCTGCTGAACCTGGATGATCCGGAAATTGTAGAGCCTATTGAATTGATTGATACTCTGCGGCGGGAATATCAATTGAATATTGCGATATTTTGTCTGGGTGGAAGCCAGGAACAGCGGAATGCGGCGCGTTCGGCGCGGGCGGATCGCTTTTTTGACCGGGATGCGGGCTTGCAGCGCCTACCAGAGTTTTTTGCTCTGTTTGGCTGGTAAATGTTGGGGTACTGCCCACCAGCTGGAGAACCGATGGGCGTTGCCTGCGGTGAAGCGTTAACCGACTTTGGCGTGGGCTTCTGTGTCCAGCAGCAGGTCGTGGCTCTCGCTCTGGCCGTTGGCGCTGACGGTGAGCGTGGCAATACGGATGCCGGCGTTCTTGAAGGTGATTTCGTAGGAGAAAATGCCGGGCAATTCTAGGCTGGCTTCTTTCAGGGCCTTGCCTTCGCAGGTGACACTGATCTTCGCGGTGCCCTTGCCTTCCAGCATGGCCTGAATCCGGAAAGGATGGCCAGCGACGCGGCGGTAAACCTGCGGGTCGCGATTGGCATTGTATTGCAGGTTGTTGAGTTTGACCATTTTGATCAGATTCGTACTCATGGTAGCCCCTTCTTAATCACACTATAAAATGAATTATGCACGCATTCAGCTGAAACTCTTTTATCCTAGACGAAAATCGCGCGGAGCGGTAGCGGGTCGCGTTCGGAAAATCCATCAGGAGTGATGATGACGCAGTCAAACGAGTTAATGAGCGCATTAGATACAACGCACGAGCGTATTGAGGCGCTGGCACGGCAGCAGGATGCCGGGATGGCCTTGCCGGAGCTGGTGGTGGCGGGCGTGGAAGAGGCGTCAGCTATGTTGCGTATTATGCTGGCTGCAGAGCGCAAAGCTTATGTCAGTGATGCGGGTTTGCTGGAATTGTGGAGGGTGCTGGTGAAAGGTGCCCCCTACTGGAACACCATTCGCGATAATTGTCGTGAACTGATTTATTACCAGAATTGCCTGCAAGAGGAGCGTACCGATGCGCTGCCCGCTCAACCGGAGCGCATGGTGATTCATACCCTGCGCCATATCTATCTGTACCTGCGCAGTCATGCCGAGCAAAACAATGGGGACAAAGAATGAGTGAGACGAAAATGGCAGCGAGTAACGGCTTGCGCCTGCTTATCGATGAGCCTTTTTATCAGCCGGTGGCGAATGAAGTAAGCGTGTTCATGGCGGCCTGGGGTCGGCGTTTGCCGGTCATGCTCAAGGGGCCGACGGGCTGCGGTAAGACCCGCTTTCTGGAGCACATGGCGTGGCGTCTGAAGCGGCCGCTGGTGACCGTGGCCTGCCATGAAGACCTTACCAGTTCGGATCTGGTCGGACGCTTTCTGATCGAGGGTAACGAGACGGTCTGGCAGGACGGCCCGCTGACCAAAGCGGTGCGGGAGGGCGCGATCTGCTACCTGGACGAGATCGTCGAGGCGCGTACCGATACGACGGTCGTCATTCATCCGCTGACCGATCATCGTCGTCATCTGCCCATTGAGAAGCTCGGTGTAGAGATCACTGCGCACCCCGATTTTATGCTGGTGATTTCCTACAATCCGGGCTACCAGACGGTGCTGAAGGACCTCAAACCTTCGACCAAGCAGCGTTTTGTGGGGATGAATTTCAACTATCCGCCCGCCGATGTGGAAACCCGGATTGTGATGAAAGAGGCGAGCATGGATGAGCGTCGGGCCAGAGCGCTGGTGGCGGCGGCGGGTAAGGCGCGGAATCTCAAGGATCAGGGATTGCAGGAAGTGACCTCTACCCGCGCCCTGATCTATGCGGGTGCGCTGATGGCGGCGGGGCTGGACGCGCTGGAGGCCTGTACCGTGGCGATCATCAATCCGCAGACGGACGATCCGGAATTGGCCGAGGCGCTGCTGGAGATTTTCCGGACCTTCTTCCCGGAACAAAGCTAAGGAACGGCCATGTCGGCGGCGACGGAGGATATCCTCGACCATCTGGCGGCCATCAGCTTTGTGGCCGGGAGGGATGCACGGGCGGCTTTGCCGGCGGTCACCCCATTCGGTGAGGTGGCGACCTTGCGGTACCTGGAGACCGGGCGGGACCTGTTTTTTTATGATCGGGAAGCAGGCAAGGCGTTTTTTCATACCACCGCCGATTTGGTAAAAGCCTTTGGGGGCTTGGACCCCTGGCTGGACCAGGCCCGCAGGTTCCTCAGTCAGCGCGGAACCTTCCGGGCGGCGGTGGGCTTCTTTGAACAGGCCAGCGCGGTACGCCGGGGTTGGGGCGTCGAGGGAGAGGCGTTGTGGTTTGCCTTGGGTGCCGCCTGGGTTGACCGGCACGTGGACAGCGCGGCGTCCTATTTCCGGGTGCCTGCAGCCATTCTGTTTGGCGACGCGGGCACTGAGGGGTTGCGGGCGCTGCTGACGCCCGCCGATACCCTGGCCAAGGGCCGTCTGGGCTTGGGGACGTATCTGGAAGGTGCCATCAAGGTGCGTGGCATCTGCGGGCTGGAGGGTGTAGCAGAGTGGGCGAGGCGCGGAGCGGATGTGCTGGCTGCGGGGCGCGTGCGTGGTGAGGCCTGGTTCCGGCTGGAGAGTGACGAAGCGCGCAGCTTCTTGCTGGAGGTTCTGCCCGGCTTTCATATGGGGACCCACAAGCGGCTCTTTGGACTTCTGCTTCAGGCCTGGACCGGGCTGCATCTGCCCCTGGAAGAGGGCGACTGGAGCCTGGAAGGCGGGCGCAGTTTTCTGGAGACCGACGGGCGTAGCCTCTTCGTACCGGCGGTGATGCCGGACCGGGAGGAGGCACTGCTCGCCTTTTACCATACCGGCGCGCATCTGGCGTTTGACAGCTACGAGCAGGACGCCATCCGCGCTCTTTTTGCGGAAATCGGTATGGAGCATCCTCCCCTGGATCCCGACCAGCGGATTACCTGGCGGCCGCTCTTCGCGCAGTTTGGGGAAGACCTGATCCGCTTCCAGCTTATTTTCGACCTCTGCGAAGACTTGCGCGTGGATGCGGCGCTGGAACGGCAGATGCCCGGCTACCTGGCGCGGGTGTTGCGGGCGGCGCATGCCCACAATCCGCCGGGAGGACCGGCCAGACGTTACTACGAGGAGGCGCTACGACTGCTGGAAGAGGCGCGCACCGGACATTTGTCTGCCGAACTCGCTGTTCTGACGATGGCGCAGGCGGGCATTGTCGATGCCTTCCGGGCGGCGTTGACCCTGTATGCGACGACGGATTTGCCGCCGATATCCTTGTCCGAACGGGCCAGCGCTTATCTGCCCGGCCATTCGCCTAATGCCGCACGACCGGTGTACCCGCGCCATAAACGCGGCACTGATGCGCCGGAGATGGATGGTGGTGGCGAGCTAGGTGCCACCGGCCATGAAGAAAAGCCCAGGGAGGCCCCGCAACAGGCGGAGGGCAACGATCCGGATATGGATATCCCACCGGAGGACATTCAGGGGACCGGCGGGCGCGTCGGGGTCGGTATTCCCATTCCTGCCAAGGTTGTTGGCAGTGGTCGCGGGGTACAAGGTCCCCAAGGCGGCTGGCCTTATCGGGAATGGGACTACCGGCAGCAGAACTATAAGGAAAACTGGGCACGGGTGCACGAGCGCCCCCTGCGCGAACAGGATGAGGTCAGAGCTGTCGCCATTGCCGCAGAATATGACGGTACATTAAGGCGTCTGAAGCGGGCCTTGCAGGCGCAGAAGCCGACCCGGATGGCGCCGCGCCGTCGGCAGTACGAGGGTGACGAGCCGGATCTGGAGGCAGCAGTGCAGTTTATGGTGGAACGGCGCGCCGGGCGTTCGCCCAAAGCCAGCATCTACCAACAAAGACGACCGCAACAGCGGGACACTTCCGTACTGCTTCTTGCCGACCTCTCCACCTCCATCATGGCAGAGGCCGGAGATTCCGGGGTACGGGTGGTGGATCGTCTGCGCGCGGCCATGCTCCTTTTCGGCGAGGCACTGGTAGAAGTGGGTGATCCTTTTGCCCTCTATGGGTTCGCCAGCAAATATCATGACGAGGTATTGCTCTACCCTATCAAGCGCTTTGCCGACAAGTTTGATTCCCGGGCGCGGGCCTTGCTCGGCGGCTTGTCCGGGCGCTTGGCGACACGCATGGGGGCAGCCATCCGCCATAGCGCACGGCTCATGCTGCGCAGTCCGGCGCAGCGACGTTTGCTGCTGATTCTGTCGGACGGCCGTCCCGCAGATTATGACGACGGCGGTGACTTTCGTTATTTGCAGGAGGATACGCGCATGGCGGTGAAGGAGGCGCAAGACCTGGGTATTCACGCCTTTTGTATCAGTCTCGATCCGCGTGGTGGCGAATATCTGCCGCTGGTTTTCGGGCCGGGGCACTATCTCGTGTTGCCCCATCTCGACAGCCTACCGACGCGTCTGCCGGAGATTTATCTGCGCCTGCGCGGTCACAGCGCGTGACGGATGAGGCGCAGATGGTTGCCAGCAATGTGAACGAGCGGGGGATGCTGCGCCCACAAATCGCTGCGACCCGCCCGGCGGTCTTCGTCGGCGCGGCGCGTTACCGGCGGGAGAGTTATGGGAGTAACCATCCCCTGGCGATTCCGCGGGTATCCCTGACCCTGGACCTCATCAACAGTTACGGGGCCATGGCGCCGGAAGAATACCGGCAGGGCCGCCCGGCGAGTCATCAGGAGCTCTTCGGCTTTCATACAAAAGATTACATACAGGCCTTTGAGCGGGCACAGTTTCGTGGTGGTGTGCAGGACAGCGATCGTCAACGTTATCAGTTGGGTACGCTGGAGAATCCCTATTTCCCCGGTTTTTTCGATACGCCCTCCCTGGCTACCGGCTCCAGCGTGCTCGCGGCGGAAGCCGTGCTGGAAGGCGCAACCGCCTTCAGCCCCGCGGGCGGAATGCACCATGCCGCACCGGGTCAGGCGCGTGGCTTCTGCTACCTCAACGACCCGGTGCTCGCTATTCAGCGCCTGCGCCGCGCCGGGTTGCGGGTGTTGTACTGGGACATGGACGCGCACCACGGTGATGGGGTGGAGGCGGCCTTTGTGGAAGATTCGGACACGCTGACGGTCTCCCTGCACATGGATACGGACTACGCCTATCCCTTTCAGGGCGGGAAGCTCACCGACTGGCCGGGGCTGGCGGTTAATCTGCCTTTGCCCAAAGAGGTGAATGACAGCGAATATGTGTTGGCTTTTGCCGAGTTATGGCCTCGTGTTTTGCAGCGCTTCAGCCCTGATGTCGTCGTTTTGCAGGCGGGCACCGATATCCTTGCACCGGATCCTCTGAGCAAGTTCCGGATCGCCAACGGCCTGTTCTGGCAGGTCGTGCGCCAGATCGTGGCGGAAAGTCCGCGTCTGCTGGTTCTGGGCGGGGGCGGTTATCATCCGGTTGCCCTGGCGCGCTGCTGGACCGGCCTCTGGGCCATCCTCAGCGGTCGCTCGTTACCGGCGGAATTACCAGCCGCCGGACAGACGTTGCTCACGACGGTCGACTGGGAATTGGACGATGAGGACGCGCCGGACTATGGTCAGCAGTTCTTGTCGCTGGAAGATGCGCCCCTACTGGGGCCGGTGCGCGCCGAGCTGCGTGAACGCTTGGATTTTTTGCTGCAACATCATCCCCTTTTTGCCAACAGGAGTAACGCTGCGTGAATGTTGCGGAAAATAGACTGATTCCGGGGGCCGCCAACAGTGCCGGTACCAAGGCCTACGTGGCACGCTTCGCTGGGATCCTCGCTGACGAACACTTCAGTGACTTTTTGAACACTCGCATCAAGCTATCTTCCCTCGGCGTCGGTACCTTCCCCGGCGGTGTGGATGATGTGACGGATGTCGCGGTGGCGGCCATTGTGGCGCGGGCCTTGCAGTCGGGCATCAACGTCATCGACACTGGTGCCAACTACCGTTTCGGGCGGGCCGGGCGGGCGGTAGGTGTGGGCATCGCGAAGGCGATGGCGGCGGGTATCCAGCGTGAGGAGTTTTTCGTGGTTGGCAAGGGGGGGTTTCTGACCTTTCCCGACGGACGGCCAGAAGATCCGCTGGCATTTTTCCGTGAGGAAGTGGTGGCCAAGGGGCTGGGCAAGGAGGAGGATATGGTCCAAGGGGTCCACTGCCTGAGTCCGGAATATATTGCCTGGCAACTGGATACCCTGCGCGCGCAAACTGGTCTGGAAACCCTGGATGTATTTTTGGTGGATCAGCCGGAGGTGCATATCCCATTGATTGGCAAAGAAGGGATGTACCGCAAGCTGATTGATGTGTTTACCATGCTCGAAGCGGCGGTGCAGGCCAACAAGATCCGCTACTACGGCATTTCCACCTTCAATGCCTGCCGGGTAGAGACGGATAATACCCTGTTCCAGTCCCTGACCAGCCTTATCGGGTTGGCTGAGAAGGCGGCGGGGCAGGGTAATCGTCACCATCTGCGGGTGGTACAGGTGCCATTCAACGCGCTGATGCCGGAGGCCTACACGCGCTTCAGTCAGGTGACGGGGCAGGGCAACATCGGCTCGACTATTCAGGCGGCTTTTCAACTCAAGTTGACCATCATGGCGAGCCATCCCCTTGGCAAGGGCCTGTTGGCGCGGGAAGAGGTGCCTTCCTTGCAGGAAGCGATGCCGGAACTGGCCGATGCGGCGCAACGCGCCATCCAGTTTGTGCGCTCTACGCCCGGTATCGGGGTCACCTTGGTGGGGCTCAGTGCGCCCCTGCATCTCGCCGATTTCCTGGCGGTAGCCAAACAGCCTCCGCTCCCCAGGGAGCGCTATCTGGCCATGTTTGAAAAGGAGCAATAGCCTGGCTTCAGTTGATCCCGACTACTTTTTGGCAGAATCAGGTGGCTTTTTCTCCGTCGCACTTTTCGGAGATTTGGCCATTTCGGCGAGCAGGCGCTCCTGTTCCGCGAAAGAGAGGCGGCGTTGGCCTGGCGCAAAACCTTTTTTGGCGGGGGTATTAGTGGCAGGGTGGCCGGCGCGCTCGCTCTCCTTGGCTTGGGTATAGTCTTGTAACTCGCGCTGCCACTGCGCCGACTTTTCGCTACTGTCCGCGCGTCCCTGGTAGTTGGCGGGGGCGGCTGGCGTCTGCTGGGCGAACCAACTTGCCTTACGCAGTTCCTTGTTGTAAGCGCTGATCCACAGGCCGATGCGACTGAGGTCCCAGAGCGCGACGGCGCAGAGGACGACGACGAGACCGACAGCTTCCCAGGTCAAGCCGAGAAATGTCAGCACGAGAATCGCGACGCTGATCAGCGGAAAGACCCAGGCCCATGACTGTTCCAGATAAAAACGGTGCGCCCCAAAAGGGGACAGACACCAGTATAGATAGCCCCATAGAGATTTTTTCTGGAGTTTTTGCAGGCGAATTTGTAGACTCTGTACCCCAGCGCCTTGCAGATCGAGCTTTTCCCAAGCCTTGGGCATGGGTTATCCTCCGTAAACACTGTATTGAAGCGCTCAGATATTACCCCTAAACTGGTGAAAAGTCGCGGGCGACTTAAGGATTTTCATGGCAGACAGGCGTTTACAGGTTTTTCACACGGTGGCAAGGCTGCTCAGCTTTACCAAGGCGGCAGATACACTGCATATGACCCAGCCAGCGGTGACTTTTCAGGTCAAACAACTGGAAGAACAATTCAATACCCGTTTGTTTGACCGCACCCACAACCGCATCGGCCTCACTGAGGCGGGCATGGTGGTTTATGAGTATTCCGAGCGCATCATCTCGCTCTACAGTGAGATGTCCAACCGGGTAGGGGAAATGACTGGTGATCTGCGCGGGCATCTGCTCATCGGTGCCAGTACGACCATCGCTGAATACATGCTGCCTCGGGTGCTGGGCGATTTCAAAATGAAGTATCCCGACGTGCAGGTACGTCTGCATGTGGGCAATACAGACAAAATTGTCCATATGATTGAGGATAACAGCATTGATCTGGGGCTGGTGGAGGGGCTGGTTACCAACAAGAGCCTCGCCACCCTCAAGTGTTGCATGGACTCCATGATTGTGATCGCCCACCCTGATCATGCCCTGAGTAGTCACGAAAGCGTGACGGCGCAGGAGTTGCTGGATTATCCCTTCGTTTCCCGCGAAGAAGGATCGGGCACCCGTGAGGTGACTATGGAATACCTGCAACAGGTCGGCGTAGACACCAACGATCTGCATATCACCATGGAATTGGGTAGCCCGGAAGCGGTTAAAGGGGCTGTGGAAGGTGGGCTGGGGGTGGCTATTGTTTCCGCGGCGACTGTCCTCAAGGAGCTGGCGCTCGGTACTTTAGTGGCCCGCCCCTTAAATCCACCGCTGGCCCGCCCCTATTCTTTCGTCTATCAGAAGCAGAAATTCCGCAGCTTGGTGATGGATGAATTTCTGGAATTCGCGAAAGGCCGCTGTAGCAGGGACATGTTGTCCATGCCGGTGCGTCGAGAGGGATAACATGAAGCATTTTGCCGTCGTGCAGCACAGTTACTCCGAGTTTCTGGGTATCGTGGAGAGTCAGCTGGAAAAGCGCGACATCGGTTTCAGTTACTTCCGGGTTTTTCTCAGCAACGAACTGCCGGGCAATGCACTGACCTTTGATGCACTGTTTCTGCTGGGTGGGCCTATGTCTCCCCTGGAGACGAACAAATATGCCTGGCTGACCCAGGAACTCAATACCATTGCCATTTTCCGCAAGGCGAAGCGGCCGGTGGTGGGCTTTGGTCTGGGTGCGTTATTGCTGGCGCAGTATGAAGGAGCCGAACTGCATCTGGAGCCCTACCATAACGCCTATTTCACCACCGCCCACGCCACCGAGGCAGGTCGCAACGACCCTCTGGCACAGGCGGTGGACGGCGCTCAGGTGATGGTCTGGTCGCCGGGTACCGCCACCTTGCCGGAGGGCATCGAGCCGCTGGTGGTGGATGACGAAGGTCACTGGATCGCCTTCCGCCCGGAAGAAGGGGTGGTAGGGCTGCTGTTCAGGCCGGAGATGAAGCCGGGACTGATTGAAGATATCCTCATGGAAGAGGACCGCGAAACCCCCGAGAATATCGGCGAACTGCTGGGGCAGGCGCGGGCACTGTGGCCGGAGATGCAGAAAACTACGGACCGAGTCATTGTCGCTCTGGTCCGCGAGTTGTCTCTTATGACCGAGAAACGCAAACCACGGGTATTTGCCCTCAAGGTGGACACTGGGGACGATGTATGAACAGTCGGGAACGTCATTTTCTCCGCGTCATGCGCAGGCTCGGGAGTGCGGAGCAGGAGCAGGTGCTTACTTTTGCGGAATTCCTGAATAGCCGGCGACAGCCAGCGCCAGAGCCGACGCTACAGAAGCCGAATATCTTGCCCGCCAAAGAGGGGGAGACCGTCGTCGGCGCGATTAAACGCCTGCGGGAAAGTTATGCCATGCTCGACGCCAAGGAGATGCTCAATGATACCTCCGGCCTGATGTCCAGGCATGTGATGGGCGGGGAAGCGGCAGGGACGGTCATTGTTGAATTGGAGATGATGTTCGAACGTCACTATCAGCGTTACCGCGGCGCGCCGGAAGACGCGTGAATCCACGTCGCACCGGGTGATCGCGCCAATGTCGGATATTCATCATCTCGTGCAGATTCTGCTGCACTTTGACCAATACCTGATTCTGTTTTTGCAGGAATATGGAGCCTGGGTCTATGCCCTGTTGTTCCTGATTCTCTTTGCGGAGACTGGGCTGGTGATCATGCCGGTCCTACCGGGCGACTCCATGCTTTTTATCTGTGGTACTCTAGCCGGCGCAGGCATCATGAGCGCGCCCTGGCTGCTGGGTTTGCTGGTGGCTGCGGCGGTGCTGGGTGACGCGGTGAATTACTGGGTGGGCCGCCGCTGGGGTGTCCACCTTTTTGGCGGGCGCTTGCTCAATGTCCGGCACCTGGTTACGACCCAGCGCTTCTATGCGCGGCATGGCGGTAAGACGGTGATTATCGCCCGTTTTCTGCCGGTTATTCGTACCTTCGCGCCCTTTGTGGCAGGTATTGCCGTCATGCCGTACCGTCGCTTCTTTGGCTTCAATCTGACGGGCGCTTTCCTGTGGGTGGGGGGCTTGCTCGGCGCGGGCTATTTCCTCGGACGTTTTCCCTGGGTCAAAAGCCATCTGAATATGGTGATTGTCGCCATCATCGTGATTTCGCTGACTCCCGCTGCGCTGGCCTGGCTGCAACAGCGGTTGCAGCCTGCCGAACATCCTTCCCGCTAAGTCTGTGTCGCGCTATGCGCCGGGCAGCGCGCTGTACCAGCCAATCAAACAGCGCCTGCTGATGCGGGTCACCGGCGGCTGTATGTTCCGGGTGCCACTGGACGGCAAAGACATCTGGGTTGTCGGGCATATCCACGGCTTCAATGACGCCATCCTCGGCGATGGCGTTGATGCGTAGTGCGGGGGCCATATTCGCGATGGCCTGGTGGTGCCAGGAGGAGATCTCCAGGGTATCCCGCCGGGCGATTCTCCCGAGCAACGTGTCCGCCAAGACGATGACCTCATGCATGACGGGATTATGCTCGGCGTTGCGGTGGCAGATGCGGGTGCCGATGCTTTTGGGCAGGTCCTGGAGCAGGTCGCCGCCCAAGGCGACATTAATGATCTGCAGGCCGCGGCAGATGCCGAGCACCGGGATACGCCGGGCGATGGCCTCTCGCGCCAGCGCGATCTCAGAGGCGTCGCGGTCCGGATGTACGGCATGAATGCTGTCGTCACGCGGCGCACCGTAAAAATCGGGAGAGATGTCGCCGCCGCCGGTGAGCACCAGCGCGTCACAGCGCGACAGAATAAGTCGGGCTTCGGGACACTGGGGTGGAAAAAGGATGGGCAACCCACCCGCCTGACAGACGGCGGCGGCATACTGCGGGGCGAGCGAAAAGGCCTCTCCGTTGCGCTCATAGGCGCTCAGCGCGATGACGGGTGGCGCGGGGGGTTGGGAATCATCCACGACGCGGATTCCCGTCCAAAGTCAGGATGGGCGTGTACAGTTCAGGACGGCGATCACGGAAGAGTCCCCACTCCAGCCGCTGTGCCGCGAGGGCTTGCAGGTCGAGATCGGCATAGAGGATGGTCTCTTCCTGGTCGGCGTGGACAATGAGTGCGCCGGTGGCGTCGCTGATGAAGGAGCCGCCATAGAAGGTGATTTCGCTCTCCCGGCCGATTTCCCGTCCCACCCGGTTGGCAGCGACGACGGGGACGAGATTGGCGGCGGCATGGCCTTGCATGACCCGGGTCCAGTGCCCGCGACTGTTGATTTCGGGGGCCTGGGGCTCGGAGCCGATGGCGGTGGGGTAGAACAGTATTTCGGCGCCCTGCAAGGCCATCACCCGCGCGGCCTCCGGGAACCATTGGTCCCAGCAGACGGCGACGCCGAGGCGTCCATAGCGGCTGTCAAACACGCGGAACCCGGTGTCGCCGGGGCTGAAATAAAACTTTTCCTGATAGCCGGGACCGTCCGGGATATGGGCCTTGCGATAGAGCCCCAGATCGCTGCCATCGGCGTCAAAAACCACCAGACTGTTGAAGAAGGCATTATTGGCACGCTCAAAAAAGCTGACCGGGAGCACGACCTCGCGCTCCCGCGCCAGCTTTTGCATGGCGAGCAGGGCGGGGTGGCTCTCGCGGGGCTGCGCCAGGCTCAGGAAATCGGGATTCTGATCTTTGCAGAAGTACGGTGTGCTGAAAAGTTCCTGGAGGAGGATGATTTTGGCCCCAGCATCGGCTGCCACGGTCACCTGCTGCAGCGCCATGGCAATATTATCGGCCTCGTTTTTCCCCACGGCCATCTGAATGGCTGCCACTTTTACCCGCACCGGTCACCTCGTTCGTCATGGCCAATCAAACATCACTTCCGTCCTGTGGGATAAGTATAGAGGACCGCCTCATGGAGACAATAGGCTAAGTGACCACCCGCCAGTTCACGGCTGATGCCAAGTCAGTGGAACAGCGGGCTGAGCTGTCGTCACTGCCTTCTCCCCACCGCCGCACCAGCGGTAGGCATGAACGAAAGACGCCGAGGTGTTGCCGCAACGGTCGCCGCCGCCCGAACGGCAACCGCCACAACTTTTCCGGGTGCCCACAGCTACTTGCTCCGCCGCGCCGCGCCGCTGCCAGTACGCCAGCATATCCTCGGCTAGTCCAACAGAGAGCTTTAATTCCGCAGCTATCTGGCTGGCGCTGGCCATACCTTGTTTCTGCAGTATCTCCCGAACCGCGAACAACGGTTTCATACCGATGCCCTCCGGTTCAGAAATGGCTTTGATAACATGTCGCTGCGTTGTCCATAAAGTCGTAGCCCGATGACCAGCAAGGCAAAAGCGGCCAGTACGCCAGCGATCCACGCCGTAGAAGATCCCGGATGTTCGGCGAAGGTGCCCGTCTGGTAAATCACCGTGCTGGCGCCCCAGGCCAGGCCGGTGCCATAAAGCAGGGAGAAGATCATCCAGCGCCAGCCAACTTCGCGACGTAAGGCTCCCATGGTGCTGGCGCAGGGCACGTAGAGCAGCACAAAAACCAGATAAGTGAATGCCGAGAGGGTAGTGAAGCCCGCCGCAATCGCCTGAAGGGTAGCGCTTTCCGCCCCAGAGGCTTGTTCAGCGGAAAAGGTGGATTCCATGGCCGATAGCCCCAGCGGATCGTCCAGCGTGGTGATGAAAGTCACCGCATTAGCCGGGATGGTGTTCAACGCATCCCAGAGTTGCCCGGCAATGTCGGGATCGCGGTAGTCCGCCAGTAGGTCGGCAGCATTCTGCCGCTGATAAATGCCGTTAAGCGTGCCGATCACAATCTCCTTGGCGGCTGCCCCGGCAACGAGGCCGGAAATGGCGGGCCAATTGTCCTGATGAATGCCCATGGGTTCAAAAATAGGGACCAGCGCGCGGCTACCCTGGGCGAGCAGAGAGTGATTAATGTTGGTGCTGCGCAGACCGTGATCCGTCCAGCCGATGCCGGGAAGAATAAACAGCACCACGCCGATGACCGCAATCACCCGGCCCACCCGGAAGATGAACACTTTCAGGCGCTGCCAGCTCTGTAAGAACACGCTGCGGAAACTCGGCAGACGATAGGGCGGCAGTTCCATGACGAAGGGCAGGACCTCTCCACGCATGGCGGTTTTGCCAAGTAGCCACGCCGTCAGCAAGGCGACGATGATCCCTAACACATAGAGGGCAAAAACCACCTGTCCGCCATTATTGCGAAAGAAGACTACCGCAAAGGCCATATAAATGGTCAGGCGTGCGGAGCAGGACATGAAGGGCTGCATCAGTACGGTCAGGATGCGTCCGCGCGGGTCCTCGATGATGCGCGAACCCATGATGGCGGGCACATTGCAGCCGAAGCCGATGACCATGGGGACGAGGGCGCTGCCAGGTAAGCCAAGGCGGCGCATCAGGCGATCCATGGCATAGGCGGCACGGGCCATGTAGCCCGAGTCATCGAGAAAGGCGAGAAAGAGAAAGGTCAGGCCGATGGGGGGAATGAAGGAAATCACCAGATTCAGTCCGCCCCCAACGCCCCCTGCGGCGACAGAGATCAGCCAGGTGGGCAATCCCGTCTCCAGCAGTACATGACCCACTCCGTGTATCAGGATTGCAGCGGAGGCTTGATCGAAGAAGTCTAAAAAGACATTGCCGCCGCTGAAGCTGACGACGAAGACCAGATAGAGCATCAGCAAAAAGACGGGAACGCCGAGCCAGTCATTGAGGACTACCCGATCCAGCAGGTCGGTGACCCGCTGGCGCATTCCGGCATTTCCGTTCCGACGCAGTGCCATGGCGGCCATTTCCTGTGCCCAGCCAAAGCGCCGATCCATGATCAGATCGGCGGGGATTTCAGTGCTGCCATCCTCCACCTCTGCGATGATTTGCTGCAGGGCGTATTGCATCCCGGGGTCGGCCGGTTCGGCACTACCTTCGAGCAGGCGCAAGGCTTCGAAGCGCCGGCGCGCGGGGTTGCCGCCGGGTAGCAGGATGGTCAGGACGTTTAAGGCCCGTTCTATCAGTAGGCCATAGGCGGGCGGAGTGCCGTGAGGTGCTTGCTTAAGTGTCTGGGTCAAACTGCCCAGCAGCTCGCTGCGTCCCCTGCCCTTGCGGGCGATCATGGGTACTACCGGCAAACCTAACGCTGCCGAGAGTTCAGTCGTATGCACTTCCAGTCCCTGGGCTTCAGCTTCATCAACCATGTTCATTACCAGAACCATGGGGCGACCTATTTCCAGCAGCTCAGCAGTCAGGGCCAGATGTCGCGCAAGATTGGAGGCATCGACGATATTGACGATCAGATCGACCTGCCCGTCGAGCAGGAAGTCGCGCGCCACGGTTTGATCCTCGCCGCCGCCTCCCAATAGACTGTACACGCCGGGCAGGTCCACTACGGAGACCTTGCGCCCGGCTAGGCTCAGGTTGCCGCTGCGTCGCTCCACGGTAACGCCTGGCCAGTTGCCTATATGCTGATGGGCACCGGTCAGCAGGTTGAACAGGGTGGTTTTACCGCAGTTCGGATTGCCGGCCAGGGCAATGACCGGTAGTCCTGCTGTAAATTGAATTTTCTGATTTTCTTCGTGACATGTGCTCATGTCGGCTCTCCTGTATTCCGGGAATCGGTCCCCGGCAACTCCACCTCAATATGCTGGATGATGCCCCAGCCCAGCGCAACGCGCGCTCCACCCACCTGCAATACCGCACCGCGCTTGCTCGGACCATGGACCACGCTGATGTCGATGCCTCGGCGGATGCCGAGCATGCTCATGCGTTGCTGTATGCTTCTGCCACCGCCGACATCGCGTACCCTGGCGCTGTCGCCCAGGTTAAGGTCTCCTACGGACAGGGATGGATTCACTGGATCCGCCCTCCGCATTCAGAAAAATTCGACGTGCAAACGCAACATACCGACCGTCGCATCAGGAAAATAGCCGTTGGGATGCTGTATGTATTGCAGGTCGGGCTGCAGGCTGAGGTGCTCAGTGAGCTTCGCGACGTAGGTGAGTTCGTAAGTCGTCTCGGCATTGCCGATGGCGGTAGTGTCCACGTCAAGGCTCTTTGCCACGGGACCTGGACGCAGCCATGCGCGCGCCATACCGATGGACAGACTGTCATCTGGGCGAACGGCGAACGGCTGACCCAGGCGCAGGCCCAGTCCCAGATACCAGGGGACGGGATTGATGTCCTGCGGTGCGCCGCCCATCTGGACAAAGGTCCCCAGCCGACGTTCTCCGGGCAGGCTCCAGTTCCCTTCGGCGACGACATAGACGCCCGAGGTCGTGGGGGACATCCCGTAATGGTCCGGGTTGGACGGCCGGTAGTGCCAGACACCTGCTTTGAGGATGTACTGACCATCGTTGTCGCTGCTGTCCCCAAGATCGTCTTCCTCCCTCTTGCCCCAGTGCAGGTCTCCTTCCCACAAGGCCATGTAGCCGCGATGAAAGGCTGAGGTCTGGTGCTGAGGGTCGCCCTGAAATAGTGCGACCTTGCTACTCAGGTGTTCGCCATGGGTATCCACCAGAAACCCTAGTCCTGAGTAAGGATAGGTGGCGGTACCAGGGACATTGACGGTCATGGTCGGCGTCATGCCAAAGGAACTGTTGATGAGTTGCAAGGCATTGGCAGTGACGTCAAAGTAATAATTCACGTCCATGTAACCGACGCGGGTGTTGAGCCAGTCTGTCCAGCTTTGGCGGAAGGCGGCATCGTAAAAACGGATCGCATTGGGCGCCCAGATATTACTGGCCGTCTGGATGTCGCCGCTATAATTTTGCTGGACCCCGCTGCTGTAAATCCCGATGAGGGAAAGCGTGAATTTCCCGCCCTTCCAGAGGCCCGCTTTTTCCATGTCGTACTTCAGACCAAACTGCCCGACGATGTTTCCCTCGCTGCCCTGTTTAATCCCGCCCAATAGGTTGGTCGATAGCTCGCTGTCCACATGTCCGGCCCACGAGACGCCCTCTGTCATATGGCTGTAAGCGGCCAGATATTTGGGAGAAATGCCGGAGATGTTCGGAATTGGTCCTTCACCGGAGGACGCAGGACCATCCACTGCCCAGGCATCGAAGATGGATCCGAGGACGCTGGCGCAGGAGAGGAGAACCACGGTAGTGGGGCGGGAAAGCAGAGGCATGAAGCACCATATAAATAGAAACGAGAACTATTCTCAATAATATATAAACGGATGTGCCTGTCAATAGGTTTTCACTCCCGCCATTGACCGATATAAAAATGTTAAATTACAAACGACTACTGACTTTAAGTCGCTGTGGCGTGGGGCGATTCGGATGCGGACGTGACTGCGGTCCTCATCGCAGTTCCGGTCGATGAGATTGTAAAGACAGAAATCTCTATCCAGAGTTGCGCACAGGAATGGCCAAGAGAAAATGGTCTAAAAAATTGACCATTTTCATGTTTCTGATGCTAATCAGGAAAGGTGGAATGCAGAGGTATGGGTATCATGTCATAAGGTAATGCTGATAGAATCGCGCGAAGTATTGCGTTAGTTGCGGCCACTACAGGAAAGCACCATGAGCATGCATCTCACCTTTCGCCAGTTACAGGTGTTTACCGCCGTGGCGAAGCATCAGAGCTTTACCCGCGCGGCGCAGTCACTTCATCTCAGCCAACCCGCCGTATCTATGCAGGTCCGGCAGATGGAAGATCAAGTCGGACTGCCACTCTTTGAACAACTGGGGCGCCGGATTTATCTCACTGAAGCGGGGCGGGAAATGGCGCGCTACAGTGCCGCCATCACCCAGCAGTTGGATGAGGCGGTACAAGTGATTAATGACCTCAAGGGGCTGGCGGGGGGGCATATTCACATCAGCGTGGCGACCACCGGGGCATATATCGCACCTTATCTGCTGGCGGCTTTCAGTAAACTGCACCCGCAGGTGACGGTCAGTATGGATGTCACCAATCGAGAGACCTTGCTGCATCAGCTGGCGGAGAACGAAGTGGATGTGGCTATCATGGGGCGGCCACCAGCGGATTTGTCGCTGGAGGCTACGGCCTTTCTGGAAAACCCGTTGGTGATCATCGCTGCGCCTGATCATCCCTTAACTCAGGCCAGGGCGATTACTTTGGAGGCGGTGGCGGCTTATCCCTTCATTCTGCGAGAGTCGGGTTCGGGGACGCGGATCGCCGTGGAACAATTTTTCGAAAGGGCTGGTGTTGTGCTACATGCGAGCATCGAAGTGAGCAGCCACGAAGCCATCAAACATGCGGTGCGCGCCGGTATGGGGCTGGGCATCGCTTCTCTGCATACGGTGCGGGAAGAGTTGCTGGCGGGACATCTGGCGGTGCTGGATGTGCAAGGCTTGCCTATCGAACGCCACTGGTATCTGGTGCACCGTCAGGGTAAGCGCCTCTCGGCGGCTACTCAGGCCTTCCGGGATTTTTTGCTGGATCAGGAAGCGGCACGCCTGTTACCCGGGTAGGGAGCAGTTATTTGGTCAAGGCGATAAACAGTGCCGGCAGCTTTTCCGGCAGTTTGGCAATGTGGTCGATGACGGTGTACTGACGGCCGAAGATGTCGGCGACATAGGCGTCGGCATGGGGATCGAGGCTGATACAGTAAGTGAAGATGCCGTCGCGATCGAGCTCGTTGACCGCCTGACGGGCATCTTCGATCAGGAGACGATTATCCTGCACGTCGACGTCAGAGGGCTGGCCATCGGTGAGCACCAGCATCAGTTTCTTGTCGGCCTTGCGTGCCGCTAGATAGTGTCCCGCGTGGCGCATGGCGGCACCCATCCGGGTCGAATAACCGGCTTGGAGGGCCGCCAGGCGGCCCTTGACGGTGTCTCCCCAGAGCTCGGAGAAACCCTTGATGTGCTGATAGCGCACTTCATGGCGGGTGTTGGAGTTGAAACCGGCAATGGCCAGCGGATCGCCCAGCTGTTCGATGGACCAGGCGAGCAGCGACACCGCTTCCTGCGACAGTTGCAACACCGTCTGGCCGTCACCGCCGCCGGTTTTGACGGGTTCATTCAGCGATTCGGACAAATCCAGCAGCAGGGTCACGGCGATATCGCGACCGGCCGTGCGATGGTTCATGTTGATGCGCGGGTCAGGGGTGCGGCCGCTCCTGAAGTCCATCCAGGAGCGCAAAGCGACGTCCAGATCCAGTTCGCTGCCTTCTTCCTGATAGCGGATGCGCACCTTGTCCTGGGGCTTGAGCAGATCGAGCAGGCGTTTGAGGTGCTTGGCCAGCGCCGCATGCTTGAGGAGCAGTTGATCAATGGTCGCTGCCGCCGCCGAGGCGTGCAGCCCTTCATAGAGGCTAACCCAGTCGGGCCGGTAGCTCTGGCTCTGATAATCCCATTCGGGATAGTGGCGCGGCGGCAGGCCTTGGGTTTCCAGATTGGGCGCCTTGCGCCGCTCCGTGTCTAAGGCTTCCTCCTCATCCCCTGCCTCGATGAACCGCCATAACCCGCGGTTGTCGTCGCGGTAGCTGATCTCGGTATCGGCGAAATGCACTTTGGCGAACTGATCGCTCTGGCGGCGCGTGGTGGTGACATATTCCAGCGCCAGCCGGGCCATGGCCGGCGTGTCGGCATTGCCGCCCGCGAGTTCCCCGTGAAAGCGGCCGACAAAGTCATGGAGCACGGGATTACGGTAGCCGTGTTCCGGGTCGAGCAGCGCCCGCGACAGCATCGCCAGGCGATGGCGCAGGCAGGAGGTCGTCTCCGGATCGCAGGCATCTTCACCGGGTTTGGGGTGCAGCGCGAGGAATAGCGTGCGCAGGCCGGGATAGGCCCGGATGAGCAGGGTGTCGATGCGGGCGTCCTCAAAAAACTCCACCGCCAGGCGCTGGAACGGGCTCCAGTTATCGGCTATCTGCGGCGTTGACCAGCGCTGGTGGCCGACCATATGCGCCAGGATCGCGCGGTAGTGGTCCAGCGCGCTGGCACCTGGCAGGTCATCGAGCACGTCCGGCAGCCGCATGCCGAGCGCGTCGTAGTAAGGCTGCGGTTTGCGCAGCGTATCGAAGGTCGTGGAATAGGGTACCAATACTTCGCTGTCCTGCCAGAGTCCGCGCAGGTACAGGCCGAGCTTGTGTTCGACAGCCACCAGCAGGGTGCCGTGACGCTCACGCTGCAGCACCGCCCGGCTGTCGGCGGATTGCAGCGAGAAGAAGTCTTTCTGACGTTCGGGGTGGTGGAGGTAATTGCGCACGCCATAGTGGACCCAGTTGCGCAGGCCATCCACCGTCAACCACTGTAGCAAGGCGGGTGCCTGGCGCAGCAGGTCGGGCAAACCGGGACTGGGGTGGGTCTGGTGATAGCCGTGGATGGAGCCGGTGGTACGCTCCATCATGTCGCGCAGCACGTCCAGGTAATGCCCCAATTGCTCGCGGCTCTGCACGGCGCGGCTGACCGGCGCCAGGGTTTGCAGAAATCCGCCAATGGCGTTGCCGTTGGGTGAGCGCTGCATGTGCTGCACCATCTGCATGACCATTTCCAGCGTACCGTCGCCCAGCGCAGCGCCAATATCCGGCCACTCTTCGAGGAAAATCAGGACCGGTTCTTCACCCCGTCCGAGTTTGCAGAGGGTGCGCGCCGCGTCAACATAAGCGCTCATGCCCGCCGGGCTGAGGCGGGCGCTGGCCTGGGCGATACAGTCGGGGAACACCTCGCCGACCCGGGGGAAGCGACAGTCGAGTTGCTCCCGGTAGGCCGCCAGGCGGGACGGCAGGGAGGCGTCGCGCGGATGATCCGTCATGGAGGTCAATGCCGCGCTTCAGGCGAAAGTCATGTCGATGGCGTGTTCCAGCGTCGCGCGGATGTCGGCATCATCGGTGATCGGCTGCACCAATGCCATGCGGCAGGCTGCGCGTGGCGCCACCCCATCGTCCATCAGCATGGCCGCATAGACCAGCAGCCGGGTGGAGATGCCCTCGTCCAGACCATGACCCTTGAGACGCCGGGCGGTGGCGGCCACGGTGACCAACTGGGCGGCTATGGCCGGTGCCACGCCGGTTTCCTGCACCAGAATCCCGGTTTCCAGGTCGGCGTTGGGATAGTCAAATTCGAAGCCGGTAAAGCGCTGCTTGGTGGATTGCTTGAGATCCTTCATCAGCGACTGATAGCCGGGGTTGTAGGAAATTACCAGTTGAAAGTCGGGATGCGCACGGATCAGTTCGCCTTTCTTGTCCAGGGGCAGGGTGCGGCGATGGTCGGTGAGCGGGTGGATCACCACGGTGGTGTCCTGACGGGCCTCGACAATTTCGTCCAGATAGCAGATAGCGCCGTAGCGTGCCGCCACTGTCAGCGGGCCGTCCTGCCAGCGGGTACCGTCCTTGTCGAGCAGCCAGCGGCCGACCAGATCGGCGGCGGTCATGTCCTCGTTACAGGCTACGGTGACCAGCGGCTTGCCGAGGCGCCAGGCCATGAATTCGACAAAGCGGGACTTGCCGCAACCCGTCGGTCCCTTGACCATTACCGGCAGACGCCTGCGATAAGCGGCTTCAAACAGGGCCACTTCGTTATGCTGAGGCTGGTAAAACGGCTCCTTGCCTACCAGATATTGGTTCAGGATGGAGGAATCTGTTGCAGTCATGCGGTGCTCCGTGTGCGGTTTGCCGCCGGAGGCGGCGAAACAGGGAATGGGTCGGTCTGAAAGCGGGCTGCGGGCGGCCGCTTTCAACAAAATCGCCCCCGGATGGGGGCGCTTTCACCGGGTTGACCGGAACCGGTTTGAGTCAGCGGCTTACCGGTGTACGCCCAGCTTTTCGCGCCAGCCCGGGTAAAGCTTGTCGGCATCGCCCGGGAAGGATTCGAAGGCCCGTGCGAATTCCTTGTGCTCCCTGGCGTACTCAATGGGATCAGCACCCGCCTTCCAGCACTCGTAAGCCTGACGCAGGGAGACCGCGCCGGCCGCCGGGCTGTCGATGTGGCCGTAGGAGCCACCGCCTGCCGTGTTGATCACGTTGCCGTGGCCCAGGTTCTCGAAGAAGCCGGGCAGACGCAGGGCATTCATGCCGCCGGAGATGATGGGTGTGGTGGGTTTCATGCCATACCATTCCTGATGATAGACGGGACCGTCACAACTGTCGCGCTCAATCATGTAGGCGATGTTGCGGTCATCCGCACCGCCTTCCATCTTGCCGTAGCCCATGGTGCCCACATGAATACCGGACGCACCCTGCAGGCGGGACATCTTGGCCAGCACGAAGGCGGTGTAGCCGCGCTTGGCGCTGGGCGAGGTGATCATGCCGTGACCGGCGCGGTGATAGTGCAGGTACTGGCCGGCATACTGGCGGCGTGCCGTGGTGATCATGCCCGGGCCACCGACGAAGCCATCTACCAGAAAGGCCAGCTTGTCGGCGTCGGGACCGAAGGTTTCCAGGGCGAAGTCGGCGCGGGCGCACATTTCGTAATGGTCGTCGGCGGTGATGTTCATGGAGAACAGTTTGGCCTCACCCGTTTCGTCCATGGCACGTTTCATGGCGTCATACACCAGCGGGATGGTCTTTTTCACCGGGGCGAAGACCTGGTTGCCCTGGGGCTCGTCATTCTTGATGAAGTCGCCACCGAGCCAGAACTGATAGGCCGCTGCGGCAAAGGGTTCGGGGCGCAGGCCCAGCTTGGGTTTGATGATGGTGCCGGCAATATAACCGCCGTCCTTGACCGGGCGGCCGAGGATGCGCCACAGATCAGAGATATCCTTGGCCGGGCCGTCGAACAACTGAATGGCGCGCGGGGGCATGAAGAAGTCGATCATCTGGCCGTGCTCGATGTCGCCCATGCCCTGGTTGTTGCCGATGACCAGGGTCAGAAAGGAGACAATCATCATGCGGCCATCGGTGACGTTGCGGTCGAATAACTCCAGTGGATAGGCGATGCGCATATCCTCGGTGGCTTCGTCGATATGATAAACCAGCGCGTCCACGCCCTTGGTGAAGTCGTCGGTGGTCGACACCTCGACGTTGGTGCCGGTGGACGATTCCGCAGCAAAGTGGGCGGCAGCCTCCAGATAACCGTGGCCCGCCTTGGGCTTCATTTTGTAGGCCACCAGAATGTGTTTGCCACCGGCGATAAGTTCTTCCTCTTTTAAAGAAAGATCGGCATAACGATTAGATTGATCCATGGTTGCTCCTTATATGCATGTTGATGGGAAAGATTAATTTTGTTGCTAACTTCACATTATTTATTCTGATTAACAGACATTACGACCAATATATTTTATTATGGTAATATACCACTAAAAATAGTAGTAATATACTAATGAAAATCTTATATTACAGATAAGTAAAACTTTATGATCTATTTCTGCCAGTGCTCTATCCACCTGTGGACAGCCTTTGAGCGTCAAGACAATATCCTGCATCAGTTCTCTTCTCTGTCCGTTCCCCGGACGCCTGCAACAGCCCGTGCAGTAGAGCGTCAGGGTTTGGCGGGCAGCCCGGTATTTGCAGATCCACCGGCAACACGACTGCGAGGCCATCCATGACCGCATAACTGCCCCGGAATACACCGCCGCAACAGGCGCAGTCGCCGATGGCGATGACCCGCCGCGGTTCGGGCATGGCGTTGTGGCAGTCTTGTAAAGCCGCAACCATATGGCGGGTCACCGGCCCGCTCACCGTTAGCACATCGGCGTGGCGTGGGGACGCGGTAAAGCGAAAACCGGCCTGCTCCAGTCCATAGTGCGGACCGTTCAGGGCATTGAGCTCCAGTTCGCAGCCATTACAGGAGCCCGCATCCACATGGCGAATGCTGAGACTGTGGTGGAAGCAGGAGGGGCTGGCGGATGCGGGGTCCCGTTCCGTCCGCTGCGGTTTTTCCCCGGCTATTCCCAACCGCAGGACCTCGCGCAGTATCCGATACATCATCGTCTCCTTTCGGGAATCGCCCGGGCGCTGTGCTCAAAGATCATGGCCGCTGTAACTCAGGTTGAAGGATTTGTTAATGAGCGGAAAATCCGCGACGATATCGCGCAGGACCGCCTCTTCCAGAGCCGGCCAAAGGGTCCACGAGGGGTCCTGAGGGCGGCAGTGGCGAATATTTCCCTGCTCCATGCGCAGCCAGAAGAATATCTCACCCCGCCAACCCTCCACCCAACCGACGCCTTCACCCGCGGCATGCCGGAGGTCCAGCGGGCGGTATACGTCACCGACGGGCAGTTTCTGGAGGATCTCCTCCTGTAAGCGTAGCGATTCGGAAATCTCCTGAAAGCGCACGGCCATGCGTGCCGCGACATCGCCTTCTGTGGCAATGGCCATCCGTACCTGGAGCTGGTCATAGGGAGTGTGGGGGAACTGCACCCGCAAATCCCAGGCCTGGCCGCTGGCACGGCCGGCAACCCCCATGAGTCCCAGATGCGCGGCCCGCTCTGGCGAAATTATGCCCAGTTGCACCACGCGGTCGCGCAGTCCACCGTGCTCGGCGAGGATCCCCTGTAGACGCCAGACGGCGGTTTTGATTGCCTGCCCCGCACTGTGGAGGGCCGCGATGGCCGTCGCAGTGAGATCAAAGGCCGCACCACCGGGCAAAATCCTGTCCATGAGATAGCGATGTCCGAAATAGCGCCGATTCTCCCGCAGCAAGTCCTCTTTGAGGGCCTGAAACTGGGTCAGGGCGAAGGCCAGTCCGGCGTCGTTACCGAGGGCGCCAATGTCACCGAGGTGATTGGCCAAACGCTCCCGTTCAAGGCAGAGGGCGCGCAGCCATTGGGCGCGTTCTGGCGCCTGTGCGTTGGCGATCTGTTCCACCGCCTGGGCATAACCCCAGGCATAAGCCACCGTGTTGTCGCCGCTGATCCGTCCGGCCAGTCGTGCACCTGCGTCTATGTCCAGGCCTTGGAAGAGGCGTTCCACCCCTTTGTGTGTATAGCCGAAGCGTTCCTCCAGGCGCAGGATTTCTTCTCCCAGGACTTGGAAGCGGAAATGCCCCGGTTCGATGATACCGGCATGTATGGGGCCGACCGGAATTTCGTGGGTGTCCAGGCTGGCCGCAGGCACGAAGGCATAGTCTCCGTCTCCGGCGGTACCGAGGTTTTCAGTGCGAAAATCCGCGCGCAGGGGAAATTGATTCGCAGGCCAGGCGGCATGCCGCAGCCAGGGGCGGGTATCGTTCGTCCCTGTCGTGCGGACGCCCAGCAGGTCGTAAAGGGTGCGTTCCATGCGCAGGGCAGCCGGAAAGATAGCGGCCAGACTCGGACAGACCGCAGTGGCAGGGTCCACGATCATTTCCGTATGCACGATGCCTGTCTCGGCGAGAAATGCCGCATGGACGAGATAAACGGATTCTTTGGCGCGAAAGTCCTCGCCCCAGAGTGCCAGCAGGCGACCCCCTTGCATACGGATATTGCGGGCGGCAAGCGGCCAATACTCTTTGCAGAGGCGACCGGACCACACCGGTAACGTCGTGCCCCATTGCTTAAAATCAGTCAGTACGCGCAGTGCGGGGTTGGGCATGATGGCGTCCTTATCCGTGGAGGAGCAGGGCGGCATGCTGCATCCACTGGACCAGTATCCAGGGGATGAA
The DNA here is from genome assembly GCF_023229925.1 of Acidithiobacillus sp. NCBI lineage: Bacteria > Pseudomonadati > Pseudomonadota > Acidithiobacillia > Acidithiobacillales > Acidithiobacillaceae > Acidithiobacillus > Acidithiobacillus sp. The sequence goes on along the minus strand of NZ_JALNYM010000001.1, from coordinate 937,442 downwards.
CACCCCGAGCACGATGACGAGGCCCATTTGGATGAAGACCGGTATGATGCCGGCGACGGGCTGGCGGGCGATGCCTTCTGGAGCAGGCCCGAAGACCATGCCCTGCAGACGCGGAAAAATCCCGGCGAAGGCTACGCCCAATCCCAGCAGGAGCAAGGGCGTGAGCCAGGGCTGGGCCTGCAACGTGCTGGTGATAATAAGAAATTCACTCAGAAAGAGGCCGCTGGGTGGCATCCCGAGGATGAAGAGCACCGCCAGCATGAGCGCCCAACCCAGGAAGGGGCTGAATTCCAACAGGCCGCGGATGCGCTGGATCTCCCGGCTGCCGGCACTTTGTACCGCTTGTCCGACCGAGAAAAACACGGAGGATTTGGTCAGGCTGTGGCTGATCATGTGCAGTAGGCCCGCAAAACTCGCCAGTGGTGCGCCGATCCCGAAGGCGAAGGTGGCCAGTCCCATATGCTCGATGGAGGAGTAGGCGAAAAGCCGCTTCACATCCCGCTGCCGTAGCATGGAAAAGGCCGCCACCAGCAGGGAGAGCAGACCGAAGCCCATCAGCAGTCGACCGGCGAAGTCCGGACCCAGGGCACCATCCACCAGCACCTTGGCGCGCAGCACGGCGTAGAGGGCCACATTGAGCAATAGTCCGGAAAGTACTGCCGAAACCGAGCTGGGGCCGCTGGCATGGGCATCCGGTAACCAGTTATTGAGCGGGGTCAGGCCGATTTTTGTCCCGTAGCCCACCAGCATGAAGATGAAAGCGATGGCCATGACCTGCGGCTCCAACTGATGACGCACCGCTGCCAGATGGGTCCACAGCAATGCGTCTGCACCGTGCCCCATGATTTTCTGGGCGGCGAAATACAGCAGGATCGTGCCGAATAGCGCCATCGCCAGACCGACGCCACAGAGGATGAAATATTTCCAGGCCGCCTCCAGGCCCTCGGCGGTGCGGAAGAGACTCACCAGCAGGACCGTGGACAGGGTGGCGCCTTCCATGGCCACCCAGAGGATGCCCATATTGTTGGTCAACAGGGCCAGCAGCATGGTGGCGAGAAAGGTCTGGAACATGGCGTGATAAAGGCGGACACGTCGGCGAGAGAGCGACCAGTGCACAATTTCGTGCAGCATGTAGTTGCGGGAGAACCATGCCGTACTGAGCCCCACCAGACCATCCACCAGTACCAGCACGATACTGAGATCATCCACCATGAATTGTCCGCCGCCCGCGGTAAATGCGCCGTCCCGCAGCACCTGTATAGCTAGGGCGGCGATGGCCATCAGGGTCAGCGTGTTGAGGCCGATGAACAGCGCTGCGCCCCGGCGTCCGTCGCCCCAGAGGGCGAGCAGGGGGATGCCCATCGCCGCGCACATCAGAACCAGCAGAATCAGCATTATTCCTCCCGGATATGTTCCAGATGCTGGAGATCCATGCTGTCGAAGGTCTCCCGTATCTGAAAAAAGAACACGCCGAGAATAACGAAACCGATCAGGGCATCCAGGGCTACGCCCAGTTCCACAATCATCGGCATACCCAGGGTGGCGCTGGTGGCGGCGAAGAAGAGGCCATTATCGATAGCCAGAAAACCCACGACTTGAGAAATAGCCTTGCGCCGCGTGATCATCATCAGAAAAGCGAGCAGTACGGCGGCAAGGGCAATGCCGACCATGCCGCGGGTCACTGTGCCGGTCAGGGCGGTGATGGGGGCGGCGAGGAAGAAGGCGAAGATGACCAGTGCGATGCCGGCGAGTAGGGTCAGGGGGATGTTGAGTATTGCCTCCACATCGCCATGCACCTGCAGTCGCCGTAGCAGACGATGCAGGACCGTCGGGATTAGAATGGCCTTCAGGCACAGGGTCAGCGCTGCGGAAAACCATAATTCCGTCTGCCCGGTCAACAGCGCCACCAGCGCGGTGTCAGTCGCCAGGACCGCTCCTTGCCAGGCGAGAAGGTGGATCAGGGTGAGGAGCCGCCGTTGCGCCAGCATGGCGAAAGCCAGCAGCAGGAGGAGGGCGGCGAGGAGCCTCAGCAGGGGGATGCCCCAGGCGAGCCCCTGTGTGGTGATCATCATGTCATGCCCCCAGCATGAAGAAAGTCAGAAGCCCGATGACCCCGAGCAGAAAGGCAATTGCCATGAATTCCGGGGCGCGGAAAAGGCGCAACTTCGCGAGCAAGGTTTCGACCAGCGCCAGGATAACGGCGGCGCCCGCGAATTTCAGCAGCAGGACTGGCGGGGTTACGGGCAGTGTCGCGACTTCTGCGGCGGGCACGATACCCCAGGGCAGAAACAGCGCAATACCGATGGCTACATAGAGCGTCAGCTTGATCTGCGCCCCCCACTCCATGAGCGCGAGGTGCCGTCCCGAGTACTCCAGGAGCATGGCTTCGTGGATCATGGTCAGCTCCAGGTGGGTGGCGGGATTGTCCACGGGAATCCGTGCGTTTTCTGCCAGAAGCACGAAAAAAAAGGCGGCGGCGGCGAAAACCATGCTGGGGTGCAGGGCGAAGCGCAGTTGCTCCAGATGGGCGACGATCACGCTCAGCGAAGTGGACCGGGAGAGCAGGGACGCCGTAAAGAGCGTGGCCAGCAGGGCGGGTTCCGCAAGTCCTGCGATCAGCATTTCCCGATGGGCACCCAAGGTGGCGAAGGGCGTCCCCGTATCCATGGCCGCCAGTACCTGAAAAACCCGCGCCAGGGCGAACAAACCCACCAGGGCGATGACATCGGCAGCCGGTGCCAGGGGTAGGCCGGTGGCGAGAATGGGGATGATCCCGGCCGCCAGACAGAACGCCCCGAAAATCCCGTAAGGCGCAAAGCGGAAGAGCCAGGATGTTCCCTCTGCCTGCAGAGATTCTTTATGGAACAGGCGATACAGATCGCGGTAACTCTGCCAGCAGCCAGCCGGTCGCCGGTTCTGCAGGATCGCCCGCAATGCCCGCAGCAGGCCAGCAAAGAGCGGCGCCAGAAACGCCACCAGCAGCACCTGCGCCAGTTCTAGCAGTATTGCGGTCATCGCCAGATCGCCAGCAGGATCAGCAGGGTCAGGAAACTGTAAAGAAGATACAGGGTGATGCGACCCTGCTGTAGGCGCAGCACCTGAGCCGAGAGCCAGAGGACGATGCGGTTCAGGGGTTGATAGATGCCGCGGTACACCGGTTCGCCGATCCATACCCGCCAGCGACCGACATCGTCTGCCTGCCGCTCCGCCTGATACAGTGGGGCGAAGATGCGCAGTAGAGGTTGCACAAAGCCCAGTGGGCTATCCTGCATGGCCGGCGTCCGGACGGGAAAACCGCAGGCCCAGGCTGGTACGCGCCGCAAGGGCCGGCCAAAGAGGCTCCAGATCAGGAGAAAACCCAGACCCAGGGCGGTCGCCATGCCGAGGAAGAAAATCACCGGACTATAACTGGCGCGTTGTGCGGAGACCGGGGTCAGCCATAGCCCTTGCTGGATGGCGACGCCCTGGCCGAGCATCTCCAGCAACACCGGATGCAGCAGATTCAGCAGAACACCCGGAAAGAGTCCGAGAAAAATACAGGCGAGACTGAGCAGGGCCATGGCCGACCGTTCCCAGCGTCCGGCCTCGTGGACATACCAGGTGCCACGCGGTTGACCGAGAAAGGCGATGGCGTAAAACTTGACCATGGCATAGGCCGCCAGAGCGACCGCCAGCACCACGCCAGCGGCCGCCAACGATAATACCGCACTGAGGGTGCTTTGCGGCAGTGCGGGGGATAGCAGAAAGGCTTGCAGGAGCAGCCATTCAGAGACGAAGCCGTTGAGGGGTGGCAGCCCCGCGATGGCGAGGGTGCCTAGGAGCATGAAAAATGCGGTCTGCGGCATCTGCCGGATCAGGCCGCCCAGTCGATCCATGGCCACACTGCCCGCCCGGTGCAGCACACTGCCGCTGCCGAGAAAAAGCAGGCCCTTGAAGAAAGCATGGTTCAGGGCGTGATACAGGGCGGCGGCCAAAGACAGGGCCGCCAGGGCATCGAGCCCGTGCGCGCAGAAGATCAGGGCGAGGCCGAAAGCCACCATGATCAGGCCCATATTTTCTATGGAGGAATAGGCCAGCAGGCGCTTCATGTCGGTCTGGACGGCGGCGAAAAGCACAGCGAAGAGGGCCGTCGTGAGCCCTACCACCAACACAAAGGGACCCCACCACAGGGCCAGTCTGCCGAGGAAGAAAAAATCCACCCGCAACATGCCATAGAAGGCCATCTGCAGCATTGCCCCGCTCATCAGCGCGGAGACTGGGGCGGGTGCCGCGGGATGGGCATCCGGCAACCAGATATGCAGGGGGAGCAGGCCCGCCTTGGCGCTGAATCCGAAAAAGGTCAGGAGAAAGGCGGCCGATGCCCAGAACGGGTCGAGGGGGGCGTGCAGCATGGCACTAAAAGGCCCGCCCTGGGCTATGGCCGCCCCGGCGAGAAGGACGAAGCCCAGCAAAATGGCCAGCGCCCCGAGGTGGGCGATGAGCAGATAGAGGAAACCGGCAAGGCGGCTGCCAGCCTCTTCATGCTTCGTCACCACCAGGAAATACGAGGCCAGCGCCATGATTTCCCAGGCGACCAGAAAAGTGAAGGCATTGGCCGCCAGTAGAACCAGCCCCATGCCCAGCAGAAAAGTGTGGTACTGGAGCATGAGCCGACGCAGTGCCGGCCCTGGCAGGACGCGGAAATAGCCGGTGGCAAACAGAGTCACCGCGAAGACCAGCAACCCTAGCAGGATCAGGAAAAATCCCGAGAGGGGATCAATCTGGAAAGACCAGGGCAGAGCGGGGAGGGGGCCGCGCAGTTGCAAGTCGTCCGGGGTGGTCGTCAGCGCGGTGAATCCGGCAATGGTCAGCAGTAGGGCGACCACGCTGCTCAGCGGAAAGACCAGCCGACAGGCGAGGGCCGGCCAGTCGCCCAGCAGAAAGCCCAGTAGCCCCAGACCCAGCCAGAGCAGTAATGCCCCGGTGGCCAGATCCAGGGGCAGGCAGGAGATCACTGGGCTACCACCACCAGCAGGGTCGTTGCGGAGTGACCGCGGTTGTGCCAGTTGTGGGGCAGACGTGGGTCATAGTAAATGGCGTCGCCCTCCCCCAGCTCCGTGGTCACCCCGGATTGTTCAAAGGCGGCTGTCCCGTGGATGACAATGGTGAATTCTTCTCCCTCGGCACTGGCATAGGGATGCTCCCCACACTCCCCGCCGGGTTCGAGCACCATCAGCAGCGGTTGCATTTTCTTTTGCGGCAGGCCGCGGGCCAGCGGTTCCAGTGAGGCGTGGGAACCGGCACTGTAAAACTTGCGCCGGTCACCGTTGCGCATGATCAACGGTAAACCCGCCGTTTCTCCATCATCGAAAATCGCGACGATGGGGATCTGCAGCGCCGCGCAGATTTTTTCCAGCGTGGCGATGGAGGGGGAGTTCTGCCCGGCCTCGATCTGCGAGAGGGCACTGGGTGAAATCTCGGCACGCGCTGCCAACCCGCGCACGGACCAGCCTTTATCCTCGCGAAGTTGCCGAATTTTTTTGCAGACCTGTTCCATGGGCGGAGAGTGTACGTTAAAACACGCGCCATGTAATCTATTTTGAACGGATGTTCCGCTATACGTTAAAGGGTGATTTATTGCCTAAATAATTGAAGGGGGCGAACGGCCGCGTTGAGTTCCGCCATGGTGAAGAACTGGCGATGCTGCAGCCGGGCCAATATCCTGCGCTCTGCGCTCTGCGATTTGCGCTCTCACTGCCGCTGAATGTGTCAACTTGATTTGGGCAGCACCCATGAGGTATCGCGCAAGGTCGATACAGTTTGATGATTTATTGGGGCCTTAAGCGTGTACTGCCCAATTTCTATCGCCTGCCAATGACTGATTTCAGGTACGGTGTCCGATAGTTTGCGCATGACACCACCCAGTACCGCCGCCAGCGCTTTGCGGGCAAAAAGCGCTGGCGCGTTCGATCAACCCTTTCAGAAGCCGATCAGACGTTGAACAAAAAGTTCAACACATCCCCATCCTGCACCACGTATTCCTTCCCTTCCGCACGCATCTTGCCCGCTTCCTTGGCCCCGTGTTCGCCCTTGTACTGAATGAAATCGTCATAGGCGATGGTCTGGGCGCGGATGAAACCGCGTTCAAAATCACTGTGGATCACTCCCGCCGCCTGTGGCGCCGTGGCCCCCACCGGGATGGTCCAGGCGCGGACCTCTTTGACGCCAGCGGTGAAGTAAGTCTGCAGACCCAGTAAACGGTAAGCGGCGCGGATGATGCGGTTGAGACCGGGCTCTTCCAGCCCCAAATCCTGCAGGAAAGCACTTTGCTCTTCCGGTTCCAGTTCCGCCAGTTCTGCTTCTATGGCGGCGCAGACAGGCACTACACTCGCATGCCGTTCAGTCGCCCAAGCTTCCAGGGGCGCGCGCCAGGGACCGTCCTGTAGTTCGTTCTCAGCGACATTGGCAATGACCATGAGGGGCTTCATGGTCAGCAGGCAGAGGCTGCGCAGATGCTCCCGCTCCTCGCTGTTCAGGTGCAGGCTGGCGGCCGGCTTGCCTTCATTGAGGTGGGGCAGGAGGCGGGCCATGGCAGCGACTTCGGCCACCGCGTCCTTGTTGCCGCCCTTGGCCTGTCGCGCCACCCGCGCCTGGGCCTTCTCCACGGTGCTGAGGTCAGCCAGAATCAGCTCCGTCAGCACCACCTCCAGATCCGCCACCGGGTTTACGTGGCCACTCACGTGGACGACGTTGGGGTCCTCAAAGCAGCGGGTGACCAAGGCAATGGCGTCCGTCTCGCGGATATGGGCGAGAAACTGATTGCCCAGACCCTCACCCTGCGCCGCACCGGCCACCAGCCCGGCGATGTCCACGAACTCCATGGTGGCGTGCTGTACTTTCTGTGGTTTGACGATCTCTGACAGGGCCTCAAGACGGGGATCCGGCACGGCAACCAAGCCAACATTCGGCTCAATCGTGCAGAAGGGATAGTTCTCCGCCGCGATACCCGCCCTGGTGATGGCGTTGAAAAGGGTGGATTTGCCGACATTGGGTAAGCCGACGATGCCGCAGGCCAAAGCCATAAGAAACTCCTAATCGCTGTGCAGGGTTTTTTGTGCCGCATCCGTGCGGCCGCTGAGAAAATCGGGGAGTACGCCGAGACTGCGCTCAATCGCCTCGTCAATCAGGGCCTTATCTGCTGCCGTTGGAGCGCCAAGCACATAACCGATGACCGCATCTTTGTGCCCTGGATGGCCGATACCGATGCGTAACCGCCAGTAATCGCGGGTACCCAGCGTACGTTCGAGGTCGCGTAAGCCATTGTGTCCGCCATGACCACCACCGCGTTTCAGCCGCGCCGTGCCAGGAGGCAGGTCCAGCTCGTCATGAATTACCAAAATCCGCTCTACGGGCACTTTATAAAAGGCCGCCATGGCCTGTACCGGGCCACCGCTGCGGTTCATGAAATCCTGAGGCATACACAGCCCCAGTTCCAGTCCGGAAGCTCGTGTCGTAGCGGCTAGGCAATGCCAGCGCTTCTCCATACGCAAAGACGCCCCGACCCGATCCGCAAGGGTCTGGAGCGTCCAAAAACCGGCATTATGGCGGGTCCGGACGTATTCCGCGCCGGGGTTACCGAGGCCCGCCAACAACCAGTCCATAAGGCCTCAGACGGTGGTCTCCGAGGCCTCTTCCGCCTCGGCGCCGGTACGCGGATTGTGGATGGAGACCACTTCCTTGTCGTCCTCATGCAGCAAAGGCACCAGGGTCACGCCGACAGGCACACTGATCTGCGACAAATGCAGACTTTCGCCCGTGTGCAGTCCGGCGATGTCCACTTCGATGGCTTCTGGTAGGCGATCCACTGGAGCTTCCACTTCTACGTCCATCAGGGCGCGATGTAGAACACCGCCTGCCTTGAGGCCGGCACAGGTACTTTCGTTCAGGAAGTGGACTGGCACATGCAAACGCACCTGTTCTCCAGCATGAACGCGCAAAAAGTCCATGTGCAGCACTTCTTCTTTGTAGGGATGCATTTGTATGTCGCGGATGAGCGCCGTCTCGTTGCCGTGGGGGAACTGCAGCGTAATAACGTGGGTGTATGCGCGCTCGTCGGGCAGCAGTTTGCGTAGCAGGCGGGCTTCAATACTAAGACCTATCGAGGCCTTGCCATCACCATAAAGTACAGCGGGCACCATGCCGGTACGGCGCAGGCGACGGCTGGCACGGCGGCCGTTATCTTCACGCGGTTGTGCTGCAATTGCAAAATCTGTCATTTTTTGGACTCCTTATGGTTTAGTGAAATGAGCGGGGCGAGGGTTGACAGAACCTTTCTCCCCAATAGCAAGGCGCGCATCATAATGCGCTGTAGCTTTTTCGGCAACCTTTTCTGGTGTTTTTTCATCGGGCTGTAAATAGGCTTTGATCACCGCACGGGCCACTGGCAAGGCTTGCCAGGCGTTGTGCCCGCCATATTCCACCACTACGGCGACGGCGATTTTGGGATGATCTACTGGTGCCCAGCCAATAAAAAGGGAGTCGTTGTTATAGATGGTGTGGCCATTTTTGTAACCCACCGGTACTTGCGCCGTCCCCGTTTTTCCGGCAACGGTAATGCCGGGAATACTGACGGTATGGCAGGTGCCGATTGCGACACAGGCCTCCATACCCTTATGGACGGCATGCATGGCCTCTGCCGAAATGTGCAGATTAACGGGCGGCGCATTGGGAATGGTTGCTATCTGGCCGGTGTTCGGGTTAATGAAGGCTTTGGCGACCTGAGGCTGAATCAGATAACCGCCGTTGGCGAGGGCGGAGACCGCGCGAGCCAACTGCAATGGCGTTTCCAGCAAATAACCCTGACCGATTCCGAGAATGACGGAGTCTCCCGTATACCAAGGTGCATGCAGATGCCTACGCTTCCAGGCGGGAGTCGGCACCAGACCACTGGCCCCGCCCGGCAGGTCGATGGGGGGTTTTCTGCCGAAGCCAAATCGCCATAGGGTTTTGTCCTGCAGAGCGATGCCCATCTTCACTGCGAGCTTGTAGTAAAAGACATCCACCGACCAGGCCAGGGCCTTGGTTATGCCCGTATTGCCAAAACCTGCCCGGTTCCAGTCCCAGTAGGTATGACCGCCGAGTTGGTAGTTACCTGCACAAAATGTATGGAAATCAGGCGTAATCACGCCTTCCTGCACGGCCTGAATGGAGTAGAACGGCTTGGCGCAGGACCCTGGTGGATAGAGGCCATTATCAGCGCGGTTCATCAACGGACGTCCAGGGTTATCGAGCAGACTCTGCCAGTGCGCTGTGCTGATGCCATCCACAAACCAGTTGGCATTAAAGCTGGGGCTGGTGACCATAGCCAGTACGGCGCCATTGTTAGGGTTCAAAGCGACGACGGCGCCGCGATACCCTTTGCCCTGGAAGGCCCTTGCCCCCGCCTGCTGCACGCGCACGCGCAAGTGCGTGAGCAGATTGTCTCCGGGGTGTGCGGGGATGTCGCGCAGGGTGCCCACCTGTAGGCCGCGTGCGTTGATATCCTTGATCTGATAACCCATGGTGCCGCGTAGCTGGCGTTCGTAATAGCGCTCCAGACCATTCTTGCCAATATAGTTGCGACCAACATAATTGCTGGCGTGAAAATCCTTCAGATCGGTGGCAGTAATAGGGCCGACATAGCCGACGACGTGAGAAAAAAGTGCGTCGTAGGGATAGTGGCGATGGAGCATGGCGACAACCCGTACGCCGGGCAGATCCAGCGCGCGCACGGCAATAGCGGCGATCTGTGTAGATGTCAGATTGGTCTTGAGGACCACCGGATCGAAATCCGGCTTTCCCAGACGCCGGTCCTGAAATTGGCGCATATCGTCTGCATTTAGCCCGAGCATTTGCTGTAGATACCGCAACGTCTCCCGCAAATGGGGCGTTTGGTCGGGAGTGATTTCCACGGCATAGGTGGGCTGGTTTTCCGCCAACACCTCACCATGATCGGCAAGCACCAGACCGCGGGGTGGGGCGACGGGGACGAGTGCCGCATGATTATCATAAGCCAAGGTGCGGAACTTGGAAAAATGCAGCACCTCCAGATCCACGACCCGTAATACGACGACCAGAATCGCCAGCAGCATCAGGCCAGTCGCTATACCGAGCCGGAAGCGAAAGTCGCGATTACGTTTGGCTGGGTCAGAAAGAGGCATGATCAGGAACGACCTGGCTCAGTTTGCAAATGGCTGGGTCGCTTCGTACACTCGGAGGCAAAATCCTTGGTAAGGTGGGGTGGCGCAGTGTTGGAGTCCCGTTTTGAATCTCTGTTCGCAGAGCTGGAAAACATTATAACGGATTATCGCGGCTTGCGTCGTCATCTGGAAGGAGATGGACGTGACAAACGTTCCCTGCAGATTCTGCAAAAGCAAATCCAGATGCTCGACGCCGAGAATATCTTGTTGCGGGAACGTCAGGAGGCGGTATGTCTGCGGCTCAGTGAGCTGCTCACGCAGGTGAGCCATTGGGAAAACGAAGAATAGAACCATACAGATGGAGAAAACCGTGCCTGAAGCAACTCGCAGTCCCACCACCAATCACGTCAACATCACTTTGCTGGGGCAAAGTTATCAGGTGCCCTGTCTGCCCGAAGAACAGACATTGCTTCTGGAGGCGGTGGCACTGTTGAATCAACAGCTCGAAGCCGCCCGTGCACGGGGGCGAATGATCAGTAAGGAGCGCACCGCACTGATGGTGGCGGTCAACCTAGCTGCAGATCTGCAGCGCGCCCGCCAGCAAGTTCGCGCGCGCGATGATCAACTCAATCTGCTGGAAGATCGCCTGCGCCGACTGGTTGACATGGATAAGGGGGCAGAGTAGCTTGGGCATTGCCTCCTGCGGGGCGCGAGTGGTCGAGATGATTCCTGAACCAACATTGTCTATCCAGGGGATCTTCAGTCATCGCCGCGGTGTGCAGCTCCTTCGTGGAGTAGCCTAAAGCGGTGTGTGGATTCCCACCTGTACATCAGGTTCATGGGGTAGCGGGCCGCACGACCCACGCGGGAGGTTTTTTGTTTCAAGGGCTGGATGAAGTACCAGCAAAAAGTCAGTTACGCCGCCAGTTGCGCCAGCAGCGACGCAACCTGTCACCTGAGGCATTACAGTGCGCGTCCATAGCGCTCTCTGATCACCTCGCGCGTCTCAACCACTTTCAGCGGGCCCGGCATATCGGACTCTACTGGCCAATGCAGGGCGAAATCAGCCCCTTGCCGCTTATGCAGCACCCGATCGCAGTCAACAAGCATTTTTATCTGCCGGTACTCGCCGGGCCGTTTGCACGTAGCCTCCGTTTTGCGCCTTTTAACCCGCATGTGGCCATGCGCAACAATCGCTTTCGCATCCCGGAACCGCAGGTGCCTCCCCGTCATCAGCGTTCCGTTCGTGAACTGGACCTGCTGATTCTGCCACTGGTTGCCTTTGACGCTGAAGGTTACCGTCTGGGGATGGGCGGCGGTTTTTATGATCGCAGCCTGACACATGTGCCGCATCGCCGCAGTTGGCGGCGTCCGCGGTTGATTGGGGTGGGGCACGCCTTTCAGGAAGTGCCGCGTGTGCCCAAAGAGCCTTGGGATATCCCTCTGGGTATGGTCTGTACGGAAATGGGTTGCTACCGAGTCAGATCATGATGGTATGGAAGCGCAACGACTTTCCGCTGTTGCCGTAGTCCCGTCTAACCAGGCACGACGACGTGCCAGGACGACCGCGTCCACATCCCCCAGTAATTCCAGCCAGGCCGTATCCTGTGGAGGCGGAGCGGGGGTCAGATGAGTTTCCATAAGAATATCATCGCGGAAGAATTGAATACGTAGCGTCGCCCCCGCGGGAACCGCATCTAGTTGTGGCGGTAATTGTTCCGCTGTAGTCCGGACGCCATCAATGGCGATGAGAATGTCGTCCGACGACAACCCTGCCTGCTCTGCAGGGCCGCCACTCTGCACATGGCGCAGTTGAGCACCCAGCGCGTGCGAACGCCAGTGCGCACCCAGCCAGACCGGCGGGGTTTTCTCGCAGACCTCGCCGCCTTCATCCTGCGGACCATTGGCGGCGCGCAGGTGTAGCGCAATGCCCATTTCCGCCAACAGTGCGCGCAACGGCAGGTCGGTCTTCTCTGTAATCCAAGCATCCAAACGCGCGGCGAGCGCCGAGCCGGCGAGCGCCTCGACGAGATTAATGCATTGACCTTCCGGCAGCGGTTTGGCGATGCGGCCGTAGTCTTGCCACAGCCGGGCGAGCAAGGTGTCGAGACTCTGGGTGCCTTCGCTCTCGATGCGCAGACTGAGGTCCAGACAGAGGGCCATCAGGGCGCCCTTGTTATAATAACTGATTTCAAAGTTGGCACTGTTGACGTGGGGATGATAGAGCTTGATCCAGGCATCTTCACTGGATTCCACCAGGCTTTGCAGGAAACGTCCGGGGCGGCGCAGTAAACGGGTCAGCTCCTTCCCGATTCCGCGCAGATATTGCTCGGGCGTGGTCAGGCCGGCGCGGTGCAGGCAGAGATCATCATAGTAGGAGGTTATCCCCTCGAAGACCCAGAGGTCGCGTGTGGGCGCCTCGCGGTCCAGGGCACTGGCGCTAAGCACGGCGGGACGAATGGCCTGCACCAGCCAGCTATGGAAATACTCGTGACTGGCGAGCCCCAGGAAGCGCTGATAATGATCTTCGTTGCGGCCACTCAGGTCATCCCGGGCGCAGAGGAGGGCGCTGGAGGCGCGGTGCTCCAATCCCCCATAGCCATCAGCACTGGTCATGCACAGAAAGTGGTACTCGGCAAAGGCGGCATCGCCCCAGAAATGATGTTGCCAGTCGCAGATGCGCGTCAGATCGGGACCCAGCCGTTGCAGGTCTGCCTGATGGGCTCCCTGAATGAGTAGGTGATGGGGCCGCTCTCCCGCCGAAAAATCCAGCAGAGTGAGCGTGCCCATGAGCAGCGGATGATCAATGAGGGCGCTATACTCAGCGGCAACAAAGCTGCCCCAGCCCCAGGTTGCACCGCTTTGCCGGGGGAGGGCGGTGGCCACCTGCCAGTCTTCCGGACCATCCAGGAGGACGGCGTGCGCTTGGTCTTCCTGCCCCAAGACCCGCAAGTAGATGGCCGGTCCGTTGAAAAAGCCCCCCTGATCATCCAGATATGCCGTGCGTACTGAGCGGTCGAAAGCGTACACGGTATAATGGACGACAATTGGGCCCTGCCCCGCAGCAAGACGCCAGCGGTCCTTACCGGTTTTGTGCAGGGCGACATCCTGCCCATTACGCTCTGCGCGGATTTGGGTCACATGGCGGGCGAGGTCGCGGATAGTATAGCTGCCGGGTACCCACGCGGGCAGGGCGAGGATCTGTCCTTCCGGGTCCGGTTCGGAAATATTCAGAGATACGTGAAAAAGATGTGCTTGTGGCGCGGCGCTGATCTGGTAACTCAGTGGGGCAGAACTCACGGCAGCACTCCTAACGCCAGGCGGCGGCAAGGGTGCGAAAAGCTGGGTGCGCCGCGTCGCCCAGCCACTCATAAAATACCGACTCAGCGACGGCGACCGTAACCCCCGCCTGCCGCAGCCGCTCCAAAGCGGGTTGTTGATGTTCCGCGTCACGGCTGGCGCAGGCGTCGGCCACGACCACCGGTTGCCAACCCCCTGCCTGCAGGTCCAGGGCGGTTTGCAGCACACAGATGTGAAGCTCTATACCGGTCAGGATGACCTGACGTCGTCCGTCCTGTGCCTCCAGCCATCGGTGACTGTTGCTGCTGCGCAGGCAGGAAAAGGCGGTCTTTTCCAGGACATCGGCAGTATGGACGCGGATATCCTCACGGATTGGTCCCAGACCCTGCGGATATTGGGCGGTGGCAAGGGTGGGCAGCCCGAGGGCCGTGGCTGCCTCCAGCAGTTGGGTGATGTTGTGCAGCAGCGGCGCCCGTCGCACGGGGGGAAGCGTGCCGAGCAGGCGATCCTGCAGATCAACGGCGAGGACAACGCTCTGCCCGGCCTCAATACGCATGATCGCTCAGAATACGAAGCCGACAGGCAGCGGCTTGTGACGCAGAGGCGGAATCTCTGTCTCGAAGAGTTCCGAGCTTTCAAAGATGCCGGGCTGGGAGTGGAAAATGCGGCGCACCCGCATGGCCGGGCCGGTGCCGAGAATAGCGATCAATCGCCCTCCGACCGCCAGTTGCTCCTTGAAGGCATTCGGCAGCACCGGCAAGGAGCCGGTGATGCAGATGGCATCATAGGGCGCATTGCTTACCCAGCCGTTAGAGCCGTCACCAATGTGCAGGTGGGTATTTTGAACGCCTTGCACCCGCAAATGGCCTTCCGCCGTTCGGGAGAGCTCGGCGCGATCCTCGACGCTGTGTACCATCCCCGATAGCTGTGCCATCAGGGCTGTCAGGTAGCCGCTTCCGGTACCGATCTCCAGGACCCGATCCGGTTCATGCAGATCCAGCTCTTGCAAGACCCTCGCCTCCATCTTTGGCGTCCACATGATCTCACCGTGCCCCAAAGGTAAATTAAAATCAGCAAAAGCTAAATGCCGATATGGGGTCGGCACGAAAAGCTCACGCTTCACCTGTGCAACAGTACTTAGCACGCGGGGGTCGAGCACATCCCAAGTGCGAATCTGGGCGTCAATCATGGTACGGCGGAGGATATCAAAGTCCATAGAGAATCAGGGTTCCAGTAGTTTCCCGCCATTTAGGCATGGGTCTTGTGGCAAGTCAATCCGTGCATTCATCTGCGCGCGTGTCGGGTGGTGATTGGCTTGGCGTCCGTCCTGTGCTCCAATAGCCGCTGATATTGCAAAGGAGTTTCTCTTGGAGAGCCGAGCGCACGCGCTGGTAGCACTCATCTTTTTGGCCGTACTGGGGGTCGGAGTGGCCGTCGTCGGATTGTGGATGCATCGTGGCGAGCAGCCAGGCATCACCTTTGATGTGCTATCGCCGTACAGCGTTGCGGGCCTGACCCTTCAGGCACCGGTGCGCTTCAAAGGTGTACGGGTGGGGGAAGTGACCGCGATTGGCCTGGATCCGGCGAATCCGCGCATGATCAGGGTGCGGATCAAGGTGGATAGGGTGACGCCCATTACCCGGGCGACCTTCGCCGAACTGGCGCCGCAAGGGGTGACCGGGCTGAGTTATTTGTCCCTGACTGATCACGGCACCGACTTCGCACCTTTGCCGGGGGTGCCCGGTCGACCGGCCGAAATTCCCATGCACCCCAGCTTTTTTGAGGTGCTGTCCCGTAATGGTGAATCACTGGTGAATCGCAGCAACGAACTGGCTGACCGCCTGAACGCACTTTTAACTGACAAGAATCGCAGACATTTTGCGCGGACGCTAGCCCATGTAGATCAGGCCACAGACCAGTTGGTACAGATGGAGACGGCATTGTTGCCGACCATTAAAGCCCTGCCTGCCATGGTTGCAGCCACCCAGTCCACCATGGTGGCGAGCCATGTGCTCATCGCCCATCTTGATGCGCTGACCGTGGCGGCGCAAGCGCCGCTGGTGGATATGTCGGTGGCCGCCAAGTCACTGCGTGGACTCAGTGTCGCAGGAGAGCGGGCGGCGAACACGCTCAATTATGACACCCTGCCGCGGGTGAATCGCCTTACCCAAAGCTTGATGAGCAGCAGCGCGGCGTTAGCGGATCTCAGCCATTCGCTGCAACGTTCCCCGCAATCATTGCTCTACGGCAATCAGGGCCCGCCGCCGGGACCGGGTGAGTCGGGCTTTTCCGCAGGAGGAAACTGAGCGCATGCAACACCCTCTTTCTAAATATTCACCCGCGGGGAAACACATGGTGCTGGCATGCATGGTTTTGCTCGCCGCGGGTTGTGCCAGCAGTGTCCCCTGGCAGACACCCTACGATATTACGCCGCCGCATCCCGCCCCTCTGGCCAGCAGCATGGACACCACGACGACGCTGCCCGTACTGCGTTTGGCTCGGGTCAGTGCCGCACATTGGCTGAAAACGGACGCGTACCAGTATCATTTGCTCTATCAGGAGCCACAGCGCCTGCTGGCCTACCGGGACGCCCGCTGGGCCGGCACCCCGCCGCAGATGATTGTCAGCCGCTTGCAACATCAATTAGAAGGCTCTGGCCAGTGGCGGGCGGTTTTGGTGGGGCAGTCCAACGGCACAGCGACCTGGCTGTTGCAGGTCAGGTTGACGGATTTCGTGGTGAATTTCAGCGGGCCGAATGCGGGCAAGGCACTGGTGGCCGGGACCGCGACGCTAGTGAAGGCTGCGGATTCTCAGGTGATTGCCCAGCACTGTTTTCGTTTCACCGAGACGCTTCCCAGTGCGAGTGCACAGGGTGGTGCCGTGGCCATGGCCGGGGCAAGTGAACATTTTGTCATGGCGGTGAGTGACTGGGCCGCGCAAATGGCAGGCACCGGGAAGTCTGCGCCCTAGCCTTAGGATTTTACTTCAATCCTCCTGGTGCTTGACCACCAGCACCGGACAACTGGCGTAATGGACAATGTCATTGGCGACAGAACCCAGCAACAACCGGCCAATGGCGCCGTGGCCATGACTGCCCACCACCAGCATGTCCACTGCATGGGCCTTGCCGAAGGCAATCACCGCCTTCCCGATATTCTCCCCACTCTCCTCCAATTCTACCCGCGGGGTGATTCCGCTCTCGGCTACGGTCTGGCGCAGTTTTTCCATCTCGGCCTGGGCCAGGTGGAGCAGCTTTTCGCGCAGATCCAGGGTCGGCGGCAGAATTTCTTCCGGCATCTGCAGATTGAGCATTTGCGGGTTGAAAATGTGGAGCAAGGTGAGGCTGGCGCCGTGCAATTGGGCCTCTTGCGCCGCCATCCGGGCGGTATATAGGGCCATCGGCGAAAAGTCGACGGCCACCAAAATGTGCTTTACGGGGGTCTTTACGGGTGATTTATCCACGGGGATGCTCCTTGCGCAGGGTGTCCATGAGTTGCGTTTCGTCGAGCAGTACGTTTTCGGTGGCGCGTCGCGCC
The DNA here is from genome assembly GCF_023229925.1 of Acidithiobacillus sp. Taxonomy (NCBI): domain Bacteria; kingdom Pseudomonadati; phylum Pseudomonadota; class Acidithiobacillia; order Acidithiobacillales; family Acidithiobacillaceae; genus Acidithiobacillus; species Acidithiobacillus sp. The sequence continues at coordinate 920,449 of NZ_JALNYM010000001.1, read as the reverse complement.
CGATATTCCCAAACGCCCTGCGCCAGCACTTTGTCACTGACCACAATGCGATGGGGCAGACCGATCAGATCCATGGTGGCAAACTGCACCCCCGGACGCTCATCGCGGTCGTCGAGCAACACGCTGTAGCCCAGCGCCTCCAGGCGATCATGCAGGGCTTGAGCGGCGGCGGCCACTTCTGGCGACTTGCGCGCATTGATGGCGACGATGCCTACCTCAAAGGGGGCGAGAGCCACCGGCCAGGTGATGCCCCGATCGTCGAAATGCTGCTCCACCGCCGCCGCTACCACCCGCGATACCCCGATACCGTAGCAACCCATGGTGACCGTGGCGTCACGGCCGGTTTCGTCGAGCACGGTGATGTCCATGCTCTCGCTATAGCGCTCACCAAGCTGAAAGACGTGACCCACCTCGATGCCACGGCGGATGCTCAGAGTGCCCTCCGCACAATGGGGGCAGCTATCGCCGGCGCGGACATCGCGGAGATCGGCCGCCGCCGGGCGCGACAGATCGCGGTCCCAGTTGAGATTGATCCAGTGCAGTTCCGCCGCATTGGCGCCGGTGCTGAAATTGGTTACGCCAAGAGCGCGGTGATCCGCCATGATGGGGACAGGCAGCAGCGGCTCCTTGGGGCCGATGAAGCCCACGGGTGCGCCCGTGGCCGATTCAGCCTCCTCCGGGCTGGCCATGTGCACGTCCTGGGCATTCAGGGCATGCCCCGCCTTGACCAGATTCAGTTCGTCGTCACCGCGCAGCAGTAGCATCACGATCTTGCCGTCGGCCACCACCAATACGGTCTTGACGATTTTTGCGGTGCTGATACCCAGGTGCTCCGCCTGCCCCGCCACGGTACGGATACCCGGTGTCTGTACCTGCTCGGCAGCCAGCGGTACCTCCGTTTCTGCGGGCGCGGGGCGACTCGCGGCCTTTTCCATGTTGGCGGCATAATCGCAGTGGTGACAGGAGACGATGGCGTCTTCCCCCGAGTCTGCCAGCACATGAAACTCATGGGAGCGTTTACCGCCGATGGCCCCATTATCCGCCTCTACCGCACGGAAGTTCAGCCCAAGACGGGTAAACGTCCGCTGATAGGCTTCATACATGGTCTGATAGGTGATTTCCAGGGAGGCATGATCCATGTGGAAGGAATAAGCATCCTTCATGATGAACTCGCGGCCGCGCATCAGTCCGAAGCGAGGCCGTATTTCATCGCGAAACTTGGTCTGAAGCTGATAGAAGTTGACGGGAAGCTGCCGGTAAGAGTGAATCTCCCGCCGCGCGAGATCGCTGATGACTTCCTCATGGGTGGGTCCCAGGCAAAAATCGCGATTATGACGATCCCGTAAGCGCAGCAGCTCCGGGCCGTACTGTTCCCAACGCCCCGACTCCTGCCACAGCTCGGCGGGCTGTACCAGTGGCATCAGCAGTTCCTGTGCGCCGCTGCGGTCCATCTCCTCGCGCACCACCCGTTCCACCTTGCGCAACACCCGCAACCCCAAGGGCATCCAGGTGTACAAGCCGGAAGCCAGACGGCGGATAAAGCCCCCGCGCAGCAATAACTGGTGGCTGATGAGCTCCGCCTCGGCGGGTGTCTCCTTAAGAGTGGGGATGAAGATCTGACTGGCGCGCATAAAAAGTCCTGTTGAGGCGTAGCCTACAGTGTAAGAAAGGGCGGGAGACAAAGAAAGGGGCGGCGCGTGCCAAGTCTGGCGACGGATCAAATGGAGATGGTGACGTGATGCATTGACGCTTGCGCTGCCGATCTTTAGTATGACTACTATTATGGTCATACAGGGCACACCACTATGGCAACCTATACCCTGGCCCAAACCAAGGCGCATCTCAGCGAAATACTCCATCAGGTGGAAAACGGTGAAGTGGTGGTTATCACGCGCCATGGGCGGCCTGTAGCGCGCGTGGAGAGCGCGGATAAAACCACCGGACCACTCCCGTTTGACCGCCTTGCTGCATTTCGGGCCAGAATGCCACATTGGCGCAAACTGAGTGTTGACCTCTTGCAGGAGATGCGGGATGAGTCGACCTGAGGTGTGGTATTTTGATACGAGTTTTCTGGCGCCACTCATTCTGGAGGAACCGACGAGCGTGCAGGTGGCCGCATACCTGCAAGCATTGCCTGCTGGTGAATTTGTGTTGAGCAGCTTCACGCGGCTTGAGTTCTCCAGCCTGCTGGCCCGCGAGGTCCGCATGAGTGGTTTGCGTGAGGAGGAGGCGCTAGCCGCCGAAAGCATGTGCGATGATTTGATTCGTGATGCTTTCCGTGTGCTGCGCCCTGGGCACGACGATTTTGTATTGGCAGGGAATTACATTCGGCACTATGCGACGGGTCTGCGCACTGCCGATGCATTGCATTTGGCCATCGCCAGAAATCATGGGGCCGATCTGGTGTTATCGCTGGACAAGGGGATGCTGAAAGCGGCGACGATGATGGGCGTTCGCGCCAGCAATGGCATTGGGTCCACCATAGGTCAAGAAACGCATGCGCCAGACGTTGCGTGCTATCAGGGAAACGTTGATGCGGCGACGGCATGAACCCATTAGGGTGTCAGGCCGTTGGTTGGGAACGGTGCTACGCGGGTACTTTGCGTACTTCGCCGTCCCCGGCAACACGGATAGGCTGAATGGCTTCCGGACGGAAGTGATTCGCGCATGGCTGCATGCGTTAAGGCGACGCAGTCAGCGCGCACGAATGTCTTGGCGGCGTTTTGGGCCGATAGTGAACCGATACCTTCCTCCCGTAAAACTGGCTCATCCCCACCCATCGCAAAGGTTTCGCGTCATGACCTAAGGTAGGAGCCGTATGCGGTAATTCCGCTCGTACGGATCTGTGCGGGGGCAGTGGGTAACTACTGTCTCTACCGCGACCGTTGAGCGAATATTGTTGGGAGAAAGAGCTGTATCCAGATCAGGTAAAAGTGTGGAAACAGGCTTGTATTGTTGGACAGCAGACCGCCACCCAACAGAAACAGACAGCGGGTGCGCAAGCCCGTGCAGACCAGAAACAGATTCGTGAGTTGGAGCGGGAACTGCGTCGCAAAGACAAGGCGTTAGCCGAGGCGGCTGCGCTGTTGATGTGGTGAGCGTTCGTTTCATGAAAACTGCCATGCGGCTTAGAACCCGGCCCAGAATGTTTTGGCTAGGGGCGGAGATCCGGCCAACCAGTAGCGATTCTCCCTGCCGCACAAGAGCGAAATCGCCAATCCTTTCGGAGAAAAATGCGTCGGGCAACCCGCAAGGGACCTCGCTATTCATCACAACGAGCCACATCACACCGGTGTTTTCGTCTTGGTAAAGGCGCAAGCGTTGCGTTTTGCCTTGCTCCATAGCCTTCTCGCCCAGATAAAGACCGGTCCAGGCGTACCATTCCTACAGGATATTAGGGCTTGACCCTGTTTTGCCATCAGGAACAGCAGGGGTGGATGGCCACAGCAACCGACATGGAGAGCGTAACGCTGGGAAATGCGCCCGCGCTCTAAATTTAGATACAGGAGAAAAACACATGGACATCGCCTTGGAACATGCCTTGAAGCGGGATTATCCAGCACTCACTATTGAAACCGCCCATCCTCATCGCCTTTTCTCACAAAAGGCGTGCTGATTGCCCTTGTGCCGTGAGAAGGGCAACCGCTTTTTTGTCGAAAGAAACGAAGGTTTCTCCACCGAGCCAATTTCCTTCATAGGCAATGACGCCATCAGCAAAATCCCCGCCAGCTTCGAGTACCGATAGGCCAACCTCTACGGCCGGCCTATTCACTTCCACATTGGTGGCGGCAAGTAGAGCGCGGATCGCAGCGGCTGCGTCGGATGGTTGGAAGCCGTAGACCCTGAGCAGCACCCACACAAATTCGCACAGGCACGGCAGCGCGACCGCGATCAACTCGGCTTCGGTCAAGACCTTGGCGGCAATGCTCGCTTGTGCGGGGTCGTCGCCCACAGCAGCACGAACAAGTACGTTGGTATCAACAGCGATTTTCATTCTTTACCGGCCCAGCCTTGTGCGGTCGCCACGTTGATTTCCTCAATGGTGGCGACTTTCTTTGTTCGGCCCGCGAGTAAGCCGACAAAACTGGCAACCGTTCCGGTTTGCCGGGCTGCTTTGAGCACGCCCCTGCCATCGGGCAGCAAATCCAGCTCGATCTTTTCTCCCGGCTTGATGCCGAGGTGTTGCAGCACGTCTTTTCTAAAAGTCACCTGTCCCCGCGCGGTAACGGTCAATGTGGTCATGCTGTCCTCACAGTCGCTTGTAATGATGCGCCCACAGTAATGCAAAAGCGCCTTACTGTCAATGCGTGTCACATGCCTTGGGACTTGTGCGACAGCACAAAACCACCGTTTTTGAGAGGCCATGAGTTCGGGGCACGGACGCCCACAGAATCAACCCGTTACCGCTTCAAAAATACCTCTTGAAATCGTTTTCCGGATTCATGGCCTATATCGTGAATTTTGATAGGCTATCAGTTATGCAATTTACCAGATGGCCCACGCCTCTGACTAATATTACTCCTCCAGATACACTGGGCGGGAATGTCCGCCCCCGCTGCAATATAGCCTTTCAGTCCACCTGCCACAGAGTGCGGCAAACTCAACCTGCCGGAGTCGTTACCAGCGGATCCTGGTCGTTACGCCGCATGAACGTCGTATCGTTGAATCTTATTGAGAACTGCCTGCATGGCGTGGCGCGTCACGGCGAGATCGTAATCGGTTTGCAGGCCCACCCAGAAACCGTCGCTCATTCCGAAAAACCGGGACAGCCGCAGCCCGGTATCCGGGGTAACGGCCCGCTTTCCCATCACGATCTCCCCGATACGGCGCTGCGGGACGCCGATTTCCTTGGCTAGACGGTACTGGGTGATGCCCATCGGCTTCAGAAAGTCTTCCAGCAAGATCTCGCCGGGGTGAATGGGGGCAGACCGACCTGCGCGCAGATTCGCCACATCGGAAAAATCCATCTTTTCGATCTCTTCCACACGAATGCTCACGATATACCTCCATCCATCAGTGATAATCCACGATCTCCACGTCCCAGGCGTTGCTGTCGCGCCATACGAAGCAAAAAATCCGCCACTGATCATTGATGCGCATGCTCCATTGGCCGTTCCGATCGCCGGAGAGCTTCTCCAGGCGGTTACCTGGCGGTACAGCCAGATCTTCGATTTGGCCGGCGCGATGCAACTGTGCCAGTTTCCGCTGCGCCATACGCAACAGTTCCGCTCCAAAGCGGCGCGCTTTCAGGCCGGCGAAGACTGCGGCGGTTTGCTTGTCTGTAAAACAGCGCCTGAGTGTATCAAGTTTTGATCAGCGTCAAGCTTGTTCACCTTTGATCAGATCAAGAATTTGATGTTTATGTTTTAGTCCATAGAGTTACGAAGCGTTATAACACTCCATAGGTGGCAAATATTTGGTGCTGACGCATGGTCAATGGCTGACGCTGATTGACATAAAATAACGGAGAACACGCCACGTTTTTTACCGCCGAATAGGGCGGGACAAAGAGTCGAAATTAACGTGGTGCGTAACACCTTTGTCGATACCATCGACCGTGCTCATGTGCCCAATAGGCAGAGAGACCAGTTTCCCGGAGGTGCCTCCCACGACAAAGGCATACGGGCTGAGCAGCCCATCGGATGGTCCAACCGTACCGGTTGCGAGTTTTTCGGTATGTATCGGTTTGCCGGTTCGCGCATTCAACACATACAAAATTCCCTGGGCATTCACGGTATAGAGGGTCCCATGGTATACGTTGGGATTGCTAACATCTGCCCCTGTCCGGAAGATCCAGAGAATTCTTTCGGTACGCGCATCCAGCGCATATAAACGTTTGGTCAAGCGTGGTTCGACATAAATGATACGATGCCACACGGTGAGGGGGGGATCATAGATTCCCGGGTGCATCGGATCGGACTTGCGCATACTGGAAAACAGGGCCGGTATATGGATGGCGTGGCCGATTTTCCGTAGTGCCGCCACTACCCAGTTCTTCCAATATATTTCGCTGCTGATGATGCGCTCATGAATCCATGCGCGCGGCGATAGGTGATGGGTATAGATATTCTTTCGATGAATCAAACGCCCGGTCACAGCATTCAGACTCACCACCTCGAAGGTAAAGTCGCGCATCGGGGTGTGTTTCCAGAGATGTACCAGAATGTCCCACAGGTCATAGGAATCCTTACGCATGAACGCCGTAAACACGGTGTCCCTACGCACCACTGGGGATGCTTCTGCAAGATTGACGGTATGCGCAAAATTCCGCGACCAACGAATTTTGTGGGTCCGCCAGTCGATATCGTAAAAATCATTGCGGTGGGTGAAGAGATTATCCGTTCCGAAATAAAGATTCGAGCCAACTCTGGCAGGGGAAGACATCGCCGACCACCCACCGATGGGTATCTGCCAAAGCAACTTCCCCGTGCGGGCGTCCAGGGCGATGAAACGGCCGCCTCCGGTAGGGGTTAAAATTTCATGGTGGGCATAAGCAGGTGTCGCCATATCCTGACAGTGCGTGGCATATTCCCAGACCACCTTGCCGGTAGCCGCCTGGAGTGCCTCGATGGCGTGGGGAAATCGGGAACGACAAGAGTAGCCTGGGTTGACCGCAAACATGCGTTTGCCACCGAGCCCTACTATCACATCATGGCCCGCCACGATCGCTTGTGTCATGCTAATATTGCCCAAAGCGCTTCGCCATAAAATGGCGCCTGTCTGCGCATCGACGCGCAGCACCTGCCCCTCCTGGCGGTATCCCGTCTTCCCCGTCGTTACCAACAGAGTTTTTCCATCGACTGAGGGAGGAGCGATGATGTGCTGACCGATGAAGGTATCGAAGCTGCCGATCTTATCCGGGGTAAACGCTAAATGGCGCGCATTCCCCTCGAACTGAGACATGGTGGTAGCCGCGGATACTGTCACGCTCGCCATCCCCAAAAGAACCCACGCGGTAGCGAGCAGTGTGCGGCTATCGCCCAACACGTTGTTTATCCTCAGTAACTGGCCATAGTCTTTATGACGGTTTCCGTACGTTGAGCGAACGCCGGATCTGTTTGCGCCTTTTTCAACAGCATTTCATATTTCACTGGCGTGAGATGATTCTGAACCAATATCTGCTCTATTTTCGTTCCGTATTTCACGATCATCTGATGATGCTGTGCGGCGGTAATTTTTTTCGTCGATATCTCCTGATGCACTTTCTTGTCGATCGGACGAATGGCCACAATGACCGATGCAAAGTGGCGCAACTCCGTTGGACCAACATGAAGGCTCTGGGCCGGCTGCACCGGCATCATCGGCGCCGGAGCGCTCTGACCAGGTTGGGTAGCTGTGCTGGCAGGCTGCTGAGCAGAGCTCACGGGCGGTTCCATATCGGCTAAAGCCAAGGTGCTACCGAGACTAAAGACACCAAGTCCTAACAACAAATTGCGTGCAATGTGCTTCATACGATTACTCTCCTTAACAGGTCTTTCTAGATCATGGATATCGGGCAATGAACACGCACATAAACCTGCATGTGTTTCTAACCTAGCAATAATAATTTGGTGGTGTCAACCGTAATTGTATCATATGTATGTACTATTTTTCATACAATAATGTTGCTTATGGAAAACACCGCGCGCTCAAGAATGAAATGCAACGCCGATGGTCCAAAGGGGTCAGAGTTGAAGAATGGGAAGGAAATACCTGCAGTTGATCGCAGATGAGCGGAATCTGTTGCAGAGGGTATTGAATCAAGGGGTAGGTCTCAAAGCGATGGCAACGCTGGTTGTAGCTCAGACTTTAAACCGCCCATTCACCCGGAAAAAATGCCGGTTTTTTTTCAGAGATTTTATCTTGTTGGAGAAGCGGTTCGGGTTTCCTGCGGAGGGCTGAACTGGTTCTGCAGGGACGCGAAAAGGCTGCTGCCATTTCCGCCCATGTGGGGAATCCTGCCGGGGGAACTCCCTTGGGTAGATATCGATTGCCCACCCCGAAAAAAGGCCGACTGACCCACTTATTCCTCAGTAATCCTGCCCGATTGCACCGCATCCACAGGCCGGTGCCGAGCCTGCATGTCTAAAGTTCAGAACATCAAATAAAATGCTTATTTATAGTTTTCCGTGAAGCTGTCTGGGTTATATTTGCAAGGATTTTCTAACGTTGTTGTGTTTTATTTACGCGATCTGTGGGTGTGCACTATAGTTAACCGTAACTATTCACTAGGGGTACAGTTACCCGATGGTGGGCTGTGGGGTTTCCCACTGAAAGGATTGGACCAAGGCGTGCAGCAGGTCGATGCCCTGCTTGCGTAAGGTTTCCAGATAGGATCGGATCGTGCAGAAGGCGCCAGCCCCATCAGAAGTTCGGAAACAGGCGGAGATCTTCTGTTTGACCTTGGGCATTCGTAGCTCAACAAGTGGCAGCCCATACCCCGCAAAATCCGGCCCCAGACTGGCTAAGGCGCCCTGTACCTGATGCACCTGGGTGAAGTTGCCAACCCGCGTTTTGCCTGCTGAGGACCAGACATTTGCACCCCACTCCTGACCAGCGCCCGCTGTCACGGTGTTGACATAAGGGCGTAGCCATATCAAATGGCCTGGATGCAGGACCGTGTCTACCCGACGGGCCGGGGCGCGTCATAACGGGCGCGCGCCCAGCTCACATCGCGCAGGGTCAGTGTAACGTTTTTTACGCCTTCCAGCGCCACGGTAGCGGTTTTGGCACTCGCATCGACTACGACCCTCATTCCATGTTGGCCGGATTATGCGGAGGCAAGGAGTCAGGTCGTATCCGGCGGCGCGGGGGTTCGCGCGTTCCTGGATCGGCCACATGTGCAGTCCGTCTTGAAGCAGTCCGCCACCGTTTATGTTTGTCTGGAGAATGAGAAAACGGCTGAAACTCAAAGGCGTACTGATTCGGATCATGAAAAGCAGATCGATAAAATCTGTGCGTTGGGATGCGAAACGGTCATCGCGTGGACGCCCCTTTTGGCTCAAAGGACATTGCAGACGCATGGAAGGCGGGGTCCTTGCCAGATGCATATGATCCGTTGGCGCATGCACGGCAAGGAGGCGGAGGCGGATCGGCGCCGATGCCTACATCAGCGCCCACGTCAACATCAACGTTTGGGCCGGAGTAGCTGCCGTGGTTGTCTGGTTACAGCATAACCAACAAACATGGTTGTTTTTGTCTATACAATTCCGGTTCCAGTATAACCGGATTACCCCTGTGCCCTGCGGGGTACGACCTCCCACTGGGGGGTAAGGAACAGGCGGGGGAGGGGGGTGGCGTAACTCGTGATTAGGCACGAAAAGCTCAAAGTGTATATGTAGTAGTACGCAATAGGATATGGCTATATGCAAAAAGAGGTTGACCAGAGATTGTGAAGGGGTGACGGGAGAAATGCCTGTCGCGTGTAAGAACTGGTTAACCAGAGTCATTCTCAACATGTGTCGTTTTGTGCAAAACAGGGATGAACGAGCAGTCTGGCCACGGCAATCAGATTCTCTGGCTGGCTGCCTATCACCAATTCGACCTGCGACTACGAACGGCGGCTGGGCAGCGGAAACAGACATTCCACCCGTGCACAGGAACGAGTAATATCGGCAAGGAGCAGACCGTGACCTAGCAGCTGTCGGACTTCGATTTTGAAAAAAAATGCAACCTATTGATTGCTAATCATATTTGTAAATTTTAAGAAAATAGTCGATGCAATAGAATCAGTAAGTTACGCGAATAATCTGACAGGCCGCTAGCGGCGCCGATAGCAGCCTGTCAACCAGGTGCAAATAACCTGCTGCTGTTCACGACTGCCTGGTGTCCGTCAACTTATGTGGGCGAAGGCGTTTCAAGAAACAGCGTTGGGGGGTATATGTGCCGAATATCGGAGTACCAAGAACCCGGTTCAGATCTCAGGTCAAAACTCAATCGGATACTTGATCTGATTTTGATCGGCGGCAACCTAACGAGGAGGAATGCGCTTGCTAAAAATCGATCAGATGGCCATAAACCGGGTCGTGGTTCACACCATTCCGGCGCGAGATCTGAACAAGAATCTCGTGCCCCCGTCGGGGGGCACTGACGTATTGCATCTAAACAGTGCCGTTAGCGACGTCGTGGTTGCCCGAATCAGCAAGGCCTTGGGTCACAACTCACACGGTGTGCAAGCCGACTTCGAGGACACAAGAGATGATAGCGCATTCGGGCTTGCCTGCGTAATGATGGATTGCGCTGATCTGGACTTTAAAGCCCACGCTCAGGCTGCTGCTGAAAAGCTCACGCAGGTGCAACTTAGTAAGGCATTCAGTTCCGCCAAGTTGATTTCGATGAGCGGCACGGTCGGCGCAATTGGCCAACCATTCGCGGCCTTCATCAAGGCAGACCTCGAACAGGCTCTTTCCGAAACGACCAAGCAAGGGCAGTCGGTACTTGATGTGCTGAACGACCTATTCCTGACCGAAAGCCAGCGCCTCTACAAGATCGGCTTCTTCTTGCGAACGGCGGCTGGGACGGGAAAGAAGGGCGGCAAGTACGCTCCGGAGCATCATAGCGTTCATGTCTACGACCACCTCATGACCGGCACGGAGTCGAGGAGGGCGGCGTTCTATTTTTACAGCGAGTTCCTTGGTTCCAATGTCGCGGCGTCGGACCGCCGCCTCACGCAGGATTTTTTCGAGAAGACGTTGAAATTCTTCGACGAAAAAGGATTCAGTCAGGGCAAACGGATTGCCTTGGGCGAGGCGTTACGCACCGAGTTGCGCAGCAACACCCAGACCCTAAGCGTTTCCAATTTTGCACAGGTTCACATCCAAGGTGCGAAGGATCAAGCGGACTACGTTGCCTACATGCAAAATAGTGGATTTCCCGCGCACGCGATCACCAAGGATGTGGAATATGTGAATAATCGCCTGCGTCGGCGTCAGAAGGTGTATTTCGACTCGGACGTGGTGATCTCCACGCCCGCTGACGCAGTCAAGGCACTCCTGGAGTTCAAGGACAACGGCGATGGGACGACGACCGTGACCGTACGGGGGACCGTAGCAAGCAATGAATGAGAACGAATTTGGTGACTGGCTGGACGAATTGCGCCCTGCGCTGCAGGCGTGGGGAGGCTTTATCGTGGGTCGTATCACCGAACTCGTGAAACTGGAGCTGGGCGACGAAGCGTACAAGTCGTTCTTCAAGATTCCGCCCGACTATCGCTACAAGGAGAGAAAGTCTGCGCTCAAAAAGCTCAAGAAGAAGAAATACGCACAGCCGAAGGAGCAAATGACCGACCTCGTCGGATCTCGGTTCGTCGTCCTCTTGAAAACAGACATTGAAGTTGTAGAGAGAGCCATTGTCGGGCAGACGGCGTGGTCCCTCAGTCGTGACAGAAATCCAGTAGACGAGCAAGCCAAGGACCCCACATCGTTTGAATATCAGTCAGTCCATTACCTGTTGCGCAACAACAAGGAGTTCAGCCACAATGGCGTGACGATTCCAGAAGGACTGTCGTGCGAAGTGCAAATTCGCACCGTCCTGCAACATGCGTACGCGGAGCTGGGTCACGACCGAATTTACAAAGGCGAACACGTTCCCTTAACCGTGCAGCGGCTCGTTGCCCGGTGCATGGCTCTCATGGAAACGACCGACGAGATGTTCGTCCACGCTGTTCACGAACTCGATCAGGTGAATCGAGAGATCGAGCACTGGTGCACCTTCCTTGACGAGACGGTCAAACCCATCTTGGTTTCTATTACGCCGACATCAAGCGATCCTGAGGCCCGCGACATCTTGGACACGTACAAGGGCCTGCTCAAAGAGGCAAGCCTGGATGGCGTGAAGGCGGAGCTCACCCCATTCGTCACCAAGAAGATTCAGGAACGCGCAGCATCGGCTGGTGGTTTATTCGCAAAGCCAGTTGTTCTCGTGGTCTACTGGCTTGTAAAAGCGCACCCTTTCGACGTTAACCAAGTTTGGCCGGTGCCGGGATTGCGCAATGGCCTGGACCAAGTGAAGGCCGACCTCGGCGTAGCCTGAGCAGCGGTGCAAATACCACTGATAGGCAGCGATGGAGTGGGGCGCCCCGACCACCGGCGACCAGGGTTCGTGCGTATTCAGCCTAAATCAGCGTCTACTTTCGCAAACCACGAACATCTGCAACGGGTCGGGAGCAGTCGTCTGTAACAAAATGAACTGATGGGTGCTAGTAATAAAAACCTTCAGGGCCAACAAATGCCTCTGAGACCATCCAAGGAGAGCGTTGTCTAGTTTTTTATCTCTTATGTGGGTCGAGAGTTGCCGATACATATGGCGGAGCCGCGGTAAATAAAACAAATACCGACCAATAAAATAAAAGGAGTAACCAATAATTGTTCTTTGCGGCAAAGAAGTCTACCACAGATATTAATAATAACGAAAAATAAATAAATGAAAACGAAACCACGGCTGACAATTGATGCGAGGACAGAAAAAGGGTAATGCTTTTCCTGTATCTCTTCAAAAAGGAAAATCGCCGATATTTTATTATTTTCGGCATAATATACCACCATGAAAACAGTAAAAAGAACCACGCTACATAGCTAAGAGTTGAAATATCTATGCTTTCTTTTGTAAAGAGACCTTCTACATACCGAGTAATAAATCCTGGAATTTCTGTATCCGTGGTGAGGACCCAAAATAAGAACAAGAAAAACAATGCAATAGATGTTGCAAATGATGCGGAAAAGATTATTAAGGAAAGTTTTGATATCGGTTTTTTATTGTTTTTATCCACATATATAAGGATAAAAGTATAAAGGACGGAATTGTTATCGCTATTAAAATGTAGTCTATGATAACAATATAATGTTTCCCTATCACGATGCCGTGACTCCTGTTGTTGGGTGGCCTGCTTGGAGTGTACTCTAGGATGAAGCTTTTTAGCAATCAGTCGGCTTTATCCTTCAAATGGCCATCGCAATTTTAGATGACTAGAGATTCAAGTTGGTAGGATGGTTTAAGGAGGCCATGTTGATAAGAATATCGTACATACGGTAACACCAAGCTTGTCCTTGGAAGATTGGATGAAACCATGAAGGTTATAAAGGAAGCTATTGTTAGTCTGGCTGGCCGCCTGTGAAACTAGGGTAAAACGTCCTTTCATGGTAAGTGCTTAGCAGAAATTAGATAGAACAATTAATTTCTCCTGATGACTATCCTTATCGAGCCAATATGCATCCCAAGCGGACGTCTGCTTCCAGTCTGCTGCCGACCATCAGGGCTCAACGGCGACAGGGCAGCGTTTGCTGTCATTCAAAGCTTAGCAGGCAACAGCTACTCGCTATAGTGACGTTTTTATAATATAGAAAGACATACGCGTTGATGCACCTTTGCAGGGTAGGAAATGCCCCCGAAAGCGTCCAATTGCTCATGGTTCAGAAAATATTGTTTTATATTGCTCGTATCGCTTTCAGATATTGATATCATGGCGTACTATTAGAGAGTTGCTTAACAATAAATTGTTTTATAGAGACAAGCGAAGGCAACAGTATTATTGCAACGTAGGCGGCCATAAATAAATAACCAATTGGGGCTTCTGTTGGCATGTCAAACAAACTAATAATTGATTCTGCAGCGCTCCACGCCAATGCAACTCTAACCGTTATTTCAATAGACGAAAAAATAAATTTTTGATATATGTAGTCGGAAATAAAAAATCTATAAACCTGAGCAAATGACAACACTATCCCCAAAATAAATAGCGCTACAACCGCATACCCTATGTGGTAAATGTAAACATAAAGATCAAGATCAGATAAAAATTTACTTGGTTTTTTGGGGTCGTAATTTATTAAAGTCTCCCCCTTAATCAGCGCCGTCCACTGAACACTAGATTCACTATTTGAATACGGGTTGCTTATAATTGGAATTTTGTGTCCAGCATCCAAAAGGACAGTCACAGAAAAACTATCTTTTGGGTTAAGCAATGTTGGTGGTATTTCTGCTTCGTATTTATTTTTTACCACCGGTGTAATTGGTGGTCTGTTTTCTTCTGTATTAGCAGTAACATTAATAAGTTGTCGCCCACCAAGAGCGGTTATCTTAATAGGTTTGTAAAAATCTTTTGGTGTTATTATTCTAGGCGACAGATTTTGTATGGTGTATACCAAAAGTTGAACGTGAGAAGGGTTTAATTTTTTATCCATGAATTCTAATTTTAGATGCTTGCTTAATTCCGGGCTCAAATCGGCGGAAGGGAAAACAGATGTTGCCAGCAATGGTCGCACAACTAGGTCTCCTGTTAGCTGTGCATTGCTTGAGTAATATAATGGATAAATAGCGCCAATTGCTGTTATTATTGACGCAGCAAAAGTCCATAAATTTTGATTTGAAAAAATTCTATAAATAAGCGTTTTGGCCATTTTATCCATCGATGATTTATGTGGTTAGCTGTTGAGTTATGTTTCAATTTAGCATCCTCAGGTTCGGTTCACCAAACATGAGGTAAGTCATGATTTATTCAATACTGAAGCGCGACTTATTACTTTAGAAAATTTGTATATTTCTGTCTCGTATTGTCTCGTCCTTTGCGAACAGCCAGCGCGTAACAGATTGATTGCGCTCGTGTCGCACAGGTAGCCTGGCATGCCGACATCAGACCAATCGCAGAGACTGCCTAGCCCGGTATTCGTCGCCTGCTGCCACGCGGGCGGACTGGCACTATGTTCACCCATCTTACTCGCAGCCATGTTCGCGAAATTATAAGACAACCTCGACAGTCATGCATCCCCAAGGTCCTCGCTCCTAGAGCACCCATTGGCCCGGCATCCCCGCGATCCAGCGTCTGCTTCCAGTCTTGACCCGCCCTGCAGGCTGCCCCTGAGCACCACCCATCATCCTCGTCGAAGGGTAATCCAACTCAACGTCCGCTACCAGTCTGCTGCCGACCATTAGTACCCAACGACGGCATGCAGCAGGAGCAGGCGTTCGGAGGCAGCACTTCCGGTGTCCAGAAAACAGTAGGCTTGACGAACTCCTGCCCAAGTCCATGTCACTTAGAAATCATCAGCAGCCTCACGCGCGTGATCTATTAACTCCTCAGCGATAGCCTTGACCTGATGTGCTGATACTTTACGACTAGGTACAGGCCTCTGTGCTTCCTTCAGCGTCTCAACAGTTCCTGTTTCATCGCTGACAGCCTCCTGCATGTATCGCTGGTGATCGGTTGCTGCTTTAATCGCCTCAGCTCGCGCCATGTCACCGGCTGCAACTAATTCAGCCGCATTTTTGGCAATTTCCGGTGAGATTTTTTCGCGAAAATCTTCTTCTGCATCTCTTACTGCTTCATTGGAACCGTGCCCCATGTGTAACCCCCTGTGTGCTCGACCTGCGAAAATGCTTCATGATGTGAGTGCGGTCAGTAATACTGATGGCGTTGGGAGCGTTGGGAGCGTTGGGAGCGTTGGGAGCGTTGGGAGCGTTGGGAGACTTTTTGGTCACGTAGCGTGAGGGGCGGTAGTCACAGCCCATCATTTATTAGAGAAGCCAGATGCCTCAATCCAACGTCCGCTTGCAGTCTGGACCGGCCCTTCAACAGAAAATCTCTACAGGAAGCCTTTGACAGGGGTTGAAAAGCCCGTTGATGATCAGGAAGTGCAACTTCGCCATCATGTCACCCAATTCTCGACGACCAGTCCTGCACCGACATAGAGATCGAAATCGGCCGTGTTGTTGGTCACCAGCGTAACTCCCAGCGATAAAGCATGCGCGGCAATCATGCGGTCAAAGCTGCTCTTTCTGGCTGGGAACTGCCGGGAGAGCTTTCCGAAGAGGTCCGCTGCATCCACGTTAAAATCCTTGACGATCAGCCTGCTCAAGAGCGTGGCCATTTCGAACTGGTTGTTATGCACGTCCAGGCCACAGCACAATTCAGCCCAGGTGATCGAACTGATCCCAATTTCACCGGGCTTGCAGGCCGCGAACCGCCGGATGACTGATGCGGGCTGCTCCTTCATGAGGTAGATGCAAATATTGGTGTCCAGCAAGTAGCGCAGTATCACCAAGATCTTTCCGTCTCGACAAACTCTGGGCGCTCGCCGGTGTGCTGTGGGCGCAGCGCAGCGAACAGCGCCGGAAGCGATTCGAGCGAATCTTCTTCAGGCTCCACGATGAGCCTGTTTCCCTCTCGAATCACGACCAATTTGGTCTGCTTCGGGAATGCCATACTCACAGGGATGCGGACGGCAGGTGAATTACCTGCCATGAATTGGCTGGTATGAAAGACTTTGCGCATGACTGTCTCCAGAGGTAATAACGTGACGTTAGCACGCCGATGGGGCCGACGCAATGGCATGCCACGTTTTCTCAAAAACGGCCGGTTGCGAGACGATTGCTAGGCATGAGCCCGATTCCTGGCTGGGTTTCATGTTCTGACCTCCTGGCAGCCCGTCGGTGGTGTCTCACGAACGCAAACGCGAGTTTGCGGTGTCGTACTGAAGACGGCAGTAGGTCTCCCGGAGTCGGTTTGCAGGAGCAGACTTCAAACCGCTAAGTGCTGCTCAGGAGACGGCGGTCTGCCCCGCAGGGGGTGAACCTGCAATCACGCGCCAACAGTCCAGAGCGTCAGAAAGCAGCGTGCGCTCGGCATCATTGCGTTGGATGAAAACGCCACGGACCATTTCTGAATCAGTGATCTTTGACCACGATTCAGCATCGCGCTTAGTGCGGAAGGTTTTCGTCTGGGAGGGGAACTCGCGTTTACGGATGATGGCTTGCCAGCCGATCACGTTGTTGTCTTGATCTACTCTTGGGTTAATCGTTGCCATGCTGCCACCTCACGCTGCACCCGTATATCTGTAACTGAGTGCAGCATAATTGCAGCGTTTAATCAAGTTAACCGTGCATAATTTGCTAACTTGTTGTTTTATTTGGCGTCCCCATGGGGGTTCGAACCCCAGTTACCGCCGTGAAAGGGCGGTGTCCTAGGCCGCTAGACGATGGGGACCTGGACAGCGCTGAGAATCCTACACAGAACGGGCGCATGGGGCAAGTGTTGTTTTGCGGAGTCTGCCGATGTCCATGCGTAGCTCAGTGGGGCCTCTTCAGGTAGACTAAATCTCTCGCAACTCAAGAATCCAGGATGAAGGGACTTATGGACGAACAAGAAGCAGTTTTTATGATTGAGCGCATTTATGTGAAGGACATCTCTTTTGAGTCGCCCAATGCGCCGCTCAGTTTTGTGCAGACTGAGGCACCGACGGTGGACGTCGGCCTGAACACCACCAGCAATGCGGTGGAAGGTATGGATGGCCTTACCGAGGTGACGCTGACCGTGACAGTCAAGGCCAAGGCGGGCGAAAGCACCTACTTTGCGGTGGAGGTCCAGCAGTCTGGTCTGTTCCGTATGCAGAATATTCCGGAAGAGCACCTGCCCGCCCTGGTCGCCGTGCACTGCCCGACGATACTGTTCCCCTACGCGCGGGAAGTGGTGGCGGATATGGTGGGCCGCGGCGGCTTCCAGCCCCTGCACCTGCATCCGGTCAATTTCGAGGCCCTGTATCAGCAGGCACAGGTCCAGCAACAGAACTACACGACGCAATAAACCATGCGTTGGGCGGTGCTGGGAGCCGGTCACTGGGGGACAGCCCTGGCGGTTTATCTGCTCCGGCAGGGGCATGCCGTGCAGCTCTGGGGGCGGTGCGCCAATCGTCTGCCTTGCCAGACTAGTCGCGCGGATTTGTTTCCCATATTTCCGCAGTGCGCGCGCCCTGAAGGGCTGCGCTGTACTGTGGACCTCACCGCTGCGGTGCGAGACAGTGAGGGTATAGTGCTCGCCATACCCAGCCATGCCTTGCGCGGTCTGATGGCGAATCTGCGTTCCTGTCTGCCACCTGCTACGTTGCTGGTCCTCGCCAGTAAAGGGCTGGAGACGCGGACGGCTTTGCGCCTTGATCAGGTATTGCAGGAAACTGTGCCAGATGTGCCGCTGGTGGTGCTCTCTGGCCCGAGTTTTGCCCACGACTTGATCCTGGAAAAACCATTGGCGATGACGGCGGCGTCCACCGATCTGACCCACGCCCAGCGGGTGGCCGAGGCCTTTGGCAGTGCGCAGATGCGGGTCTACACCAGTGATGATGTGGCGGGTGTCTGTCTGGGTGGGGCGATCAAAAATGTACTGGCGATTGCTGCGGGTATTTCTGATGGATTGGGGAATGGCGACAGTGCGCGTGCCGCGCTCATCACCCGCGGGATGGCAGAATTGCATCGCCTGGGAACGGCGCTGGGGGGGCGAACCGAGACCTTCATGGGCTTGGCGGGTGCGGGTGACTTGATCCTCACCGCGAGCAGCGACTTGTCGCGGAACCGGCGGGTGGGAATAGGCCTGGGCCGTGGCTTGAGTCTGGAAGCAGTGCTGCGCGAGATTGGTGAAGAGGCCGAGGGGGTGTGTACGGCGCAAGCCTTGTTCCAGCTTGCACAGCGTCTGGGCGTGGATATGCCGATCACCGAGCAGGTATATCGCGTACTTTTTGACGGCACGGCGCCGCGCGCTGCGAGCGATGTGTTGATGCGCCGCGCCCTGCGTTCCGAATTGCACATGTCATCCGATGTCACGCTTTCCTCTGGTGAGCCGTGATGAGCCGACGCAGGATGGGACCGTGGGTTTGCAAGACTTGCAGAATGGGCCTGGGATCGTTACATTGCCGCCAGATGACAGGGTGTTTTGCACACCCGGACAAATAGAATAAGGAGTTTGGATGTCACCAGACAGGACCGCATGTTGACGGCGGCGCTGGAGCAGGCTTTGGCGTACCAGGCACAGAGTCTCCAGGCCGTTTCGCGGACTTTTGCCCTGACGATTCCCCAGTTGCCGGAAGCCTTGCGGAAAGCGGTCGGTAATGGCTACCTGTTGTGCCGAATCGCCGATACCATAGAAGACGATCCGGATTTGCCATGGGAAAAGAAGGTCTACTGGCAGGCGGAGTTCCTCGCGGTGGTGGAGGGTGCGGGCGATGCTGCCGCTTTTGCCGCTGCATTCGGTGCATGTCTGTCGGCAGCGATGCCCGAAGCTGAGCACGATCTGATTCGCCACACCCCTGAGGTCGTTGCCATCACCCACAGCCTGAGCCCCACGCAGCGGGCTGCATTGTCCCGCTGCGTGCGGATCATGGGCAGGGGGATGGCGGAATTTCAGCAACATGCTTCCCTGCAGGGACTTGCCAACATGGCGGCGATGGACCGCTACTGCTATGTAGTCGCGGGCGTTGTCGGCGAAATGCTCACCAGCCTCTTTGTGGAGTATGAGCCGCGACTGGCGCATCATGCTGCGGAGATGCAGCGGCTCGCGGTGTCTTTTGGGCAAGGTCTACAGATGACCAATATCCTCAAGGATATCTGGGATGACTGGCAGCGCGGCGTGAGTTGGATGCCACGCGCACTGTTCCAGCATCATGGTTGCGATATTGCCGCGGTGCAACCCGGCAGCCGTGATCCGGGTTTTGCAGCGGGTCTCAGTGAACTGCTGGGCAATGCCGCCGGGCATTTGCAGGATGCGCTGCGTTATACATTACTGATTCCGGCCGAGCAGACGGGGATGCGCGATTTTTGCCTCTGGGCTATTGCCATGGCGGTATTGACCCTGCGGCGGATTTCCGAAAATCCTGCTTTTGCTTCCGGGAGCGAAGTAAAAATCAGTCGGAGCATTGTGCATCGGGTGGTATTCCTGTCGCGCCTGCTGCATCGTTCCGACGCGCTCCTGCAACTGAGCTTTCGGGTGGGTGTCAAACCGCTGGCGCAGTCTCCTGCTGCAGGGCGACCATGAATCGTATCCTGCAACCCGTGCGCTACAGTTCGAGCATTTTTCGCGCGTCGCTGGATCGGGTGATAGCTGAGGCGCGCACCGCGCTCGGTAATCTGCAAGCGGAAGATGGTCACTGGTGCTTCGAGTTTGAAGCCGATTGCACTATCCCTGCCGAATATATTCTGATGCAGCACTACATGGACGAGCGCGATACGTCTCTGGAGGCCAAGATGGCCGTCTATCTGCGCAATAAACAGGCGGATCACGGCGGCTGGCCTCTCTATTACGGAGGCCGTTTTGACCTGAGCGCTTCGGTAAAGGCCTATTATGCACTGAAGCTGGCCGGGGATGCTCCGGAGCTACCACATATGCGGCGCGCCCGTGAGGCGATCCTGGCGCATGGTGGCGCGGAACACGCCAATGTGTTCACGCGCATTACCCTGGCACTCTTTGCCCAGGTGCCGTGGCGGGCCGTGCCTTTTATTCCGGTGGAAATCATGCTGTTGCCGCGCTGGTTTCCCTTTCAAATTTATAAAGTGGCGTCATGGTCGCGCACGGTGATGGTGCCGCTGTTTATTTTGTGCAGCCTCAAGGCGCGTGCCAAAAACCCCTTGCAGGTGCATATCCGCGAACTGTTCCGGCGGCCGCCGGAGCAGATTGCGGACTATTTCAGCCATGCCCGGCAGGGGATTGTGGCGCATCTCTTTCTGTCTCTGGACCGATTTTGGCGGTTGATGGAGGACTGGATACCCCGGAGTATCCGGCGCAGTGCCCTGAAGAAGGCGGAGGTGTGGTTTACAGCGCGGATTAACGGGGAAGATGGCCTGAATGGTATTTTCCCGGCCATGGTGAACGCCCACGAGGCTTTGGAGTTGCTCGGTTATTCGTCCGACCATATCTATCGCCAGCAAACGGGGGCAGCCCTGCGCAAATTGGTGGTGGAGCGGGCGACCGACGCCTACTGTCAACCCTGTGTGTCACCCGTCTGGGACACCTGTCTCGCGCTCCATGCGCTGCTGGAGCAGGATGGCGAGGTGTCTCCGGCGGTACAAAGCGGTATTCAATGGCTCAAGGACCGGCAAATTGGTACTGAACCCGGCGACTGGCAGGAGCAGCGGCCCAATTTGGCGGGCGGCGGTTGGGCCTTTCAGTATGCTAATCCTTATTATCCGGATCTGGATGACACGGCGGCGGTAGGTTGGGCACTGGCGCGGGCCGGGCGTGCAGAAGATCGTGAAAGTATCGAAAGGGCGGCAAACTGGCTGGCTGGTATGCAATCCAGAAACGGCGGATTCGGGGCTTATGACGTCGATAATACCCACTATTACCTCAACGAAATCCCTTTTGCCGATCACAAGGCCTTGCTGGACCCACCGACGGCCGATGTCACCGGGCGCGTGGTGGCTTTCCTGGCGCATTTGGCGCGGCCACGGGACCGGGATATTTTGCGGCGTGCCGTGGCTTACCTGTTGCGTGAACAGGAGTCATCCGGGGCTTGGCTGGGGCGCTGGGGGACCAATTACGTCTACGGGACCTGGTCCGTGCTCATGGCGCTGGCTGAGTTGGATGATTCTTCCCTGCAACCCGCTATGGAGCGCGCAGCATACTGGTTGCGCGCGGTACAGCAGAGCGACGGTGGTTGGGGTGAAAGCAATGACTCCTATGGCGACCCTGGTCTCGCCGGCATGGGCCAGACTTCTACCGCAGCGCAGACGGCCTGGGCATGTCTCGGTCTGATGGCGGCGGGAGACCGGGATAGTGTCGCTTTGCATCGCGGTATAGCCTGGTTACAGGCACACCAGGAAGGGGATGGGTGCTGGCAGGACCCCTTTTTTAACGCACCGGGATTCCCCAAGGTTTTTTACCTGATTTATCACGGTTATAGCCGATACTTCCCGCTCTGGGCGATGGCCCGTTACCGGAATCTGGGATGTCTTGCCCGCGCGTAGGGGTGGTGGTGGCTCTGGACGCGGAGGCGCGTGTTCTTCATGCGGGCGCACTGTCGCACGATGCAGTGATAGAAATAGGTGAGCGGCTATTGCTGTGTGTTTCTGGCATGGGGCCTGAGCGGGCGACGTCCGCGGTGTGTAAACTGATTGCTGCGGGTGTTGAAGGGGTGGTTTCCTGGGGCACCGCAGGCGCCCTGCAGCCGGCGCGGAAGCCTGGGGACTTGCTGTTGCCGGAAACCGTGTTCTGGTCAGGGCAGGCCTGGGCGGTGAATCTGACCTGGCGCACGTCCGTGGAGAAATCGCTGACTCTTCCCGTTCACGGTGGAGGTCTGCTCTCGGTAGATTCCCCTTGCAGCGCCGTGGCCACGAAATCCGCATTTCTGATGGACTACCCATCGGCACAAAGTGTGGATATGGAGAGTGGTGCCATTGCCGCGGCCGCCCATGCGGCAGACCAACCCTTTATCGTCATTCGCAGTGTTGTGGACCCAGCGGATCAGTCACTGCCGACGGTGGCTACGGGGAGTGTCGATGCTTATGGACGCCCGCAGGCGCTCAGGTTCATGCGCGGATTATTGCGTCATCCTGCTGAGTTGCCTGCTTTGATACGTTTGGGTGGGCAGATGCAGAAGGCACTGAACACTTTGCGCGCCGTTGTGCCAGGTATTCAGGCGGGAAGAGTCGCATGAAAGCGCTGCTGACTGGAGCATCGGGTTTCGTCGGCGGTGCGGTGTTACGTCGCCTGCTGGCCGAAGGTCTGGAAGTGCGGGTGTTGCACCGGGCGAGTGCTGATCCGAGCAACTGGGAAGGCCTGAACGTGGAGTTGGCTGTCGGCGATCTTACGGATGGTCCGGCTCTGGACTGCGCTGTAGCAGGCTGTCAGGCGGTCTTTCACGTCGCCGCGGATTATCGGCTCTGGGTGACCGAACCACGTGCCATGTACGCCGCCAATGTGGGCGGCAGCGAACGCCTGATACGCGCGGCACTCAATGCCGGAGTGAAGCGCATCGTCTATACCAGCAGCGTTGCCGTGCTCGGCCACTACGCCGATGGTCGGGAAGCGGATGAAGAAACTCCTTCGCGTTTGGAAGATATGATCGGTCACTATAAGCGCTCCAAATATCTTGCTGAAGAGGCACTGCGTGCCCTTTGCCAGGATGAAGGCGCGCCCATCGTCATCGTCAATCCCTCCACGCCCATAGGCCCGGCGGATCGCAAGCCGACCCCCACCGGGCGGATGGTGCGCGATGCTGCGGCGGGCCGCATGCCGGCTTATGTCGATACCGGCCTGAACGTGGTGCATGTGGATGATGTGGCCACGGGCCACTGGCAGGCCTTTACGGATGGCGAGGTGGGGGAACGCTACATTCTCGGTGGTGACAATCTCCCGCTGGCGGCGATCCTCACTCGTATTGCCGGTCTGACCGGGCATCGTTCGCCGTGGCTGCGTATCCCACGCCGCTTGCTTTATCCCCTAGCCTGGGGGGCAGAAGGCGTGGCGCGGCTGCGTGGCAGGGGGACACCGCTGGTGACGGTGGACGAACTGCGCATGGCCGCCCATAAAATGTATTTTTCGTCTGCCAAAGCGGAACGGGTCCTGCATTACACCCATCGTCCTGCGGAGGAGTCCTTGCGGGATGCGGTACAATGGTTTGCTGAGCATCACTACTTATAGCGTGTCTGTCGGTCTGCCGGACCCCGCTTGGGGGCGTTTATGTTCTGGTGGATAGGCGGCTTTGCGGCGTTGATCTCTCTGGTCGCCGTAATTTATGCGTTGCTGACGCTCTGGGCGGTCGGACGCTGGCATCCGGTGTTGCCGGAGCGTGATGCTGCTGCGACGGAAGATATCTTGTGCGACTGGCCCGCCGTCAGTGTGCTCAAACCCCTGCATGGTGATGAGGGGGATCTCTACAACGCTCTGCACAGTTTTTGCGCACAGGACTATCCGGCATTCGAAATTGTTTTTGGCGTGCAGCGCCCGACCGATCCGGCTATCGCAGTGGTGCAACGTCTGCAAGCCGAGTTTCCGGCCTTGTCACTATACTGGGTGTGTACAGAAGCGCGTGTCGGCAGTAATCCCAAGGTCAATAATCTGGTGGGCATCCTCGCCGACTGTCGTTATGATACTTTGGTGATCAGTGACGCGGACATTGCCGTCGGTCCCCGTTATCTGCGCCAGATTTGCGCGCCTCTGCAAAATAAGGATGTGGGCGTGGTCACCTGCCTCTACCGGGCCCGGCCAGCGGCTACCTTCTGGTCGCGGGTATTGGCCAGCCAGGTGAACAGCCTTTTTCTGCCTTCGGTGCTGGTGGCGGCGCGCCTGGGTCCAAATATCTTCTGTGGCGGGGCGACCATGGCCCTGCGGCGTGGGATGTTGGAGGCCTTTGGCGGCCTGCCCAGATTAGCGAATCAACTGGCGGATGATTACTGGCTCGGTGCCTACAGCCGCCAGTTGGGGCAACACACCCTGTTGGCGGATTACGTGGTCGACACCGAGGTTCAAGAGGCCGGTTTTCGGTCATTTTATCAGCATGCCTTGCGCTGGTCGCGCACCACGCGATCGGTACAGCCGTTGGGGCACGCGTTCTCCTTTTTGAGTTATCCGCTGCCACTGGTGCTTCTGCTGGCACCTTGGATGGGCTTGTGGGGCGGGCTGCCTCTGGGTGTGGTTCTCCTCTTGCGCCTCGTGTACCATAGGCAAATTATGCACAAGCTCAGTACGGGTGACTCCTTCGGAGTGGCCCTGTTGGGAGATTTCCTGGGTCTGTGGATTTGGTTTCACGCCCTTTTCGCGCGGCACGTCGCCTGGCGAGGGTCGCAATTTGCCATCGGCGCCGACGGGCGGATGGGTGGCCATGACGGAGCAAAACAATGACGATGAAAACCCTTTTCTTGCAAGCGCCTTCTTTTGAGGGATTCGACGGTGGTGCCGGCTCGCGCTATCAGGCCAAGCGGGAAATTCGCTCTTTCTGGTTCCCCACCTGGCTGGCCCAGCCCGCCGCCATGATCCCCGGCAGTCGTTTGCTGGACGCCCCTCCAGGGGATGTCAGTGTTGAAGAAACCCTGCAGGTGGCGGCCGCGTATGATCTCTGCATTATCCACACCAGCACGCCGTCTTTCCCTTCGGATGTGCGCATGGCCGAGTTGCTCAAGGAGCACTACCCTGGGATGCTGATTGGCATGGTCGGCGCCAAGGTGGCCGTAGAGCCGGAAGAATCCCTGCAAGCCTCCACCGCGGTCGATTTTGTCGCCCGCGAAGAGTTTGACTACACTCTCAAGGAAGTGGCGGAAGGGCGGCCCCTCAGTGAAGTGGACGGCATCACCTATCGCTCCGGCAATGGTCAGATCGTCCATAATTCCGATCGTGCCATGATTGAAGACATGGATGCTTTGCCCTTCGTCTCCGAAGTGTACAAGCGCGACCTGCACATTGAAGACTATTTCATTGGCTATCTGAAGCACCCCTATATTTCTTTTTATACCGGGCGCGGTTGCCGTTCGCAGTGCACCTTCTGCCTTTGGCCGCAGACTGTCGGCGGGCATCGCTATCGCACCCGCAGCGCCGCCAGCGTCATTGACGAGGTGTGCTATATTCAAAAGAACTTTCCGCAGGTCAAGGAAATCTTCTTCGACGACGACACTTTTACCGATGATCGTCCCCGTGCCGAAGAGATTGCCCGCGGTCTCGGCAAGCTCGGCGTGACCTGGTCCTGCAATGCCAAGGCCAATGTGCCCTATGAAACCCTCAAGGTACTGCATGAGAATGGCCTGCGCCTGTTGCTGGTGGGCTATGAGTCTGGCGACCAGCAGATCCTCAACAACATCAAGAAGGGCCTCAAGGTCGAGGCGGCGCGTAAATTTACCGCCGACTGCCACAAATTGGGGATTGTGATTCACGGCACCTTCATCCTCGGTTTGCCAGGCGAGACCAAGGAGACCATTCAAAAGACCATCGATTTCGCCAAGGAAATCAATCCGCATACTATTCAAGTATCGCTGGCGGCGCCCTATCCGGGCACTTTCCTGTATAATCAGGCGAAGCAGGAAGGTTGGTTGACGGATGAAGACGAAGCCCATCTGGTCAACGACCGTGGCGTACAGATCAGTCCCATGAGTTACCCGCATCTCAACCACACGGAAATCTTCGACTCCGTAGAGGTGATGTACAAGCGCTTCTACTTCCGTGCTGGCAAGATTGCCGAAATCACGGGGGAGATGCTCAAGAGCACGCAAATGATGAAACGTCGTCTGCGCGAGGGTGTTGAATTCGTCCGCTTCCTCCGACAGCGCCACGGCTGAAGTGGGGCAGGTCGGCGGTCGGCGGGTCATCTTCAACGCCGACGACTTTGGCTTGGATGTGGCGGTGAATGAGGCGGTGGAGTCAGCGCATCGTGATGGTGTGCTGACTACCGCCAGTCTCATGGTGGCTGCACCAGCGGCTGAGGATGCTGTCGCCCGTGCCAGAGAACTGCCACGCCTGGGCGTAGGCCTGCATCTCACCCTGGTAGATGGCGCACCGCTGCTCCCCGTAGAGCAGGTACCTGATTTAGTCGATAAGCAGGGGCGTTTTGCCGCTGATCTCTGGCTACGTGGGGTGCGCTATTTCTTTTTGCCCCAGGTTAGAAAACAACTGGCGGCCGAAATCCGTGCCCAGTTTGCGGCTTTTGCGGCGACCGGTTTAGAACTGGATCATGCCAATGCCCACAAACACCTGCATTTGCACCCCACAGTACTCACGCTGATGCTGGATATCGGGGAGGAGTTTGGTTTGCGGGCGGTGCGTTTGCCTTGGGAACCTCTGGGGGCGGCGCGTTGTGGCGGTGCCCAGGGTTTGGCGCCGGCACTCTGGTCTTTCTTTCTACGCCCCTGGCTGGCGCGCATGCGTCGCCAACTGGACCGTCGCCGAATCAGTCACAATGATCTGCTCTATGGTCTGGATGCCACCGGCCATATGGACGAAGCGCGACTGCTTCGGATGCTCGGCTGTCTGCGAGCGACGGAGGTTACGGAAATATATTTCCATCCGGCAACGGCGCAGACTGTAGCATTACACGCCCTTATGCCAGAGTATGAGCAGCACGCCGAGTGGGTGGCCCTGATGAGCCCCAGCGTAAAAAATTATTTGCGCGATCAAGACATCGCGAAGGGTACCTTTAGTGATTTTGCCATCCGTTGATCGTTTTTTGCAGCGCACCGGGGTATTTGTCTCCCAGAGTTTAGTGGCTTTGGTGGACCTCTCGGTGCGGCGTGCTGCCTGGATGCTGGCGGCCATTGCGCTGGCTACGCTTCTCGCTCTGGTCTATTCGGTTGGTCATTTTTCTGTAGATACCGATACCAGCCACGCCTTGTCGCGTGATTTGCCTTTTCAGCAGCGCGAAGTGGCTTATCAGAAGGCGTTCCCTCAGGATAAAAACACGATTGTGGTCGTCCTGCAGGGCGATAACCGGACTCTTACGGATACGACGGTGGATCGTCTGAGTGCCTGGCTGCGTGCCCGGCCACAGTCTTTCCATGATGTGTATGTGCCTGGCGGCGGCGTTTTTTTTCAGCGTAACGGTCTCCTGTACCTCTCCCCCAAAGAATTGCAGGCTTTCGCTAACCGCATTACGGATGCCCAGCCCCTCATCGCCAGACTCTCTGCTGAGCCCAGCCTGGATGGCCTCAGTGGTTTGTTAAGTATGGCGATCGATCAACGCTTGACGAATGGCGTGCATCTGCCTGGATTAACGGCTATTTTTTCCGCCATGAATAAGGCGGTCGTCGCGCAGATGCGGGGTAAGTCCTATGAAATCCCCTGGGGTGAACTCATGGGGGGGGATCTGGCCCAAATGGGCCCAGCGCAACGCTTCGTTATTATTCAGCCGGCACTAAATTATAAGTCTCTGGAGCCTGCCGCTGCGGCTATACATACCTTGCGTGCTGGCCTCGCTGCGCTCCACCTGAACGCTGCCCACGGGGTCGATGTTGGGGTGACCGGTAGCGCGGTACTGGATGCGGAACAATTGAAAACGGTGAGTCAGGGGGCTACGGTTTCTTTGGCGCTGACCATCAGTCTTGAAATTATTTTGCTGATCATCGCATTGCGCTCATTGCGTCTGGTTTCCGGTGTGCTGATTGGGTTGATCGCGGGCATGATTTTAACCACGGCCTGGGCGCTACTTTTTATCGGTCCCTTCAATTTGATTTCAGTGGCCTTTGCTATTCTCTTCATTGGGCTGGGCGTTGATTTTGGCATTCAGTTCTGCCTACGCTACCGGGAAGAGGTTTTTAACGGCGCAGCCCACCGACAGGCCATGCAGCGGGTGACACAAGGTATGGGCGGCGCCTTAAGTCTTGCCGCCGTTGCGGCTGCTTTCAGTTTTTATGCCTTTGTGCCAACCAGCTATGCGGGTATCGTCGATCTCGGACTGATATCCGGCACCAGTATGCTCGTTGCTCTCCTCATGACACTCACCTTCCTGCCCGCTTTTTTGACCCTATGGCCTATGGTGATCACGGGTACAAGACTGACCTACTACCCGCATCTGCGCCAAATCCCTACCCTCGTGCGTCACCCCATCCACCGTTATGCCTACTATGTACTGGGCGGTGTGACCCTGCTGGCGATGGTATCCGTGCCGCTGGCGTTGCGTACTTCCTTTGATTTTAATCCGCTGCATATGATCGACAGCCATGCCGAGGGGGTACGTGTTTTTGAGAGGCTCCTCGCTGATCCGCAGACGGCGCCGTACCGCATCGAAGTTCTCACCTCGGATATTCCCGCGGCGCAGGCCGTTGCCACCCGGGTGGAACGGTTACCTACGGTGGCGCAGGCCCTGACGATCTCCAGCTATATCCCGGAGCGGCAGTCCGAGAAGTTGGCCATTTTGCAGAATCTGCAGATTTTGGTGCCACCCTTTTCGCTGTTGATGCCCGCCAGTTTGCAGCCGCCGCCCCCAGATACCGCCAAAAATCTTGCGGATCTCGTAACCCGGTTGCGATATCTCGCGCAAAAAGATGGCGAGGGAACACCGGACGGACAGGTGGCTGCGGTGCTGGCTGATCATCTGGCGCAATTTTTAGCAAAGGATGGTGCTGACGGTAAAGCAATCGCGGATCTGCAAACGCGGGTGATGGGGACCTTGCCCAGTGAGTTGCAACGACTTGGCATGGCCCTGTCCGCGGCACCGGTAACCTTGCAGACCCTACCGAAATCCCTGCGGGATCGTTATGTGGCGGCCTCAGGCCAGGCACGCGTGGAGATTTTCCCTAAAGCCAATCTGAGCAGTAATCAGGCGATGACGACCTTTGTGCAAAGTGTGCTGAAAGTGGAACCGAATGCCGTAGGTACATCGGTGATGCTGGTTCAGGGTGGGGAAGCGGTGCTTGGGGCTTTTCAGGAGGCTACTTATATTGCGCTGATCGCTATCAGCCTGCTGCTCCTCCTGGCTTTGCGCAGCTACCGGGACGTTTTGCTGGTCATGATCCCGCTGCTGCTGGCGGCATTGTTTACGGTAGCTGCCATGCGTTTGTTTGGGTTGAGCTTCAATCTGGGCAACATCATCGTTCTGCCGCTGCTCATCGGCCTCGGCGTGGCCTTTGCCATTTACATTGTGGTGCGCTGGCGCAACGGGGTGGATGTGGCGCATTTGCTCGGCACATCCACGCCCATGGCGGTCCTTTTTAGTGGGCTTACGACCCTCAGCGCCTTTGGTAGTATGGCGGTTTCCCGTGATCCCGGTATGGCCAGTCTCGGCGAGGCACTGAGCCTCGCGCTGGCCATTGTGTTGCTGTGCATTCTGATTGTACTTCCGGCTCTGCTGCTGCTCTTCACCCAGTCACCCCGCGAAGACGGTATCGCGCAGGATGAAGGCCGCTAATTTGTTAAAACAGAAAGGTAATCTCCTGTTTCTGGCGGCTGGTCTGCTCGGCCTGGGCTTGTCTGTCTTCCTGATCGTGCAGGCCGGCGTTTCCGGCATTGTGAAATTGTTGGCGGTAGCCGGCTGGGGCCTGCTTTGGCTTCTCCCCTTTCACCTGCTGCCGCAGGCTCTGGATGTGCTGAGCTGGAAGTGGCTGCTGCGCGGTGAAGCGCGCGCGCGCTACTGGTTTTTACTATGGGTCGCGCTGGTCCGCGAGGCGGTCAACGGTCTCCTGCCTGTGGCACGGGTGGGCGGTGAGATGCTTGGTGTACGTCTATTGACTCGCTATGGCGTG
Organism: Acidithiobacillus sp.; assembly: GCF_023229925.1. NCBI lineage: Bacteria > Pseudomonadati > Pseudomonadota > Acidithiobacillia > Acidithiobacillales > Acidithiobacillaceae > Acidithiobacillus > Acidithiobacillus sp. Next base: position 890,560 of record NZ_JALNYM010000001.1, on the reverse strand, counting down.
CCCGGTTATATCGCCGGGGCTAGTGTCATGGTCGAAGTCACTTTGACCTTGTTGAGCCAGTTTGCTTTCACGCTCGCGGGACTCCTGGTGCTCAGTTACGAGGTAAGTGATCGTCATCTGCAACTGGAGGTGGTGTTTCTTTTGGCGCTGGTGTTGCCGCTGTTGGTGGTCTTTGTCTGGATGCAGCGGCACTGGGGTTTGTTCACTATTCTTCAGATGCTGATGAAAAAGCTCCTGGGTGGCAAGGACCTGCTCGCGCTCATAGGCGATCCGCAATATCTGGATGCCGAAATTCGCAGGCTCTATGCCCGCCGCTGGGGCCTGCTTCCGGCCAATTTCTGGCAACTGGCGAGTCTGTTGGCAGGCACCGCGGAGGTCTGGTTTACCTTCTGGCTGCTTGGGCATCCTATTCCCTCCTGGGCGGCGCTGCTCATGGAAAGCCTGGGACAAGCCCTGCGCAGCATGGCCTTTCTGGTGCCCGGGGGGCTGGGGGTACAAGAGGGCGGCTTTATCCTTTTCGGCAGCGCTATCGGCGTGGGTCCCGACCTGGCGTTGGCTTTTTCGCTGGCACGGCGTTTCCGTGAAATCGTGCTGGGCATCCCGGTACTCTTGTCGTGGCAGGTATTAGAGGGCCATCATGTACACCTTCAGTGGCGGCACAGACATGCGAATGAGGAGAGCATTTCATGATCGCCATGTCTTTGGATATAGGTTCCGATTTCCACCTTCGTTCTAAAGGTAGGTGATCTTGTCCCACATACGCTTTGGTATGTTATACTGGCCACAAGGTGTTGTTCATTACTTACATGCTGCGTTGCAGCGAGGCGAGGGTATTTTATCATGGGCGTTCCTTTAATTCAGAGCTATCGGGTAGGACGCTACATCCTTACGCAGAAATTGCGGGGGCGTAAGCGTTATCCCCTGGTGCTGATGCTGGAGCCATTGTTCCGCTGCAACCTCGCTTGCGCGGGCTGCGGCAAAATTGATTACCCCGATGAAACGCTCGACAAACGCCTCTCTGTCGAGGAATGCATTGGCGCCGCCGAGGAATGTGGCGCGCCTATTATTTCCATCGCCGGTGGCGAGCCGCTGATTCACAAGGATATGCCCGCTGTCGTAGGGGGGCTCGTCGCGCGCAAGCGCTTTGTTTATCTTTGTACCAACGCACTGCTCCTCAAAAAACGTATGGACGACTATCAGCCATCCCCGTACCTGACCTTCTCGGTGCATCTGGATGGCAACGAACATCGTCATGATGATTCGGTGTGTCAGCCCGGCACCTACCAGCGGGCGGCAGCGGCGATCCGCGAAGCGGTGGAAAAAGGCTTCCGGGTCACGGTCAACTGCACCCTCTTCCAGGGCGAAGGTGCTGAAGAAGTAGCGAGCTTCCTGGATGATTGCAAGGCCTTGGGTGTCGAGGGCGTGACCATCTCGCCGGGGTTCAATTACGAGCGGGCACCGCAGCAGGAGGTGTTTATCCAGCGACGTGCCTCACGCCAGCTTTTTCGCGATATCTTCCGTATTGGCAAGGAGCGCAAGGCAAACTGGACGTTCAATCAATCCAGCCTGTTTTTAGATTTTCTGGCAGGTAATCAGAATTATCAGTGCACCCCTTGGGGCAACCCCACACGCAACATTTTTGGTTGGCAGAAGCCGTGTTATCTGCTGGTCAGCGAGGGTTATGCGCAGAGCTTCAATGAGTTGATGGAGACGACGCCCTGGGATAAATACGGCGTGGGGGTGAATGGGAAATGTGACCAATGTCAGGTGCACTCTGGTTTTGAACCGACGGCCGTCAATGATACCTTCACCCATCCGCTGCGAGCCTTGAAAGTAGCGTTGCGCGGTCCGCGTACGGAGGGGCCGATGGCGCCAGACATGCCGGTGTCACCGCCTCCTCAGAGTCCCAGTCACCCGGTCTTTCCATTGCGCGTCGAACGTTGAGTTAATTCCGATTCGGGATGGATCTGGAGGAATTATGCTGAAAAAATCCGTAATAACGCTGTTGGCCTGTGCAGTGACGGGTATCACCCCAGCGCTCTCTGCAGCAGCGCTGGCTGCGCCAACGGCATCCACATCTACAACGTCAACGGCCAAGACGATTGTTGCGAATACGCCGGAAGCAACCATCACTGCGTTGGACGCTGTTCTCATCAAATCCATGCAGGGTGGAAGCCGATTGGGTTACAGTGGTCGTTACCGCATTGTCGCTCCAGTGGTGCAGAGCGCTTTTGATTATCCGCAAATCGCCAGCCTGACGCTGGGGGCCTATTGGGAAAAACTCAGTCCAGAACAGCAAAAAGAGTTTGTTGAAGTGCTTGCTGATTTCACTGCAGCCACTTATGCCGCGCGTTTCGACAGCTACAACGGGGAGCGTTTTGCTATCATGAGGAGCGAAACCTTGCATCCCGGTACGGAGGGGGTGTTCAGTACCTTTACAGAGCATAATGGCAAGGTGCATCGCTTTGATTATATTCTGCAGAAGCAAGGGGATCAGTGGCGCATCGTGAATGTCTTCGCCGACGGGATCAGCGATCTTGCCCTGAAGCGTGCGGAATATACCGAAACCATGCAGAAAAAGGGTTTTGCCGCGCTGGTTGCGCATCTGAAAGCACAAATCGCCGGGTACGCCAAAGGCTCCCAATGACGCGATCAGGTGTGTATTTATCAGGAGTGATGCTGGCCCTTGGAATGTTGACCTTGTCGGGATGTGCCACGGTAAATGGGCCTCAGAGCGCTGCGGAATCGCCCGCAGACCCGCTGGCGGCCATCAACAGGCCGATGTTTCACCTGAACATGGGTCTTTATGATTATGTGCTGGAGCCGCTAGCCACCGGATATAAAACAGTGACCCCGGATTTCGTTCGCGAGGGGGTCAGCAATGTATTCGCCAATGTGGATATGCCCTATATTTTTATCAATGATTTTCTGCAGGGGCGTGGTCAACAGGGGATGGAAGATCTGAGCCGATTCCTCGTCAATTCCGTGTTTGGTCTGGGCGGACTGTTCAATGTGGCGAACCGTCTGGATCTGCCCAACCACGAGAACAGCTTGGGGGTAACGCTGGGTGTCTGGGGGGTTCCGCAGGGACCCTATCTGGTGCTGCCGTTTTATGGGCCCAGCTCACTACGCAGTTTGCCCGGTCTGGCGATGACGATTTTTACCGGGCCGGCATATTATCTGACCAGTACCCCGGCTCAGTGGGCCTTGACGGGTATGGGAGTCATCAACAAGGGCTATGTCGAAGGGCCCAACATCCGGATGGTCCAGGATGCCGTTAATCCTTACGTGTTTATGCGTAATGCCTGGGAACAGCATGAGCAGTATCTGATTTCTGGAGGGGCTGTCAGTAAAAACCAGTTGCTGGAGGGCCTGCAACTGCCGCCACCGGTGGCCAGCACACCAGATCAAGCCACCCAGAGTCACGAGAGCAAAAAAGGAAATCCATAATCATGGCCTTCGATCACGATACCGTGCGGCGCACGGCACATCTGGCCCGTATTGCGCTGCCGCAGACAGAAATACCCGCAGTGGCGGATCAGTTAGAGCGTATCATGGCTCTGGTGGAAGAACTGCGTGCGATTGACACGAAGGGTGTCCCGACCATGGCTCATCCTCTGGATCTGGATCAGCCCTTGCGTCCAGACACTGTTGGTAATCATGATCAGCGTGAGCTGCTTATGGCCAGTGCTCCGGTGGCTGAACATGGGCTTTTTCTCGTCCCCAAAGTTATCGAGTAGGAGCTGCACTTGGAACTCCACGAATTCTCCCTGCGGGAACTCCGCCAGGGCCTGCAAGAGCGGGATTTTTCTTCCGTAGAATTGACCACGACGTTGCTAAAGCGGATCTCCGCCCTCAATCCGGCGCTGAATGCTTTTGTCTCGGTTACCGAGAGTAAAGCCCTCGCCGCCGCTGCGGCGGCGGATGCAAGACGTGCGGCTGGTGAGGATGGTCCCTTACTCGGCATTCCCATCGCCCATAAGGATATCTTCTGCACGGCGGGAGTACGCACCACGTGTGGTTCAAAAATGCTGGAGCATTTTGTCGCGCCCTACAACGCCACAGTGGTCGAGCGGCTGGCGGTAGAGGGCATGGTCGTGCTAGGTAAGCTGAATATGGATGAATTCGCCATGGGTTCTTCCAACGAGACCAGTTATTTTGGCCCGGTGCGCAATCCCTGGCATACTGGCATGGTGCCTGGTGGATCTTCTGGGGGCTCTGCTGCTGCGGTGGCGGCGGGTTTGATCCCCGCGGCGACGGGTACGGATACCGGGGGTTCTATCCGCCAGCCAGCCGCCCTCTGTGGCATCACGGGTATCAAGCCGACGTATGGCCGGGTCTCCCGTTACGGCATGATCGCCTTTGCCTCCAGCCTGGATCAGGGCGGTCCCATGGCGCGTAACGCCGAGGACTGTGCGCTGATGCTGAACGCGATGGCCGCGCATGACCCGCGTGATTCCACTAGTCACCCAGCCGCCGCCAGCGATTTTTTACGCGGCCTGGACCGTCCCTTGCAGGGTTTGCGGGTGGGGGTTCCGGAGGAGTTTTTCGGCGCCGGTCTCGACCCCGAGGTGGCAGCTGCCGTGCAGGCGGGTATTGCGGAGCTCGCCCGGCAGGGCGCCACGGTGCAGTCGATTCGTCTGCCCAACAATCCCCATGCGGTGAGCACGTACTATGTCCTGGCGCCAGCGGAGGCCTCCAGTAATCTGGCCCGTTTTGATGGCGTGCGCTACACCCACCGGGCGGCGAACCCGGCCGATTTGACTGATTTGTACCAGCAGAGCCGGTATGAGGGTTTTGGTGCGGAGGTGCGGCGACGGATTCTGGTGGGTACCTACGTGCTCTCTGCGGGTTACTATGAAGCCTATTATCGCAAGGCCCAGCAGGTGCGCAGCCTGATTCGCGAGGACTTCCGGCGGGCGTTTGCGGAAGTGGACGTGATCGTCGGGCCGACCACCCCGACCCCGGCCTTTCCGCTGGGGGCCAAAAACGCGGATCCGGTGGCCATGTATCTGGCGGATATCTATACCATCGCGGTGAATCTGGCGGGCATTCCCGCGCTCAGCGTTCCCTGTGGCTTCACTGCGGCCGGGTTACCTGTCGGTATGCAGTTGATGGGGGATTACTTCGCCGACGATCTATTGCTCAATGTGGCCCATCGCTATCAGCAGGAAACCCAATGGCATCGCGCGCGTCCGTCCTTGCAGGCGGGGGAGGCTTGAGTATGGACTGGGAAGTTGTCATTGGCCTGGAAGTCCATGCCCAGCTCAATACCGCCACCAAAATATTTTGCGGCTGTCCGACCGCTTTCGGGGCGGAGCCTAATAGTCACACCTGCCCGGTCTGTCTGGCTATGCCCGGCGCTCTGCCGGTCCTCAATGTGGCAGCAGTAGATAAGGCTATCGCCTTAGGGCTGGCGATTGGCGCGGAGCTGAACCGGCACAGTATTTTTGCCCGCAAGAACTACTTTTACCCCGATCTGCCGAAGGGCTATCAGATCAGCCAATACGAGTTGCCCGTCGTCGGCAAGGGGACGCTGACGGTGCAACTGGCTGACGGTGTGGAAAAGGGTGTGGGTGTCACCCGTGCTCACCTTGAAGAAGACGCCGGTAAATCGCTGCACGAGGCCTTTATCGGTCAGTCTGGCATCGACCTGAATCGCGCGGGTACGCCGCTGTTGGAAATTGTGTCGGAGCCGGATATGCGGTCGCCGGCTGAGGCGGTGGCGTACCTCAAGAAACTGCATGCCCTGGTGCGTTATCTGGATATTTGTGATGGCAACATGCAGGAAGGCTCCTTCCGATGTGACGCCAACGTTTCCCTGCGGCGGCCGGGCGCAGCATACGGGACCCGGGCAGAGATTAAAAATCTCAACTCCTTCCGTTTTCTGGAAAAGGCGATTGAATACGAGATCGTTCGCCAGCGCGATATTCTGGAGAGTGGTGGTCAGGTTGTGCAGGAAACACGTCTCTATGATGCCAATCGCGACGAAACCCGCTCCATGCGCAGCAAGGAGGAGGCCAACGACTACCGCTATTTTCCTGACCCCGACCTGCTCCCGTTGGTGCTGGACGAGTCGCGTATTGAGCGGATACGGGACATCCTTCCTGAGCTGCCCGATGCCAAGCGTACCCGTTTTATGAATCAGTACGCCCTGACAGCCTATGACGCTGGGGTGCTCACCGCAGGCCGGGTCTTGGCAGATTACTACGAGCAGGTGGCCGCCGGTGTGGATGGTAAGCTGGCGGCGAACTGGGTCATGGGCGATCTGCTCGGCGCCCTCAACAAGGCGGGTATTGAGATGGAGGACTGCCCGGTTTCTGCAGAAAAACTACGCCTGCTGGTTCAGCGTATTGCAGATCGGACGATCTCTGGCAAGATCGCCAAAGAAGTCTTTGAAGAGATTTTTTATCGCGGTGGCGAGGTGGATGCCATCATTGATGGTCGGGGTTTGCGGCAGATTACCGATGTGGCGGCTATTGCCGCAATGGTGGATGCCATTGTCACGGCCAATCCGCAACAGGCGGCCGACTTCCGCGCGGGGAAGGATAAACTGCTGGGCTTCTTCGTGGGTCAGGTGATGAAAGCTAGTCAGGGGAAGGCCAATCCTGATCAGGTAAACGCCATTTTGCTGGAGCGCTTGCGGAAGAGTTAGTAGGTGGGGAGCCTGGATCGGGCAAAGGGGGCATCCCAGTGGTTCCGGGGTGCCCCCTTTGTTGTTCGTTACGGAGATAGCCGATCAGGAGGCTGGAACCGTTGCGGGCACGTCCTTGATGAGTTTCAGGAAAGCAGCAAATGGACCCATGTTTTCCATGGCTTCTATTTTTGGACCCTTGAACTTCAAGTCACCCCACATCATGGCCATCATGGGCGAACCCATATGGTGCCAGTTATGGGTAGTAGCCCACATCTTGTAGTCGTAACTGTAGTTAAGTTTGGTGACTTTGATGGGGCCGCCGTAGATGCACTCGGCTTTGCCTCCCTTCAGAGCGATTTCGAGCTGTACAGGCGGAGTGGTTTTCATGTCGGAGTCGGAGAGTTCCATCACTTTGTAGCCTTTGCCACCATTGTTTTTGGCCCAGGAACCGGCCAGCTTTTTGGTCAATGTCGAGCTGTTGTTCCATGCTGTGCAGAGACTTTGCGCCCAGGCAGAGGACATGAAATCCGGAGCAGCGGCGGGAGCCTGGGCAGTGCTAATTGCTGCTGCAGTCGGGGCGTCCGCCGCCACAGCTATCGTCGACCCCGCTAAACCAAGCCCCAAGATGGCAGCTATTGTCATTTTTTTGAACATCGACTTCTCCTCCATATTGCTATCGCCGCGCTCCAGATGAGCGTAGGGGTAGTATAGCCTCTGGGGGCTGTTGTCAGCACCAAGGTATTTTTAATTGCTCGATAAATAAGAAGAAAATCATTATATAACATTTTAGAGAGGAGCGGTGTTGCGTCCATTCCCATCGGGCAGCACTTTCGTTAGACTAGCGGACCACGGAGGTGTGGCAGAGCGGTTGATTGCACCGGTCTTGTCCCCAAATCGAGCCCCTGCCGGGAAACGGGCAGGGTGGCAGGAATCAAATTCGGCGAATCCCCTGGTTTATCCGAGGTAACGCCGAGCCAAGCCGGAAAGGTTCCGGAAGGTGTAGAGATCAGACGGTTCCCACCTACAGCCTCACGGCCAGGGTGAAGGCATGATCCAGACTCCAAAAGGGCCCTTGTGGCCCTGTGGCGAAAGCCATAGCGGGTAAGGAAAACCGGCAGGGGTTAACGCCCCTCGTGAGTTCGAATCTCACCGCCTCCGCCACATAAAAGCAGTAAGATAATGATATTTAATTGCTTTATTTTTATATAATAGACAATGTCTGCCCTATTGTCTGCCCCGCTGATTTTGTGATGTGCGGAACGCTGGACCGGATTCTGGATCCGGATGTGAAGGCTATCCGTGAAACCAGAGGGCGTTGTCAGTCGCAGTTCGCCGCGATGATCGGGGTCAAGCTCAATATCTTGCAGAATTGGGAGCGGAAGCGGGTACGCCCTGCAGGGCCAGTCGGGGCGCTTATACAGATCGTGGCAACGGATTCTCATGCGGTGATTCGTGCCCTCTACATGGCCACGCAGCATGAAATTGGCTGCCCTCACCGAAATGTCCTATCTTGATTCTCAAAGATTGCCGGTCGGCGTCCAGCGAGATCAGGACGTTACGGATGCCAGGGAACGGTGCCGCCCAACTCTTTGATGCATAAATTCTGATTGACATTACGTGTTGCACTTCGGAATTGAAACCACTGTTATGGCATGTTGAATCTCCCGAATTGATGTTCCCGAAAAAGGTTTTTCTTGGCACCCTTTATGTACTCTATAAGACGAACCAAATGGATCATTAACGCGATCTTTCTTTTCGCGGTCATGGTCGTGTCTGGGGTTTTCGTATTCAACGCGATGACCATCAGAATTGCGGCGGTCCGCAATGATCTGCACGATAAGGCGCAGGTGGCTGGACAAGCCATCGCGGATGGGGTGGCAGAGCAAATAAATGCGCATTTTAAAGATGCACCGAATCGCCTGTTGGGAACTCCCTCTTACGCCAGGAGTGATCATGCCTGGGTGGTTACCATGCGGGACCGCGTTAAGACAAGCAAAGGACATATGCGGGGATTTATCGATTCTCCGTTCGTTCTATCAAATTTGGGCAGCATTCGCATCTCGCCGTTGATCCAGGCGGTCGTCCTGAGTTTGCCTGATGGTAAGACCGTTTCCATTTGGAAGGATGGCCATTGGAACCCACCCGGAACCCCCTTGTCCTCGCCCGCCGGACAAATCACGTTGCCGGTACCGGGTATCCCACTGATGGTCAAAGCCCAGTGGGATGGGGCCACGTTGAATCATCTTTTTTGGAAGAATGAGCGACCGTATCTGCCTATCGAGTTTCTGCTTCTCCTGATCATAGCGGTCGTGTATAGAGGTACCCATATTGCCTATAGGAATCTGATCCGCCTACAAGAATACCAGGCAATAGCTCTCCAGGTTCAGCAGTCGCTTATCAAGCTGCAGAGTCCGGAGGAGATGCATCGGCTGGTAGTAGAGAGCATTGTGCAAAAAACGAATGCTATCGGTGCTTATATCGCTGTCCCCGATACACACACAGAATATTTTCGGGTCACTACGGTTTGCGCCGATGAACCGGCCCTGGAGCAATGTCTGGCGCAATTGAAGATTTCCAAGGATGCGGTAAATTTCTCCTACGGGGAGCTGGTACCTAAACGCTGCTATCCGCAAAGAATCCCTTTGGGTCCGCAAGATCCGCAAAAGCATCAGGCGATGGCGGAAATTCAGAAGACCATCCCAGCATTACAGCGTATCCGCAGCATTATGGTGTATCCGGTTTTCGCCTGCGACTATGCAGAGCCCAGCGCGATTCTGGTGATCGCGAGTGATGACTCGAGGTATTTTAATGGGGCGCTGCAAAATCTGTTGGCACAGATGGTTCAATCCATGAGTGCGGCGCTCACGCTGATCTGGAATCATCAGCAACTTATGGAAGTTTCAGAGAAAAACGAAGCGCTACTGAAAAACGCGAGCGACGGCATTCATATTCTTGATGAAAACGGCGTACTCCTGGAGGCCAGTTATCAGTTTTGCGATATGTTGGGTTACGCTGGCGACGAAATGATCGGCATGCATGTAGCTCAGTGGTATGCGGAGAAAAACGCCGAAGAGCTTTTGGAGAACATCGCGCAACAATTCGCCATGCAAGAGCCTCTGCGCTTTGAAGCCCGCTTTCAGCGCAAGGATGGAACCATTATTGATGTGGAGATCAATGGTTTACCCGTTCAGATTCAGGGCCAGTGGGTATTATTTGACTCTGCCCGGGCTATTACCGAGCGCAAGGTGCTGGAAGCATCCTTGCAGCGGAGTCTGGAGCATCAGCAACAGTTAACCAGTTTCAACATCCTGCTCAGTGAGGTGAACCAGACGATTGCCAGAGCGGATTGTGAATCTGTATTGCTCCATAATATTTGCACGCTCGCGGTTCAGCACACCAATATGCGCCTTGTTTGGGTCGGCAAACCTGATGCGCAGGGGACTTTCCAGATACTGGCCCAGGCTGGGGAAACCACCTATCTGGAGGGGATCCGGATATCCAGCCGTGACGATTTGCCGGAGGGCCTTGGTCCGGCGGGTAGAGTCTGGCGGAAGCCGGAAAAAATCTTTGGCTCAGTGTTTTCCATGGGTTCGGATATGGTGCCTTGGCAGGAGCATGCCGCGCGATTCGGCATTGAGGAGAGCGCTACACTTCCCCTCTACCGGGCAGGCGTATTGTGGGCCCTGCTTTCTTTTTACTGGGGTAAGGAGTGTGTCTTTGACGAGGACACACAGAATATTTTGGAAGCGATTGGTAGGGATATCAGTTTTGGCTTGGATCGCATTGATCTCGCACGACAGGAACATGCGACCTCCGCCTTTAATGCGGCGTTACTCAATAGCCTGACAGCGGGAGTGAATGTCGTGCGTTATCCCGAATGCGTGGTAGAGAGGGCTAATGCGCGAATACTGGAGATTTATGGCATCTCGTCCATGGAAGATATGATAGGACATTCCGCATACGAGTTTCACCCGGATATGGACACCATGCAAAAGGTCGAGGAATTATCCGGAGCAGTTCTTGCACAGGGTAATGGTATATTGCGCGATGTGCCTTATCGGTGTCTGGATGGGACCGTTATTTATATCGACTTGTCCGGACAAAAAGTGCTCACGGGCGGCGGCGAGCCAGAACGGATCGTCTGGACCCACGTGGACGCCACGGAACGTCATTGGAACGAAGAGACTATCCGTCAATTGAACGCCACCCAGGAGTCTCTGCTTGCCAATACGATCACCGGTATCTATCTGGAGCAATATCCCGAGCGGATCATCCGTGAGGTGAATCAAGGATTCTTGGCTATTCTGGGCTATCAGAATGCGCAGGATGTCCTCGGTCATTCTACGCAGGAGATTTGTCCTAACGGCGAGAGTAGCCCAAAAATAGCGCATCTCGCGCAGGAAATTCTGGCGCAGGGTGGCGCATCCATAAAAGATGTTGCGGTAAAACGCAGGGATGGCCGGATGATTTATGTGGATGTGTCAGGTCAGCGGTTGATGACTGATCCTGAGCATCCGCTTGTTGTTTGGACAGCGGTAGATGTCACCGAGCGCCATCAACTCATGGAGGATTTGTCTCGTCAGTCGATGACAGATTTATTGACCGCTCTCCCAAATCGTCGCGCGCTGGATATGGAGGTGGATCGCGCCATCGCACGTGCAGATCGCAACCAAAAGCTCCTGGCCGTGTGCATGGTGGATCTGGATAGCTTCAAGCCTGTCAATGATACCTATGGTCATGAGGCCGGAGACGTGGTGCTGGTGGCCTTGGGTAAACGGTTGACGGCGTCCTTGCGCAAATCCGACTTTGTCGCCCGTTTGGGTGGAGATGAATTTGTGCTGTTAATTGAAGATCTGGACCATTTAGATACTTTGGCACCCATCATGGATAAAATCGGAGATATCAGTCGTGAGCCGATCCCGCTGGACGATGGACAAATGGTGCAAATAGGGCTGAGCATGGGGGTCGCCATCTACCCTTTCGTGGATGGAGATAATTCGGACATCCTCCTGCGCTTGGCCGACCAGGCGCTTTATGAATCCAAGGCAAATAAAGCGGATCGCCGTCAGTTCTGGATGATCTACGGACATGAGATTTCAAAACATCTCAACGGCTATCAGAAACTGCTTCATGAGGATGGCCTTCGGGTCTTTTACCAACCGCTTCTCGATAACCGTTCGCGCCGGATCGTCGGTATGGAGGCCTTGGCACGTTTACAGGATGCCGATGGACGCATCATCACACCAATGGAATTTTTGCCCCATTTCAACGAGGGCGACCTTTACGATCTGACACGGCAGGTGCTTTTCCAGACCTTGACGGATATCCAGCGCATAGATGCAGAAGGCCCCGGGGATGCGCGCTTCTGGGCTTCAGTGAACCTGCATCCCTCCTCATTGAACGAGCGCTGCCTCGCTTGTCTGCAGGACGCCCTGGCGGAAATTCCTATAAATCCTCAGCGTATCACCTTCGAGATTCTGGAGGGCGGCGAATTCCTGAATACCGAGGATGCCGTAGGGCAACTGGAGGATCTGCGTGCCTTAGGTGTGCGCGTTGCCTTGGATGACATTGGCAGCGCTTATTCCTCGCTTTTGCGTCTGAAAACCCTGCCGGTGGACGAAATCAAGTTGGATCAAGGTTTTGTGCGCACCTTGGAGCATTGCCCGGAAGATCTGTATTTCGTGATTACGATGCAGGAACTCGCTGAAAACTTCGGGGTCAGTCTTGTAGTAGAGGGCGTGGAAACGGAGGATATATTAGATGCGTTGACCATGCTGGATGTGGAAATGTTCCAGGGTTATGCCATCGCGAGGCCCCTGCCCTTAGAGGAGCTGCTCCAATTCTTAAGGCATCCTCCTAAGACACAACGTGAGCATCCAACGAGCCTTCTCGGGCTCTATGCCGAGCTAATCACGCATAACGCAATCTTTAAAAATGCCATTCGGCAGGATCCGCGGTTGGTGAGCTATATGCCTCTGGCGGATGCGAGCACTTGTCATATCACAAAAAATCTACAGCGATTGGGGTTTGCGGAGGGTAGCACCATAGATCTTCTGCATAGGGAGTACCATCGGGCTATGGCAGCCATGAATTTACGGATCATAACCTCGCCTAAAGAGAATGACAGGATTTCAGTGCAAACAGCAGAACGTCGTCTGTTGGATGCCGTGATCGCGGAATACAAAAAAATAAAAGGCAACCATCTCAATTGCGGCGCTAACTATATGACTAATTGACTATATGCCACCAATTTTCGTATGTTTTTATCTTTTCTGGTGCATCCGGGGACTCGGTATGGCCAGCGGTAGACTTGCTCCACGGGGCGGTGACGACCTTTTGCGCATGAACTGCCCTTGCTGATAGCGCCATTGCATGCGCTCCGCCGCACTGTTACCCGTCTGCCCCGAGGCAGGGATTGCCTGTTATGTATGGAAACAGTACGCTACTTAGCAGTTTAATTATCAATATCTCCGTCACTAAATGACAGGAATAATAATAAGCAGGAGCGTTTATGACTGGACTGAAGCGGTCGAGCATGGTGCTGGTTTGTGGATTGTTGCTGGCGTCTTTTGCCGCAGGGGCACAGGCCGATGGGTCTGGATCCGGCTGGCAATCGCTGAAAAACTGGGGGCAAAATCAGTGGTCAGCGGCCACCGCCGCACTGCCGCACACACCCGTAACGGTGCCAGCGCAAGGGACGATTGAAGTGGCTTTTTCGCCGCCTGGTGGAGCGACATCGGCCATCGTGCAGGCGATTGGCGAGGCGAAGCAACGGGTCTGGGTGCAAGCCTATAGCTTCACCAGCGCGCCGATAGCCAAGGCCGTGCTCAATGCCGCCAAAAGAGGTGTCGAGGTAAAGGTGGTGCTGGACAAGAGTCAGCGCACCCAGAAATATTCGGTGGCCGATTTTTTCGCTAACCAGGGTGTGCCCGTTTACATTGATGACCAGCACGCTATTGCCCATAACAAGGTGATGGTGATCGATTCGGGAACGCTGATCACGGGCAGCTTTAATTTCAGCAAGGCGGCAGAGCAGGCCAACGCCGAAAATCTCCTGATATTTCGGGGAAATCCTGCGCTACAGCAACTCTATGCGGACAACTTCCGCTTTCATCTCAGCCACTCGACGCCCTACACGGCACGTCACGGCCTGGATTAGGGCGACCTAGACAAGTCCTTCCAGCAACTGTACATCGACCAGACTGCCCGCCTTGGCATGCCCCGCTTCGGCCGCGAGAATGATCAGGCAGTCGGCATGGGCCATTCCACTCATGATATGGGAGGCCTGCTGACCAATCCCCGTCACCTGTAGTCCGCTGGGGGTCTGCAGCAGCCGACCGCGCTGGAAATCGGTGCGCCCCCCCTTTTTCTGGAGATCCTCTGCCAAAGGAAGCTGTAGCAGCGGAGCGGTCCAGGGGGCCGTTTTGCCCATGCGCTTGAGGATGCTGGGACGTACAAACTGGTAAAAAGTCATTATGGTGGAGACGGGGTTGCCGGGCAGGCCGAAGAAGATGGCGTTGCCGAGTTGTCCGAAAGCCAGAGGACGCCCGGGTTTCATGTTTATTTTCCAGAAATTGATGGTGCCGAGGCGACCGAGGAGTTCGGCGATGTAGTCGGCGTCTCCCACGGAGACGCCGCCGGTGCTGATCACCATATCGGCCATGGTTGCGGCGCGGTGCAGCGCCTCTTCGATCTGCTCTGGATCGTCGGCGATACGGCCGAGATCAAGAATTTCACAATCGAGGCGTTGCAGCATGCCGTGCAGGGCGTAACGGTTACTGTCGTAGATTTGTCCTGGACCCAGCACGCTGCCCAGTGGGCGCAACTCATCGCCGGTAGAGAAAAATGCGACCCGTAGACGGCGATACACGGCGAGTTCAGCCACACCTAAACTGGCGAGCAGTCCGATTTGGGCGGGACGCAGCCAGGTTCCCGCTTCCAGGGCCAGGGCTCCGGCCTGTAGGTCCTCACCGGGCTGGCGGATATTTGCTCCCGTATTGCTGACCGCTTGCGGCGTGACCTGATCAGCGTGGAGTTCTGCCTGCTCCTGAATGAGCACGGCATCCGCGCCTTCCGGGACCACGGCACCGGTCATAATACGTACACACTCGTCGGCACCGACATGCCCCTTGAAGGGATGTCCGGCAAAAGACTGGCCGATGATGCGCCGTACGGCATCGCCGTCAACGCTGCGCAGGGCGTAGCCATCCATGGCCGAATTGGACCAGGCGGGCACGTTGGCAGGGGCATGCATATCTGTGGCCAGTACCCGTCCCAGCGCATGGCCGAGATGGATATTTTCGGTACCCTGTACCGGCAGGCTGGCCGTGAGGATGGCATCCCGTGCGTCGGCGACACTTTTAGCCAGGGAATCAGGTTCGTTACCACCACAACAGTGAGCCATGTTTAATCTCCCTTTTTTATCCATTGCCAGATGAATTGCGCGATGGCGGACGGCGCATTCAGATCCAGTTGAACGCAGGGAAGGTCCAGAACGCTATCTGTTGCCACAGCCATGATACAGGGGTCATCTGCCGCAAGCGGGGGACGCCCGAGACCTGGCCGGTGCACTTCGATTTTCGGCACCGCCAGTGCCTTGTTCCCCTCCATCAGGAGAAGGTCTGGCGGTGGTTGCAGGCTGGCCCTGATGGTTTCCAGGTTGACTTCTGCCGGAGCAGGTCTGGTCATAAACCAGCGTTTCGGACCCTGCAGTAATACGGCATCTGCACCTGCCTCCCGTAAACGGTAACTGTCTTTTCCCGGTACGTCCCAGTCCACATCATGATGGGTCGACTTGACGACGGCGACCTTCAGTCCATATCCGCGCAGCAGGGGAATCAGGGCGCAGAGCAGGGTGGTCTTACCGCTACCGCTATATCCTATTACACAGAGCGTTTTCATGCCATATCCTCGGGATGATTGCAGTTACGCAGCAGGTCGGCGGGCAGGGTAAGACCGGCAAAAGAGCGGTCCTGGAACCAGCCTTGCGCTCGCCGCCCGCCGTCGTTCAGATAACGCTGTAGCTGGGGCAGCAGATCGCAGCGACACAGGCAGATCACCGCATGCCAATGGTCGGCGCTGCGCACCACCACCAGGTCATGCCCGCCTTTGGCCTGCCACATACGGCGTACGATATCCTCGGGTAAATAGGGACTGTCGACCGGGATGCTGGCTACCCAGGCTTGCGTCGCGGCATGCATTCCGGCGGCCAGGCCCATGAGCGGGCCCTGAAAGTCTGCCGTCAAATCGGAGACGACGGGATGTTCCCATTGCGCATAACGGTCCAGATTGCGGTTGGCGCTGATGACGATGTCGGCACAATCCCCGTGCAGGATGGCGATGGCCCGCTCGATCAGGGGTTTCCCCTGCCAGTCCAGCCAGCCTTTATCCGCGCCGCCCAGGCGACGCCCGGCGCCACCGGCCAGAATGATTCCAGTGATCGGTAGCCGTTGTTGTGCATCCCGCGTATCGGGAGTATTTGCGGGTGCCAAAGCGCTGATGGGTGGGTCCACTGGTGTCGTGCCTTGCGGGCAATGCCTATGCTATCCTTCCACAATTCTTTGGGACGGAAAACCCTTTTATTATTCGCATCGTGATGAAAAAGGATATGGTATGAAAAAAATAGCCATCTTCGCCGGTGACGGCATTGGTCCGGAAATCGTGGCGGCTGCCCGACAAGTGCTGGATGCCGTGGATCAGGCCGCCCACCTTGGCCTGCAGTGCACCGAAGGCTTGGTGGGCGGGGCCGCGCTGGACACCAGCGATGATCCCTTGCCAGCAGCTTCTTTGCAGTTGGCCATGGCGGCTGATGCGGTCATTTTGGGCGCGGTGGGCGGCCCCCGCTGGGACGCGTATCCACCCGCCAAACGCCCGGAACAGGGACTGCTGCGCTTGCGCAAAGGCCTGGACCTCTATGCGAACCTGCGTCCCGCGCAGATTTTTCCGCAGTTGCTGGATGCCTCGCCCCTACGTCCGGAACTGGTGCGCGATGTCGATATCCTGGTG
This sequence comes from Acidithiobacillus sp., assembly GCF_023229925.1. Taxonomy (NCBI): domain Bacteria; kingdom Pseudomonadati; phylum Pseudomonadota; class Acidithiobacillia; order Acidithiobacillales; family Acidithiobacillaceae; genus Acidithiobacillus; species Acidithiobacillus sp. Next base: position 873,918 of record NZ_JALNYM010000001.1, on the reverse strand, counting down.
GTGCGCGAGCTGACCGGGGATATCTACTTCGGCCAGCCGCGCGGTCTGGAGGTTGTCGACGGCAAGCGCCGCGGCTTTAACACCATGGTCTATGACGAGGATGAAATTCGCCGTATCGCCCATGTGGCCTTCCGCGCTGCCCAGGGGCGCCGCAAACAGTTGTGCTCGGTGGATAAGGCCAATGTCCTGGAAACCACACGTTTGTGGCGCGAGGTGGTCACCGAAGTGGCGCGGGGCTATCCCGATGTGCAGCTCAGCCACATGTATGTGGATAATGCCGCCATGCAATTGATCCGCGCCCCGGCACAGTTCGACGTGCTGTTGACCGGCAACATGTTCGGCGACATTCTTTCCGACGAAGCCAGTCAGTTGACCGGATCCATCGGCATGTTGCCCTCGGCGTCACTGGGCGAGGGGCGGGCGATGTATGAGCCTATTCATGGCTCGGCGCCGGACATCGCCGGGCAGGACAAGGCGAATCCCTTGGCCACGATTCTGTCCATGGCGATGATGCTGCGGCATTCCCTCAATGCCGAACCCTGGGCACAGCGGGTGGAGGCGGCGGTGCAGCGGGTGCTGGATCAGGGCCTGCGCACCGCGGATATCGCGGCGCCGGGGGCACCGGTGATCGGCACCAAAGCCATGGGTGCCGCAGTGGTCGACGCCCTGAACCTCAAGGATTGAGACGCGGATGCAAAAATCACGTTACAACGTAGCTATTCTGGGCGCTACCGGCGCCGTCGGTGAGGTGATGCTGCAGATTCTGGAGCAGCGAAAGTTTCCGGTGGATAAACTCTACCTGCTGGCCAGCAGCCACTCGGCGGGCGGACGTCTGCCATTTAATGGCAAACAGGTGCTGGTACAGGATGCGGCGACTTTCGACTGGTCGCAGGCCGATATCGGGCTGTTTTCCGCTGGTGCCAGGGTCAGCGCGGAATACGCCCCCAAGGCAGTGGCTGCCGGCTGTGTGGTCATCGACAACACCTCCCAGTTCCGTTATGACGATGACATCCCGCTGGTGGTGCCCGAAGTCAATCCGCAGCGGATTGCCGATTACCGGCGCCACGGCATTATCGCCAACCCTAATTGCTCGACTATCCAGATGCTGCTGGCACTCAAGCCTATTGCCGATGCGGTGGGCATCGAGCGGGTGGTGGTCGCGACCTATCAAGCGGTCAGTGGTGCGGGCAAGCGGGCCATTGAAGAACTGGGGCAGCAAACCCTGGCGATTTTCCGTCATGAAGAGGGGGGCGCCGAGGTGTTCCCCAAACGGATTGCCTTTAATTGCCTGCCCCAGATTGATGTTTTCCAGGATAACGGCTACACCAAGGAAGAGATGAAGATGCTCTGGGAGACCCGTAAAATCCTGGAGATTCCAGATATCGCTCTGACCGCTACCTGTGTACGGGTGCCGGTGTTTTACGGCCATTCCGAAGCAGTCAACGTGGTAACCCGCGCGCCAATTACGCCAGATGCCGTCCGCGCGCTGCTGGAAGAGGCCCCGGGCGTCATCGTCATGGATGATCGTGGCACGGGCGCATGGCCTTCAGCACTGGATGTGGCGGGGCAGGATGCTACCTATGTAGGCCGCATTCGCGGTGACTGCTCGCATGAACGCGGAATCAATTTTTGGGTAGTAGCAGACAATATTCGCAAAGGGGCCGCGCTGAACAGTGTACAGATTGCAGAGTTGCTGATTCGCGACTATTTATAGACGTCATTGGCGACAAATGTTTGCCGGGCTGCGCTGGTATTACCAAAATGAGGAAGATGAATGATGGATAAGAAGAACTGGTTGTGGGCCTTGGCCGGTATGGGTCTCCTCTTGCCGGGTATGGCGCAGGCCCTGGGGCTTGGTGATTTGCGGGTGCTTTCCGCGCCGGGAGAGCCTTTCCGTGCCGAAATTTCCATACAGTCGTTGAGTCCGCAAAGTGAAGCGAGTATCAGGGCCGGTCTGGCACCCGCCAGCGCCTTCGCGATGATTGATCTTCCCAAGGCGGGTGCGCTGGATCACTGGCATTTTACGGTGCGCAGTGGTGACAGACCGGCCATATTGATCAGTAGTCCTCTGCCACTGCCCCAGCCGGCGTTGCATTTTCTGGTGCAGCTCAATTGGTCGGGAGGGCAGTTGGTACGTGAATATGCTGCATACAATGCCGGGGATAGCTCTGTCCCCACGCCCCAGTCAGTCGTACCTGTTCCACCGTCCAGTACCTTGTCGGCGTTCCCGGCAACTTCGCAGCCCGTCCGCCACGCAGCACCTGCACCCATCTACCATGGCTGGTCCAGGGTGAGCCGTTATGGTCCGGTGCCCGCCAATGGATCTCTGTTCCAGGTTGCTCAATATATCACGCGCAGCAGTGCGGTCACCCTCGACCAGGTCATGGCCGCTCTGGTGAAGGCCAACCCGCAAGCCTTCAAGGGTGGTAATCCTGCTTACCTCTATGCCGGAAGCATGCTGACGGTGCCTAGTCTGGCGCAGGTGCAGGCCGTTTCACCGGCACAGGCCAAAGTTTGGTTGTCTGCCCAGCGTACAGGGAACGGTATGTCTGCTGTTGCTACTACGCCTACCGCGGCTACTGTAATACCCTCGGGTGCTGTTACTGCACCGGCCGCATCTGCAGTAGCAGCGGTGAAATCTGCCGGAAACGCGACGCATCTGGTGCTTTCCAGCGCGCCTGCAGCAGTGGCTACCGCGGTCGCAGCCAGCACCGCATCCACTGCCACAACCGGTCAGTTGCGGGGGCCAGATGCTGTACTCCGTGATGATAATCAAAAATTGATGGCCGAAGTGGCCAGCTTGGGGCAGCGTCTGAGCGCAGAGGAGCGCCTGCTGGCTAGTCAGGGCGCGCAGCTCGCCACCCTTTCCCGGACGGCAGGTAACAGCAGTCTTTTCAATAATATTCCGTTGGTTGTATCGCTAGGTGGTAATATTCTGCTGCTGGTTTTGTTCCTCTGGATGCTGCGTCGTCAAAAAGAGGCGGAAAGGCGCCAGCGCGAGATTTCGCAGCGGCTTTCTACTTTGAGTGCAGTGCCTAGGAGATCGGATACCCAACCCCAGCCCCAGCCTCCTGAGCCAGTTGTGGCTACAGCAGCCCCCATTACACCGGCTCCGTCGGGTGTTCAATCTGCCGCAGTCGCCGTGCCCGTACTCGATGCTCTGCCAGGCCTTGCTCCATCTGCAGATCACCCGGAAAGCGCCAAAGATGCATATACCGGTGCCGAAATCGATCCAATTGAACAAGCTGATCTTTACCTGACCTACGGTAAGGCAGTACAGGCAGTCACCGTGCTCAATGAGTCTCTCGAAGAGAATCCACGGCGTAAGGAGCTGTACGTTAAACTGCTCGATATTTATGCCAATCTGGATCGCTATGAGGAGTATCTGGATCTCGCCGAGCGCATGCGGGGGCGTTTCGGACCGCATAATGCCGCGTGGCAGGAAGTGGCCGCCCAAGGGGCCCGGCTCTTTCCCGGCAATGCGCTCTTTGCTACCTCCGAGGAGGCGGCGACGGCGACAACTTCCAAGCCGGTTACTGAGGTGTCGTTTTCTGAGCCCGTGGAAAAATCTGTGGCACCGGCTCCCTTGGATATGCTGGATTTCCACTTTGACCACGCGGCCGCGGAGCCGACTGCTGCGGAAGAAAAGAGCGCATTCCCGCCGGAGGAAAAGGCCCGGCTTCTGCAGGACATTGATGAGCAATTCCGCCTGATGGAGGAAACGCGCGAAGAATCGCCTGCAGCGCTGGAAGCTCCAGTTGCAGCGCCCCTGGTCGGCTTGGCCCAGCATGATGAGCCATCCACACCCGCCCTGCCGGCTTCTTCCTCCGCAGCCGCGGAATCTCCTGCGAGCGAGGAAGCATCTATCAGCATGGATGTTGCGGATTGGGATGCGGTCGGTACCAAGCTCGACTTGGCCAAGGCCTATGTGGAAATGGGTGACAGTGAGTCGGCACGCGATCTGCTCGAAGAAGTGACTCGGGAAGGCAGCAGTGTCCAGCAGGAAGAAGCCAGGCAGTTGCTGAAGAACTGTTAACCGGGCTTGGAAATGGAATTGGTCGTGCCAAGGTCCAGCATTCGCTGGGCCTTGGGAGTTGAATACGATGGTAATGGATTCTGTGGCTGGCAACGCCAGTTGGATCAGGACAGCGTACAAGGTGTTCTGGAAACAGCACTGAGTCGTGTGGCCCAGTGTCCAGTTACTGTCATCGTTGCCGGGCGTACCGATACAGGGGTGCATGCCCTGTGTCAGGTGGTGCATTTTGACAGCCCGGTCGTGCGTCCTCCCGAGGCCTGGGTACGTGGCGCCAATACCTTCCTGCCCAAAGGCGTGGCGCTGCGTTGGGCCCGGATCGTCCCGGACCATTTCCACGCTCGTTTTTCTGCCACGGCGCGGCGTTATCGTTATGTGATTCTCAATCGTCGTGAAAAATCCGCACTATGGCGGAATCACACCGCCTGGATATATAGCCCTCTGGATGTGCAAGCCATGCAGGAAGCCGCGCAAACTCTGCTGGGTACCCATGACTTTTCCGCCTTTCGCGCCTCTGCCTGTCAGGCTAAAAGTCCCATACGGAATTTGTGCCAACTTCAGGTCACTCGCCGGGGCGAACTGATTGCCATTGATGCCGAGGCTAATGGTTTCCTGCATCACATGGTGCGTAATCTTGCGGGGGTGCTGATTGCCATCGGCAGCGGCGAGCGACCCGTGGGCTGGGCAGTGGAGGTGCTGGTCAGTCGCGATCGCTGCCAGGCTGGCGTTACGGCCCCACCGGGCGGCCTCTATTTTGTAGCGCCGCGTTATCCTGCGGAGTTCGGGCTGCCGGTGGATGCGGTAGATGCCGGTTTCTTGATGGGGGTGTAACGGGCGCGACCGAATGGCTGCACTCATGCTTTCTGCATGCCGCGGTGTTAGAATATGCCGATGGTGCGTATCAAGATATGCGGTATCACGAATGCGGAGGACGCGCGCGCGGCCGCGGCCGTCGGTGCGGATGCCATCGGGCTGGTGTTCTACCGTAAAAGTCCGCGAGCCGTGGATGCTGTACGTACCCAGGAGGTGCTCACGGCATTGCCGCCCTTTATCACGCGCGTTGGCCTTTTTGTCAACGCGGATACTGCTGAAGTGGCCGCAACTCTGCAGCAATGCCCTTTGGATGTCCTGCAATTTCATGGCGACGAGTCGCCATCCTTCTGCCGCCATTTTGATCGGCCCTATATCAAGGTGTTGCGGGTGACTGCAGCGCAAGACCTGCGGCCAGCGGTGGACGCTTATCATGACGCGCAAGGACTGCTGCTGGACTGTGCAGCGCCGGGAGTCTGGGGAGGGTCGGGCCAGAGTTTCGACTGGTGGCGACTGCCAGATCTGGGTAAGCCCTGGATTTTGGCCGGCGGGTTGCATGCCGGGAATGTTGCCGAAGCTATCGCCATCGCGCGGCCTTATGCGGTAGATGTGAGCAGCGGGGTGGAAATGTCGCCCGGACGCAAAGATCATGACAAAATGGCGCAGTTTGTTGCGCGGGTGCGCGGTACCTGAGGGAGAGAAAATGGGAGCTTATGCTTTGCCGGATGCATCCGGACACTATGGTCCTTACGGCGGGCGTTTCGTCGCAGAAACCCTGGTTCCGGCATTGGAGGAACTGGAACATGCCTATCAGGAGGCGCAACGGGATCCAGAGTTTCGGGCTGAACTGCACTACGAGTTGCGCCAGTTCGTCGGTCGTCCCAATCCGCTCTATCATGCGGAGCGCATCTCCAAGGAGCTAGGTGGAGCGCAAATCTACCTCAAACGGGAGGATCTCAACCACACCGGTGCGCACAAAATCAATAATGCGGTCGGTCAGGCCTTGCTCGCCCGGCGTATGGGCAAAAAACGGGTAATCGCCGAGACGGGCGCAGGGCAGCATGGTGTCGCCACGGCGACGGTGGCGACCCGCTATGGCATGGAATGTCTGGTGTACATGGGCGAGGAGGATATCCAGCGTCAGTCCAGCAATGTGTTTCGCATGCGTTTGCTGGGCGCAGAGGTGGCGGCGGTGCGTAGCGGGACCCGCACCCTCAAAGATGCGCTCAATGAAGCTTTGCGTGACTGGGTGACCAATGTCGAGAACACTTTTTATGTGATCGGGACGGTGGCGGGACCACATCCTTATCCGGCTATGGTACGGGACTTTCACCGGGTCATTGGCGACGAAGCGCGGGCGCAGTGCCTCGAACTGACGGGACGGCTCCCCGATTGCCTGATCGCCTGCGTGGGGGGAGGCAGTAATGCCATCGGGCTATTTTATCCTTTTATTGAGGATAAGGCGGTGCGGATGATCGGTGTCGAGGCAGGCGGACTGGGACTGAGTACTGGACAACATGCCGCCCCTCTGACGACGGGGCGTCCGGGGGTGCTGCATGGCAACCGGACCTACCTGATGGAAGATGAAGACGGCCAGATTCTGCCGACGCACTCCATCTCGGCGGGGCTGGATTATCCGGGGGTTGGGCCTGAGCATGCTTATCTGAAGGATACCGGGCGGGCAGAGTATGTGGCCGCCACTGACGAAGAAGCGCTGGCCGCCTTCCATCGCCTGTGCCGCACGGAGGGCGTCATTCCGGCACTGGAAACCGCCCATGCACTGGCTCATGCCTTCCGTCTGGCGCCGACCATGCACACTGATCAAACCATTATCGTTAGCCTGTCCGGGCGAGGGGATAAGGATATTCATACCGTCGCCGCTCTCGAGGGTATTCATTTATGAGTCGTCTGACCGGACTGTTTGCCCAACTCCAGGATGCGGGGCGCGCCGCTCTCATTCCTTTTATGACGGCGGGTGACCCCTCGCTGACCGCGACCGTGCCCCTGATGCACGCGCTGGTTGCTGCCGGGGCCGATGCCATCGAGCTGGGGATGCCCTTTTCCGACCCCATGGCCGATGGTCCCAGCATTCAGTGCGCCAGTGAGCGGGCGCTGGCGCGGGGGGTGAAGCTGCGCATGGTTCTGGAGTGGGTACGCGAATTCCGTATGGCCAACAGCCATACACCCATTATCCTTATGGGTTATTTGAATCCGGTAGAAGCCATGGGCATAACCCCGTTCGCTGCGGCTGCCGCGACGGCGGGGGTGGACGGGGTCATCCTGGTGGATCTGACCCCGGAAGAGGGGCGCGGCGAAGCCGTTGTTCTCCAGCAGCACGGTATTGATCCCATATTCCTGCTGGCACCGACCAGTGGTCCGGAACGGGTGGCGACCGTCCGCAGTATGGGCAGCGGTTTTGTGTATTACGTTTCTCTGCGTGGTATTACTGGCGCCGCCCAGGCGGACTGGGCTGCCGTATTGCAACGAGTACACGACCTGCGTCAGCAACTGGGCCTGCCCGTCGCCATCGGCTTTGGCATTCGTGATGCAGCGATGGTGGCACAGGTGATGGTCGGCGCCGACGCGGTGGTCGTCGGCAGCGCACTGGTCGATCAACTGGCGGAGTGTACGACGGATCAGGAAGCTATTGCGGCGGCCACCCGCTTTATCGAGCCACTGGCCCAGATCATACGAACAACGGAAAGGAGAGGCGTATGAGTTGGTTCGATCGGGTGCTGCCGCCCAAAATAAAAAGAGCGCCCAGAGAGACCCCCAGCGCAACCGAAAACAAGCGTACCGTACCCGAGGGCCTGTGGTCCAAGTGCTCCACCTGTCAGGTGGTGCTCTACCGCACGGAGTTGGAGGAAAACCTTTTCGTCTGTCCCCACTGCGGACACCATCAGCGGGTCACTGCCCGGCAACGTCTGGATTTTTTCCTCGATGCGGAGCCCCGCCTGGAAATTGCGAAGGAATACGTTCCGGTGGACCCGCTGCGTTTCAAGGATCAGAAGCGCTATAAGGATCGACTGCAAGAAGCCCAGGCCAAGTCCGGAGAGAAAGACGCCCTGGTGGTGATGCGCGGCCTTCTCGAAGGGCGCCCGGTGGTGGCCGCCGCCTTCGCCTTTGAGTTTATGGGCGGGAGTATGGGCTCGGTGGTGGGGGCCCGCTTTGCCAAAGCGGCGGAGACGGCGCTGACGGAACGTTGTCCACTGGTCTGCTTCAGTGCCAGCGGTGGGGCACGGATGCAGGAAGGACTTTTTTCCCTGATGCAGATGGCCAAGACGTCAGCTGCTGTGGAGCGACTGGCCAAGGCGGGGATTCCTTTTATCTCGGTGCTCACCGACCCGACTATGGGGGGTGTTTCTGCCAGTCTGGCCACCTTGGGAGATATCCTGATTGCGGAGCCCAAAGCCTTGATCGGCTTCGCCGGACCGCGGGTGATCGAGCAGACCATCCGTGAAAAGCTGCCGGAGGGGTTTCAGCGTTCAGAATATTTGCTGGAGCACGGCGCCATTGACCAGATTGTCGATCGTCGCCAGATGCGCACGGTAGTGAGCGAGATGCTGAGGATACTGACCCGTGCCGAGAGTGCGCATTAAGCGCTATGTACGGGGGCGGGTGTAACCGGTGATGTCTTTGCCAGATACCCTCAGTGATCGGGTCGCTGCACTTGCCGGGCCACCCGAGCAAATCGTCATGGGTCTGGAGCGGATGCTGGCCGCTTTGACGGCGTTGCAGATTCCCGCGCGTTTGCCCGTGCCGGTGATTTTGGTGGGGGGCACTAATGGCAAGGGCTCCACGGTGGCTTATCTGGAGGCCTTCTATCGCCAGGCCGGTTATCGCGTTGGCGCTTATACCAGTCCGCACCTCTGGCAGTTTACTGAACGTCTGCGGCTGGGTGGTGGGCTGGCGCCTGAGTCCCTCTGGTGCCAGCAACTCACGGAACTGGCCGACACCGCACGCGAGATTCCGCTCACTTATTTTGAGATTGCGACTCTCGCTGCGCTACGGATGATGTTGGCCACCGGGGTCGATGTGGCGATTCTGGAGGTCGGCCTGGGGGGCCGTTTGGATGCCGTCAATGCGTTCGTGCCGGATTGTAGTGTCGTGACCACCGTGGATCTGGATCATCAGGACTGGCTAGGGTCTGATCGTGCATCTATCGGCAGGGAAAAGGCGGGCATCTTCCGTCGTGGGGTGCCTGCCGTCTATGGGGATGCAAAAGACCCCTGCGCTTCGGTGTTGGAAGCGGCGGTGCGCGCTGATGTGCCTTTGCAGCAGTTGGGGCGGGACTTTCATATTGATCCTTTGCGCGGGAAATGGTCAGGATTCGGGCAAGAGATTCCGGTGCCGGCGCCTTTATGGGCTGGACCGGCGCAATGGGCCAATCTGGCACTGGCGGTGGCGGCGGTATCGCTGCTGCGGGAGAAGTTGCCGATGCCCGATACGGCGATTTCCGCTTGGACGCTGGCGCCGGAGTTGCCGGGGCGTTGCCAATGGCTCCAGCCCTGGGGTAAGGACAGTCCTGATCTGCTGGTGGATGTCGCCCACAATCCGCAGGCTGCTCGGCAATTGGCGGCATTGCTGGCCGCGCGAAAGGGTACCGCGCGTTGCCACGCCATTGTCGGCATGCTTGCTGACAAAGATATTGCCGGGACACTCGCGCCGCTATTGCACTGGGTGGATGCTTGGCATGTGCTGGAAATCACCGATACGCCGCGTGCAGCGACGGCGGCGCAACTCTGCGATAGACTTGAGAGTATGGGCGCGGTCGCGATATCCGCGGATGCCAGCATGGAGCAGGCCCTGGAGAGGGCAAGAATGACCTTGGTGGCTGGAGACATTCTGCTCTGTTTCGGCTCCTTTCACCTCGTCAAGCAGTTGCCCATGGCGTGGCTGCAGAGTGATCCGGCATGATGTTCTGGATAGATGCCGCTACCGTGGGGCTGGTGGTGTTGTCCGCGCTCTGGGGGCTTTTTCGTGGGATGGTGCGCGAGTTTTTTTCCCTGGCGGCATGGATTGGCGGGTTTTATGTGGCGTGGAACTGGGGCGGGAGTTGGCTGGCGCCCCGGCTGTCGTCGCCGATCCCCGCAGGCTGGAGGGTGCCACTGGCTTCTTTTATCCTCTTCTTTGCCTGTCTGATTGTCGGGACCCTGTGCGCTTTTGTCGTTCGTAAGCTATTATACGGCATTGGTTTCGGGGCGACGGACCGCTTTTTGGGAGCTTTCTTTGGTTTCTTGCGGGGATTGGTGCTGATTGCCATTGCGGTCACCCTGGTACAGTCCTCGACCTTGTCCCTGTCCCCTTGGTGGGAGAGTTCCTGGCTGGCACAGGAATCGGTGAAACACTGGTCGCAATTGTTGACGGCACCTGCCGTGTCCTATTTGGAGTCGCAAAAAATTGCAAAATGACAATGTGGTGCAGCATGCCGTGGATGACGATCATTTTCATGATGAATGCGGGGTCATTGGCGTATTTGGTCATCCGGAAGCCGCGAACCTGACCTATCTCGGCCTCTATGCCCTCCAGCATCGGGGGCAAGAGTCGGCAGGTATTGTTTCTGGCGATCAGGGCAAGCTTTATGTGCAACGCGGTATGGGGCGGGTGGCCGATGTCTTCGGGCTGGAGCAGATCAGCAAGTTGCCCGGTGAACAGGCGATCGGTCACGTGCGCTATTCTACTGCAGGGGATTCCGTATTGCGGAATACGCAGCCGGTATTTATCAATTATCGCCATGGTGCCTTTGCCGTCGGTCACAATGGTAATCTGGTCAATGCGGCTGAACTCCGCACCCGGCTGGAGCGGGAAGGGGCCATATTCCACACGGATATGGACACCGAGGTCATCGTCCATCTGCTGGCGCGGGTACCGGGCGATGATACGGGGACCCGGCTCGCGGCGGCGCTGCAGCAGGTTTCCGGTGCCTACTCGCTGGTCTGTCTGACGGAGAGCCGATTGATCGGGGTGCGTGATCCCATGGGCTTTCGTCCGCTAGTGCTGGGCCGCCTGATTGATTCCGGGGGCTTTGTGCTGGCCTCCGAGACCTGTGCCCTCGACTTGATGGGGGCGGAGTTCGTCCGCGATGTTGAGCCGGGGGAACTGATCGTCATTTCCAAAGACGGGATCGAAAGCCGCAAACCTTTTGCGCCCGTCGGTCGGCGCATGTGCGTCTTTGAATATATCTATTTCGCCCGTCCAGACAGTGTGCTTGATGGTGTCCACGTATACTCGGCGCGCAAACGCATCGGTCAGGCGTTGGCGCGTTTGCATCCGCGGGAGGCGGATCTGGTGGTGCCCGTCCCCGATTCCGGCGTGGCGGCGGCTATGGGCTATGCCGAGGCCTCCGGTCTGCCTTTCGAGCTGGGGTTGATCCGCAATCACTATGTGGGCCGCACCTTCATTCAACCGGCACAGCGCGGTCGTGATTTCGGGGTTAAGGTGAAGCTCAATGCCCAGCCCAACATCCTGCGTGGTAAGCGAGTGGTCCTGGTGGATGATTCTATCGTCCGGGGCACGACCAGCGCTAAAATTGTCAGTCTGGTGCGGGCGGCCGGGGCGCGCGAGGTGCATTTTGTGGTCAGCGCGCCACCCACGACCGGGCCCTGCTATTATGGCATCGATACCCCGGATCGATCCCAGCTCATCGCAGCCCAGCACAGTATTGAAGAGGTGCGTAAAATCATTGGTGCTGACAGTCTGGGCTACATTAGTCTGGAGGCGCTTTATGAAGCCGTGGGCGGGCGTGGGCAAGGATTTTGCGACGCCTGTTTTAGCGACGACTATCCATTGCCGACGCCGGAAGGACATGGCTCGCGTCAATTGCATCTGATCGAGGCGTTGCGATGAGCTCTCAGGATTCCAACCCAGACTGGGCGGCACATCTTCGCCCGGAGACCCTCGCCATCCGGGCTGGTATTCACCGCACCCAGGAGCAGGAGCACAGCGAGGCCATCTTTCCGACCTCCAGTTTTGTTTTCGACTCGGCGGAAGAGGCCGCGGAGCGCTTTGCCGGACGGGCGCCGGGGAATATCTATGCGCGCTTCACCAATCCCACCGTACGTACTTTTGAAGAGCGGCTTGCCGCACTGGAGGGTGCAGAAGCCTGTGTCGCCACGGCCTCTGGCATGGCCGCCTGCCTGACGGCCTTCATGGGGATGCTTAAGGCGGGCGATCACGTCGTCGCCTCCCGCTCTATTTTTGGTACGACCGTGCAACTGCTCAGCAATATTCTCGGTCGCTTCGGGGTGGAGACCAGTTTTGTGCCGCTGGCGGACGTGGCGGCGTGGCACGCGGCACTGCGTCCCAATACCCGGATGCTTTTCCTTGAAACGCCTTCTAATCCGCTTACCGAGATTGGCGACATGCAGGCACTGGCGGACCTAGCTCATGCCCATGATGCCTGGCTGGTGGTGGACAACTGTTTCTGTACCCCGGCCCTGCAGCAGCCCCTCAAATTTGGCGCCGATCTGGTCATTCACTCCGCCACCAAGTACCTGGACGGGCAGGGGAGAACCCTGGGCGGGGCGGTTTGCGGCAGTACCGAACTGCTCAACAGTGGGCCACGCAATTTCGTGCGCACGGCGGGTCCAAGTCTCAGTCCGTTCAATGCCTGGGTGCAGCTCAAAGGTCTGGAGACCCTCGGACTGCGCATGGCGAGTCACTGCGCCAATGCCCAGCAGATTGCCGAATGGCTGGAAGCACGGCCGGAAGTAGCGCGGGTTTACTATCCTGGCCTCAAGAGCCATCCACAACACGCCCTCGCGGCGCGTCAGCAACGCCTGCCGGGTGCAATTCTGTCCTTTGACTTGCATGGTGGGCAAACGGCGGCCTGGGCCTTTGTGGATGCCCTGCGCCTGCTTTCTTTGACCGCCAATCTCGGGGATGCCAAGACCACCATTACCCACCCTGCCAGCACGACCCACAGCCGGGTTAGTCCTGAAGCAAGGGCTGCGGCGGGGATTGGCGATGGCCTGCTGCGGATCAGTATCGGACTGGAGCATGTCGACGACCTTCGCGATGATCTGGAGCGCGGTTTTGCTGCTCTTGCAAGCCGCTGATTTGCGCTATCCTTGGACAGGAGCGAGTTTTTTCAGCCACTTTTCCAACTGCGGAGAAAATGAAATGACAAGATTCCGTGCCTTACAACGTCATGGACTCCAGCCGGACACACGTATCTGCGTGCTTGATAATGGGATGCCGTTGACTGTGACGCTCAGTGACATAGCGATCAACAGTATGACCGACCTCAGTCGGGTGCCAGCTGCAACGATAAAGCCGGAAACCACCATTGATCAGGCCATGCAGCGCATGATTCATGTGGGCGTCCGTATGCTTTTTGTGCTGGATGACTTCGGTACGCTGATCGGTCTGGCCACTGCTCGTGACATCATGGGTGAGAAGCCTGTAAAACTGGCCGCCGAAAACCATGTCGCACGGGACTCCATCAAGGTGCAGGAGGTCATGGTGCCGCTGGGTCAGATCGATGTGCTCGACTTCGCTGAGGTGGCGCGGTCTACCGTGGGGGATATCGTCCTGACCCTGCGCAAGGCGGGTCGTCAGCACGCCCTGGTGCGCGAGAAAACGCCCCGTGGTGAAGAGGTTCGCGGTGTTTTTTCCATCAGTCAGATAGCGCGACAACTCGGAGTGCCCATTCAGACCAATGATGTGGTGCAAAGTTTTGCGGAGCTGGAGCAACTCATCACCAGTGATGACTGAACGACGACACCCCCGCCACGCGCGGGCGGGAGTGACTTCCCGTGCATGAGGTCAACGGGCTGCTGCTGGCAGCCCTACTGGTTCTGCTGAATGGCTTTTTTGTTGCGGCAGAATTTGCGCTGGTGCGATTACGCAGTACCCATGCCCGTACCCTTGCTCAGGAGCATGGGCTGCGCGGGCGCATTCTCATGCGGATACACCATCGTCTCGACGCCTATCTTTCCGCGACCCAGCTCGGTATTACTATTGCCTCTCTGGGCATCGGCTGGGTAGGTGAACCCAACGTGGCGCATTTGCTCCAACCCCTTTTCCGGATTGTTGGGGTGACCGATCCGACGGCCTTGCGATCCGTTTCTTTTGCAGCCGGCTTTGCTCTGATCTCCTTCATCGTCATTGTGGTTGGAGAGCTGGTACCCAAGTCGCTGGCCATCCGCAAGGTGGAGGCAGTGTCCCTGTGGACCGGCGCACCCCTCTATGCTTTTTACTGGCTCATGTACCCGGCGATCTGGGTGCTCAATGGTGCGACCCGTATCGTGTTACGCCTCTTTGCGCTACGGGTGGATCAACATGCCGGTGATGCACCCCATTCCCGCGATGAACTGGCGATGATTCTGGCCCTCAGTCAGGCGCAGGGCACCCTCGGCCAGCGCACCGGAGATATTCTCGATCGCACCCTGGATTTTACGGAACTGACGGCCGGGGATCTGATGCGTCCCGCTGCCGAGATGGTCTGTCTGATGCTGGAAGACAGCCCTGAAGAGATCCGCCAGGTGATGATGCGCCATCGCTTTACCCGTTATCCGGTATGCGAAGGGGACCGCCAGCACGTGGTCGGCCTGCTCCACGTCAAGGATGCTTTCGCGGCCCTGTCAAAGCACCCGGACCTGGGTGATCTGAAAAAACTCCTGCGCCCACTACCTTCCGTGGGCAAGGCGTTATCGGCCATGGACTTGCTGACCCATTTTCGTTCCGGCCACCCGCATTTTGCTCTGGTGGTGGATGATTTGGGCACCATCACCGGCTTTGTTACGCTGGATCACGTCCTGGAAAGTTTGCTCGGGGTTATCCCTGATGAGTTCCGGCACCAGCGGCGGGAGTGGCGGCGGCGCCTTGATGGCAGTTGGGTGGGTTCTGGCAGTCTCTCGTTGTATTCGCTGGAACGCAGCCTTCACATGGATATTGACGAGGAGACTGCAGATACCATCGGCGGTCTGATCATGCATCAGCTCGAACGGGTCCCGGAAGAGGGGGAGCGAATTGCTTTTTCCAGCTTCGACGTGGTGGTCTTGCGCAAAAAAGGTCCACGCATCACACTGGTGCAAGTAATCCCGCACCCTGACCAACCTGAATCCGACTGGTTTTCCTGATACACTCCATGCAGAAAAGTGATTTTTATTATGAATTGCCTGACGCGCTGATCGCCCAGACACCGCTCGCGGAACGCAGCGCCGCGCGCATGCTCATCGTCGATGGCCGCCAAGGCACTTGGGAAGATGCGCAGATATGCGATCTGCCCGACCTCCTCCAGCCCGGAGACCTGCTGGTACTCAACGATACCCGTGTGCTTCCCGCGCGTTTGCAGGCCCGCAAAGCGACGGGTGGCGCGGTCGAACTGCTGCTCGACCGAATGGTAGATGCTCAAGAGGGCTGGTTTCTGGCAAAATCCTCCAAGGCGTTGCGGCCGGGCATGTCCATTCATTTGCCGGGTGGTGCCGTGGCTACGGTAGAGGAAAGGGATGGCATGGACGTTCGTTTGAGCCTGTCTGCGGATGCCCAGTGGTTATCTATTCTCGAAGTCCAAGGGAGTATGCCCCTGCCGCCCTACATCCGGCGGATGCCGGAGGCCATTGATCGGGAGCGCTATCAGACCATCTATGCGGCCCATCCTGGTGCGGTGGCCGCACCCACCGCCGGCTTGCATTTCGACGCGAACCTGATGGCCGCCCTCGCGGCGCGTGGCGTTGAGCGGACCTTTGTGACCTTGCACGTCGGTGCCGGGACTTTCCTTCCGGTGCGCAGTGATGACATTACCGAGCACCCCATGCATGCCGAAACCATGGAAGTCAGCGCGGCGACCGTGGCTGCTGTTGCCGCCGCGAAGGCGCGGGGCGGGCGGGTGATTGCCGTAGGCACCACGGCATGCCGCGCGCTGGAGACAGCAGCGCAGGATGGAACGCTGCGCCCATACACCGGAGAGACCCGTCTGTTTATCTATCCTGGTAAAACCTTTCAGGTGATTGATGGGCTGTTGACCAATTTTCACCTCCCGGAATCCACGCTGCTCATGCTGGTCTGTGCCTTTGCTGGTACGGAGTGCATGCTCGCTGCCTATCGCCACGCGGTGGCAAAGGGCTATCGGTTTTTCAGTTATGGAGATGCTATGTTGATATCCCCTCAGGCCGGACGCCGATGAGTATTTATCAGCTGCTGGCCAGTGATGGCGCGGCACGGCGCGGCGTTCTACACCTGCCCCGCGGTAATATTCAGACGCCTGCCTTCATGCCGGTGGGTACCTACGGCACCGTCAAGGCCATGTCTCCCGAGGAGTTGAAGACGCTCGGGGCCGAGATTATCCTCGGTAACACCTTTCACCTCTTTCTGCGTCCCGGCCTGGAGGTCATCAGCGCGGTAGGCGGCTTGCATAAGATGATGCACTGGGATCGGCCCATCCTCACCGATTCGGGCGGTTTCCAGGTCTTCAGTCTGGGTGCGCTGCGCAAGTTGACGGAGGCCGGAGTGCAGTTTCGTGCGCCCACCGATGGCCACAAGATCTTTTTGGGACCGGAAGAGTCCATGCAAATTCAGGCGGCGCTGGGTTCGGACATCGCTATGGTCTTCGATGAATGTACGCCCCATCCTGCCACCTACGAAGAAGCCCGTGTCAGCATGGAGCTTTCTTTGCGCTGGGCAGCGCGCTCCCGAGCCTCTTATACCGGGCCGGGTCAGCTCTTCGGCATCGTCCAGGGGGGAATGTATGGGGATTTACGGCAGCGTTCTCTGGCGGGATTGCAGCGACTGGATTTCCCCGGTCTTGCTATCGGCGGACTTTCGGTAGGGGAGAGCAAGGCGGAGATGATGCAGGTGCTGGAGGAACTCATGCCGCAGATGCCCGCAGAGCGGCCCCGTTACCTCATGGGGGTCGGCACACCGGAGGATCTGGTCGAGGGAGTACGTCGCGGTGTCGACATGTTCGACTGTGTCATGCCCACCCGCAATGCTCGCAATGGCTGGCTTTTTACCCGCGAGGGCATTCTCAAACTGCGCAACGCCCGTTACGAAAAAGACACGCGGCCTCTGGACCCGGCTTGTGCCTGTTACACCTGTCAGAACTATAGCAGGGCCTATCTGCGCCACTTGCAGCGCAGTCATGAGATCCTCGGTGCGCGCCTGAACACCCTGCACAATCTGCACTACTACCAGGAGCTGATGGCAGGTCTGCGGGGAGCCATCGCGGCCAGTCGCCTGGATGCTTTTACCGACGATTTCTACCGGCAGCGTGCTGCTGGTTCCCTAGTTGACGCCTAAAGGCTACAATGACGACCTTCAGACCTGATCAGGAGTGGATATGAACTTTTCACCTATCGCCAATGCTTATGCCGGAACTGCGGCGGGGGGTGGTCCAGAATCCATTTTCATGCAAATTATCCCTCTCCTCATCATCTTCGGCATTTTCTATTTTCTGCTGATTCGCCCGCAGATGAAAAAAGCGAAAGAACAACGCCAGTTGATTTCAGCGATTTCCAAAGGCGATGAAGTGGTTACTCAAGGTGGTCTGGCTGGGCGGATTATGCAGGCGGGTGAGGATTATCTGCAGCTTGAGGTCGCTGAGGGGGTCATTGTAAAAGTACAGCGGGCTTCAGTGACGTTACTGTTGCCCAAAGGGACATTGAAAAAACTGTAAAGGCTCGTTCATGACCCGTTACCCGTGGTGGAAGTACCTGATTATCCTCGCCGTCGTATTGCCCTCCCTGTTTTACGCACTGCCTAACTTTTATGGCTGGCATTCCGCAGTGGAGGTGCGTGCTCCCACTGGGACTATCCTGCCGCCAGCGGCCACGCTACAGGACTGGCTGCAGACGGCTAAAATTCCGGTCACCCGCGTCAGCTCGGACGAGAAGGGCAGCACCTTCTTTTTCCCGAACGATAATGCCCAGGGCCTGGCCGAGACCTTGCTGCAAAACAAACTTCCGGCCAATGCCCAGGTCATTCTTTCGCAGATGTCTGCAGAGCCAGCCTGGTTAAGCAGTCTCGGTGGCAAGCCCGTCAATCTGGGCCTTGACTTGCGCGGCGGCGTGTATCTTCTGCTGCGTGTCGATACCGATGCCGTTATCAAACATGCTCTGGAGCAGGGCAGCGGCAGCTTGCGCACCTTCCTCCGTCACCAGAATCTGCAATATCTGGCGGTCAACATGACCGGGCCGCAAAGCCTTGCCATCGAGATGGCAAATGCCGCAGTCGCGGCGCAGGCGCAAAAGGCTATTGACGGGCATTACCCCGATTATGCCGTCACCCTGCAGCCTAACGCGGTGTTAGGCGTAAGCATCACCCCCGCTGCCGCCAAAAAAATGAAGAATGATGCACTGCAGCAGGCCATTGTTGTTATTCGTAATCGTATCGATGAACTGGGCGTTTCGGAGCCGGTCATCCAGCGTCAGGGCGCTGAGCATATCGCTGTGCAATTGCCTGGTGTGCAGGATACCCAGCGCGCCAAATCCATTATTGGTTCTACCGCCCAACTTGAATTCAAAATGGTGGATGGCCAGGTCAACATGGCGACCGCCCTCAAAGGTGACCTGCCGCCCGGCACAGCCCTGTTTTACGGCATTCATGGTGCGCCTTACGTGCTTTACACGGATACGGTGCTCACGGGCCGTTATCTCAGTAATGCCAGCGCCGGGGTGGACAACAATAGCGGCCAGTCCATCGTTAATATCAGTTTCAACAATGAGGGGACCCGCATCTTCGGTGATCTGACCACCAAAAATGTGGGCAAGCGCATGGCTATTTTGCTGGATAACAAGGTGGTGACCGCGCCGGTGATACGTGAAGCCATTACGGGGGGGCGCGCCCAGATTACCGGATTCTCCGGCTTGAAAGACGCCAGTAATGCCGCCATTGAATTGCGGGCTGGCGCGCTACCCGCACCTGTCCATATCTCGGAAGAGCGCACGGTCGGTCCGACTCTGGGCCAAGACTCCATCCACGACGGGGTGATGGCGGTGGTCTTCGGCATGCTCTTCGTCGTGCTCTTCATGACGCTTTATTACCGGGCTTTTGGCCTGATTGCCGACCTCGCTATCCTGGTGAATGTTCTGGCTATTCTGGCGGTGCTCTCGATAATGGGCGGTACCCTGACTCTGCCGGGTATTGCCGGTATCGTGCTGAAGATCGGCCTGGCAGTGGATGCGAATGTGCTGGTATTCGAACGTATTCGCGAGGAACTGCGCCTTGGCATGAGCGCCCGCGCTGCCATTGACGCCGGTTTCAAGAAGGCCTTTGCCACTATTGTGGACTCCAATATCACGGTGTTGATTGCGGCACTGGTGCTATTCCAGTTCGGTACTGGAGCCATCAAAGGCTTCGCGCTGGTGCTGACTATCGGTGTGATCACGTCCATGTTTACCGCGACCATGATGAGTCGTGGCATCATCGAACTCGCCCTCGGTAAGCGGCGCGTGCAAAAGCTTTATATCTGAGGCCGCAATGGAACTTTTCAAAGTCCGTACCCATGTAGATTTCATGTCCAGGCGCTGGGTTTTTCTGGGTGTGTCCGCTCTGCTGATTGTTGCTTCTGTCGCTGTTTTTCTGGTGCGCGGGCTGAACTACAGCATCGATTTCACCGGCGGCACGCTGGTGGAATTGGCCTTCAGCAAGACGCCGGATCTGGGCGCGGTGCGGGGTACCCTCACCCAGGCAGGCTTTCACGGTGCGGTAGTGCAGACCTTTGGTGGTGACCACGACCTGCTGATTCGCTTGCGCACAGTACCCGGTGAGAGCAGTGCGGTGGGTAACCAGATTTTACAGGTGTTTCAGAATGATCAGATGAAGTACCCGGACGTGCAGTTGCGCCGCACCGAATATGTCGGCCCCGAGGTGGGTAAGGAATTGCGGAACAAGGGGATCATGGCACTCATTATCGTGACCCTGGGCATCCTGATTTATGTGGGGTTTCGCTTCGAGTGGCGTTTTGCCGTGGGCGGCGTGCTTGCCATGCTCCACGATCCGATCCTGGTGGTGGGATTTTTCGCCATCAGTCACGAAGAGTTCTCCCTGACCGTGATTGCGGCGTTGCTGGTCATCATGGGCTATTCGCTCAACGATACGGTGGTGGTTTTCGACCGAATGCGTGAGGACTTGCGGGCGTCCCGCAGCGGCGATGTGGCGCAGATTTTCAACGTCGCCATCAATGAGACCCTGTCACGAACGGTGATTACCAGTTTCATCACCTTCATGGTCGCCCTGTCGCTTTTCCTCTTCGGTGGACCGGTGATTCACGGGTTTGCCACGGCGCTGGTGATTGGCGTCGTGGTGGGTACTTATTCCTCAATTTTCGTTGCGAGCCCGATTGCGCTGTGGTTGGGGCTCAAGCGGGAGCACGTCCTCAAACGCCAGTTTATCAGTGCCAAGGATCGTAACGACGGCGCCGCGTTGTAGCGCTGCACTGCGTTTGTTGGCGCTGCGCACTTGCCGTTGGCGTCGGGAAAGATTATGGTATGCCTCCACGGAGAGGTACCGAAGTGGCCATAACGGCGCCGACTCGAAATCGGATGGGGGGCAACCCCACGTGGGTTCGAATCCCACCCTCTCCGCCATGTTAAACAGATGATTACCACAACATTCCCTCTCCCTGAGTTGCTTTGCCTCATTAATCGCCGCAAGGCGGAATTCATCAGCCCTACTTCCCGGCCACACAGCAAAAAAGGGGCAGCAGGCGCCGCTGGCGCTCGACCAAGGGCAGGCGCTCTCGACCGAGGAATAGCAGTACAGCCTCACTGTCTTGACCCTGACGGCAGGCCACTGCAATATCAAAGCAACCCATAGAAACGTCATTTTAGTGTCCCATACTGGCGGTTATATCAATACCCGACAAAAAAATGGCGCTCGGAATGGGCTCATAAACTGTTTCTGGAGTGATTATGGCGGCGCATGGCGAAGTGGTGGTTCTGGGGGCAGGCATCGTTGGGGTCTCCATTGCCTTGCAACTGCAGTTACGGGGTCGTTCCACCATTCTCCTGGATCAACAGGGCCCCGGAGAGGGAACGTCCTTCGGCAATGCTGGCCTGATTCAGCGCGAGGCGGTCATGCCGCACCCCTTCCCCCGCGCTCTGGCGACGCTGCTCAGCTATGCTCGCAATCAGTCGACCGAGGCCTACTATCGGGGGGCGATGCTGCCGCGTCTGGCTATTCCCTTCATGCGGTATTGGTATAACTCCCAGGAAGATCGTCATCGGATGATTGCCCGGCATTACGCCGCACTGATAGCCCACTGTCTGGATGACCATCTGGCCTTGGCTGGAGCGGCGGGGGCGATTGATCTGCTCCGTCCCGGTGGCTGGTTGCAGGTACATGAAAAGACTGAGTCCCTGGATCATGCCCTGAAAGAGGCGGCATTTAAGGCCGAGAATTTTGCGGTGGCCTACGATGCACTCGACGGCGCTCAGGTGGCGGCGGTGGAGCGCAGTCTGCGCCCCGGATTGGCTGGCGGCATCCACTGGACCCAGCCGCTGGCCGTCGTCGACCCTCATGCGCTTACGCGCGCGTACCTGAACTATTTTACCCGGCTGGGCGGCGAGTTCCGCACCAGCGCTGTGCAGGGTGTAGAGCGCCGTTCGACAGGATGGCGCATCGCTACGGTGCATGAACCGGTCGACGCCGCCGAGGTGGTGGTGGCTTTGGGCGCCTGGTCAACGGATGTGTCCGGACCTTTGGGTTACCACCCATCGTTCTTTGTAAAAAGGGGCTACCACATGCACTACGCTCAGCCGGAGGCCACACCACTCTGTCACGCGCTGCTCGATGCCGATCAGGGCTATATGCTGGCGCCCATGCAACGCGGTATCCGGCTGACGACCGGTGCGGAGTTCGCGCATCGGGATGCCCCGCCTTCCGCTATTCCGCTCACTCGGGCGGAGGCGCAGGCCCGCCGGTTATTGCCTGCCCTGGGCAAGCGCCTGGACGCCGACCCCTGGATGGGGGTGCGCCCCTGCACCCCCGATATGCTGCCGATCATTGGCCGGGCGCCGGGGCATCCGGGGGTCTGGTATGCCTTTGGCCATTGCCATCAGGGGCTGACCCTGGGACCCACCACCGGGCGCTTGTTGGCTGAAATGATGGCGGGTGAAACGCCGTTTACGGACCCCACGCCCTACCGCCCGGAGCGATTCTGACCGGCGGGTTTCTGGATGTTGACCCGCACTGGCTCCATCAGCAATACTGCATGTTTTCCCAGTCTGTGGACGCCGGAGCCGATCATGGAGCAGGTAAGCCCTCCCAAACGCCGTCTCGAACCCTTGTGCGAGAAGATTACGCTGCCGGTGATTCGTGCGGTGGTGGACGATTTTTACAATCGCATCCAGCTTCACCCGACCCTGGCAGAGCCTTTCTCCGTCGTCCAGGACTGGGATCTGCACAAAGACCGACTCAGCCATTACTGGTGGACCGTATCCGGTGGACTGCCTTACAAAGAATACCGCTATGCGTTGGGCGACAAACACGCGTCGGTTGGAGTGAGCAATCTGCTGGTGGATGACTGGCTTGCGCTTTTCCACGAGACCATGCTGGACCACATGGATGTGGATCTTGCCCGTCGCTGGCACGGTATGGCGGCGGGTATCGGTGAGTCTTTGCGCCTGATGTTTACCCCCCGCGGCGATTAAGCAGGGGTCAGTGCTGACCGTGATCCAGAAAAAACCGGTAGGCTGGGTTGGCGGTTTCCGCTACATGCGGGTAATCGAGCCGGGCGAGCAGTGATTCAAACTCCGCCATCTCGGCATCCGGCACCTCAAAGCCCGCCAGGACCCGGCCCAGGTCAACACCATTATTGCGATAATGGAAAAGACTGATATTCCAGTGCCCGCCCAACTGGTCGAGAAATTCCATCAGGGCGCCCGGACGTTCCGGAAACTCAAAGCGATAAATCCGCTCATTCTGCGCCGCGACCGCATGGCCACCGACCATATGACGGATATGCAGCTTGGCCATTTCATCGTCACTCAGGTCCAGTGCTTCGTGGCCCGTCGTCCGTAAGTTCCCCAGCAACATATTGGCGTCTTCCCGGTCGCGGATAGCCACACCAACAAAAATATGTGCCTGATCCCGGCGGTGCAGGCGATAATTGAATTCGGTGACGACCCGCTGACCAATGGCTGCGCAGAAGGCGCGAAAGGCTCCCGGTCGCTCCGGAATCGTGACCGCAAACAGTGCTTCGCGGGCCTCGCCCAGTTCCGCCCGCTCGGCGATGAAGCGCAGACGGTCAAAGTTCATATTGGCGCCGGAGAGGATGGCGACCCAGGCCCCGCCCTGACCAGGGTCGGTTGCGGCCATCCGTTTGAGACCCGCCAGGGCAAGCGCACCCGCCGGCTCCATAATGGAACGTGTCTCGTCAAAAACATCCTTGATGGCGGCACATATCTCGTCATTACTTACCCGCACAATTTCATCCACATATTTCTGGCAGAGGGCAAAGGTGTGTTCTCCCACCTGGCGCACCGCCACGCCATCGGCGAAAATACCGACCTGCGGCAGAGTTACCCGCATTCCCGCCTGCAAAGACTGATACATGGCATCGGCCTCAAAGGGTTCAACGCCAATGATGCGAATCTCTGGCATGATGGATTTCAGGTAGCCCGCTACCCCGGCAATGAGACCGCCGCCGCCCACCGGAACAAAAATCGCTTCCAGGCCGGCGCCGCGCTGACGGAGTATCTCTGCGCCTATGGTCCCCTGTCCGGCAATGACCAGCGGATCGTCAAAGGGGGGAATGAAGACCAGGCCCGATTCGGCAATCAGTGCGTCGCAATGCACTTGCGCGTCGGAGTAGCTGTCACCATGAAGAATGACCTCCGCACCCCGCGCCCGTACCGCATTGACCTTGATTTCCGGAGTGGTGCCGGGCATGACGATCACCGCACGGATACCCAGCTTCTGAGCAGCGTAGGCGACACCCTGCGCGTGATTGCCGGCGCTGGCGGTGATGACACCGCGTGCTTTTTCGGCGTCCGAAAGCTGGGCGATTTTGTTGTAGGCGCCGCGCAGTTTGAAGCTGAACACCGGCTGCAGGTCTTCGCGTTTGAACAGCACTTCGCGCTGTAGGCGTGCGCTCAGTTTGGGCGCCGCTTCCAGGGGCGTTTCTCGGGCCACATCATAGACCCGGCTGCACAGTACTTCGCGGAGAAGATTTTTCACGAGGCGTTTTCTTCTGGTGTGTGGAGCTGCATGAGTTTGCGAAATTCGGCGATATCAGGAGCGAGGGTCGCATTCGCTTTGCTTTCCATCACTTCATAACGCTTCAGGATTTCTTCACCCATCTCGGTCAGATGCGCGCCGCCGCCATGGCTGCCGCCTGTGGCCGTGCCGACTACCGGTGCCAGGAAGCAGCGATTCATGGTATCTACCAGCAACCAGGCACGCCGATAACTCATATTCATTGCGCGCGCCGCTGCGGAGATGGAGCCTTCTTCGCGAATATGGCGAAGCAGTTCGGCCTTGCCGGGGCCAACGGCGATGGCTTCTGCCAGCAGAATGCGAAGACGGGGTTGCAGATGGTCTGTCATGGAATGTTCTTCCTTTCAAAATAGTCCAGCAGCGTGTTTGGCAACCAGCGCAGATGACCCGGAAAGGCCCCCTCTATAAAGCCAACATGACCGCCATGCTCGGTGATGCAACGTGTTACGGCCGGGTTTGTCTGAACATTGCGTAGGCTGTCGACGGGTACAATAGGATCATCCGCGCTGTTCAGAAGCAGTGTGGGCACATTGATATGTGACAACAACGGCGCTGCGGAGCCTTCTTTCCAGAGGTGTCGGGCGCCTGAAAAACCATGTACGGGTGCCGTAAAATATTCGTCGAAATCATACACGCTTTTTGCCGAAAAGACCCGTGGCCAGTCCGCCATATCCGGGTACTTGGCCTCGTAACGGCGGACAGAACTCTTCATTTTCAGGAGAAAATACCGGTTGTAGAAGCGAAGATAACCGGATTGCAGATGCTCTGCCGTCGCGATCAGATCAATGGGCGCGCAGACCGCAGCCGCACTTTCCAGATTTTTGTGCGCCTCGTCTCGTGCCTCGCCCAGATATTTGAGAAGAGCGTTTCCGCCGAGGGAGACACCGACGGCGTAGCGTGGGCGTCGTGGGAACAGTGCCGTAGCGCGCTCCAGCATCCAGCGAATCTCGGCACTATCACCCGCGTGGTAGCCGCGGGGCAGGAAATTGTCAATTCCCCCGCAGCCGCGGAAGTTGATAAAGCAGCCTGCCCAGCCCCTCTGCCGCAGAGCCGCCGCGAGGGAGTGGGCATAATGTCCACGCGAACTGCTCGCCAAGCCATGAAAGAGGATAACCACGGGTGCATCGTCTGATGTGTCCACCCGGTCTACAGCCACCTGGTCGCCATCAGGCGTTTCCCAGATTTCCCGGCGAAATTCGACAGAACCCGAGTGGGCGAAAAACGGCGCCCAGATGGTCTGAAAATGGCCACCCCGCGACCACCAGGGCGGATGAAAAGTGCAGGAAGAATTCAATCCTCTATATAGGCGTCGTGACTGCGCAAATAGGTTTCGAGATCGTCAATGCAACTGCCACAACCGCCGCCGCATCCGGCGTGGACCATCAAAAGCTCCATAAAAGGCAAGGGGGTGGCGCGCTGACGCTCAAGGATTTCCTGAAAGGTGGCGGCCGAACAGCAGCAGTAGGGGCTGTCATCGACTTCCTCGGGAGCGGCGGACATGGCAGAACTTTCACCTCTGACGGTATGCGTTAAAGCAAAGGCATACAGTAACTATTGGGGGCGTGCGGTGCAAGAGCCTGCCGCGATCCACATCGAAACCACCGCGATTTGATGGTCAGGGCTGGTATTGCTTGAGTCATGATATAAAATGCTCGTATCGACGCGAGTTAATGGCGACGAGGACTCTTGCTGTAAGGTCAGCACGATATTTTTATGAAGAAAAGTTACCATCTCGCTGAGAGACCGCGTATCATTGTCATAAAAAGTTCATAAAAGTGTCGCACTATTGTCATGGTTGTGGGTCACAATAAGTGAAGGTTCGTTATCGTTTTTGCACGGAGAGCCCCGTATGCTCAGCACCCAATCTCACGGCAGTACCGGTCACGTCGCCACCAAGAAGGAGCGCTCGTTGCGTCTCTATCTGGCACGTCACCAGGACGAAGTAGAAGCGGCGCAACGACTGCGCTATGGCGTATTCAGTGCCGAGTATGGTGCCCAGTTCGGTGGTCGTCCTGGGCTGGATCAGGATGAGTACGACCCCTTTTGTGAGCACCTGATTGTCGAAGACGAGCTCCGTCAGGAAGTTGTTGGTACTTATCGTCTCTTCCGCCCCGAGAAAGTCGCCCGGGTAGGGCGCTATTATGCCGAGACAGAGTTTGATCTTTCACGTCTGCTGGCATTGAATGTGCGAATTATGGAGTTGGGACGGTCCTGCGTACATCCTGAGTACCGTCAGGGCGCGGTGATTGCGTTGCTCTGGTCGGGGCTGGCCGAGGCCATGACGATGTGGCAAATCGATTATCTCATGGGCTGCGCGAGTGTACACAGCACCGACGGCCCAGCCCTTGGCGCTCTGTACCAGCGTCTCAATATGTACCTGACGCCGCAGGAACAGCGGGTTTTCCCCCTGCGCGCTGTCCCCAATTTTGATGTGCAGGCGCAGGTAGACCCTGCCACACTGCCTAGCCTGCTCAAGGGCTATTTAAGGGCGGGGGTGCGTATTGGCGGCGAACCTTTCTGGGATCCGCAATTCCATTGTGCAGATTTCTTCGTCTGGTGCGAGTCTGGTCTGATCACCCCTCGCTATCAGCAGCGCTTTCTGGAACCGGTGGACGCGCGTAAGTGATACGCCGTAAAAAGCCCGTTTCGGTATTGATAACTTACCCGGGGCGGCGCTGGCGTCGTTCGCGGCCCAAGGCTTTGCGGCGTATCTGGCGGCTGCCGGTGCTGGTGTTTTATCTGCTTCTGGCCTTTCCGTTGGCCGTCTGGACTTGTGCACGCAAGCCCGAGCCCGATGCGGGTAGTTATCGAGCTTTTGCCTGGTGGAGTCGGCGGGCCTTGCGTATCCTTGGGATCCATTTGCGCGTGGACGGGGCCATCCCTAAATCGCCGGTACTTGTCGCCGCTAATCACGTGTCCTACCTGGATATTCTCGCGCTCGCGACCCTGGTTCCGGGGCGTTTTGTGGCGAAGACGGAAATGCGTGCCTGGCCGTTTTTCGGGATTATGGGTGAGTGGCTGGGGACGCTCTTCATCGATCGTAGCGACGCCCGCGCCAGTCAGCGCACCATGCGTCAGGCCAGTGCGATTCTGACAGCTGGCACCAGTGTTGTGCTCTTTCCAGAAGGGACCACCAGCGATGGGAAGGGGGTGGGTGATTTTTTTGCGGCACCTTTCGAGACCGCATCCGGGGCGGCAGCACCGACGATTCCTGTCGCTTTGCGCTATGAAGACGTACTGCGCCCCGGTCAGCCCGATCCCCTCTGCCCCTTCATTGGGGAAGATAGCTTGTTTGGACATCTCTGGAGACTGGCAGCGGCGGCACCGTTGACACTGCGCGTTGAATTCCTGCCTGCGCTGGCGCCGGAATTGGGTCGCCGGAAGCTGGCAGCGACGGCTCAGGCGGCTATTGCCGATGCCTTACACCGGATGGAGCAAGGGGCTTCAATCACCTATCTGCATAATCCCCGCCGTCGTCCTATCCGGGATGCCTGGGCAGCATGGCGGCATGGTCACGAGGGTTAGTTAGGCAGGCCGCCAGTTATGAACGCTTTCCACCAGGGTGGCGACATTTCCGACGGGGGTTTGTGGGGTAATGCCATGGCCGAGATTAAAGATATGGCCCGGCCCAGGTCCATGGCTGGTCAGAACGCGCTCTGCCTCTGCAGCGACAGCGCTGGCGCTGCCATAGAGGGCGATGGGGTCCATATTGCCCTGCAGTGCTATGCCATCACCCAGATGTTGACGGGCGACACTTAACTCGGTTGTCCAGTCGAGACCCAGCACATCAGCGCCGCTCGCCGCCATTGCTCCCAACCAGTTACCCCCGCCCTTGGTAAAGAGCAGGATTGGCACCGGGCGGCCTTCTGCTTCGCGCTTCAAACCGGCGATGATCTCGCTCATGTAGGCAAGCGAGAACTCTGCATAGGCCGGGGTACTGAGACTGCCACCCCAGGTATCAAAAATCATCACTGCCTGCGCCCCTGCGGCAATCTGCGCGTTGAGGTATTGGCAGACCGCTGCGGCCAGATGACGTAGGAGGCGATGTAGCAGCGCTGGATCACTATATAGTAACCCTTTGATATGGATGAAGTCGCGGCTGCCGCGACCTTCGATCATGTAGCAGGCGAGGGTCCATGGGCTGCCTGCAAAGCCGATGAGAGGTACCCGTCCATTCAGCTCACGGCGGATGAGACGCACCGCATCCATCACAAAGCGCAGCTCCGTTTCTGGATCGGGCTGACTCAGTGCGTCGATGTCCGCAGCGTTACGCAAGGGACGTTCGAATACCGGACCTTCGCCCTCCTGAAATTGCAGTCCAAGTCCCATGACATAAGGAATGGTCAGGATGTCCGAAAAAAGGATGGCGGCATCCAGCGGAAAGCGATCAATGGGCTGCAGCGTCACTTCACAGGCCAGTTCCGGTGTGGTGCAGAGGGTGAGAAAATCCCCGGCACGGACGCGGGTAGCGCGGTACTCCGGCAGGTAACGCCCGGCCTGACGCATCAGCCAGACGGGGACATGATCCACTGGTTGACGCAGGCAGGCACGCAGGAAATTATCATTCTGCAATGCGGACTTCATCGGCTATACGCCCAGTTGATCGAGGATGCCCTCGGCGGCCCTGCGCCCTTCATCTACCGCCGTGACGACTAGGTCAGAGCCGCGGCGCATGTCCCCCCCGGCAAAGATACGTGGGTTAGTGGTCTGGAATCGTTCGTTGGTATTAATCCGTCCACGGGCGTCCGTGCTGATGCCGTATTCGGCAAACCAGGGGGCGGGGGAGGGATCAAAACCAAAAGCGATGATCACCGCATCGGCATCCAGTATCTGCTCTGAGCCAGGAACAATTTCTGGATGGCGACGACCCTTGGCATCGGGCTGCCCCAGACGAGTTTCGACCAGGCGCACACTCCGTGCGCCGGATACCGCATCACCCGTGATCTCGACGGGCTGGCGGTTGAAGAGAAATTTGACTCCCTCTTCGCGGGCATTGGCGACTTCCCGGCGCGAGCCAGGCATGTTTTCTTCATCGCGACGATAGGCGCAGGTGACCGTGCTGGCACCCTGGCGGATGGCGGTGCGTAAACAATCCATGGCGGTATCGCCACCACCCAGCACCACGACCCGTTTGCCGGACAGGTTGACGTAGGGGAGTGCCGGGTCCAACAACTGCATCAGGTGTCGCGTGTTTGCAATCAGATAGGGCAGCGCCTTGAGGACGCCAGGCAGGTTCTCGCCAGGAAACTCGCCAATCTTGGCCGTGTAGGTGCCCATCCCCAGAAACACGGCGTCAAAGTCTTCCAACAGATTACCCAGGGAAATATCTTTGCCGACTTCTGTATCGAGCTGAAAGCGGATACCCATTTCCTGAAGCAGATCGGCGCGGCGGGCCACTACTGCTTTTTCCAGCTTGAAAGGCGGAATGCCAAAGGTGAGCAGGCCGCCAACTGCCGGGTAGCGGTCAAACACGACCACTTCGGTGCCTGCGCGGTTGAGAATATCTGCACAACCCAACCCGGCAGGGCCAGCCCCTACCACCGCAACGCGCTTGCCGTTGGGGATGATATCGGGTGTTTCCGGTCGCCAGCCGCGGGCCAGGGCTTCTTCAGTGATGAATCTTTCCAGGTTGCCGATGGTAACGGCGCCAAAGCCGTCATTGAGGGTGCAGGCACCTTCACAAAGGCGATCCTGTGGGCAGATGCGGCCACAGATCTCCGGGAGGGTGTTGGTCTGATGGGAGAGACTGGCCGCTTCTTCCAGGCGGTTTTCAACAATGAGCTGCAGCCAGTTGGGAATATAGTTATGCACTGGGCACTTCCACTCACAATATGGGTTGCCGCAGTGCAGGCAGCGGTCGGCCTGAAGCTGTGCACTGTCCAGGTCAAAGCTGTGGTAAATTTCCGTGAAGGCCGCGCGGCGTTCTTCCACGTCCACCTTTTTGGGGTCCTGTCGCGGGTCTTCGATAAATGAAAAATGACTCATGGTTTTTCCTCAGTGGTGACGCGGTCAGCTCGCTTCTTCGAGCAGAACATCCAGTTTGGCCGCCTTGGGCACCACCAGCCAGACATCACGGATAAAGTGGGTCCAGTCCTTGAGCAACCCTGCGGCATAACTGCTGCCAGTGGTGGCCGCATGGGCTTCGATATGGCGTCGCAGGAGGGCCTCGTAGCCGCGCATGGACTCGGTTTCAATCCGGTGATAATTCACTAGTTCGCCATTCACCTGATCAGGAAACTGGCGGGCCTGATCGCGGACAAAGGCGAGACCACCGGTCATGCCCGCGCCAAAGTTTACGCCGACCGGGCCGAGGATGACGATCTGGCCTCCGGTCATGTACTCGCAGGCATGGTCCCCGGCGCCTTCGATCACAGCGATGGCTCCGGAGTTACGCACCGCAAAACGCTCACCGGCGCGCCCTGCGGCATAAAGACGCCCGCCAGTGGCTCCGTACAGACAGGTGTTGCCGACAATAGCCGAGTCTTGGCTGGCATAGGAAACGCCCGCTGGCGGTGCGATGATGATGGTGCCACCGTTCATGGCCTTACCTACATAATCGTTGGCGTCGCCGTGCAGATGCAGGGTCATACCCTGCACGCAGAAGGCACCAAAGGACTGGCCCGCCGTACCCTGCAAGTCGACGTGTACCGCATCTTCCCGCAGGCCAGAATTACCATAGCGACGGGCGATTTCTCCGGCGAGACGGGCGCCGATGGAGCGGTTCACGTTGCGAATCGGATAGTGCAGGCGGGTGGGGATTTGCTCGTCCAGCGCAGGTCGCGCGTCCTTCACCATGGTCTCAGCAAGCTCGCCTTTATCGAAAGGTGGGTTACGATCCTGGGTGTGGATGTTGCTGTCGGCATCGCGCAGATCGGTATTGGCCAGCAGCGGACGCAGGTCGAGATGTGCTTGTTTTTCCGTCTGCGCCCCACCGATTTCCAGCATCTGGGTGGCACCAACCAAGTCGTCAAAGCACCGGATGCCGAGTTGCGCCATGATTTCGCGGACTTCTTCGGCGACGAAGCGGAAGTAGTTGATGACCATTTCCGGGAGGCCGGTGAAATGTTTGCGCAGGGTCTCATCCTGCGTGGCAATGCCGGTGGCGCAGTTGTTGAGGTGGCAGATGCGCAGATACTTGCAACCCAACGCAATCATCGGGGCGGTGCCAAAACCGAAGCTTTCGGCTCCCAGCAAGGCGCCTTTGACCACATCCAGCCCGGTCTTGAAGCCACCGTCGGCCTGCAAACGCACCCGATGCCGCAAGTGGTTGCGGCGCAGGGTGACCTGAGTTTCCGCCAAACCCAGCTCCCACGGCGAACCGGCATATTTGACCGAAGTCAGCGGGCTGGCGCCGGTACCACCATCATAACCGGCGATGGTGATGCGGTCAGCATAGGCCTTGGCCACCCCGGCCGCGATGGTACCGACACCGGCCTCGGAGACCAGCTTGACGGAGACATAGGCCTGTGGATTGATCTGCTTGAGGTCAAAAATGAGCTGTGCCAGATCCTCGATGGAATAGATATCGTGGTGGGGCGGCGGGCTGATGAGGGCGACGCCTTCCTTGGCGTAGCGCAGGCGGGCGATGATGCCGCTGACCTTATGCCCCGGCAACTGACCGCCTTCGCCGGGCTTGGCGCCCTGGGCTACCTTGATCTGCAACTCTTCGGCATTGACGGCATACTCCGGCGTCACACCAAAGCGACCGGAGGCGATCTGCTTGATCTTGCTGACCTTGTTGTTGTGATAACGGGCCGGGTCTTCGCCGCCTTCACCGGAGTTCGAGCGCCCGCCGATGGTGTTCATAGCGATGGCCAGGGCCTCATGGGCCTCGGGCGAGAGCGCGCCCAGGGACATGGCTGCCGTGTCAAAACGGCGGGTGATGGCCTCAATGGGTTCAACCTCACTGAGCGAAATGGGTTGTGCTGCCGTGCGCAATTGCAGCAGGTCGCGCAGGTTGGTGATCGGGCGTTCGTTGACGAGTCCGGAAAACACCTGATAGTCGGTATAGCGTCCTGATTTTACAGCCGTTTGCAGGCTCTGGACGACGTCCGGGTGGTAGGCGTGATATTCGCCACCATTGATATATTTGAGCAGACCACCGATAGGTAGCGTCTTCCGCGGCAGGTAGGCGTCGCGGACCTGCTGGCGGATATCGCTTTCCAATGTACTAAAGGAAGCGCCGCCAATCCGGCTCACCGTACCCTTGAAGCAGCGCTCCACCACCGTCTGATCCAGACCAAGTGCTTCAAAAAGTTGGGTGCTGCGGTAAGAGGCGAGGGTGGAAATCCCCATCTTGGATAGAATCTTGTAGAGGCCTTTGTCGATGCCTTTGCGATAATTTTCCAGCGCCTTGAGGGCCGTGACCGGCTGGCTGAAGGCATGCCGCTCGGCCAGACTGCGGATGATGGCATAGCTCAGGTAGGGATAGACAGCGGTGGCACCGTAACCGATCAGTGTGGCGAAATGGTGGGGATCGCGGGTGTGGGCGGTGGCCACGACGATATTGCAGCGGGTGCGCAGACCAGCATCGATGAGGGCGTGGTGGACTGCACCTACCGCCATCAGTGCCGGGATGTAGAGCCGATCGCGCTCCAGGGCGTGATCCGAGAGCACCAGGATAACGGCTCCGTGCCGCACCGCTTCGATGACTTCTTCGCAGAGGGCTTCAATAGCGCCTCCCAGATTGCTGTCTGCCGCGGAATAACAGAGATCAAAAGTCTGGCCGCGAAAGGCCGGTTCCGTCCGGCTGGTGAGGGCGACAAAAGTGGCATCGGAGAGCACCGGGGAGTGTACTTCAATGCGCCGGGCATATTCGGGACGCTCGGCAAACAGGTTGCTTTCACTGCCGATGACCGTGTTGAGGGACATCACCAGGGCTTCACGCAGGGGGTCGATGGGGGGATTGGTGACCTGGGCGAATTGCTGACGGAAATAATCGGCAATATGCCGGGTTTGCCGCGATAAGATCGCCATGGGGGTGTCGTCACCCATGGAGCCGACGGCTTCCTGGGCGCCCTCGGCGAGGACACGAATGACTTGGTCTTCTTCTTCAAAGCTGACACCAAAGGCCTTTTCGCTGACCAGCAGGTCGCTTACCGGCAGTACCGGGGTGGTGTCGCTGTCGTCACTATCGAGATGCTCAGCATATCGATCCAGCCATTCCCGGTAGGGGTTGCTGTTCTGGATTCGCGCGTCGATGTCTGCCGACTCAAGGAATTTTCCGGTGGCCATATCCACCGCCACCAATTGCCCCGGCCCGACCCGACCCTGCACGGCGATGTCGCGGTGATCGTAGTCAAAGACGCCCACTTCGGAGGCGATGTTGATGATACGGTCTTTGGTGATGACATAACGGGCCGGGCGCAAGCCGTTGCGATCCAGTGCACAAGCCGCGATGCGTCCGGTGTTGAGCACCAGCCCGGCAGGGCCATCCCAGGCCTCCATGCGCATGGAGTGATATTCGTAGAAGGCGCGCAGGGCGGGTTCAATGCGCGGAACATTGTGCCAGGCGGGCGGCACCAACAGGCGGATGGCCTTGAAGAAGTCCATGCCGCCCTGCACCAGCAGTTCAAGCATATTGTCGAGGCTAAAAGAGTCGCTGCCACCGCCCACTGCAGGTAGCACTTCTGCCATAGGCAGCAGGTCGGATTGGAGCTGCGCCTCGCGCGCCTTGGCCCACAGACGGTTGCCCTGCACCGTATTCAACTCGCCATTGTGGGCGAGCATGCGGAAGGGTTGGCATAGCCGCCATTCCGGCCAGGTATTAGTGGAGAAGCGTTGGTGATAGGTGACGAGCGCGGAGGCGAAGCGTGGGTCGCAGAGATCGGGATAAAAAACGGGGAGATTCTCTGGCAGCACCAAGCCCTTGTAGCCGATGACCTGGGAGGAACAGGTCACGGCAAAAAAGCTGCTCTCGTCGACAAAGCGTTTTTCTACCCGTCGTCGCAGGCGATAAAGGAGGCGTTCGTGACTGTCTGTATCCGCGGCGTCGGGGAGGCCCACAAAGGCTTGCCATACACCCGGCAGGCTCTTAAGGGCTTCGTCACCACAAGCGGCAAGGTCGGTAGGGACCTCGCGCCAGCCCAGACATCGGAGACCGAGGTCTTCGGCTTCGGCATCCAGTGTCGTGCGGATTTCATCCGCAACCGATTGGTCCTGCGGGAGAAAAAACTGGCCGATACCGAAATGTTTGCCGAGAGCAACACCCTGCTCGGTGGCGATGGCGCGGAAAAAGGCCTCCGGCATCTGCAACAGCAGGCCGCAACCGTCGCCACTCTTGCCATCGGCGGCTACTGCGCCGCGGTGGGTGAGGCGTGCCAGGGAGGTGATTGCCGTCGCGACAATGGCGTGACTGGCTTGGTTGTCCATCTGGGCAATCAGCCCAAAGCCACAGGAGTCCCGTTCAAAGTCGGAGGAATATAAGCTGTGCGTCATAGTGTCACCTGGTTATCACATCACCCTGTCGCCGGACTGCAATGCAGGGCCGAGCATTATAACGCGCTCATGGGCACCATCCAAGGGCTCAGGCTTCGCCATGTGGATCGAAGATGCGGTCATACTCGGCAATGGCAAAGCGGTCGGTCATGCCAGCCACATAGTCGGCAACGACACGCGCCTGGCGCTTCGCTGCACCGCTACACTCGTTGATGCGCACCTGATATTTTAGCGGGAGCAGTCGAGGATCTTCACACAGGGTATGAAAAAGTTTGCGTACCAGACGCTTGGCTTTTTCCGCTTGACGATGCACCCGCGGGTGACGATACATACGCTGAAAAAGGAGGCGTTTGAGCACAGCGACGTCGTGGGCGATGGCGGGACTGTGGGCTGCGAGGGGGTGTGGCGCGGCCCGTACATCTGCGATCGTGATGATGCCCTCGGCGGCGATGCGGCGTCGGGTTTCATCGACTAGATCGTGGATGAGCAGGTTGATGAGGCGGCGGCCGGTTTCGTGACGCAATACGGTTTCGGAGGCTTCGGGATAGCGCTGGGACACCTCCACAAAAATAGCCCCATACAAGGTGCTGGCACAGAGTTCTTCCAGATTGAGCAGGCCAGCGCGTAAGCCGTCATCAATATCGTGGTTATTATAGGCAATCTCGTCGGCGAGATTGGTGATCTGCGCCTCCAGACTGGGATGGCTGCCCTGCAGAAAGCGTTCACCCACATCTCCCAGGTCGGCTGCTTTGCTTTTGGCGCAGTGTTTGAGAATGCCCTCGCGGGTTTCAAAGCTCAAATTCAAGCCTGGAAAGTCGCCATAGCGCCTTTCCAGGTGATCTACAATACGCAGGGACTGGATATTGTGCTCGAAACCGCCGAGGTCGGCCATACACTCCTGCAAAGCATCCTGCCCGGCATGACCAAAAGGGGTATGACCGAGATCGTGGGCCAGGGCAATGGCTTCGACCAGATCCTCATTCAGGGCCAACTGGCGGGCGATGGCGCGACCCACCTGTCCGACTTCCAGGCTGTGGGTGAGGCGGGTGCGATAGAGGTCACCCTCGTGATTCACAAAGACCTGGGTCTTGTATTCAAGACGGCGGAAGGCGCTGGAGTGGATGACCCGGTCCCGGTCGCGCTGAAAGGCGCTGCGACCGGCGGGCGGTTCCTCCGCATGTTTGCGGCCACGGCTTTGTGCGGGGTCGGCGGCGTAAGGCGCCAATCTCTCGGACTGGTTCGGAGAGACAGGGTCAGGCATGCCCGGACGATTCCTGTACTGCGACACGGGCGGCGGATTCGTCTATTACCCGCTGCATGGTTTCGGCGAGCAGAGGCAGGCGCGTGGCGAACAGCGCAAAGGCTGCATCGGCATATTCGCGGATTTCATACTGGGCATCTTTCTTGCACCGTAGCTTGAAAAAGTTCATCA
Source organism: Acidithiobacillus sp. (assembly GCF_023229925.1). Lineage (NCBI taxonomy): Bacteria > Pseudomonadati > Pseudomonadota > Acidithiobacillia > Acidithiobacillales > Acidithiobacillaceae > Acidithiobacillus > Acidithiobacillus sp. The sequence continues at coordinate 838,048 of NZ_JALNYM010000001.1, read as the reverse complement.
GGCTGCGGAAGTTGACCGTCCAGTAGACATCCGAGTAGGCGGCAACCGGCATCACGTTACGCAGGAGCTCGCGGGCCCGGCCGCGGTAAGGGTCGCGTCCGCCCTCTTTAGGACCCAACTCGCCGCTTTCGCGCGCCAGATCAATGCGGCTGCAAGCCGCATTGTATTGATGCTCGTACCAGCCAAAGAGCTGCGCCATCAGCGCTTCGTATTCGCTTATGGCCGCCTCGTCCAATACCGAAAAGCCATCCACCGTGCGTGCGGCGGCATCGGGCACGTAGGCGACAGAGAGGGGCTTGCGGTAGCGCATGGAAAATTCGTTCCAGCTAGAAACGCGGTGTTTAACCCATTGGCGCAACACAAAAATCGGCGCGATGAAGCGGAAGCGGAAGTAGACGGTCTCGAAGGGGGTGCCATGTTGATCGCGCAGTAGCTGGTAGAGCAGGGCGCGGTCGCGCTCTGAAAATTCGTGCCCGCTGCGGAGGCGCTGGTTGGTGGTGCTGATGCGCGCGGTGTTGATGATGGTGGCTTCGTCACCCCAAGTCTCTTCCAGTTCGATGAAACCGAAGTTGCCAATACGGCGGGTGCCGCCGGGGTTCAGCGCGATGCGTTGCGCCATTTCCTCTTGCAGTTCCGCGGTTGCTTTATTGATCTCATGCATGTCCATGCTCCATGAAGGCCTGAAGGGTTTGAGTGATAGCGGCCGAGGGGACATCTCCGGTGATGACTGCATTCCCAATGCCGCGCAGCAGGATGAAGCGCACCCGGCCCCCCTCCGCTTTCTTGTCAACGCGCATAAAGCCAAGATAATCGGCGACGGGGAGTGTGGGGGCCAGCGTGGGTAATCCAGCAGCTTTGATGAGGGCGTAGATACGATCCTGCTCGCTCTCCCGAATCAGATCGAGACGGCGCGAAAGATCTGCTGCCATGACCATGCCGATGGCCACCGCTTCGCCATGCAGGTACTGGCCGTAGCCGGTCGCCGCTTCAATGGCATGGCCGAAGGTGTGACCGAGGTTGAGAATGGCCCGCAACCCCCCCTCCAATTCGTCGCGTGCCACGACGTCGGCTTTGTCTTTGCAGGAGCATTGGATCACTTTGGCCAGGGCGTCGGCCTCCCGGGCGAGCACCGCATCCATGTGGTCTTCGAGCCAAGAGAAAAAGCCCTGATCGTTAATCAGGCCATATTTAATCACCTCGGCCAGTCCTGAGCGGAATTCCCGGTCAGGCAGGCTGTCCAGGGTATCGGTGTCGGCGATCACGGCACGTGGCTGGTAAAAAGCGCCGATCATGTTTTTACCCAGTGGGTGATTGACCCCGGTTTTGCCACCGACAGAGGAGTCTACCATGGCGAGCAGGGTGGTCGGCACCTGAATGTAGGTGACTCCACGCTGATACACGGCGGCGGCGAAGCCGGTGATGTCTCCGACGACGCCGCCGCCGAGGGCGCAGAGGGTGCAGTCACGGCCGTAACCCGCACTCAGCAGGCGCCCGGTAATTTCTTGGATATGAGCGAGAGACTTGCTCTCCTCGCCAGCTGGCAGGATGATGACCAGCAAGTCCTTTTCAAGTTTCTTCAGGGTTGTTTGCAGCGTTTCTAGGTAGAAGGGCGCGACATTGCTGTCCGTGATAATCGCGACCGGGCCTTTGCTCAGGACGGGAGCGAAAAGGGTCGGATCGGCGAGGATGCCGGTGCTTATGTGGATGGGGTAACTGCGCGGACCCAGATCGACGCGAAGGCTGTGCATAACGTTTACTCTTATAGACCGATTTATACCCCATTGTTGGGGTTCTTTTACGTTGAGGCAAGTGTGCTGCCGCCATCGCGACCGTTTGAGCTTCTTGGACTGGCTATCCTCGTGCGGGCGCTTGTCCTGCACGCTGTTGGAGATGTCGCAGTATCCGGCGCAAGACCTGATCCGAGCGCAGACCATCGCCCAGCACCCGCCAGTGTGCGGTCTCCTGATAGAGCGTATTGCGTTGCTCCGCGAGTGTTTTCAGGCGCGTATCGAGGTCGGTATTTTGCAACAGGGGACGGCTGCGGTCATGGCGAATACGTTTGAGTTGCTCGCCGACACTGACATCCAGATAAATGACCTCGCCCATGCATCGCAAATAATAACGATTGGCAGGGTCGAGTATGGCACCGCCACCGGTGGCCAGTACGATCGCCTCACTCCGGGAGGAAAGGTCGGCGATAACTTTGCGTTCCCGTTCGCGGAAGCCGGACTCCCCTTCAATTTCAAAGATGGTGGGGATGTCTACGCCCGTATGATGTACGATCAGCGCGTCACTATCCACATAAGGAAGACGCAATCGGGCGGCCAGGAGCCGCCCGATGGTGGATTTACCCGATCCCATCGGACCGACGAGGATAATACTTCCGGTCATTGCCCGAGATTGGCGTTGCCGGAAGTCCCACCGAGGCCATCTGGGGCGCCGCCGCCAATCACCTTGGGGGTCAGGAAGACCAGCAGTTCGGTCTTGGCCACATTTTTCAGGTGACTCTTGAAGAGCCAACCGAGCAGAGGGATGTCCTTCAATAAGGGGACGCCGGTTTCCGTCCGGGTGATTGAGTCGGTATAAATGCCACCGATGACCACGGTCTGGCCGTTGTTGACCAGCAGCTTGGTTTTAACCTGCTGGGTATCAATGGGAATGCCGGAGGGCAGGGCCTGGGCATAGTTGGGCTGGTTATTTTGCGCGTCCACATCCAGGGTGATCTTGCCGTTGGGTGAGATGTGCGGTGTGACATCCAGGCTGAGCTCCGCTTTCTTGAAGGATACCGATGTTGCGCCGCTGCTGGTGGACTGCTGATAGGGGATTTCCTGACCCTGTTCGATGACGGCTTTTTCGTTGTCCTGGGTGAGAACTTTGGGGCTGGAGATAATCTTGGCGCGGTTATTCGCTTGCAGCGCCTGTAATTGCAAGTTCAAGATGCGATTACCGGCGGCGGTGCCCAGGGCAAAACCCAGCGAAGCCGGATTGGTGCCAGCGAGGGCGCTGCCGGCGGTGGAAGGCGTCAGGTTTACCAAGGCCGGGGTGGTGAAGCCGGTTCCGCTGGTGGTGGAAGTTCCAGACATCGGGTAGGCGCCCCCCTGTGTTGGGGTGACTCCTGAAGCACCAGTGCCCGACAGGTTGACGACCCCGCCGCCGCCGCCGCCGGTATAAGTCCCGCCCCAAACCACCCCCAGGGACTGTGCCGCATTGGTGGTGACCTGCACAATGCGCGCTTCAATCAATACCTGCGGGACCGGACGATCGATCTTGGCGATCAGGTTTTTAATGTTGGTAATATCCTGCGGGGTGTCTCGAACCAGCAGGCTGTTGGTGCGGGTTACTACCGCTACCGAGCCGCGTGGGCCGAGCAGCGAGTTGCCAATAAGGCTGGAGCTCGGAATGCCCAGTGCACTGGCCAGAGCGGCATTCTGTGCGGGATTCATGCTCGTGCCATTGTCGGCCCCTGCAACTCCAGTTTGCTGGTTTTGATCGAAACCCTGCAGTAGCGAGGCAATCTGCGAGGCTTTTGCATATTTGATCTGTATCAGCTCCGTCTCTAGCGGTTCGAGCTTGCGCTTGCTGGCAGCGGCCTTCAGTTGTGCCTCTTCCTGGCTGGTAATCTGGTTGGCCGGAGCCACCCAGAGAATGTTGCCGATATGTTTTTTCGCCAGTCCCTGAGACTCCAGAATCACCTGAAGCGCTTGCTCCCACGGCTCGTTCTTGAGACGGATGGAAAGACTGCCCGTTACATTGTTGGAAACCACGATGTTTTGGTGAGTGAAGTCGGCAATCACTTGCAGGGCATCGCGCACGCTGATGTTCTGGAAGTCCATACTCAGGCGCGCACCGGCATCGGGATTGATGCCTGCCGCAGTGGTTCTGGGATGTACGTCAATCAACGTGTGTTGCCCCAGCTGGTAGGCCGAGTACTCATAAGGACCGTGAATGGCAAAAACCAATCGGGTGCTACGTCCCAGAGGATAGCTGTCCACATACTGAACCGGGGTGCCGAACTGGTTGACCCCGAAACGGTGGGTGTAGCTGGAGGGAATGATCGTGTCTTTGAGCTCGACGATGAGGGCGCCATTCTCACGAGTGACGTTCATCTGCGGTTGCGGGCCGGAGATGGAAAGATTGAGGACGCCGCCGCCATCCTTCCCACGCTTAAAACTCAGATCATTGATTTGTGTGCCTGATGTGATGGTTGGGGTGGGCAGGGGCGGCGCCGACGTCACCGGGGTTTCTGTCGCACGGCTGCTGGCGGGCACGCTCGGGACACTTGCGGCAGACGCTTCACTCTGATTGGCGACCAAGGCCAGTCGATAACCGCCGGGCGCCGGCTCCATCATGATTGCCTGCGGTGACTTCAACAGCAGATCAAGGCGGGCGTGATGACCCACATTTTCGGTGAGCACATTCTGCACAGCACCGCTGCCGGCGACGGTACCCACGGAACTCATAAAATGGGCGTCACTGAAGTCAATGCGCACCCGATAACCGCCATTCATTGTGTTTACGTCGTAGGCAGGGCGGCTGTCACTGCGGATCAGGAACGCCGTGCCATGCTGATCCCGTACCGGCGTAACGCTGCTGATCAGGCTCTCGGCCCAGGCGGCACCGGAGATCAGGCAGAGCGTCGCCGCCATGATGGCAATAATCGCTGGCCTCAGTACCAAAGAGCGGGGCTGAGGGTTTGCAGCGACACGGCGGGTGTGGTGGGCGGTACTGGATGCTGTGCTCATCTTTTCGCTATCCTCTGTATTCTTTGGGGTTAGGCAAATCATGTTTAGTTGCCGTTTTGCATGTGCAAAACGGTCTGTTCTTTCTGGAATCCACCGAAGGCGTTGGGTATGTATTGTTCGACGGTGACCGACCGTTTCGTCATGTCATCCTCAATGCGCACGATGCGACCATTATGGGTGCCGATGTAGCTGCCGATGGTTGCGCGATAGATTTTTTTATCCGGCGCCAGGACCACGGCCCAGAGCTTGTCCTGATTATCCCGAACAATGCCGGTTATGCTCAGGCTGGAAAGCGCATATTTTTCCAGCGGCTGGACAGGCCCATGACTGGCCGGACGTGGGCCGGTACTGGCGGCAGCAGCTTCCTTGCGCAACAGAAGCTCCGAGAAGCTCGTGAAGGGATCACGGTTGAGCGGATTCTCATAAGCCTTCGGCGCGTAAGCAGGGGGCACGGGCAGCGGTGTAATGTGCGTGTTGCTCTTCGGGCCGTCAGCAACGAAGGTCTGAAGATGGCGGAGATTGTCGTTGTCTGAGCAACCGCTCAGTAGCGCCATGCCGGTAAGCATCATCAGGATATGTAGAGAGCGTTTCATGGTTGGCCCCCTTTCTTGCTTTGATGACCGGCACTGCCACCGCCATCCAGATAACGATAAGTGGTTGCTGTACACTGCATCACCAGTTTCTGGACAGCCTGAGCCTTGGCCGCGCTGGTTGCACCCGCATCAGGCATCCGGGCAATGTCGATATTGTTAATGGTGACGATGCGAGGCATGGCGGCGACCGCGGCGGCGAAACGCCCGATGTCATTGTAGGTACCGACTACTTTGAGCTTGACCGGGATCTCGGCATAGAAATTTTTGTTCACTTCTCCGGTAGGCTGGAACAGTTCGAAATCCAATCCGCGACTACGTCCCGCCAATGTCACATTATCCAGCAACGAAGGAATCTGTGTGCGGTTGGGCAACTGCTGCAGAAAGTTCTGAAAACGCCGATTCATTTCCCTGATCTGGGCCTGATATGCAGGCAGGGAGGCGGCCAGCAATTGTTTTTGCCGTACTTGAATCTTCAGACTGTCTTCTTGAGTTTGCAGTTGATCATATTTCTCATTTTCGGGTGAAATGAATTCAAACCAAACCACGACGCCAAGAACCAGAACAATGATGGCGATGACGATGAGCTTGGTTTTGACCGGCCAGCGGATGATGTCATCAATTTGCAGATTACGGAGTTCATCAAAGGTCATGGTCGTGTATCCTTGTTCTGCGCCGGTGCGCCACTTCTATTCGCGGCAGTCGGCGTGCGGATGCTCATCCGCAGCGTAAATTGTCCCACCTCTTCATTACCCAGCTTGGATTTGCTGATGATGTTCAGTTCTGGCTTCTCAAAAATCCTTGAGGCTTCAATGTTGCGCATAAATGCCGCGACCTGATCGTTCGCCTGGGCATAACCATCGACGGTAATGGCATTACCTGCCTGCTTGAGATGTGTCAGAAAAACACCGTTGGGGGTGACGCTGGCGAGGGTGTTGAAGAGACGCACCACCATATCCCGCTGGTTCTGCAGGTCGGTAATGATGCCCTCACGGGAAAGCAGTTCATCACGTTTTTTACGCAGGTCGGCAATGGACGCGATTTTTTTGTCCAGTTGGGTAGTAACCCCCTGCAGATACTGCACTTTTTTCTGCTCAGCAGACACGCGCGCACTAAAAATACTGTAGATACCATAATAGAACAGGGCGGCAAGCAGCAGGATGCCAACAAGGGCCAGTGCTAAAAGTCGGCCGCGTTGCGTACGCTGGGCCTCCCGATAGGGTAGCAGGTTAATGCGGATCATGCCGGAATCCTCCTTAACGCCAGCCCACAGGCAACAGCTAAAGAGGATCTGTCTGCATCCATAAAGCGACGGCTGATCTGGGGAGCCATTTCCATGCCCGCAAAAGGATCAGGTACGTAAACCGGGAAGTTCACCAGTTGACGTAATTGTTCTGCAAGTTGCGGAATTTTAGCGCCGATACCAAAAAGATGTACCGATCCTGCGGGAATATCTGGCATGCTGGCCTGAAAGAAATCAAGAGAGCGAAACAGTTCCTGGGCCATACTCCGGGCGAAGGGGTTGAGCACATCACGCTCATATTCGGGAGGCAGGCCACCGAAGCGCTCCATGCGTTGTGCGTCATTGGCGTCGAGGCTATAGCGGCGCTGTATTTCTTCAATCAGACGACCCAGGCCAAAATTATGCTCACGGGAGTAAACCGGATGTCCTTCCTGGAACACATTGATATTTGTGGTGACGCTACCTATTTCTACCAGAATGACCGCTCTGCCGGGGATGATGCGTTCTTGCGGCGCCATGCTGGCGAGATGCTCATATAATAACCAGAGCGCAAAGGGCTTGACGTCAATAATTTTTGGTTTGAGGCCCGCTTCTTCGATAGCGGCAGCACGATCTTCGACGGCTTCTTTCTTGCACGCTACCAGCAAAACATGGCTATAACCTTTTCTGGTTTCATCGGGTCCAAGCACCGCGAAATCAAAATTGACGGCGTCAATGCTGTAAGGAATGTATTGGCTGCCCTCAAAGCGGATTTGCTCTTCGATACCCACTTCATCCAGGTCGCCCGGAAGCGATATGACCTTGACGATGGCCGTATTGGCGGGCAAAGCCGTCGCCACGGCCTTGGTCCGGACGCGGGATCGCTCAAGAATGGTGCGCAGTGCATGGCCGACCGCTTCAGCGTCCTGAATGTCACGATCGTTGACGGCGCCTGGCGGAAGCGCCTCGGAGTCCGCATGTTCGACGCGAAGCTTCCCTCGGGACTGCGAGAGTTCAACAAGTTTTACCGCGTCCGGACTAATATCCAGGCCGAGCAAAGGAGGAGTTGGTAAGCGCAGCACGTTTATTCCCTTTTATAGTCTGACGAATATTACATAAATGCGGTTTGCAGAAAACCAACGGCACTTGCGCAAAGCACGAATACTCTTCGCAACTTGTGGGGGAAATTAGCAGCATTCCCGATTCTGTCAAGGCGCGCCCACCGAGAAATTGCTACAATACGCTCGAAATGCGGTCGGCGCGGCGTGCAACATGGTTTTTAGCGAGGGTAATTCAGGAGTTCCATGAACTTGACAGACGATAACCTTGATCACCGGGATGTGGCGTGGATGACGCTGGCGTTGGATTACGCCGCTCGTGCGGCGGGGCAAGGCGAAGTGCCCGTCGGCGCGGTGTTGCTGGATGCTGACGGTCGTCTGTTGGCGGCGGCGCATAATGCACCGGTTCAGGGCCACGATCCCAGCGCGCATGCGGAAATGCTTGTACTGCGTCAGGGGGCACGGTCTTTGCGAAACTATCGGCTGACGGGTACTACCCTCTATGTCACTTTGGAACCCTGCGTTATGTGTGTCGGAGCGATGCTGCATGCGCGGGTAGCGCGTCTTGTCTATGGCGCGTCGGATCCGAAGGCGGGTGCGGTAGAAAGTCTTTACCACCTGTTAGAGGATGACCGCTTTAACCATCGCATCCTGACGGAGGGAGGTCTATTGGCAACACCATCTGCGGTTTTATTAAGGGATTTTTTCCGGGTCCGGCGACATGGTAAAAAGGCAAGAGATACGGCTGTCGTTATGGCCGAAGCTGGTGTTGAAACAAGGCAAGGGAGGGGGGATGAAGCATTGCAGTCATGAATGGCAGGTGAACAATGGTGGCCGCGGCCTATATGAACTCACTCAGAAATTGCAGGATTGGTTGCAGGAAGCCGGTGCCTGGGTAGGATGGGCGAATCTCTTTGTGCCACACACCTCGGCCAGCCTATTGCTGCAAGAAAATGCCGATCCGGATGTGCGCGCGGATATCCTTGATTATTTTGCGCGTTTGGTTCCAGATGATGATCCCGGTTTTCGTCATTGCAATGAAGGACCAGATGATATGTCGGCGCATCTGCGCAGTGTGCTGACCCAGAATAGCTTGATCATTCCCGTACGGGAGGGCCGGGTGGCACTGGGGAGCTGGCAGGGGGTTTTTCTTTTTGAACACCGGGTGCGACCAGTCAGCCGTCGGGTGCTGGTCAGTTTTCAGGGTGTTGTGGAGGCGGTCTGATGCCTGAATTTATGCAGTTATACAACGGGATGCTGCGCGGCATTCGTGAGTGGTCGCGCTGGGATGAGTTCCAGCAGATGCTCGCTGAACAGGCGGACAATGGCTGGTATGTGTATTTTGTTGGCGTAGATTTCCCGCAGGAGCCGCTTGATGCCGCGACTTTTTGCAAAGTGCTGGGCGCGATTGGCACCTTGCTGCATCACGATCATAAGGAAAAATATCTGGGTATTGTCTATGTCGACGATTTTGAACATCCGCGGCTGATCAAGATTTACGATCCCAACAATTTGGGAGCGTCTTGTGGCAGCAGCGGAAAAGTGGTTCCAGCCGGCTGGATACTCTCGCGGGTAGCTCCTGATCCTCTGGGGGAGTTTGTCGTGCCCGAAGGCCGCAAGCGCTGGTGGCGGGAAATTTTCCAAAACTGATTGGGTTGGCATTATCGCCCGGCCTTTTGTACCCTTGCGCGAAACAACGATCAGGAGAACCCATGGAAGCTGACCTTAAGCCCCTGGAATTCGAGGGCATCCGCCGGCTGCTCGAAAAGCTCTGTGCGACGCCCTTTGGGGCCGATGCGGCGCGCAATCTTGCACCTGCCCCCACGGTGGGCGTCGCTCGCCAGTTGCAAGAGGCCATCACCGCCGCCCGCTTCGGCCTGGAGTCGGGCGAAGGCCCGATCCTCCCAGATCTGCCGGATGTGCGTGCTGCCATTCGCCAGGTGGCTTCTCCTGGCGCGGCGCTGGCGGGTACAGCCTTTCGTAATCTGGCGCTGGTGTTGCGGGTCGGTGCGCAGATGCGTCCTTATGTGGAAAAGCGTCCTGCGCTTTTGCCCACCGGACCGGAGCGGTTGGACGCAGCGGCGGACCTGTTGCCCCAAATTGACGCCGTGCTCTTGCCCAACGGCAGTGTGCGCGAAGATGGTAATGATGCCCTGCGCCAGTTGCATCACGAACTGAAGACGGAGCGCGAGCAGGTTCAGAAGGCTTTGCAGGGGCATCTGCGTGCGCCCGGAACGAAGGCCCACTGGTCCGGCCAGCGCGCCTGCGTGCATTTGCCCGATGGCGCGGTGGACAATATTCGCGGTGTGCGGCGCGGCACAGGTCCGGGTGGGCACGGCACTTTGGTTGAGCCGATGGAAATGGTGGCAGGCAATAACCATCTGGAGAAACTCGCGGGTCGTATCGAACAGGAAAATCAGGCCATCCTCCGCGCGCTCAGTGATGCGGCGCGTGAGCGCCTGGACAGTCTGCAGCATCTGGTGGAGTCACTCACCTGGCTGGATTTGGCCATGGCGGGTGCGCAACTGTCCATCCATCTGCATGGCAAAGCGGCGGAGATGGTAAATGAACCGGTATTGTTACTGGAAGAAGCCTATCACCCACAATTGATACTGGCCTACGCGGAGAAGCGGGGTCCGCAGCCCAAACCACTATCCGTGCATATTGATGCCGAGTGTCCGATTCTGGTGGTGACCGGACCCAACACCGGTGGTAAGAGCGTCTCTCTGAAGACCGTTGGGTTGCTTGCAGTCATGGCCCATTGCGGCTTACATATCCCGGTGAATGGGCGCGCCGTGGTCGGCAACTTTACCCGTATTTTTGTCGACATGGGTGACCCGCAGAGTGTCGCCTTTGCGTTGTCCACTTTCTCCGGTCATGTGGAAGTGCTGAAAAAGTTGCTCGCTCATGCGGACGACCATACGCTCATTCTGTTGGACGAGTTGGGTACCGGCACGGATCCGGAAGAAGGGGCGGCGCTGGCGATGGCGGTGCTCGATTATCTGGCAGGACGCGGGGTGCGGGGTATGGTGACCACCCATCTCACGCCGCTCAAGGCCTTTGCCGAGACCCATGCTTGCCTGCGGAATGCTTCCATGCGCTTTGATCAGGAGCGGTTGGAGCCCACCTACGAGCTGCAGATCGGGGTGCCTGGGCATTCCCTGGGACTGGTTGTTGCGGCAAAACGCGGCCTACCGGAGGATCTGGTCAGCAAGGCGCGCGGCTATCTGGAATACCTGCACAGTCATTAGGCCAAAAAGCGTGCTGGCTGCCGCGGTACCATAGATGACAATCCGTATGTGCCAAGGCATTTTTATTTGACCTCACAGCAAAATATGTCTAGCTTTTTGTGCTGATACTTTATTCCCTGAGGAGTACGACGATGACGTCCCCGACGACTACGCAAGATCGCCCAAGTCCCGAGCTGGAAACAGAAGAGCTGACGGGTGCGGAGATTGTAGTCCGTGCGTTGCGTGATGAAGGTGTGGAACATGTTTTCGGCTATCCGGGCGGTGCGGTGCTGTATATTTACGACAAGCTTGCGCAGCAGGATGCCGTCAAGCATATTCTCGTGCGTCATGAGCAGGCGGCGGTGCATGCGGCGGATGCCTATTCCAGGGTTACCGGCAAGGTCGGTGTGGCGCTGGTCACCAGCGGCCCGGGTGCCACCAATGCGGTGACCGGAATTGCCACGGCGTATATGGACTCGGTGCCGATGGTGGTGATTACCGGGCAGGTGCCCGTTGCGCTCATCGGCAATGACGCCTTTCAGGAAGTGGATACGGTGGGTATTACGCGCCCCTGCACCAAGCATAATTTCTTGGTGAAGGATGTCCGCGATCTGGCGAACACCCTGAAGACGGCTTTTTATCTGGCGACGACGGGGCGGCCTGGTCCGGTGCTGGTGGACATCCCCAAGGATATTACCAGCCACAAAACCCATTACCACTACCCGGAAAAAATCACTCTGCGTTCCTACAAACCGACGCTGAAAGGCCATCTGGGGCAGGTGCGTAAAGCCATGCAACTCATTACCAGCGCGCAGCGGCCGATGTTCTATACCGGCGGTGGCATTATCCTCGGTAACGCTTCCGGGGAACTACGCAAGCTGGTCCGCACGCTGGGCGCGCCCATTACCCATACTCTCATGGGCTTGGGTGCCTATCCGGCATCGGATCGTCAGTTTTTGGGCATGCTGGGTATGCACGGTACCTACGAGGCCAATATGGCTGTGCAACATTGTGATGTGCTGGTTGCTCTGGGCGCGCGTTTCGATGATCGCGTCACCGGCAATCTTGCCAAGTTCGCGCCACGCGCGCGGATTGTGCATGTGGACGTTGATCCGTCCTCCATCTCCAAGAATGTGCGGGTGGATGTGCCCGTCGTCGGCGATTTGCAGCAGGTCCTGCTCGAAATGAATCAGGTGCTGGCGGAAAGCGATCAGCGCAACGATCCCCAGGCAATGCAGGCATGGTGGGCGCAAATTGAGGAATGGCAGCAGCGCGATTGTCTGCATTACAAGCAGGACGATCGCCTCATCAAGCCGCAATTTGTGGTGCAGAAGCTCTTTGAACTGACAGGGGGTAATGCCATCGTCACTTCGGATGTGGGACAGCACCAGATGTGGGCAGCGCAGTTTTATGGTTTCGACCGGCCACGGCGCTGGGTCAACAGTGGTGGTTTGGGTACCATGGGCTTCGGGCTCCCGGCGGCCATGGGCGCGCAGGTCGCCGAACCGGATTCGACGGTGGTCTGTGTGACGGGCGATGGCAGCATCCAGATGAATATTCAAGAGTTGTCCACCTGTCTGCAGTATCACTTGCCTATCAAGGTGGCGTGTCTCAACAATCATTATCTGGGGATGGTGCGTCAGTGGCAGGAGTTCTTCTATGAAAATCGTTATGCCATGAGCTATGTGGATGCCTTGCCGGACTTTGTCAAATTGGTCGAAGCCTATGGCCATATCGGCCTGCGTGCGGACACGCCCGCTGATGTGGAGCCGGTGATCCGTGAGGCGCTGCGCCTTAAAGATCGCATGGTGTTCATGGACTTTCAGGTGGACCCGCAGGAAAATGTCTACCCCATGGTGCCCGCGGGTGCGGCCCTCTCTGAAATGATTCTGGTGTAACCCCATGCGCCATATCATCTCTATCTTGCTGGAAAATGAAGCGGGCGCCTTGTCACGAGTGGCAGGGTTGTTCGCTGCGCGCGGGTATAACATTGAAGCGATGACCGTCGCGCCGACCCATGATTCGAGTATCTCGCGGATGACCGTGGCTACCCGCGGCTCCGAAGAGATCATGGAGCAGGTCCTCAAACAATTGAATAAGCTCGTGGAGGTCATTCGTGTGCAGGACCTGACAGAGGGTCCGCACATTGAGCGAGAGCTGATGCTCATCAAGGTCCATGCTGTGGGGCCGGATCGTGAGGAAGTTAAAAGGCTGTCGGATGTTTTCCGGGGGCGCATCATTGATGTTACGGACCGCTCCTACACCATAGAGCTGACCGGTACTGGCGAGAAGCTGGATGCCTTTATCCATGCTCTGGATCCCGGTATGGTCATTGAGGTGGTACGTAGCGGTGCCAGCGCCATTAGCCGTGGTGCCAAGGCAATCTAAGTCCTAAACGAAAAAGTTACAATCACTTCACCAGATAGCAAGAGGTTTCACATGAAGGTTTATTACGATAACGACGCCGATCTCGCCCTGATCCAGAAGAAGCAAGTGGCCATCATCGGTTACGGCTCCCAGGGTCATGCCCACGCCTTGAACCTCAAGGATTCTGGCGTCAGCGTGGTCGTCGGTCTGCGCAAGGACTCCTCCTCCTGGGAGAAGGCCAGCAAGGCCGGGTTGGCAGTCAAGGAAGTCGCCGCAGCGGTAGCAGTCGCCGATGTGATCATGATCCTGACCCCCGATGAAGGCCAGGGCGCGCTGTATCGCGATGAGATCGCACCAAACATCAAACAGGGCGCGGCATTGGTATTCGCTCACGGTTTTAACGTCCACTTTGGTCAGATTCATCCGCGTGCCGATCTGGATTGCTTCCTGGTGGCGCCCAAGGGGCCGGGGCATCTGGTGCGTTCTACCTACACCCAGGGCGGCGGTGTGCCCAGCCTGATTGCGGTGCATCAGGATGCCAGCGGCAATGCCACCAATATTGCGCTGTCTTATGCCAAGGCCAACGGTGGCACCCGTGCTGGCGTGATCGAGACCAGCTTTCGGGAAGAGACCGAAACCGATCTTTTCGGTGAGCAGGCCGTGCTTTGTGGTGGCGCCACGGCGTTGGTGCAGGCGGGTTTCGAGACGCTGGTGGAGGCCGGTTATGCGCCGGAAATGGCCTACTTTGAGTGTCTGCACGAGTTGAAGCTGATCGTTGACCTCATGTATGAGGGCGGCATCGCCAATATGCGCTACTCGATTTCCAATACCGCCGAATATGGCGACCTGACCCGCGGCCCACGCGTCGTTAATGCCGATACCAAGGCGGAGATGAAGAAGATTCTGACGGAAATTCAGAATGGCCAATTTGCCAGGGAGTTTATCCTCGAGAATCAGGCGGGCAAGCCGACTATGCAGGCCATGCGCCGGATGGGTGCCGAGCATCCCATCGAAGTGGTAGGCAACAAACTGCGCTCCATGATGACCTGGATTGGTCAGAACCGGATTGTGGACCGTTCGCGTAACTAATTTCGCGACGGGGATTGGCGACAATCCGCATGGGGCGGAACGGCTGTGGGCAAAAAGCAATGTGCCTGTGGTGATTCCGCCCTTTTATCGTGGTCTGGCTCCTGATAGGCTCTGCGCATGAAAACAGACTATCCTTATCCGTTGTTGGCGCGCGAGGGCTGGCCTTTTTTGGCCTTGTTTTTAGGTGTCGCCATTGTGCTGCAGATATTTACGAATGCCTGGTGGGCTTCGCCCTTTTATCTGCTTTTTCTCTTCAGCCTCCAGTTTTTCCGTGATCCGCGGCGACCGCTGCCGGCGTTATCGGAAGGATCGGTGGTGTGCCCGGCTGATGGCAAGGTGATTGCTATTGAGCAGGTTGAAGACCCCTATCTTTCCCGTCATGCGCTCAAGATCAGTATTTTTATGAATGTGTTTGATGTGCATGTGAATCGCATGCCGGTCAAGGGACAGGTGCAAAAGGCTTGGTATTTTCCGGGTAAGTTCTTCAACGCGGCCCTCGACAAGGCTTCTTTGGAGAATGAGCGCAATGCTCTTTGGGTGAAAACCGACGACGGCAGCGACGTGACCGTCGTACAGGTGGCGGGCTTGGTCGCACGGCGGATTGTCTGTTATGTCGCTGCGGACAGTGTAGTGACCGCGGGCCAGCGCTTCGGCTTTATCCGTTTTGGTTCGCGGGTGGATACCTACTTGCCGCTCAGTGCCCAGCCTTTGGTGGCTATAGGGGAGCGGGTGCGTTCGGGCGCCCAGAGTATTGCGACCTTGGGTGTGCAGCAGGCATGAATCCCAGATATCCGCGCCGTGGTGTTTATGTCCTGCCCAACCTCTTTACTACCGCCAGCCTTTTTGCGGGTTTCTACTCTATCATCGCTTCCATTAACGGACATTACCGGGTGGCGGCCATCGTCATTTTCATTGCCATGATTCTCGACGGACTGGATGGGCGTGTGGCGAGGATGACCCATACGGAAAGCGCATTCGGCGCGGAATATGACTCATTGGCGGATGTGATTGCCTTTGGTATGGCGCCGGCCATTTTGGTGTTTCTGTGGGGGCTGCGGGATTTCGGCAATTTCGGCTGGCTGGGGGCCTTTGTCTATACCGCCTGTGGTGCCCTGCGCCTGGCTCGCTTTAACACCCAGGTGCATAGCGCGTCCAAGCGCTACTTCCAGGGTTTGCCCATACCCACGGCAGCGGCCGTGCTGGCCAGTCTGGTCTGGGTGGCGGTAGGGGAGGGCTACCCCTGGTTGACGCAGATTAGTGAATATCTGGCACTGGGGCTGGTCTACGCGTTAGGCCTGTTGATGGTCAGTAATGTCCGCTTCCGCAGTTTCAAGGATTTCGACCTGCACGGGCGAGTGCCTTTTGCGTTAGCCATCCTCGTGGTGCTGGCTGTGGCCTTGGTCGCCGTGCATCCACCGTTGGTACTGTTTATCGCCGTGATGTCCTATGTGGTGGTGGGGTTGCTGTTGACCCTGTGGCAAATCCGCAGTCGCCGTATTCAGCGGCGGCGTGGTGGCTCAGGTCACTGACTTGCCGATACCGTGGATGCGCCCCAGTGCAGGGCCCGTAAGCGACTGAATTTTTTGTGTTGATGGGCTTGCATGCGGATAAGAATGTCGTTCAGCGTATGCACAGCCTCGACTGCGTAAGGACCCTTGTTGAGCATCACGCACTCGGCGCGCACGCCCATGGCCGCATCGGTGAACTCGGGTCGGGAGATGACACCCTTTTTGGTGAGTTGTTCCAGTACCTGGGTGGCCCAGATGACGGGCAAATGGGCTGCTTCCGCCAGCCAGAGAATTTCTTCCTGTACTTCCGCCAGTCGTTCAGGGCCCACTTCTACAGCCAGATCGCCGCGCGCGATCATTACACCCATCGGTTGGCGTCCGAGGGCGGCCAGCAGTATCTCCGGTAGTTTGTGAAAGGAGCCAGCGGTTTCTATTTTCGCGATAACACCCAGGTGTTCACCTTGCCGCTGACGCAGGGCTTCCAGCATGCCACGCATGTGTTCGGCGCTCTCTACGAAAGAAAAACCGATGAGATCCGCCAAAGGAATAATGGTGTCCAGATCCTCCAGGTCCTTGGCACTGAGGGCCGGAAGATTCAGTGCTAGTCCGGGAAAATTGAGACCACGGCCTGCTTGTAGGCGGGCACCCCCTGGTTTGGTTTTGGTGATGCGCAGCAAGGCACCTTCAGGACCCTGTTCCATGACCATGGCGGCAATTTTGCCGTCGTCCATCCACACCGCCTGGCCGACGGGCAGTTGCGCAACGACTTCCGGGAGGGTGCAGGCGATGCGTGCCGGGCGACTCTTCTGTGCCGGTGCCCCGGGCCCTGGTTGGCTTTGCAGCAGGAGCTGATCGTCGACTTCCAGATGCAGAGGGAGTGCGCTTTGCGGAATGCCCACAAAGTGTCCTTGCACATGGCGGCGACGCCGGCTTTGCCAGGGGTTCCCCGCAGTGAAGTAGCAGCCCTGCATGGCCTGTAAGGTGATGATCTGACCTTCAATGCGTTCAACCACGAGTACGCGCTCTTTGCCGCGGGCATCGTGGCAGAGCAAGTCTTCGCCTTGCTGCGGCATGGCGCTACCGGATGCCATAAGGAGCAGGCAATCTATCCCTGCGGGACTAAGCGCTATCTCCTTATGGCAGGCCAGCACGGTCATTTGTGCTGGCGTTTGCAGGCGACCGAGGCGGTCACGTTCAGGACTCAAATGGATCACTCCCGAAACTTCGGGAAGCGGGCCGGTGCGAATCTTGTGCCCGGCGAGGTCGGCGAGAATCCGGCAGGGGTGGCCAGTGTCACGGCTCGCGGTGCGGACCTGCTCAGCCAACCGTTGCCATATGGCCGGGTCATCATGGGCGCAGTTAATACGCGCGATGTTCATGCCGGCAGTTAATAAATTGCGGAAAAAATCAGAATCGTCAACGCGATCGCCGGATAGCGTTACCATGATGTGGGTGTTGCGTTGGTGGGGCGGACTACCGAGCAGGGCCAGCGTGTTGTTCGTAAGGGCCTGCTGGCCTTGCTCTCGCGTGATGGCTGTGGTTCCACTGAAGTCGGCAGGCGGCATTTGCAGGGCGGCGCGTAATATCTGCAGGGTACACTGCACGCTGTCGAGCACGTGACTTTCTGCGCGACCGAGAGAGGAGAGTCCGGTATCTGACAAGGCATCTTGCAGGGGACGCAAATCGACGCTACGCAGGGCCAGGTAGTGCAGCATGTTACGGATACCGGGATGCCAGGGGAGGCTGGGGTCTTGCTGCTCCAAAAGAGTGAGTTGGGTTGCTTCACTTTGGACAATCCGCGTGTGAAGCCCTCCAAGGGCTTCCTGAAGGTCTTGCCATGCCTTATTCATGTGCTTCACCTGCTTGCTCATGTCTGAAGTTTAGCAGATGAATATTTCAGTACGATGACAATGCCTTGTTACGACGAGGGAGGGGGCGGCTGCATTGTCAGAACATCTGATACCCTTTGTTTAAAGGACCTAACGGATCAGAACAGTAAACCCATCCCTGCCCCGAAGTAATGGGTAAATCCACCTAGGTTTCCGCTCAGGCGCACACCTTCTTCGAGGTCCACTTCACAGTAGGGAGTAAGCAGATACTGCACACCGCCGTCCGCATCAAAACCGGACCCCAGGTCCGGCCCCGTGCGGCTTTGTCCGTAGAACTCGCCATAGAACTGTAAATTCCACAAAGGCAACCAGGTAAAGGTGATGTCCGGATTAACGCTGGTGAAGCGACCACCTCCTGCGAGTGCGGGATTGGTTTGAGATGTGACGCCCAATTGCAAGGATATCCCGGTGTCGTTGCTGGGGGCATAGTCAACGATGCCGTTAAAAGCTACTCCTGTCCCCCGGCTGCCAAACGCCGGGCTCCCGGAGGGTAGAGTAAATAAGCTTTCCACGGCCCCCAGCCAGTGTTTGGCATAGCCCAATTCGTGCTTGATGCCGACCGTGGTGGCCGAGAACCCCTGGAGACGTGAGCTGTCTGGGATCTGCTGGAGCGTGTCGTTGGGCGGCAGCAGGATGAATTCGTTGTGGCCCGGTAGGCCAAAGCGCAATTCTGCCTCGGGAAAATCATCGGCAGTGCCGCCTCCGGTTCCCGTAACGTTGGCGTGTTGGTAACCGGCTTCCAGTACGGCATGGCCGTATTGCACCACACAGGCGCTGTCAGACACTGTGGGTCGATCTAGCAGGGCGAGCAATGCGGACGGTCCGATGCAAGGATTTTGGATGGTATCATTTGCACGTACGGTTTGGATGCCCATGAAAAGCGTTGCCAGCAAGGTGATAACAGGAAAAAGTTTTAGTTCGTTCATGTCGCTGACATGCTCCTCAAGAGATACTTTTCAATATGCTAATTATATTGCTATTACCACCTCTCACCAATTGGTGGATGGCGCTATTTCAAAGTGCCTGAAATGATGGTCTCTACTGGTGTCAAGAATGGGTGTTTTTGGCTCCTTTCACAACGGTGATTTTGGGAGATTCCGGGAGCAGTTGAGGCGTGCGGTAACTCTCATCAGTCGAGATGTTTACGATTCGCCAAATCCTATCAAGCCATCCGGCAGATGCAGCGTTCCTGCCTGTCGCGAAGGTCCGATGGTGCCAGTAGTCACATCAATAAGTATTTATTGCCTGTATTTGCTTACCGATCTCGGCAACTTTTTGGGCATCCTTAACGACTTCCTCCCAGTGACCATCCTTGATTTCTACAATCATGGTGTACGTTAAATATTCTGCTTTATCTTTCAGTATTTTTGTCTCATATCGTGGATTGGTTGGCGCATGATCTTCGCGTGCATAGGCAGATAATGGCGCGGTCATAAGGATCGTCATCATAAACCCCCGTAGGGCAGCATGGCGAAGTCTGATTGTCATGATCTGACTTTCTTTGCATATTTCCTGGTTAGATGTTTCTCGCGTCATGGCGAATCCTCCTGTAATGTGTGTCCGTTGCTGATGCCATTACTTTCTCCTTGTCTGTACCGTCTTCACCGCAGGCTCAATCGCCGTTTCTGCCACAGGGCGTAGAGGGCGGGGATCACCAGCAGCGCCAGTAGCGCAGCGCTGAACATGCCACCCACCATGGGCGCGGCAATGCGCTTCATCACATCGGCACCGGCGCCATGGCTGAACAGGATGGGTAAGAGGCCACCCACCACCAGGGTCAAGGTCATGGCCAGAGGCCGCAGGCGCAGCATGGTCCCCTCGATGACGGCGAGCCGAAGGTCGTGCCAGTTCTGCAAGGCGTTACGGGCCTGCCGCCGGATGAGGGCCTGATCCAGGTAGAGGAGCATCACCACCCCGAATTCCGCCGCCACCCCCGCGAGGGCGATAAAGCCCACGGCCACTGCCACCGAAAGTTTGTAGCCGAGCCAGTAGACGAGCCAGAAACCGCCGACCAGGGATAGGGGCAGGGTGAGCAGGATGATGGTCACCTCCACCCAGTTTTTAAAGTTGAAGTAGAGGAGCAGGGCGATCAGCAGAATGACGGCAGGAATGACCAGCTCCAAGCGCTTGGCGGCCTGCTCCATGACCTGATACTGGCCTACCCAGGAGATGGTATAACCTCCTGGAAGACGGACGGCTTTCGCAATCGCCGCTTTGGCGCGGGGCACATAGGCACCGATGTTGGTGCCGGGCTTCAGGTCGATGGTGATCCAGCTATTCAGGCGGCTATTGTCGCTGGTGAGCATGGCGGGGCCACCCTCGATACGGAGATCGGCTACCTGGGCCAGAGGGATCTGGGCACCGTTGGGAGCGGCGATGCGGCTTTCCATCAGGGTGGACAGGGACTGGCGCAGTTCCCGAGGGTAACGGAGATCCACTGGGAAGCGTTCCAGCCCTTGTACTGCGGTGGTCAGGACCTCGCCGCCAATGGCCGTCTCCACGAGACGGTTCACATCCGCCACCGAAAGGCCGTAGCGGGCGGCCTTGGCGCGGTCGGTGTGGATGACGATGTAGCGGCCGCCGGTGACCCGGGCCGCGTAGGCGCTTTGGGTGCCGGGTACCTGGCGCAAAACCGTTTGGAGTTCCTGCCCCAGGCGGTTCAGGGTATCGAGATCCGTTCCGCCGATTTTAATGCCTAATGGCGTCTGGAGACCGGTAGTCAGCATATCCACCCGTCCTTTGAGCGGCTGCGTCCAGATATTCGACAGACCGGCGACTTGCAAGGCTTTGTTCATCTTGCTTTGCAGCTTGTGCATGGTCATCCCGGCTGGCCACTGGTCGGGATTTTTCAAATTCACCACCGTATCAAACATGGACAGGGGCGATTGATCGGTCGCCGTTTGTGCCCTTCCGGCCTCGCCGAAAACCGTCTCCACCTCGGGGAAGGTCTTCAGGATGCGGTCCGTCTGCTGCAGGAGCGTGGCCGCCTGGCCGATGGAGACTGCCGGATCCTGGGTGACCGGCATGTAGAGCAGCGTCCCCTCGTTCAGGGGTGGCATAAATTCCGACCCCAGGCGGTTCCAGGGGTAGTAGAGGGTGGCCGTGAGCAGCAGGGCGAGGACCAAAATGATCCAGGGGGCGCGCAGGACACCGTGGATGACTGGTCGGTAGAGGAAAGCCAGGACCCGATTCAGGGGGTTTTTGTTCTCGGGGAGGATGCGACCGCGAATGAACCAAGCCATGAGGATGGGCACCAGGGTTACCGAGAGCATGGCGGCGGCGGCCACGGAAAATGTCTTGGTGAAGGCGAGTGGCGCGAAGAGCTTGCCCTCCTCGCCGCCCAGGGCGAAGACCGGCAGGAAGGAAACGGCGATGATGATCAGCGAGAAGAATAAGGCCGGACCGACCTCCTCCGCTGCCGCTATGGCCGCCGCCCAGGGGTCGACGCCGGGGTGGTGTTCCAAATGCTTGTGCATGTTTTCGATCATGACCACGGGGGCATCCATCATCACGCCGATGGCGATGGCGATGCCGCCCAGGGACATGATGTTGGCGGGGATACCCAGGACCCACATGATGAGGAAGGCCGCCAGTATCCCCAGCGGCAGGGCGACGAGAGCCACCAGCGCCGAACGCGCGCGCAGCAGGAAAAGCAGGGAGATGAGTGCTACCGCCAGGGATTCCTCCAGCAGCTTGCTGGTCAGGGTATGAATGCTACGCTGGATGAGCGGGGCCTGGCTGTAAGTGGTGACGACTTGCACCCCTTTGGGTAGGGAGGGCTGGATGTCCTTCAGCTTGCGCTCAATCTGGTGGATGAGGGCATAGGCGTTGCCGCCCTGGTTCATCATTACGATACCGCCTACCACATGGCCTTGGCCGTTGAGTTCGGCAATGCCGTTGGGCAACTGCGGGCCCAGCTGCACGCGGGCCACCTGCCGCAGCGTAATGGGCACACCGTCGCGCACGGCCAGAGACGCATCCTCCAGGTCTTTCAGGGAACGAATGTAACCCGAGGTGCGGACGATATAACTCGCCTCTCCCATATCCACCACCGAGCCGCTGGTTTCCCCGTTGGCAGCCCGGATAGCGGCCTCCACGTCCGGTAGAGTCAGGTGGTAGGCGAGAAGTTTCTGGGGGTCCACCACCACCTGGTACTCTTGCACCATGCCCCCTACCGTGGCTACCTCCGCGACACCGGAGATGCCCTGCAGTTCGTACTTGAGAAACCAGTTTTGCAAGGTGGTGAGTTCGGCCAGATTCAGGGTCCCGCCGGGGTCGCTGAGGGCATACTCGAAGATCCAGTCCACCCCTGAACTGTTCGGACCCAGGGTCGGTGTGACCCCCGGCGGCAGCTTGGACTGCACCTGACTCAGGTATTGGAGTACCAGATTGCGCGCTTGATAGGTGCTGGTGCCGCCCTTGAACAAGACGTAAACATAGGAGTCCCCGAACATCGAGTAGCCGCGCACGGCCTGGGCACCGGGGACCTCCTGCAGGGTGGTCTCCAGCGGATAGGTCACCTGATCCTGAACTATTTGCGGAGCCTGCCCCGGGTAGGAGGTTTTGACGATGACCTGGGTGGGCGAGATGTCGGGGATGGCCTCCAGGGGAATATCGATCACTGCCAGCGTACCACTGACGATCAACACCAGGACGGCGATCATGACCAGCAAGCGGTTTGCCATACACCAATGCATGATCGCTCTAATCATGAGATTGACCTCCCTGGCCCATGTTCATCCCGGCCATGGTGCCCGGACTGGATGATGCCTGTGGCGTCAATGGGGCACCTGCATCCCCGACCGGAGCAGCCGGCGCAGGGGACTCCCGGCCCGGAGTCAGGCCACTGTGTTGCGGTGGGGAATTTCCATTGCCCAGCATGCGGGCCTTGACGGACCGGAACTGGGATTCGGAATAGAGCAGGAACTGGGCGCTCTCCACTACCCGGTCACCGGTTTTGAGTCCTTTGTCGATGGCTACCCAGCCGTCGGCCTCCGGCCCCAGGGCGACCTCTACCGGCAGGAAGTGCCCTTGGCCCTCACCCAGCATCACGTAATTCCCCTGAGTGGTACGCAGTACGGCGCTGCTGGGCACCGCCAGGGTCTTCTCGGCGCTGGCTAAAATGGTGGCGTCGGCGTAGGTGCCGGGGCGCAAATTCCCGCCGGGATTGGGAAAGCTCAGCCGGGCCGTCACCGTCCGGTTTTGGGGGTCGAGGGTCGGGTAGAGGAAGTTCAAACGTCCCTTCCAGGCCTTGCCGGGATAGGCGGGCAGGCGCAGGCGCACGGGGTTGCCGATCTGTACCCAGGGCAACTGATAGGAATAGAGCGCCACATTGACCCAGACCCGGTCGAGGTTGGCTATTTCATAGATATTCGTTTGCGGCGAGACATAACCACCCTGGCGCACATGGAGGGTCTCGACCACCCCGGAAGCAGGCGCCAAGAGCGGTACGTCCCGCTCCGCGGTGCCGCGCCGGGTGAGCGCCGCGATCTGGCCTTCCGGCATGCCCAGCAGCCGCAATTTCGCCTTGGCTGCCGCCAGCAGTGCCGGGTCTTCCGTCGTCCCATCCTGGCGGCGGGCAATGAGATATTCCTGCTGGGCACTATACAGCTCGGGAGAATACATCTCGGCGAGCACCTGGCCGCGCTGCACGGGGTCACCCACGGCCCGGACGTTCAAGCGTGTCACCCAGCCGGAGAAACGCGGGGTGACGGAATAGACACGGTTTTCGTCCACCGCCACGGTGCCCACGGTGTGGATGGCGTGGCCCATCTGACGGCGCTGCACGTCTACGAGACGCACCCCCAGGTTTTGCGCCAGGCGCGGATCGATGCTGAGGCCGGATGCCTTTTGCGCACTCGGCCTGGAGGCATACACCGGTATATAAGGCATACCCATGCTGTCCTTCATCGGATGATCCGAATGAATCTTGGGGTCCATGGGGGCAGCCCAGTAGAGGATATGCCGTCCCTTGGGCGTGCCTTCCTGAGAATGGGTTGCGGTGGAGTTGGCGCTCGGCGCGGCGGCGGGGGCCCGCAGCCACCACACCACTCCAGCCCCAAGGGCTACGCCAAAAACGAGCAGGCCGATACCGATGATCCTGTTGCGTGACTTCATGATTGTGCTCCCCCTTCGGTGGTGAGGAAATCCAGTTCTGCGGCGCTGAGGGCCAGGTCGCGGCGGTATTGCAGGCGGGTCAGGGCGTAGTCCAGCACTTCCTTCTGGGTGCGCAGCACCGCGCTCAGTTCGGCACGTCCCGCCGAGTAGGCAGCGAGCGTCGCGGAAAAGGCATTTCGTGCGGTGGGCAGCAGGCGTTGATCGGTGCGCTCCAACTCGGTCTTGAGGGCTGCGTAGCGGGCGAAGGTGGCGCGCTCCTGCTGCGTCAAGGCAAGCTGTTTATCGTCGTAGCGATATTGCGCCTGCAGGGCCTTGGCCCGGGCGGCGACGACGTTCTGATCCTGGCGATCTCCCGGAAATATGGGCAGGCTCAGGTCAACCCCTGCTGACAGCCAGTTGGGGCTGCCGGGGTGGAAATCCTGACCGTAATCGACACTGACCGTGACTTCCGGCCAATAGCCACGTTTGGCTACCTGCACGCCCATTTGCGCCGCGCGGGTTTGCGCCTGGGCGGCGCGCAGGAGGGGTTGGCCGGAGAGGCGGGCTTCCGCCTGAGCCAGGGTGGGCGGGGGTGGCAGGTTCGGCCATTGATGCTCTATGGACGGCGGTTCCGCCAGATTCAGGATCTGCGCGATTTGCGCGAGATCGCTTGCCTGCTCCGACTGCAATCGATCGACATCATTGGCTAGACTGTCGCGCGCCAGTTGGGCGCGGAGGACATCGGCCTGGGACCCCTGAGCGGACCGGTAGAGCGCCAGGGCCGCCTGCACGCTCTCGACCTGCAATTGTTCCTGATGCCGGACCGTTGCCACGGCATCTTCGGCATAGACCGCTTGCAGCCAGGCGCGACGCAGCAACAACACCAGCTCGGCGGATTGGCCGCGCAGGGTGTCGGCGGCCGCCTCCGCCTCCACCCCCGCCTGCTGTCCTTCCAGCCCCAATTTGCCAAAGGAGGGAAAAGTCTGACTCACGCCCACGCTCAGCATGCTCATCGGTTGCTGGTTCATGGAGAAGCTGTTGAGGGGCAGGTTGACGGCGCCGAGGGCGAGATGCGGATCGGGCAGTTGGGCCACCGCCACGGCCTTGTGCCGTAATTCGGCAATCTTCTGGGTCAGGGCGCCGAGACCGGGATTTTGTCGCAGGGCAATCGCCTCTGCGCCTTGCAGGCTCAATGGAGCGGCCCCGGCGGTCGTTACCGACAGGAGCACTAGCACCCCGGCCAAGAGGCGAATCCTGCGCCATGTCGGTTGGGTAAAACGACCAGGAATGTTGGTATGCATGAAAAATCTCCATGGCAAATTAATGACATATCCCCCCGTTTAGAAAGGGGGCCAGTTTGCTCAGGAGAAATTAAATGACCAGCCGCACGTGCTGGAGGGGGGGAGGATGATGGGGCGGGTGGGAGAAAAAAAACTGGGCTGGTGTCGGGCTAAACCTTGCCAGACGGGAAAATGTCACTGAGCCCGTTATTGCCGGCGCCGGGAAGGCCATTCCGGGGAGTCTTAATCCCCCTGGCGCATGGGCTTCTGCACAGATCGACATGCACTGACCGGACATCGCCCCGGAATGCGTGCTCGTCATATCCATGACGTGATCACCCTGGCAACAAGGCAGGTCTGCCATCGACATGCCTGGCATGGCAGTGCATGAAACGCCGAGCGGCATAGCCACCGCGGCATTGCTTATCCATGTTCCGAGAAGGAACATGGCCAGCAAGGCGAGCAGGGGAAAGTGGCGGCGGATTCTCTGCATATTGGTGTCAGGTGGTCTCAAGACTTGCTTTCACCCGAACCAGCTTGGCGCGTACCGCTTCACCGATCGCGGTTACCTGCGGGTTGCCGACCATGCCAAGCACTGCGGCGGGGTCCATGAAGCCCACCGTGACCTGGCCGTTGGCTTCCTCCCGGACAATGACATTACAGGGCAGGAGCAGCCCGATGTCAGGGTCGGCTTCAATCGCCTGGTGGGCAAACTGGGGGTTACAGGCTCCCAGGATCCTGTAGGGTCGTGAATCGATCCCGAGTTTGGCCTTGAGAGTTGCGGCCACGTCGATCTCGGTCAGTACGCCGAAGCCTTCCGCTTTGAGGGCCTCCGTAACTTTTGCGAGGGCCGCCGGAAAAGATCCGGTAGTGGTGGTGGAAAAGGCATACGTCGTCATGAGTTGCTCCCTTATCAATCGCAATTACATCATTAGAACAGCGCAGCCTTGTGGCTGCGGGATCCATTGTCACAAGCTCGCTTCCCTATGGTTATAAATGCCAAGAGATACTTTTTTGAAGTGCGTAGGACATCGTAAACCATGAAGTGTGCTACAAAGTCAAGGCGGGCAGGAGGGCAAACGGTAATCTGGTAATATTTGTAACCGGTTTGTGTAGTATCTGGTTGTGGGGTAGGTTACGGTTTGTGCGCTGCGGTCATCGGCTTAATCTGAGGGAGTACCTATGCTATTGACGATTTATGGGGCCACGATTGTGACCCTGATGATGCTGTTTTACGCCTTTGAATCGCGCTCGCACTGGTTCACGCTGGCTTTTGCGGTGGCTTGCCTGGGGTCTGCGGCTTATGGCTTCCTCGCGGGTACCTGGCCTTTTGGGGTGGTAGAGAGCATCTGGTCGCTGGTGGCGCTGCGTAAGTGGCAAGTGGTTCGCTCGTGAAGTGCACGGCTCAATGCTTGTGGAGGTGATGCATGTCCGGCGTGTGGGCGTGGCTGTGGGTCAGCGCTTCGTGTTGGTGCGGGTGGCGATGACGGACCCCTGACGCCACCGGAACCGGGTGCGTATGCTGATGATGTGCTTCTTCATGCACATGGGTATGATCATGTTCCATAAAGGTATGGATATGGGCATGTTCGTGACGTTCGGTGAGGTGCATCCAGATGCCCCAACCCATCAGTGCCCCGGCAATCACCAGGAACGGACTGACCGGAGCACCGAGTATCACGCTGAGTGCGGCACCGACAAAGGGTGCGCTGGAAAAATACGCTCCCGTCCGCGCGCTGCCGAGATGGCGCAGACCGACCACAAAAAGGGCGAGGCTGACGCCATAGGCGAAAAATCCGAGCAGCATCGCCGCCGCCACGTCCGGCAGGGCAGGCAGATGGTCACCAAGTAACAGCGCCAGACCGAGATTGACGCCGCCTGCCACCCAGCCTTTATTGGCAGCGATCCAAGTGGTATCGGTCAAGGACACCTTGCGGGTCAGGTTGTTGTCCACGCCCCAGGCGAAGCAGGCGCCGATGATGGCGGTGGCGGACCACAGATGATCCAAATGTAGCTGACCAGGCCAACTGAGGAGGACCATCCCCAGCACAATTGCCACCATGCCCCAGGCAATGCGCCGGTCAAAACCTTCCTTGAATACCCACCACGCCAGCAGCGTGGTAAACACTGCCTCCGCATTTAATAATAAAGAAGCGGTCGAAGCCGCCGCCCCGTGCAAACCGATCATGAACAGTACCGGCGCGATGATTCCGCCCGCCAGCACCGATGTGCCAAACCAGAAGGCGTCCCCCTGCGACAGTTGCACCCGTTTGGCGCGGCGCAACCAGCGGTAAAGCGTCAGGCCCAGACCTGAGCCCAGATAGAGGAGCCCAGCCAGCATCCACGGACTGACCGACGTCAGCAGGATTTTGGCCAGCGGCGTGCTTGCGCCGAAGAGCAGTGCCGATAGAAGGGCCGCCTGAATACCAGGACGCTGCAGAATATGGAAGCGTAGCATGGGAATCCTGTCGTTGGGGTCGGGCCGCTTACGCCGCGGATTTACCACGAATACGGAACCCACGCCTCGCCTGTGGGGTCAAGAAACGAACCCGTCCGGAAGACTTAACTTTTTTGCACAGGGGCGTGCTGACCCTTAGCGCCGCGGACCGGTGCCCATTCCACCACCCGTTCCGGTTCCCATCATTCCGGCACCCGGACCCATGCCGGCACCGCCATTCAGACGACCGGGACCCATGCCGGCCCCGCCTGCGGGTGGTACGGCGGGTAAGGTTACCCCTCTTTTCTTGGCCAGTTCCATCATCTCTTCGTGGTGTTCCTGACGTATCCGTTCGCGTTCCTGGATGGTCTTGGCCGCACGCAATTTGTCACGATACTCCACACGCTCCTTGGGGGTCATCAACTGGCTGCCATAGATCATTTGGTTTTGAACCTGTCCGGCAGCGGGGGCGGCATCCGCAGCGAAGGCAATCCCGACCGGCAGACACAGCACAGCGCCCAAGATCGGAATTAAACATGATTTTTTAGACATCTCACACCTCCAGTGAAATAACAACGCTATCAAAATATAGTTTTAATTGCCCCCTCAGGCAAGGAAATTGGTCCGCTGGTCCGGGGCTGACAGTGGGCGCCTGGTGGGCCATGCGGCATATAGTACCGGCGCCAGCCACAAAGACATGAACACGGACAGCAGCAGACCACCCATGACCGCTACCGCGAGGGGCTTGAGCAGGTCGGTGCCGTGGCCGATACCGATGGCCAGCGGCAGAAAGCCGAGGACGTCGGCGAGCATGGTCATCAGGATGGGACGCAGGCGCTGGCGGGCGGCAAGGGCGACCACGGCGGGGCGCGGCTGCGGGCCACCGAGTTGTCGGGCGCGCGCAAAAATCAGGATCACATTATTGACGGCAATGGCAAAGACCAACAGCACGCCGAGAAAGGCGGTGCTATCGAGATCGATGCCGAGCAGCAGCAGCGCCAGCAGCGCCCCCGGTGCCGCCAATGCAATGGCCAGCAGTGCGGAGATGGCGGCGCGCTGACTGCTGAACTGAAAGCCGAGCAAGATCAGGAGCAAGACCAGCGCGCCGCCCAGTATCAGCGCCATCTGCTGAAAGCTCTGCGACTGCTGGCGAAAGTAGCCACCGAGCAGGGTGCTGACATTGGTCGGCAGGTGCAGGTTTGCCACTACCGCGCGCGCCTTATCGGCGGTCTGCGCCAGTCCCTCACCGGGCTTTGGCTGCAGCCAGACATAGGCGTCGGGCACCAGATTCTGATGGGTCACGAAGGGTATCTCGCCCTGCACATGAACGCCGGCAATGCTCGCCAGCGGCGTAAAGCTTCCGTCCGGCAAGCGAATGGGGAGGGTGTCCATCTCGCGCGGGGTGAAATCGTGGCCGGCGAGGCTGACGCGGATCGGCAGAATCTGCTCGCCGTGCAGGAGGAAGCCCGCCTGCCGCCCCCAGAAACGCGCTTTGACCTGGCCGGCCAGCTCCGGTGGGGTAATGCCATAGATCGCGGCCAGTGGCGACGGGGTAATCTCTAACTCCGGACCAGCAGAAGGCGACTTGAAGTTCACGGACTCAAAGGCATGGCTCTGGCGCAATGCCGCCGCCAGACGCGCGCCCTGCGCACGCAGCGTGGCGGAATCCGAGCCGAAGAGATAAACCACCAGCGGCGCGTGGGCACCCGAGAGATTACCCAGGCGTACAATCATCGTTTGATGGAGCGTCAAGGAGAGCAAATTCGGAGCCATCTGACGGAACTGCACATGCAACGTGCGCATCACCGCCTCGGTGCTCTGCGCGTGATTGGGTTTGAGGACGATGGCGATGGCCCCCTTGTTGGCCGGCGCATGGAGGAACTGGAAGCCGCGCCCGACCAACAGCGATGCCCGCTCCACATTGGGGTTCTCCAGCGCCACCCGCATGAAATCGCGCCCCACGCGGGTGGTTTCTGCCACGCTGCTGCCGACGGGGGTGCGGAAGGGCACCGAGATCACGCCCTCGTCCCAATGGGGCAGGAAGGCGGTGGGCAAGGTGGTCAGCGTCAGCCATCCTGCTATCGCGAGGAGCAGGACTACCGGAATGGCCCACCACGGGCGGCGCATGCCGAAAATCAGCCAGCGGCCGAAATGTCGGCGTAACCAGCGCTCAGCGCCGTTTCGTCGGTTCTGTTGCGGGCGCCCGGCAAGCCAGGCAGCCAGCACCGGCGTCACCAGCAGGGCAACGATTTGCGAAGTCAGCAGGGCAATGACGATGGCCAGCGCCATATGCCGGAACAGGAGCCCCAGCGTGCCGGACAAAAAAATCAGCGGCAGAAAGATCAGGCAAGAGGTGAGGGTGGCCAGGGTCATCAGCGGCAGAATTTCGGCGGCGCGGCGCAAGGCTAATCGTCGTCGCGCCGTGCGGTCGCCGTGCAGACCGTGGAGTCCGCGTTCGACCACCACGATGGCATGATCCACCAGTGCGCCAATCGCCGCTGTCAAGCCGCCGAGGGTCATGATGTTGAGCCCGTAGCCCAGCGCATGCAGCGCCAGAAAAGCGGCGGCCAGCGCCAGTGGTACCACTACCAGGGTTGCCACTGCTCCGTCGAAACGACCCAAAAACGCCAGGACCACCAGCCAGGCAATCAGGCTGCCGAGCCCGAGGGCGATCCAGACGTCGCGCAGACTGCTGCTGATCAGATGGCTCAAGTCATAGATGGGCACCAGTTGCACACCGGCTGGCAGGTGCGCCCGCAAGGTTGCCAGCCGGCTCTGTACGGCACGGGCGACATCCACGTCGTTGGCCCGCGATTGGGACAGCACGTCGATGATCAGGGCATGGCGGTAGCCGGGAACGGCGGCATCGGTGAGCAAGGGCGGCGGACCGACCCGCACCTGTCCCAGCGTGCCCAACGCCAGCGGGGCGCGGATGCCTTCGGCATTGGCCGGACCGAGGGGCAGGGTCAGGGCGGCCAGATGCGCAGTGTCCACCGGCCGGGGCGTGGTGGCAACGATAAACTGCTGGTGATAGGCATGCAGAATGCCGGAGAAAAAGGGTCCCTGGGCGAGGCGGAGAGTGTCGATCACCTGCTGTGCCGTCAGATGATATTGGGCTAGGCGCACCGGGTTCAGATCAAGATGCACCTGCGGCCAGCCGCGGCCGGTGCCCTGCACCTGATAGACGCCAGGAATGGCCAGCAGGGCGGGACGAACCTGAAAGGCGAAAGTCGGCATCATCGCCGAGCTGTCCAGACGATTGGACACCAGCGCATACTCGGCGAAGGGGTAGGTGTAAGGTGCCATGCGCGTCACCCGCATCTGCGCGCCGACGGGTAAACGAACCTGCGAGAGGCGGGCCTGCAGCATGAGATAGGCGGTCTGCGGATTGACGCCGGGATTGAAGTAGACATTGAGCTTGGTCAGTCCGTTGCCGGTCTGCGAACGCACCAGCCGGACGCCCGGCTGCCCCTTGGCCAGTGCCTCCAGCGGTCGGGTGATCTCGACTTCCATGAACTTGACTGGCAGGCTGCCGTCGTTGACCAGCACCGCCACGCGCGGGAAATCGACATTGGGAAACACGCTTTCCGGCAGGCTTTTTAAGGCGAACCAGCCGGCCGCCAGCAAAAACAGGGCGGCGAGGATGACGCTGAAGCGATTTTCCCAGAGAAAATCCAGATAACGCTTCATGGCTTATGGACCTGCACGGGGGTGCCGGCGACGAGACGGGCGTTGCCGGAGCGTACGACGGGTTCCCCTACCCGGAGATCACCGCTGACCCAGGTGCGATCGCCACGGCTGGCGACGATGCGGACGGGCACTACGACCGCACGCCCGTCGCGAACGGCGAATACCTCGGTGCGGGCACCGCGCATGACGATGCTGGCCGTCGGCAGAACGAAGGCTGTTGCCCCCGGCGTCGGCAGCCGCAGCTGTAGCCACTCGCCGGGCAATAACGGGCTGCGCGCGGGTAGGTCGATGTAGACGGACACCAGACCCAGATGCCGCGCGCTTTGCCCGACGGAACGAATCTTGCCGTGCCCCTGCCAGTTGCTGCCATCAAGCCCTACCACTGTTCCCATCCGCAGCCCCTGCGCCACGGCAGGCGTGACGTAGGCGTGCGCCCAGGGTGCTCCGCGGCCGGCGAGAGTGGCGATGGGCTGGCCAGCGTTGACCACCGCGCCAGCAGGCACCAGATAATGCAGGCTCCCGGCGAAGGGGGCAGTCAGTTGCTGCTGGTCTGATTGCGCCTGCAAGACGCGGAGGGCGGACTGCGCTTCGTCCAGCGCCAGCTTCGTCCGCGCCACATCCTGCCGGGAGAGGACACCATCGGCATAGAGCTGTTGGTTGCGGAGCCACTGACTACGACTGAAAGCGACCCGCGCCTGAGCGGCACTGATCGTCGCCTGCAGGCCGGGCGGTGCGATGCGCGCCACCAGGGTGCCAGCAGGGATTTGTCCGGCCGGCAGTAGCGGACCGAGCACCCGGCCGCTCACCGCAGCGGTCAGGGTCACTCGACCGTTGCTCTCGACGGTGGCGAGGACGGTGTTTTCCTGATGGGTTGGCGCGGCGGCGACGATGGCCACGCGTACCGGCAGTGCCCAAGCTGCGCTCATGCCGGTCAGCCAGAGCAGGGTGGTGAGGCCGATAACGGCGGGCCAGCGTGGGGAAATATGGATCATTGAGCATTTGCGGGAGGTCATGACAGCTTCCTTTGATCGGGCAACAAGCCACTATCCAATGCCAGTTGCGCACGTGTCAGGCGGGCGCGGATGGCGGCGCCTGCGCTTTGCAACTGGGTCTGCACCCAGCCATTCTCCGCTTGTTGTAACGCCAGTGCGCTCTCCGCACCGGCGAGATAGCCCTTGCGGGTCATGGTATAGACCGTCCGTGCGGTCCGGGCGAGCGTCTGCGCGTCCTGCAAGGTGTTTACTGCCGCCTGTGCCGCCCCGTAATCGGCCGCCAAGCGGCTGCGAATCTGCAGTTGCAGCGCCGCCTTGGCGGCCTGCATGGCGGCCACCTGCTCCTGCGCCGCGGCGACCCGATCCCGGTTGCGGCCAAAGCCAAAAATGGGCATTTGCAGGCTGAGGATCGCTTGCCAGCCCAACTGCTGGCTTTGCGGCAGTGTCGAGGTGTCCACCCCATAGGCACCGGTGGCGGCAAGGGCTGGCAGCCGCGCCGCCTGCCGATAGTGCAACAGCGATCGCGCCGATTGAATTTCGCCGTCGGCGACGCGCAACAGCGGCTGCGATTGGTCGGCTTGCTGGCGGAGCATATTTGTATTCGGCAACGCAGTGAGTGGGGCGGCAACGGGCGCCAGCTTGGGCAGCACCGCCATCCCATAGCCCGTCTGCAGTGCGAGCACCTGGCGCGCCGCCTGCGCCCGCGGTCGCGCCTGATCGAGCCCCATCTGGATCCGTACCAGGGTCAATTTGGACTGATTCAGATCCAGGCGCGAGCGGGTCCCCGCCCGGTACCCTTCCTGCGTCGCCGTGCGCATCTGGCGCGCCGCCGCCAGCGCCTTGCGCCACACGGCCAGTTCGTTATCGTCCAGCGCCATCCGGTAATAAGCCACGGTCACCTGCGCGGCGACTGCAAGCCGTGTCTGCTGCAGCCGGTAACGGGCGATGGCCGAGCGGTCGCGTGCCAGCGCCGATAAGGCATAGGCTTGCGGCGTATACAGCGGGATTTGCAGGCGAACCTGTCCGATCAGCTCCCGTGCGCCATTGGCACTGACAAAGCGCGGCTGGCCGTTCTGGGTTTGGGTCCAGATGCCTCCGGTACTCAGCGAGAGGGCGGGCAATAGATCCGCGTGCGCCGCACGACCCTGATCCTGGCGCTCCGCAATCATGTGCTGCGCCTGCTGCACCACCGCCTGATTGACCAGCGCACGCTGAATGGCGCTCTGTAAAGTCAGATCGTCCGCCGAGGCGGTACCCGAGAGCAGACAGGCGCCGATTCCGAGCGCAGTCGCAATCCGCCGTGTTGCGGCTTTGTGCGTCATGCACGGACCTTTACGCTTAAAAACGCGAAATTATTTTGGCGCTTTTCTGGGGGGGTCCGATAACCGGCCATTACAATTTTATCTCCGCACAGGATAAATACCGCCATAACTGCGGCGGCCATTGGCGCATCATTGCAAAAGCAGGAAACCAGAAGATGACCGCAACCTGTCGAATTCGTCATCTTTAGTGCGATGCCAGAGTTTCTGTCGCGATAATTGGGAAAGATAAAGTGACGATGGTACCCATCCCCAATTCACTCTGCAGTGCGACCTCGCCGCGGTGCAACTGCATAATGGACCGCACGATGGCGAGCCCCAGTCCGGTGCCCTGACCCTGACGCATCCGCGCCACATCCGCGCAATAAAAGCGGTCAAACACATGCGGCAGATCCTCCGCCGCCATCCCGGAACCGCTATCGCTGACGATGATCTGCAGTAGCGATGGCTGAATGGCGGTGCGGATACTGACCTGCCCGCCCGCAGGGGTATGGCGCAGCGCGTTGCCGAGCAGATTGCCCAGCGCGCGCCGCAACAGTCCGGGATTCGCCGCCACTGACCCACTGGCCCTGTTGACCAGCGCAACCCCCAACTCGTCGGCCATTGCCTGATAAAAGGCGCAGACTGCCGCTACTTCTTCCCGGCTGTCCAGCAACGGTGTGTCGAGCTGGGCATCTGGCTGCTCCGCGCGAGCGAGAAAGAGGAGGGCGTCCACCATGCCCGAAAGCCGTCCGTATTCATCCATAGCGGACTCGATACACGCCTGATAGTCCGCCAAACTGCGGTTTCTGGAAAGGGCGATTTCCGCCTCGCCGCGCAGGATATGCAGGGGCGTGCGCAGTTCATGGGCGATATCGGCGGAGAATCGCGAAATGCGATTGAAGGACGTCTCCAGCCGACCCAGTAGGCGGTCAAAGTTGGCCGCCAGAGTACGCAGCTCGCCCGGCCAATGTTCGTCCGCAACGCGCCGATGCAATTGCGCGGCACCCAGCTCATCGACGATCTCCGCCAACCGTGCGACCGGTCGCATAGCCCGCCGGGCAATCAGATATCCCGCCGCCACTGCCGCTAGCAGGACGAGGGTAGTCGCCAGCAGCAGCACCTGCCGATAAAGTGCCAAAAATTGCGCTTCCTGCGTGGTGCTGACGGCGACATAAATTGTTGTGGGCGGATGCCCTGCAAAACGTTGTGCCATGACCAGATAATGATCGTGATCGCGTATTTTCCATCGCCACTCCGTTTTTTCCAGCGCGTTGGGTGATTTCGTGAATGGTCGTGGACTGTCCAGAAGCGGATTGAAGTCACGACCGCGGGCAATAATGCCGGCAGGGGGGCGGTTGACCCAGATGAATACGCCGCGAATCGTACTCGCCTCCAACTGCATTTCGTGTTGTAGCGCTTCAACATTCCCGGCATGCTGGCTCAGTGCGCTATGCACCGCATTGATCTTGCTTGATAAAATTTGGCTGTCGACCTGCCGTAATTGCTCCGCGAGTACCCAATATAATGCACTGCCAACGGCGGCGATCAACAAAACACTGAGCAACGCGTACCACAACGTCAGACGTACAGCTATCGAACCGGTAACGCGGCGGAAAGCCTCAGTCGCGTGTTTCAAGGACATAACCGACCCCTCGCAAGGTATGAATCAGTTTGCGGGAATAGGGGTCGTCGACCTTTCTGCGCAACCGACGGATCGCGACATCCACCACATTGCTGTCGCCATCAAAATTCATATCCCAGACCTGCTCGGCGATCCGCGTACGGGTCAGCACTTCGCCGGGAAAGCGCATCAGATAGCTCAACAGTCGATATTCCTGAGGGGCAAGGTCGATGGCCTCGCCCCCCCGCCAGACCTTATGCCGTAGCAGATCGATCTCCAGATCCGCGCAATGGAGTACGTCCTCGGAGCGCATGTTACAGCGGCGCAAGATGTTGTGCACCCGCGCCAACAGTTCAGAAAAGGCAAAGGGCTTGACCAGATAATCATCGGCGCCGAGTTGCAGGCCCTTCACCCGTTGGGAGACCGCATCCAGCGCTGTCAACAGGATGACTGGTTGATCCGCCCGCCGCTTGCGGATTTCCTGCAAAACCCACCAGCCATCCCGCTGCGGCAACAGGACGTCCAGTACGATGACGTCAAAATCCCCTGTCGCCGCCAGGTGTTGTCCGTCTGTACCATTACTGGCAATGTCTACGATATCCCCTTCCTCCGTAAAACCTTTCTTCAAAAAGGCTGCGGTTTTTGGCTCATCTTCAATGATCAGTATTTTCATGATGTTTATTCTTTAATAACCAGAGCAAAAGATTTCCCGACCTTTGACCTTCTTGTCGATTTCCTGAAGAATGTCCGCGTTATTAATGACACAATGAGAGGCATGATGAAAACACACCAGCCCTTTGAACGACGTCGTAAACAAGCTTTCGGTGCGGTCCGCATCCTTTTCGGCCTAATCTGGCTGATCAATACCTGCTTGCAACTTAGTCCTGCCTACAGCGCTCACTTTCTGAGCACCCTCAATGCCGACTGGGTGTCCGGACAACCCGCCTGGATCGCCAGCTATGGTCATTGGATGGCGCAACTGGTCCAGCAACTGGGTGCACAGTATGTGGCCTATGCGACTATAGCGCTCGACGCCATTCTCGCCATCTCCCTCATTACCGGTATCGGCTTGCCACTGCTGGCTTGGGTGGGCGTGATTTATAACCTCTGGCTATGGAGTACCGTTGGCGGTTTTGGCGGTCCCTACACCCAGGGTGCGACCGATCCCGGTACCGCCATCATCTATGCGCTCTGCTTCCTCTATGTAATCTGGACCCGGAGCTGGGAGGGATTGAGTCTCAGTAAAGTACCGCATCGTCCTATTTACGCGCCGGCCATGCACACCGCGCGTGTCTTGTTCGGCATACTCTGGGCCGTCGATGCCTTTTGGAAATGGCAGCCCTATTTTCTCAATAATGCCGTTACTTACCTGCAGCAGGCTCTGCCCGGCGAACCGGCTTGGATCGCAGCCTATATCAGCTTCTTTATCACAGTTATCACCTGGGTCGGGCCAGTGCTCTTTGGCTATTTTGCCGCGATCATAGAAAGTATTATCGCTTTTTATCTTATCATCGGCCGAGGTCTGCGCTGGGTGATCCCCGTTGGTATTGCCTACAGCATTGGTGTCTGGACGACGGCGGAAGGTTGGGGTGCGCCGTTTCTGCCGGGTGCCACGGCGAACAAGGGCGATGTCCTGGGTACCACCAATATCTACGTCATCGCGTTCCTTTTCCTGGCGGTCTGGGTTTATCTCACCCCACATCGCAAAGAAAATTAGAGGGGCGGTTTACCGGCGCAGAAGGAAAATACGCGTTAGAACCCGATGACCCAGGACCTCATGCAATAGTGCCATGCCGATATGGCCGTACCAGTAAACCCAGACGAGGTTGGCGATGAGGCTATGCAGATCGGCAACATTACCGACGAATGGCGTTTCCACGCCGTTTTTGGGGTAGATAAAAAAAAGTACGGCACCGGAGGCCGCCATAGCGGAGACAGCGAGGAATCCCAGACCATGGACGAGTCCCGCCAGCCCCCCTTCAGGGCCTCCCTCGGGTAATTGAAACCGTAGTATCTGGCGTAATTCCATCAGGAGTTTCGCCCGTCCTTTTGAATCCCAGGGAAACAGGTGACGGAAGCCGCTGTCGTCACGGGTGAGTAGTGCGCTCCATACCCAGTGGGCGATGATGACTCCAACCGCAGCCAGGCCCACCCACTCATGGAGTTCAAAGGAAAGGGCCTGAATAGAGGTCGGTACCCGACCCGGCTTGGGCTGTTCCATGATCAGGCTGATGAGGAGCTGAAAACTCACGGTGAGCGCCATGCCCCAATGAAGAAGACGTGTGCCTGTATTCCAATAGGTGACATGCGGGGTTGAACTCTGTTCCATAGGCTGATTCTCTTTGGGTGTAGGTTAAATCGTAAGCACGAACTCGTGTCCGATAATACCATTGCCTGCCGACTAGGTGATATAGACCAATACCTTGTACTCCGGGTACACTTTGATAGCCGCCTTCTGCCGAGAACAGATATCGCATGTATCACGAGGAATACCATCATCATGAGAAGATCGGCTGGTTACGGGCCAGTGTGCTTGGCGCCAACGATGGCCTGCTTTCGACAGCAAGCCTGCTTGCCGGTGTCGCGGCCGGGCAGGCAAGCCATGAGCAAATTTTGCTTGCTGGTGTTGCCGCGTTGGTCGCTGGCGCTTTTTCCATGGCGGCCGGTGAGTATGTGTCGGTGAGTTCCCAGGCCGATACCCAATTGGCCGATCTTGAGATTGAAAGACGGGAGCTGAAGAAAAATCCCGAAAAAGAGCTCCTCGAACTCCGCAATATCTATATGGCGCGTGGCCTTGATGTGGCGCTGGCCCAGCAAGTCGCCGCACAGCTTATGCAACATGATGCCCTCGCTGCGCATGCCCATGATGAACTGGGCCTGACGAAAATGGCGGCCGCCCGGCCTGTCGAAGCCGCTTTAGCCTCCGCCGCCGCTTTCGTCTGTGGCGCGTTATTCCCCGTATTAATCGCCACCTTCGCATCCCACAGCAGGGTGCTACCTGTCCTGTTTACCACCACCATACTACTGCTGGCGATCCTCGGTGCGGTCGCTGCCAAGGCCGGTGGAGCCTCCATGCTGAAGGGGGCTCTCCGCGTTGTCTTCTGGGGGGCTCTCTCCATGATCGCCACCGCACTAATCGGCCACCTGCTTGGGCAGGTGGGTGTCTGACCGCTAAAGAGCTGCTTTGCTTCGGTCAAGTGTCTAAGTAAAGAAGTGATTGCCATTTTTTAGGCCGGCCCCTCAAAATGTCATAAAAAAGTCATTGATCTGTCGTATTGTCGTCACATTTGGTGGTTATGGTACTCCCTACTTTGAAACGCCCGAAGATTCTTTTGGGGCATCGATCATAACAGGGAGTGTTTTAACCATGCGTAACACCGCGAATTTACGTCCAATCATCGTTGCGCTCATGGCATCCGGGATGATGCTATCGAGTGCACTTGCCCTGGCTGATGGCGTTACTGCCAGCACGGTAAGTGCTCACCATGCTGCCGTCGACGTCGGTCAGGTCAATGCCGCTGCACAGGGAAGTTCTTACCTTGGGAGCAGTGAGGCACAGTCCCTTACCCAACAACACCGTTTTAATTCCGGTCAGTCGGTGAAGGTGCTGGACAAGCATGAATTAGCGGCTGCCGGTCCGGTAGGCGGCAGTGCGCAGGCTTTGTCTTACGCGCCGGGCGTCAGCGTCTCCAGCTATGGATACACCGGCTCCACCAAGACTTCTATCAGCGTGAACGGGATCAAGCAGGGTTGGGGCGGTTTCTCCGGTGGCCAGATTGACAACGGCAGTCTTTCCGTCACCTTTGACGGCGTTCCCATGGTGAATCCCTCCAGTGGCCTCTGGGAGAGTCCGCAGGTACCGCAGAACGGCATTCTGCAGGGTATAGGCGTCACCTATGGTCCCGGTAACCCGGTGGATCGCTGGTATAACAACATCGGCGGCCAGATCGATTTTGTCCCCTTGCAACCCACCAAAACGGCTGGCGCATCAATCAAGATGAGTTACGGCAGCTACAATACCAAAAATATCGTCTTCAACGTGCGCACCGGGAGCATAGACGGCTGGTCCACCATTCTGGCGGGTGGCTCCGGTTCCGGCAACAGCTACCGTCAAACCTCGGATGGTTTCGCCAACCCCAGTTATAACTACGCCTGGTTCCTGAAAACCCGCAAGACCTTCAGCAACGGTGACTTTTCAATGGGCGCCTACCTCGCGAAAGGTTCTGGTTACCGGCCGGTATCCATCCCCCTCAACCCCATTGCCGGTGTGACCATGGATGGTACGCCGAACTCGCCGCTGTATAGCCAGGCGACGTCAGGGTATTATTCCTCGCTGCCGGAAAATGTCTGGTTCAAACGGGACGGCAATACCACCTGGCTGGTCTATAGCAAATTGAACCTTGCACTGGACAGCATGGTGGGTCTGCATAACACGCTCTGGTATCGCAACGGCCACCGTCTGCATTTCCATTATAACAACTACGGACTGTCCAATCCGGGTAATCTGTATGAATACAATAACCCCCATACCGATGTGTACGGCGACAAGCTGTGGTTTTCGGTGGCCCTGCCCTATAACGATGTGAACGTGGGTGGATTCTTCCTGAACAGCCGGTATAACTCGCGGAACGCCTTTTACAATACCAACCCGCCGTACTACGGTTCGGCGTCTGTGCCCAATGCGCATTATCGCAGCGACTATTTTGACCAGACGGATCTTGCCGCGTTCATCCAGGATCGGATCAGTCCGATGAAAAACCTGCATATCACGCCAGGTGTGCGTTTCATCAATTATCAGACGCGTTACACGCCTGCCGCGCAATCGGATTTCGCCGCGGCTTATGCCCTGTATCCGCAGAATAATCAGGGTGTGCTCCCGGCCGCCAGCAACAGCTTCACCAAGGTGGAGCCCTCGGTGGATTTCAATTGGCAGCCGATCAAATGGCTGGCAGTGTTTGCCAGCTACGCGCAGGCATACAAGGAGCCGCAGGTGGGCGGGGGCGGTGGTCTGTATCAAAGCACCCCACCGATTTATAGTCTGGAAAAAAGCGCCGATTATAATGCGGGCATAAAGATTCATTTCAAGGATGCCGCTTACCTGCATAATTTCTTTCTGCTGGCGAGCTTTTACCATCTGCACTATACCAACCAGTATATTCCGTTCTACGATGCCAATGGCAATTATCTGGGTGACGCGAATGGTGATTCCATCTATCAGGGCGTCAATATGGCACTGGAAGATGACCCGATTTACAACCTGCACGTTTTCGCCAATCTGAATTTCGAGAAGGCAACTTTCGCTCATTACGTAACTGGCGGTGTTAGTTATGACGGACTGCCGGTATCCAACGTGCCAAGCAGCACTTTTAATATCGGTACAGCGTACAGCTACTATCTCTCGGGCGTGTTACTGGAGCCGCGGATCTGGTATCAGTACACCGGCGCACAAAATATCTTCAATAACAATACGACTGCGCCGAGCCAGCAGAAAATGCCGGGCTATGGTACGGTGAATCTGGGTTTTGACAGCACCATCCCCACGCGTGGGAGTATTCCGGGTTTGAAGGACGTCAAGCTGAGTGTCGATGTCCTCAACCTTGCGAATAATCGTTATAACGAGTTCCAGTATATTACGGCCGGCGGACTTCTGGGTGGAAACTCGGCTGGGCAGATGCTGGCATTGCCTGGCGCCCCGTTGACGGTATATGGAAGTATTGCGGTAAACTTCTAGATATAGAGTTACTTGTAATTTTCGGCAGAAAGGTTCCAGGGTGTTATGTCTGGAGCTTTTCTGCCGATATTTTTTTAGGATGACGAGTGTGCATCCAGGAATCTCCACTTGGCCGGCGCCAAGCCTGCGCTAATTCCGAGGTGGTAGAGTGCATATCATGGGAACATCAAAAAGTCGTTATTGGCGTGCTGAGTGTCGTTTTGACTGCGACATCCCTTAATGCCTTCGCCTTCACCGGCCAGAATCTGGCGGGCCATGCCAAGGTAACTATCGAACAGGCGCGGACTATTGCCTTGAAGGCATACCCCGGCAAACTCACGAACGAAGAACTGGAGCAGGAGAAAGGTGGGAGCGGTTTACGCTATTCTTTCGATATCAATCATGGCAAAGTCACCCATGAGGTAGGCGTCGACGCTAAAACCGGGGCTTAGGGGTGGGCAAAGGCGCCGGAAAACTACGGGGACCATCTTGTGCGCATTCTTTTCGTTGAAGATGATCGGGTTGGCGAATGACACTCAGCTCGCGGAGCGACCGAGGGTGTTATATGGCCTTGCTACACCTTTACTGTGTTGACTGTTCAGTCAAGTGGGTACCGTGCCTTGGTGGGCAGAAGCGATAACCGAAACCGGGGATGGTTTCCAACCATCTATGTGCTCCCGTATCCTCCAGTATCCTCCGCAATCGGTAAATTTTCACCACGAGCGTATTCGGTGCGATATATATCCTTTTCCCTTCTGCGAGGACTTGCAGAAGCTGCTGATAGGATATCGCCTCGTCAGGGTGCGTCACCATATATTCAAAGAGCCTGAAAAGCTGTTTTGGCAGATAAATTTCCTGATCGGATATCGACACTCTGCGGGAAAGAGGATCTAACTGAATATGCCCTGGTAATTTTGACAGTTCTGTGGGACGGATAGTTATCTCGTCATCCAGCCTGCGGAGATGGGCCATTAGCAACCCTTCCCCGAGGGTCCACGGAATAAACGCGACTGCACCGGCTTCAATCGCAGCGATCGCTATCGATCCGCTGTTTGCTTCCGCGCTGTCTCCTATGACCAGAAAAGGTACTGATTTATGAGCGATATCCTGTATATTCTGGAGATAGTCACGGTAGTCATCTAACCATCCATTGAGTATCACATTTTTTACTTGTAAGCTTTTGTCTAATCCATTTATGTCATGAGTAGAATGAATCCGATGCACGGGATAGCCATTTCGTTCTAAGGCATATTCGATATCATATACCATGGTGTCAGTCACCTTTGGCGAGACTAACAATATTTTC
This sequence comes from Acidithiobacillus sp., assembly GCF_023229925.1. Taxonomy (NCBI): domain Bacteria; kingdom Pseudomonadati; phylum Pseudomonadota; class Acidithiobacillia; order Acidithiobacillales; family Acidithiobacillaceae; genus Acidithiobacillus; species Acidithiobacillus sp. The sequence goes on along the minus strand of NZ_JALNYM010000001.1, from coordinate 795,920 downwards.
TGCTCTGCCCGATAATTCTGTGTAGAGGCAGGCATATTCAGCCATGCCAAGCCTTCCAGTAAGGCAGTGTGGGCGTGTTGTATATAAACGGCACCTAGGAGGATGCTAAACATTAGTATGGCTCCATTCTGATTATTGTTGAATTATTCATATTCATAATGATTGATCATCGGATCATGAGGTTTTATTACTGCAAGGCGATTCACGACTATCCGCGACTACCGCATTATGGTAACTCTCGCACATGACACTATTGTGACAAATTTGTGACACTAAGATGACGATTGCCAGCATACGAAGGGGTTACGGTTCGTTAAGGGAAAATTAATTCGTATGACGGCTGGCGCGTGGGGCCACAGGGCTGCCCATCCGGCCCTTTCAGCTTTATGATAGGGGGAGGCAGAAGGAAACCACCATTTGAGCTATAGCGCCGAACAATTCACCGTCCTCAAGGGACTCGAACCGGTCAAGTTGCGTCCGGGCATGTATACCCGGACGACTTGCCCCACCCACGTCATTCAGGAAGTGATCGACAACGCTGCCGATGAGGCCCTGGCCGGCCAGGCGACGCGCATCGACGTGACGGTCTGTGGCGATGGTTCGGTGATCGTCGAGGACAATGGCCGCGGCATCCCGGTCGGCATCCCGCCCGGCGAGTCCCGCCCGGCGGCCGAGCTGGCCTTTACGACCCTGCACGCGGGCGGCAAGTTTGATAAGACGGATTTGGAGTCGGCCTACCGCTTTTCTGGCGGTCTGCATGGGGTAGGCGTGGCTGTCACCAATGCCCTGTCCCAACGGGTGGAAGTCGAAATCAAAACCCGCGACCCTCAGGGGCCGGGTAACGGTCGCTATCGCCTGGTGTTGACGCAGGGGGAGGTGAGCGAAGCGTTGGCCCGGCTGGAAGACTGTGGCCCGCGCACCCATGGCACGCGGGTTCAGGTATGGCCGGACGGGCGGTATTTCGACTCGGCCAAGATCAATATCCGGGAGCTCACCCATCTCCTGCGCGCCAAGGCCATTCTCCTCCCTGGCCTGCAAGTGAGCCTCACCGTCCCGGAGCTCGAACCCGTCGTCTGGAAATATAGCGAAGGTCTGGCGGAATACCTCGCGGAAATCGTCGCTGATCTCGAGCTGACCACGCCGATTTTTGCGGGAGTCTCCTATCAGGACGGGGACAGTAACGGTTTTGCGAAAGGGGAAGGTGCGGGCTGGGCGCTCTGTTGGATTAACGGCGCCGCCCCTAACCCGGAGACTTACGTCAATCTGATCCCGACGCTGGACGGTGGTACCCACGAGTCGGGCTTCCGAGCCGGGGTTTTTGAGGCGGTGCGCAGTTTTATGGAGCACCACAGCCTCGTCCCCGCCAAGCTCAAACTGGTACAGGATGATGTTACCGGTAAGATGGCGCTGGTGCTTTCGGCTCGCGTGCTCGATCCGCAGTTTCAGGGGCAGACCAAAGACAAGCTCACCAGCCGCGACGCCCATAAGCTGATGGCGCAGACCGTGTGTGATCCGCTGGAACTCTGGCTCAACAGTCATCCGGATGCGGGGAAGGCGATCGCAGAGTTGGCGATCCAGAATGCCCAGGCTCGTACCCGCGCCGCGCAAAAAATCGAGCGTAAGAAGGGCTCGGGCCTGGCGACACTTCCCGGCAAACTGACGGATTGTGAAAGTGAGGATATTCAGCGCAATGAGTTGTTTCTGGTCGAAGGGGACTCTGCCGGCGGTTCCGCCAAAGCGGCGCGCGATAAAGAATATCAGGCCTTGCTGCCGTTGCGGGGCAAGGTGCTCAACACCTGGGAAGTGGATGCGGACCAGATCTTCAAAAACCAGGAAGTCCACAATATGGCGGTGGCCCTGGGTATTGAGGCACACAGCGTTCAGGCGGACCCGGATCGGGTGCTGGCCGGGCTGCGCTACGGCAAAGTCATGGTACTGTCCGATGCCGATGTGGACGGCAGCCATATTCAGGTGCTGATTCTGACCCTGTTTCTGCGGCATTTCCCGGCGCTGTTGCAGCGCGGCCACGTGTTCGTGGTCAAGCCGCCTTTATACCGGGTGGATACCACCTGGCGCGGCAAGGCCCGTAAAATCTACTGCGAGGCAGAAGCCGAACGGGACGCGGCGATAGATCGCCTGCGCACCGAAGGCGTCAAGGAAAGTGCGATCTCGGTGCAGCGTTTCAAAGGCTTGGGCGAGATGAACCCGGATCAGCTCTGGGAAACCTCCATGTGCCCTGATACCCGTTCCCTTGTCCCATTATCCATGACGGCTGCCGATCAGGCGGCACTGCATACCCGTTTCAGCCTGCTGATGGCCAAACAATCGGCGGGCGGGCGTCGCGAATGGATGGAGCGGGATGGCTGGACGGCAGATATTGATATTTAAGGCGAGGACTTTCAAGCATGGCTAACACCCGGGATCTTTTTGATCTCATCGGTAATGCGCGCTCCCCGGAAAGCGGGGCGGTCATCGGTAACGCTTCTGCGCTGGTGGCACCCGAAGCGGTGCGGGATGTCGCTGCATTATCCGCGGCCTCGCCAGCATCACCGCCTCCGCCATCCGGGGGTATGGCCCTGGACTCTGGCGAACCTCCGGCGCCGCCGCTTGCGGAATATGCCGCACGTGCTTACCTGGCCTACGCCATGAGTGTGGTAACCGGGCGGGCGATTCCGGCGCTGGCCGATGGCCAGAAACCGGTGCAACGGAGGATTCTCCATGCCATGCGCGATATGGGGCTGCAACGCTCACCACAGCATGTCAAGTCTGCCCGGGTGGTGGGCGAGGTGATTGGCAAGTGGCACCCCCACGGCGACACTTCGGTGTATGACGCCATGGTGCGTATGGCCCAGCACTTCACCTTGCGCTACCCGGTGGTGGATGGGCAAGGCAACTTCGGGTCTCTGGACGGCGACTCGGCCGCCGCCATGCGCTACACCGAAGCCAATCTGACCCCCATTTCCGAGCTGCTGCTGGCAGAAATGGATGAGGGCACGGTCGATTTCCGCAGCAACTATGACGGTACGCTGGAAGAACCCGTCACCTTGCCCGCCCGGTTGCCCTTCCTGCTGATGAACGGCGCCTCCGGCATCGCGGTCGGCATGGCTACGGAGATTCCGCCCCACAATTTGCGCGAACTGGCGCAGGTCTGTGCGGAGTTGGTCTTGCGCCCGGACATGACCGATGACGCAATACTGCAGCAGATTCACGGCCCCGACTTCCCTGGCGGTGGCCAGATTATTTCGACGCCGGGGCAAATCCGCGAGGCCTATCTGTCGGGGCGCGGCAGCATCCGGGTGCGTGCCCGCTGGGAAGTCGAAAAGCTGGCGCGCGGGGAGTGGCGCATCGCGGTACAGCAACTGCCGCCGGGGGTGTCCACCGCACAAATCCTCTCGGAGATAGAAACCCTTTCCAACCCGCAAGCCAAAGGGGAAGGCAAGAAAAAGGCGCTTTCTCCGGAGCAGCAAACGACAAAAAACGCCATGCTTTCCCAGATGGATACCGTGCGCGACGAGTCAGGCAAAGCCCACGCCGTGCGGATCGTCATTGAGCCGCGCTCGCGCAACCAGGACCCGCAGAGTCTGATGACCTACCTGCTGGCCCGCACCTCGCTCGAGTCCAACCAGTCGGTGAATCTCACGGTGCTGGATCTGGATGGCAAAGCACCGTGTATGCCGCTCACCCGAATATTACGGCAGTGGGTGCGCTATCGGGTAACGACCGTACGGCGGCGTAGCCAGTTCCGCCTCGACAAGGCCCTGGCGCGCATCCATATTCTGGAAGGCCGTTTACGGGTGCTGCTGGATATCGATGCGGTAATCCGGGTAATCCGCGAGTCCGACGACCCCAAGGCCGACCTCATGGTCCACTTCGAGCTCAGCGAGATTCAGGCAGAAGATATCCTGGAGATTCGCCTGCGGCAACTGGCGCGACTGGCCGGTATTGAGCTGGAAAAGGAATTGGCCGAAAAACGGGAAACGGCCGCGTACCTGAGCGCGCTCCTGCAGGACGAATCCCGGCTGCGGGCACTGATTGCTGAAGAAATCACCGCCGACGCGAAAAAATTCGGAGATGACCGTCGCACCCTTCTGGAAGCCGATACCGCCATTACCAACAAATCCATCCAGACCATTGCCGCTGCCGTCACCGACGAACCCGTTACGGTGATCGTCTCGCAAAAGGGATGGCTGCGTACCCGCTCCGGTCACGGGCTGGATTCGACGACTTTGGCGTTCAAGGAAGGCGATGCTTTGTTGCAAGTCTTCGAGGTGCGATCTATAGATACGCTGGCCTTGTTGGATAATTCGGGGCGCGCCTATTCTATCGCCGTGGCGCAAATACCCGGCGGTCGCGGCGACGGCATTCCCGTGTCGAGTCAGGTGGATTTTCAGGCGGGCGGCGCGCTGGCATCCGTAGCCTGCGGCGCCAGCGACAGCCTGTGGCTGGTGGCCGGAACCGGTGGTTATGGATTCCTGACTGCCCTGGAAAACATGACTGGACGCAATCGGGCGGGCAAGGTCTTTTTGACCTTGAGCGCGGATGAGCGGCCGATGCCACTGGTGCCGGTCACCGATCTTCAGGCGGAAACGCTCTGTCTGACTTCAGACGGACATGGCCTGCTGTTTCCTCTTGCCGAGGTCAAAAATTTGCCCAAGGGCAAGGGGGTCAAACTGATCGCTCTGAGTGCATCTGCCACCCTGCAATCCCTATCGGTTTATCTGGAGGAGCAGCCCTTGCCGCGCGGATTGCGGAAAAATCGCGTGGACGTCTGCCGGGGTCGGCGGGGAGGGCGGGGCAGGGCGGCGCGTTGATATGCTCTGATCGGGGTGATCAAAGTGCCTGGTCTGAGGGTGCAAGACGTGGTTAAGGGCAAATGGCAATCACCATCTCCGCGATTTCCGACAGCTTTTTCCCCTTGTCCATGGCGAGGCGGCGCAGGCGGCGGTAGGCCTCGGCTTCGTCAATCTGCATGTCGCGCATGAGAATGCCTTTGGCTTTTTCCACCAGCTTGCGCTCGGAAAGGGCGTTCTGGGTGTCTTTGAGTTCCTTGCGCAGGTGCCGGTATTCGGCATAGCGCAGGGCGGCGACCTTGAGGATGGGGGCGATGTCGCGGGCGGAGATGCCATGGGCGACGTAGGCGGCAACCCCGGCCCGGATAGCACGGCGCATGGTATCTTCATCTTCGGGGGCACCGAGGACGACGACAGGTAATTCCAGCGTCTCGCTGAGGAAGACGATGTGTTCGAGCACATCGCGTTCCGGGGTGCCCGCTTCGGCGATGATGACGTCGGGCTGCAGCTTTTCCAGGCGCTGCCAGGAAAGCTCCGCCCACGAGAAAATATCGGCAACCTGATGGCCCTCCAGACTGAGCGCCTCGCGCAGAATCTCGGCGCGCTCAGTGTCGTTGTCTATCAGGATGACGCGATGCATGGGTTCATTGCAAGGCTTGTAGCGCGGCGCGAATAATCGTTTCTGATTCGCCCAGAGGGCCATCGATGCGGATCTCGCAGTCAGGCAATTCAGCCCGGAGTTGGGCGACGAGGGTGGGTAAATCCTCCTGTAAGTGTCGGCCACTACTCCAAAAAAGCGGCGAAATGCGATACTGGCGTAGCCCGGCTGCAAAAGCCTCGCGCATGGCCTCGCCCAGGCACGGGGTCCACAATTCCAGGTAGCAAAGTATGATCCGCCGCTGCGGCTGGGCTACCTGCAGGCGGGCGGCAATCACCTCGAAGGGGCGTCGCCATTGGGGGCTGCGTGAACCGTGAGCCAGCAGGAACTGCACTTCAGGCACGGTGTCTCCTTAAGGTTGTTGCAGTAAGTGGCGCGCCGCCTCTTCTGTTCTGGGAAGCCAGGCACAGAGATCGGCGAGATCAACCACGGCCCCGATAATCAGAATGGCCGGGCTACCCAGTTTGGCGCGGACAATTTCTGTGCGGAGCTGTGCCAGGGGCGCCCGTACCTGTTTTTGCTCCAGGGTGGCCCATTGTACGGCGAGGCAGGGAGTTTCCGCCGCGAGGCCAGCCGCCATGAGTGCCGCGCAAATGCCAGCCACCCGCTCGATGCCCATATAGATTACCAGAGTATCGGCCGCCTGGGCGTAGCGCGACCAGTCCGGTGCTTTACCGCCGCGCGCTTCATGACCGGTGAGAAAGAGCACCGACTGGCTGCGGTGACGATGGGTGAGCGGTACCCCCGCATAGGCTGCTGCCGCCATACCGCTGGTGATACCGGGAATGATTTCGTAGTCGATATCGGCGGCGCGCAGGGCTAGGCATTCTTCGCCGCCGCGGCCGAAGAGAAAGGGGTCGCCGCCCTTTAACCGTACTACCCGCAGACCCTGCAGTGCGGCGCGGATGAGTTGTTCGTGGATGAGCAATTGCGGGGTCGAGTTCTGGCCGCCACGCTTGCCAACTTCGACTTTGCGGCAACTGTCCGCCGCCATGTCGAGGATCTGCGGGTTGGCGAGGGCGTCGTAGAAGAGGATCTCCGCCTCGGCGATGCGGCGTGCTGCCTTGAGGGTGAGCAGTTCGGGATCACCGGGGCCAGCGCCAACGATGGAGACTCTTGGGGAAGATAGCTTTTGCATGCTGAGGTCTCCAGTTATTCCGTGTTGCCGGAAAGTGTCTGGGATAAGAGCGCTCGGGCGCTGTCCATGTCCACGCTGCGACCGCTGAGAGAGAGGAGGCAGAGCGCCTGATCGGCCAGCGGCGCGGGCAAGGGGGTGCGGCCAGAAAGGACCCGATCCATGAAGCGGCATGTCGCGCTCACACTCTGATCCACAGGCAGTGCCGGGATCTGGGCCAGTGGCTTATCGTCTTTGGCCATCCACAGGGCGTAATCTCCCGCCACACAAGTATGCAGGTCGGGGCGGCGTTTGGGGTTGGCGAAGGGTTCGCCTTCGGTGCCACGCAGGCAGAGGGCAATACGCCCGGTTGTGCTAAAAAAGGTTTGCAGAAGCTTCAGATAAGGCGGGTGGGTGACCCCGGCGCAGTGTACTGCAGATATTTGGAAAGGATTGATGAGTTTGACGACGGTATGCGCGCTGGAGCGGATTCCAAGTCGCTGGCGGAGCTGGAGCATCCGGCCGATGCCTGGGTGTAGTTGCTCCATCGGCAGGTAACTGAGACCCTGTTGCTGCAACTGTTTGCTCGCATGCGCGTTATCATGGGCGATGGGCAGGCCGAATCCAGCAAATATCTGCGCACTGCTGACCCGTCCGGAGGGATCGTGATCGGTGAGTGCCATAACGTTGCTTGCCGTGCTTGCTGCCGGGCCGTGCAGTAATACCGGTACGCCGCAACGGGCGAGGATCAACGCCAGCAGGGGCAACAAATTAGCGCCGCGCAGGGTCCCGTTGTAGCTTGGGAAGACCACCGGACGATAAGCACTGTCGATGGAAACGGACGGCAGGCTCGCTTCGCTGGCGCTGACAAAACCGCGCAGTTCATCTACGGACTCGCCCTTGATACGATAGGCGGCCCACAAAGCGCCGGCGACGAGGTCAGGGAGATCGCCAGCCAGCCAGGCGGCAAAGAGGGATTGGGCTTCATCCGGGGACAGGTCCTCGGCGTGTTCCCGTCCGCGTGCGACGCGGCCGACAATCAGGTTCAGAGGCATGCTATTCATGAGGCCTCCTGGCGCATTCTGCTGATAATATGGATTATTTCTGGTTTGCAGGAGCCGCATTCGCCGCCCGCGCCACAGACCTGCGCAATCTGGCCGAGGGTGACCGCGCCCGCTTCGATGTGCTGCCGCAGGGTACGCTCATCCACTCCGGTGCAGGCGCAAACGCCTCGCGAGCGCACCCATGCGCCCATATCGAGGGGCACTTTGGGGGCAAAAAGGGTGTGCCGATAGGATTGGACGTCCGTCGCGCTTAACAACAGTTCACGTAGCCAGTCGCGGGTGGTGTCTTCGCCGAAGAGGCGGGCGGCATAGAGCTGGTTGCCCCGGATACAGAGGCGTTTGCGCACACCGCGACGGCCATCCTCATAGTCAAGAATGTCGATGTCATCCATACCCAGTCCCTGATCCCAGGCGTGAATCTCACGGGCTGCCGGGGCCTGGTCGCCAGCGAGACGGAGGATAAAGCCCTCGCGCTCCCCCCGACGGATGCGGCTGAGGCTCGCGTAGGGGAATTGCCGGGCAATACGCTGGGCGGCGTGAAAATAGATATCCTGATCGTTCAAGCGCAGGACCGTACCCTGCCAAGGGAAAATCACTGGTTCCACCCGCACTGCCGTGTGCTTGAACTCCGGCTCGCCGGAGCTGGGATCAATAGCAGCGAGGGTCATTTGATTGCAAAGGGCGGCGGGGGCAAAGCGGCGCCCGAAGTGCATGGGGGCGAAAATCAACCCCGGTTGCAGATCGGCGTTGATCCGCACTCGGAGGATGTTGCTGCCGCGCCGGCTACTGACTCTGGCGAGGACATCGTTGCTGAGATTCAGGTGTTGGGCGTCATCCGGGTGTATTTCGAGAAAGGCTTCTTCGTCGCTGGCGAAGAGGGCCGCCACCTTGCCGGTGCGGCTCATGCTGTGCCACTGATCGCGCAGGCGACCGGTGGTCAGGCGCAGAGGATAACGGGCGTCGATCTCTTCGGCGACCCCGACGTATTCCGGGCTGCGGAAACGGGCGCGACCGCTGGGCGTCGGGAAAATGCCGTCGGCGTAGAGGCGAGCCTGCCCTGCTTGCGCGCCTTGCGGATAGGGCCACTGCTGCGGCCCCCACTCGTCGAGCAGGCTGAAGTCGAGGCCGGTGATGTCGAGATCGCGGCCTCGGGTGCATTCCCGATATTCCAGAAAGATGCTGGCGGAGTCGGAAAAATCAAACATACGCCGGGCGCGCTCGGCCCAGGAAGCATCTCGGGTACCTGGCAGTGGGTGATCGAGGGCATCCAGTGCCTTGCCCAGCGCAAAGGCGAAATCCCGGAAGATGACCCAGTCCGGCAGGGCGCTGCCTGGCGCGGGAACAGCTGTTTGCAGATGGGTGATACGTCGTTCGGAGTTGGTCACCAAGGCTTCGCGCTCGCCCCAACTGGCGGCGGGAAGCAGAAGGTCGGCATAGGCGGCGGTTTCGGTGCCGAGATAACTGTCCTGCAGGATGACGAAAAGAGATTTTTCGAGAGCGCGCTGTACCTGTGTCTGATCGGGCATGGACAGCACCGGGTTGGTGCAGGTGATCCAGATCGTTGCAATCTCGCCGCGTTCGAGCGCCTGAAACAGGGGCACGGCGGTGAGGCCGGGCTGTGGATGTAGACTCTCTACGCCCCAGATCTCCGCGATTTCGGCGCGATGTTCCGGGTTGGCCACTTCGCGGTGACCGGGGAGGAGGGCGGGCATGCCGCCAGTTTCGCGCCCACCCATGGCATTGGGTTGCCCGGTCAGGCTGAAGGGACCAGCGCCGGGTCGGCCGATTTGCCCAGTGGCCAGATGCAGGTTGATAAGTGCGACATTTTTGTCGGAACCGTGGCTGGACTGATTGAGCCCCTGACACCAGAGGGAGAGGGCAGCCGGTGCCTGCCCGAAGGCCAGCGCCGCGGCGCGCAGATCGGCGAGCGGAATCGCGCAGATTTCCGCTACCCTTTGCGGGGTGTAGTTTTGTACCAGCGCCTTGAGTTCTTCCCAGCCCTCAGTATGCGCCTCAATGAAGGTGCGGTTGACGAGCCCTTCCCAGATCAGGATATGCAGCATGCCGTGAAAGAGGGCAACATCGGTGCCGGGTTGAATCGGCAGAAACACATCGGCGATGGCTGCTGTCGGCGTGCGTCGTGGGTCGGCGACGATAATCTGCAGTTCCGGGCGGCGCAATTTGGCTGCCTCGATGCGGCGGAAGAGAATCGGGTGGGCGTAGGCGACGTTGGCGCCAACGATAAAAAGACAAGCGGCGCTGTCGAGGTCTTCATAGCAGCAGGGCACCGAGTCCATACCGAGGCTGGATTTGTAGCCCGTCACCGCGGAGGCCATGCATAGCCGCGAGTTGGTGTCGATATGGTTGGTGCCGATAAAACCCTTGGCCAGCTTGTTGACGAGATAATAATCCTCCGTCGGCAATTGTCCGGAAACATAAAAAGCCACGGCCTGCGGACCCTGGGTATGGATTATTCCGGCCCAGGTACGCGCCATCTGCGTCAGCGCCTCCGACCAGTTCAGGGACGACCAGTCTTCACTGCCGCGCTGGCGCCGCAGCGGTTCACGGGCGCGATCCTCGCCCGTACTGCTCAGGTGCAAATTACTTCCCTTGCTGCACAATTGTCCAAAGTTGGCCGGATGATCGGGGTCGCCACGCACACCGGTAATGTGCTGGCCGTCGTGTTCGATAATGACCCCGCAGCCGGTCCCGCAGTAGGGGCAGACCGACTTGCTCTGCAGGCGGTGCAGGGGCTGCGGGCGTATCAGAGTCATGGCGCCACCCCCTCCAGTCCGAGCCAGACCTGCTGATCCTCGACGCGTACTGGAAAGCGCTTCACGCAGCCATGATCCGGCGCCATCGCCTCGCCTTTCTCCAGATCAATCTGCCAGTTGTGCAGCGGACAGAATACTGTCTTGCCGGAGACGAAGCCCTCGGCGAGGGGGCCGCCGCGGTGCGGGCAGCGATTGCGGACCGCAAAAACTTCGTCATTTTCATTGCGCAGGACGGCGATTTGCCCCTGGGGCGTATCCACATAACGGCCGCCGAGGGCGGGGATTTCTGCAATACTACCGAGTGCCACCCATTCCATCATGATCACCTCAGGCAGGGACGCGGCGCAGGGGCGCGGCGTGAATATCCAGACGACCGGAAACTGCTTCCGCCCAGGGGTCTTTTTCCTGCGACAGGGCGAAGTCCATGCGTGCGGCAAGCTGCTGCCGGGATTCCCGGTCCCTCACGACGATGGCCTGGATATGGTCCAGACCAACTCGCTCTACCCAGGGCGCAGTGCGCTCCAGGTATTGGGCCTCTTCCCGGTACATCTGCAAAAAGGCCTTGGCCATTTCCAAAACCTCCTCGTGGGTTTTTACCTTGCAGAGGAGGTCGGCGGCACGCACCTTCATGCCGCCATTGCCGCCCACATAGAGTTCCCAGCCGGAATCGACACCAATAATGCCGAAATCCTTGATGGTGCTCTCAGAACAGTTGCGCGGACAGCCGGAGACCGCGAGTTTGACCTTGTGTGGCGCCCACATGCGCTCCAGTCCTCGTTCCAGCTCAATGGCTAGGCGGGTGCTGTCCTGCACCCCGAAGCGGCAGAAGTCGGTGCCGACGCAGGATTTGACGGTGCGCAGGGCCTTGCCGTAGGCGTGTCCCGAGGGCATGTTCAGCTCTGCCCAGATTTGCGGCAGGTCCTCCTTTTTTACTCCCAGTAGGTCCAGACGCTGCCCCCCGGTGAATTTCACCATGGGCACATTATGGCGCTCTGCCACCTCGGCGATACGTTTCAGTGCCGCCGGACTGGTCACGCCACCATAAATCCGCGGAATCACCGAATAGGTGCCGTCGCGCTGAATGTTGGCGTGGGCACGCTCGTTGATGAAACGGGACTGGGCGTCGTCCAATCCCTCTGCTGGCCAGGCCGTGCGCACATAGTAGTTGACCGCCGGTCGACAGGTGGCGCAACCGCCTGGATGCCGCCAGTCCAGATAGGCAAAGGTCTGGCGCACCGAGAGCAATTTTTCCTGAATAATGGCGTCGCGTGTCTCCTGATGACTGAGTTCGGTACAGCCGCAGAGCGCCTTTTTCTTCGTGGTGCTGTCATAAATGCCGCCGAGGGTGCTGCCCAGCAACTGCTCCACCAGCCCGGTGCAGGAGCCGCAGGAAGCGCTGGCCTTGGTGCATTTACGCACTTCCTCCAGCGTAAACAAACCCTGCTCGCGGATGGCCTTGACGATGCTGCCTTTGGTCACGCCATTACAGCCGCAGATTTCCGCCCCGTCAGAGAGCCGCGAGGCCTGATTTTCGCCAGCATGGCCGGAGTCACCCAAATGTGTTTCACCGAAAACGATATGGTCGCGGAAGGCGGAGACGTCGGTACCGTCACGCATGAGCTGAAAGAGCCAGGGACCGATGCTGGTGTCGCCATAGAGCAGACTGCCGACGACCTTGTTTTCCTGCAGGATGACTTTTTTGTAGATGCCCTGACTGCCGTCGAGCAGGGTTACTTCCTCGCAGTCATCACCACCCATGAAGTCCCCGGCGGAGAAGAGTTCGATTCCTGTGACTTTGAGCTTGGTGCTGGTGACCGAGCCCTGGTAACGCATCCGCCCGTACTCGGCGAGATGGTTGGCCGCCACCTTGGCCTGCTCAAAGAGGGGGGCTACGAGGCCGTAGGTTTGCCCGCGATGCTGTACGCACTCGCCGACGGCATAAATACGCGGATCATAGGTTTGCAGGGTATCATTGACCAGAATGCCGGTTTCACACTGCAAACCCGCCGCCAGGGCAATCTCGATACGCGGTTCGATGCCGATGGTCATCACCAGCACATCTGCAGGGATTTCGCTGCCATCGGTAAAGCGCAGGCCGCTGACATGGGTATCGCCGAGCACCGCCGCGCTTTCCTTGCCCAGCAGAAAATGCACGCCGCGCGCCTCCATGGCGGTCTGCAACAAGGCGCCTCCGCGCGCGTCCAGTTGCTTGTCCAGCGGCCAGTCGCGGCGATGTACCACCGTCACCCCCATCCCCCGCGCCCGCAGACCATGCGCCACTTCCAGACCCAATAAACCGCCGCCGATGACGACCGCCTCGCCGCCAAGATCGCTGCTGCGGGTGAGGGATTCCACGTCGGCCATGTCCCGGTAGCTGAGCACCCCAGGGAGGTTGTTCCCCGGAATGGGGGCGATGGCCGCTGCCGCCCCGGTCGCCAATAACAGGCGATCGTATGGTGCAATGCGCCCATCTTCGGTCACGACCTGTCGCTTCACCCGGTCGATGACGGTCACTCGGCTCCCCGTGTGCAGGGTGATGCCGTGTTCAGCATACCAGTCCAAAGGGTTGAGAATGGTTTCCTCCAGGGCCATCTCTCCGGCGAGTACCGGGGTGAGGAGAATCCGGTTGTAATTGGGATGGGGTTCATCGCCAAAAACGGTAATCTCGTAGAGCTCTGGTGCCATTTTCAGCAGCTCTTCGACGGCGCGAATGCCCGCCATGCCGTTGCCGACCACCACCAGGCGCGCTTTGCGATGCTGTACGGGTACCGGATTCATCATTTCATACTCCCAGAATAGAAAAAAGGCGCAGTCAGCCGAATTGCTGACGACGCCTTTGCCGTTTTGCACACTGGCGATCGTTGCAGATCGCACCACAATCGAGAGGCAATAACCATGCCGTATTTCGCATAAAATAAAAACAAATAGTTATGGCGAACGCGCTACGGTGCGCCGATATATTATGGTGCAGTCGTGATCCAGTCGCACCATAATAGTGCAAATGGGCGGTGCAGTGGCTAGAATTTCGCCGTCACGAATACCCATGTGCCTTCGGTATTCATTCCGTAACTGATACGCCGGTAATCCGCGTACTGTACCCCGGCACTCCAGTGTTTGAAAAAGACGTGGGTGGCCGACAAATCCAGTTCGTGTCCGTATTGCGCACCTTCACGGTCGGCTTGGAAGTCATAATAAATGGCCGCCAGTTGGGTGCCCATCAGCTCGCCGCCAAGGGTGAAGTACAGGCTACGCAAACCTTCGGGTGGCGTGGTCAGAAAAACTTCTGCCCAGCCGTTAAAGGCGTGTTTGGTGGCGAGAGGCGTTTGAAAGCCATAATTACCTTGACTATTTGTTCCCATGACCATGTAGTCGGTATGCAGCCAGAACTCCGGCAGCGCCAGACCGGCACCAACGTGATAATACTGGGCATTCACCACCGCACTCCCGCCGTCATAAGGCAGCTGTTTGGCATAGCTCAGGTCGTAGGGCAGGTGCAGAGCGTCCCCCAGAGAAATAGCGCCTTGCACTCGTACACCCAGCGTAGTGCTGTTACAAGCCTGTGCATTACCCGCCAGAAAACATGCCGCCGCTCCCGGAATGACGCTATGCGCCTGATTCCCATAGCCATAGCCGAAGGTTTGAGCATGCAGTAAGGGGGACGGTGTCCAGCTCACCTCGCTGAGAAAGATTCGCGATGGCACATTTTCATTGAGGATGTTTTTGATCCGCCAGATATAAGCTCCGTAAAACGTCAGATCAGGCAGTGCTGTGCCCTGTACCGAGACCGCGTCGAAACTCTGCGGCGTTTGCCGGAAACCCACCGCACCAACAAAGCGTTCGTCATCCAGGTTAATCTCCTGACGACCGGCGCGCAGGCGCAGAGCAGGAATGCCCGCATACTGGAGATAGGCCTGGTTAACATTGGTTTCCTCTGGATCGGGAATCAGCGCGTAAGCTGCTTTACGATTGCGTAGGCTGTTGTAGTGATTGACGATCCCGGCCACATTGATGAACTGCAGATCAGCGCTGATTCCGGCGATGGGCTTGCTCGCCAGGCCGAGCAGCGTTTGCACCGTGAAGGCATTGGCGTTGTTTTTGTCCGCCTGAGACATGAATTCATAGCGCGGACGAAAGTCGAGGTTGACCTGGCCACCGCTGATGGCATCGGTCAGAGTGTCTGCGTGGGCGGTGCTGGCCAGCAGGGCAAAGAGGGCAGCGATAGCATGACGACGTCGGTGTGAAGAGGATCGCGACATGAGTTTCTCCGGTGTTTTAAGGATATTTCTGTAAATATCTGCGGAGGACGGGGGCAACCGTTCCCTGGTGCGAAGATCACGTGCTCGAAAATACTCCGCGGGGACGTTGAAGCCGGGGGTTAGTCGCTTACGGCCGCTGGCACCTCTCCGATCTCTGGGCTGACAGTCTCCTGGGCGACGACTGCGTGCTGTGACCACGGCAGCCAGTGGCGGCGCATGGCTAGCACCAGTCCCAGCGTCGTTGCAGCGAGGAGGGCGAAGCAGGCGAAGCCAAGGTGATAGGTCCCGGTTTCCTCCTTGGCAATGCCGAGAATTACCGGCAGATAAAAGCCACCGATGCCGCCAGCCGCACCGATGATGCCTGTCATGATCCCGGTCTTCAGGGGCCAACGCAGGGGTACCAGTTGAAAGGTCGCCCCGTTACCTAGCCCAAAACAGGCATACAGACAGAGCAGCAACGCAACGGCCACGGCCAGCGACGGGGTCCACAGGGCAAAAGCGGCGTCCGTCAGGGCAATGCCGCCGAGAAACCAGCGCAAGGCGAGAACACCGGAAACCCGGTCGGCAATGATCCCGCCCAGGGGCCGCAACATGGCGCCGGTGAAGGCGAACAGTGCCATCAACATACCCGCATCGATTTTCGGCAAATGATACAAAGACACCAGCAACAGACTGATGTAGGCAGACATCCCTACGAAACCGCCGAAAGTGATGCTGTAGATGAGGATGATGACCCAGGTGTCGCGCTCCCTGAGGGCCAGGCGGTAACGCTGCGGCAGTACCGAACCCGCGAGCAGCACCCCGAAGATCGGCAGCATCAGCAGAGCCGTCTTGCCGTGCAGCCCGAGCCAACCCAACGGCGTCGCCACCGCCAGAAAGGCCAGCCCGACCAGCGTTGCTGTAAAACCCGCCAGCGCTTGTCCGACCTGCCCGCTTTTCGGCGCGTTATCTTTACCCCAGAAGAACATCGTCACTCCGGCCAGCGTCAGCAGGGGCAGGGCGGCGGCAGTAGCATGCGCCCAGCCGAACTGGGCGGCCAGCGGTGGAAACAGAAAGCCGTCCAGCACCGCGCCGATGTTACCGGCCGCAGCGATCCCCAGGACCGTCCCCTGTACCTTGGCGGGATAGTTGCTCCCCGCCATAGGCAGGGCTACCGCAAAACTCGCACCTCCAACCCCGAGCAGAATGCCGAGGACAATCAGCAGGGGAAAGTGGAGTGCCCCCGGATAAAGGAGCAGAAAAAGCGGCGGAATGGCCGACAGGGCAATGCCGCCCAGTGCCAGCCAGCGACCGTCCATGGCCTGATAGAGATTGCCCATGGCGACCCGTAAAATCGCCGCCGCCAGTACCGGGATGGCGACCAGAAAACCCTGTTCCGCAGGTGTTAGTCCCAGGGTTTTGACCATGTATGGCGCCAGCGGGCCGTAGAGCAGCCAGACCGTGAAACCCGTATCGAAATAAAGAAAGCTGGCAACCAACGCCCGCCAGTTGCCGGTGCGCAGCGACGTCAAAAATTCTTTCATCATGGTCTCCTTAAAGGCAGAATGCAGGACATGAAAAAAGGCGCTCCTGGCTGGTGGGCCAGGAACGCCTTCGCTCCAAAACGCTGTCCGTCGGTGGACAGTGCTTGCAAGTCTTTAAGCAGCTATCGTGCCATTATTTGCGTCGTGCGACCGAACGTGTGGGTACTGTGCCGTCGTGCGGCGTTCACGGGATAGTCTGCCCAAAAATCACAGGAGTGCTGGGGCAGGAAATCCCTCCGGCTAGCGCGGTCGATGCGCAATACCTGTGCAGATGCACCAAAATTTCGCATCATCATGGTGCAAGCGGCATTACGGCAGTACGCTGCTCCCGTCAAAAATGCGGTTGGCACCCATGCGGATCGTGCCCCCCAGATCATCCGCCAGCAACCAGGGCTGTGCTTCGCCGCCCCAGGCCACGAAATCCTCTTTCGGCACAGGAATCTGCAGGGCATGGGCCGCTTGGCGGTATTCGGCGCAACGATACACCCGCGGAATGAGTGCCGCGGCATCCGCACCCTCCGGCCATTGACCCGCTGCCTGCATTTGTCGCACCAGCCAATGTGCCTGGGAATGCCAGGGAAAATTCGCTGCATAGCGCGTAAATACGTGGAAATCCTCCCGCTGCGGCAAACCTGGCACCGCGCCGGTCAGTGCCAGTGCGACGATTTCTGTAGGCACATCAATAGCCGAAGCCACCCAAGGTGCTGCCTCCAGTCGGTGTTGCGGATCATCCAGCCAGTGTCCTGCCGCTAATACCGCACGAAGCAGCGCTAGATGCAGCTCCGGCTGCGCCAGTGCCCAGTCCTCGCGCACCGCCAGTACCTTTTCCATCAGATTGTTCCAGAGGGCGTAACTGCTGACGATGGGTATTCCGACCTTTTCGATCGCAGCCAGGCTTCCCCACGGTTCACCGACACAATATCCGTCGATCTCGTTGGCACGCAACGCCTCTACCATATAACGCGGTGGCACCACGCTGATCTGCACCTGCGTTGCTGGATCAATGCCCGCCGCCTGTAGCCAGTGGCGCAGTTGATAATGATGGTTAGAGACCGGCGATACCACCGCGAAGCGCAGCTTGGTGGCCGGTTTGGCATGAATGACCTGCCGCAAAGCCAGACCCGCCAATAGGGGCTGATCGCCACCCGTCAGACCCGCATCCGTCAAACGCTGATGCAGTGCAGTGCTCACGGTGATCGCATTGCCGTTCAAGGACAGCGTCAGCGCCGTCAGCACCGGTACCCGCGGTGAGGCGATGCCCAGTGTCGCCGCCAGCGGCAGCGGCGCCAGGGCATGCGCTGCCACGAGATCACCGAACAGCAAGTGATCGCGCAAACTTGCCCAGGACGGTTCCCGCTGTAAGACCACCTGTAGGCCCTGTTTGGCAAAGAAGCCGCCCTCGCGGGCCACAATCAGTGGCGCACTGTCGACCAGAGCTACATAGCCAATGCTGAGAGAGCGTTCATGCGCCATGACCATTTCTCCAAAATAAGCGGCACCTACAAAAAATCCCCGCGGCCTAGAATCTAGGTGGCGAGGACGTCGTTGTCCAGAATGTTTGAGTCTCAGCAAGAAACACGCCAATCTATTCCATTGGGCATTTCATCTACGGAGTTCCTTATGCCGGCCAAGGTGGTTGACGTCAAGCAAGTGGCAAGAGATGCTGATCTTCCTGTCCGCTCCCCCTATTCTGGAGAAAGTGCTGCCCATGGAGAATAACAAGGACGCGTTGCTTTCCCGCCTACGGCAAACTCCGCTCTTCGCCGCCTGGCCCGAGGACGTCATCGTACCGTTGCTGGCGGAGTCCCGGCCACTGACCCTGGGGTCGGGAGATATCCTCTTTGCCGAGGGGTCGTTGGCCCGATCCTTCTATTTTCTGGCATCGGGGCGAATTGATCTGATTGCGGCGGCGGCGACCGGGCAGGAGAAAATTGTCGAAATCATCCAGCCCGATGACCTTTTCGCCGAGGCGGTGGCCTTTCTCGGTGGCCGTTATCCGGTAACGGCGCAGGCCGATGCGGCGACCACGGTGCTGGAGATTCCACTGAACCGCTTCGTCGAGAGCATGGAGCAACGGCCATTGTTGATGCGCCAGATGCTGGCGCGCCTCAGCATGCGCCTGCATTTTTTGGTCAAGGAATTGCGTCATCTGAGTGTGGAGTCGGCGGAGCAGCGGCTGGTGGGTTATCTGCTGGATCTGTGTCCGATGGTGAATGGCCCCACGGCCGTCGAACTTCCTGCCAAGAAAGCGGTGGTGGCAGCGCGTCTGGGCTTGACGCCTGAGACACTGTCCAGGGTGCTGACCCGCATACGCAAGGCCGGATTCATAGATGTGGAGCGCCGGATTATTACCATCCCTGATCCGCTCGCTCTCCGGCGCTGGGCCGAAGGGCATTGAGGCGATGTGCCTTGATGTCTTTGCCACTATTCAGGGTGCGCCGGGAGTTGGTGCCGTCAGTGTCTGCAGAAAATCGCAGAGCACCAACGCACCGTTGTGCTCTTGGTCGTGGGCGGCATAGAGCAGGATAATAGGTGCCCCGGCGGCTTCGGCCAGCAGCGTCAGAGCGTTTTCTTTTTGCGTCGCCAATTCTGCCAGGTAGTGGCTGCGGAACTCGTCCCAGCGTTCAGGATCGTGGGCGAACCACTGGCGCAGGGCGGTGCTGGGGGTGAGGTCTTTGGGCCAGGCATCCAGCGAGAGGTCGGCCTTGCGCACGCCACGAGGCCAGAGGCGTTCAGCCAGTACGTGGTAGCCTATGGGCAGGGGACGCGCATATACGCGCCAAGTCGTAATTTCAATGTGCTGAGAGCGGTCTGAAGTCATTTTAGTCATTACGCATCAGGCTGCCGTCTTTTTGCAGACGGAGCAGCCATAGGTGAAATCAATTAACCAGTATAGTGGTTGAGTTTTTTGACCTGGGCTAAGGAATTATTGAGTATAGCAGTCAAAATCACTATGACTCCGCAGCCGTTGAAGAGGAAGGTAATGTCGTGATGCTATCTCTGGGACCCTTTGCGGGGATGAATCGAGTCCATGTGGCATTGGAAATATGACCACGATCCGCCGCCCGCGCTGGGCATTATTCATCCTCCTAGGTGTCGTGCTGACGGTAACCATGCAGATACTCTCGGGCTTTTTGCTGGGTGCGGGGATGCGCTGGATATTTTCTTTTCATGTCGCGGGTGGCTTGGTGGCTGGCGTCTTCATCATGGGGGAGTGGGGTTGGTTGCTTGCGACTCCGCAGGGAAACAAGGTCATGGCGCGTATGTTTTTATTCTCGGCAGAAACTCGGCATCAATTGGGACGACAGATCCGTGGAGAGATAGGCTTTTCGGCCTCATTTCGCGAGGGGATCGATGCTCCAGTGCAAGGCCTTTTCCTGATTTTTGCCAGCATCACGGTGGTTATCGGTATTCTGTTGTGGCAGAGACATGGTGAATGCCTTCCATGGCACCACGTGTTGGCCGTTATCTTGCTGGTTTTGTGGTTGCTGCACCTGACCTTCAGCGTCCATGACCATTGGCGGCGTCGTGGGCCTGACAAAGGGGTGCTGTCATGACACATGTGGTAACGGAATCCTGCATTCTTATTGCCATCCCCAAACAGATCAGTCAGAGCAGCGCATACACTGCACACCGTAACGCTTGATCCAGGCTTCCAGCGCTTCCATAGCGTCGGGTCCGGTTTTGACGTTGTCCAGCGCGTGTTGTGGATCGTCGGGTTTCACTCGGGCGATCCAGGCGTCTTTATAGGGATCGATGTTAATCAGGTGCGGGTCCTCCAGCAGCGCTTCATTCCGTGCAATGACTTCACCTGCAAATGGCACTGGTACGCCGCCCGCCCATTTACCACTTTCCAGTGTGGCCACATGCCGTCCGGCATCCAGATGGGTGCCGGTTTTTTTTATTCTGGCCTTTTGTAAACGCCCCGACATGGTTTGGGCGGGATCTGTGACCCCAATAGTCAATGTGCCGTCATCTTCTGGGCGTACCCATACATAGTCGAGGTCGTAAAACAGATCCTCAGGCAATTCACAGCCGTGATATTCACTCATGATGGCGTCTCCGCTTCACAGGCCAGAATGCGTTTGCCCGCTGCTTCACCACGATCCGGTAAGGCCGCTGCAAGATAGGGATAGAGTTCCGTCTCTTCCTTGGCGTCATGTTGTTTGAGAATGGTTTGCACGGTGCTCAGCAGATCGTCGAAGGTTTCCGCGTCCTGATCATGAATGGCTTCAGCCATCTCCTCAAAAAATATCCGCAAATCCCGATGGCCCTTACGTAGCAATGCTGTCAGTGGATGATCGTCACCACCCTCGTTACGCTCGAAGGCTGGGAAAAGTGTGCTTTCCTCCACCACCATATGGCCGTCGACAATCCCGTGGCGGAATACCTCCAGCAGATGGGCCGCCTCCTGCCATGCCCCAGTCGAAACAGCATGTGCGCTCTGTCCCAATAGTTGATCCAGGCGTTCATGATCGTGTTGCATAATCTGGTCTATATCGGCCATAACGTTCTCCATTATGTGGAAAATGATGTCGAGCGGCGTGAGTTATGCTAGCATTTGAACTGTACCCATAATGTTAGAATAGCGTATCTACGATACCGTGTTTATGATGCGCCGAGCATCTTCAGCACTTCTCCCAAAGGCTGCACACCTACCGCCTTTAGGGCGCCATCCACCACAATGGCTGGAACAGTCTTAATGCGCAGGTTACTGACTATTTCGCGTCCTTCACGATCCGCAACATCCAGCACCTCCAGCTCCATAGGCACTTTCTGGGAAGCCTCTTTCCAAACTTTTTCTGCTTGGGGGCAAACAGGGCACCACTTTGAAACCAGTATTTGTACTTTCATATTTCACCTTGTCAGCGGTACTATCCATTGGGCGCAAAAGCATCGAAGTGGATATGGTCATGCTGCACTTCATGGGAGAGCAGCAGGTCGATGGCGGCTTCTATCATGCCGGGGCCACCGCAGAGATAGACTTCATGATCCTTCCAGTGGCCGCTGGCGGCAACCGTGGGCAAGAGACGGTGGGCGCCGGCCCAGGAGGTGTCCTGCATATCAGACAGCGTCGATGTGATGGTGATATGCGGATATTGTTGTGACCATCTGGCCAGTTCTTCCAGATGATAAAAATCGGCCTGTTTCCTGGCCCCGTAAAAAAGATGGATAGGCCGGGTCCGCCCCAATTCGATACTTTCCTGAATAATCGCCTCAATGGGGGCCAGACCGGTGCCGGCGGCAATACAAAGCATATCACGATCATTATCCGGGCATAGTGCGAATTCGCCTTGTGGAACGCCCAGGGTTAATTTATCACCCGTTTGCGCGGCATGAAAAAGCCATTGGCTAAATACGCCACCGGGTAATTCACGGATATGAAAAACCAGTTCTCCGGTGGTGTTCGGTGGCGTCGCCATGGAATAAGAGCGCCACTGACCCGGACGCCCCGGCACCGCTACGCGGGCATATTGTCCGGTCCGGTAGGGATAAGGCCGTTCCGGCCGCAGCCGTAACTCCAGTACATTCCAGGCCAGCGGTGTAAGTCGGGTAATCTCGGCTGTCCAGATGTCTTTCGGAACCACCTCGGCACGCAAACGCATGGCGCTGCGTGGATACAATTTACAGAGAATGGCCATGCCAGCAGCCCGTTCCGTGGGTAAGAGCAGCAGGGGCATAAAAGGTCCCTGTTCGCTGGCGCCGGACAAAATGGTGCCTTTGCAATCACCGCAGGAACCACTGGCGCAGCCATGTTTGATGGCAATGCCATGCTGTTTCGCCGCTTCGATAATATTTTGGCGCTCATCCGCCATAAAGTGGATGCCGGACGGTTCCAGACAGATTTCATATTCCATAACGGGCATGCCCCAAAATAATGGCGTACCTGAGTAGCCGGTATGCCAATGGCAAGGTGTCAATCAAACGGCGGGAGGTACGTCGTCTATGGTCACCGGGACGAAGCGGGAAGGGGCCATGGCCTCGCAGGCCGCCTCGATGCAAACGGTGGAGGCCAGGTTGTATGCCTCAATCCAGGATTCTGCCATTTCCTGCGTCCAGGCCGCCCCCAGGAAATGCTTCAGGGTATTGAGCAGGCTTTTGCCGACGATGGGGTAATGTTCCGGGCGGGTATCGTATTTAATGTGCCCGATACCGAGTTCCTTCAGATAGGGGACCAGCACTTCCATGGTGTTGATATTGGTGGCGATCAGAATGACGGAATTGAAAAGGCGTACCCGCTGTTCTGTCATGTCCCCCGGAAACATTTTCTTCACTTCAGGAAAATGGGTGAACATCGTGTTATAAAAATGTTCGGCAACCTGCACGCCCAGGTCTTTAACTGCCGCGCCGCTGGATTGGATGAGTTGGATATTGATGGCCATCTGTTGTTGCTCCTTCTGGTTGAACTGTGGATTTACTTCAGTAAAACGCGATACGTTTTGCAGCTTAGCCGGTTGTCTGTGCGGATTCCTTGATTCCGGTCAAGTTCGGCTGAGTCACTTCAGCCTAGGTATTATCGCCGATAATAGCGGCGGCGCGTTGCTGGGCATGCCTTAACTCCCCATTGTATATAGCGGTTTGGTATCCTCGTACCGGCGAGGTGGTGAGTGGTTTGAGCACCGAATGCTTTTGTGAGGGCGTCCAGTGCATCTCTGCAACCATGGAGAGCCCGGGCCGCAGTGGATGCCTGGCGAGTTCTGCGGCGGGTAACGCGATACGTACCGGCACCCGTTCGACGATATGGATGTAATTTCCGGTGGCATTCTCCGGCGGCAGGATGCTGAAGGCACTACCGGCACCCGGCAGCAGTCCCAGCACTTTGCCGTGATAATGGACATCGCGGCCATAGTAATCACTGGTCAATTGAACGCGTTGTCCGGGGCGGACATGCCGCATGGCGGTTTCTCTGACGTTGGCTACGACCCACAAATCATTGAGGGGCACCACGGAAAACAGGCGCTGGCCGGGGTGCACCATCAGTCCGGGGTAGGCGGCGCGCTCCGCGACATAACCTGACACCGGTGCACGGACAACTCGGCGTTGCCATTGAATATCGGCCTGTTCGAACTGCGCCGCGGCCTGGCGCACGAGGGGATTCGTTTGCAGGGTGGTGCCCGCTATGATGGCTTGCGTGCCTTTTAGCGCCGCTTGGGCCGCTGCTACTTGTGCTGTCGCAGCAGCAATTTCGTTTTGCGTGTCTTCAATGCGGAGGGCGGAAACAGCGCCGCTCGGCAGGGATTGTTTATAGCGGATTAAATCGCTGCTTAATTTGTGGAGTTCGGCGTTTTTGGCGCTGACGGTCTGTTGCAGTGCGGTGACCTTGGCGAAATCCCTGCGCACCTGCCTGACCGTCGCTGCCAGATGCGCCCCTGCCTGTTGCAGTGCGAGCTGGGAATGATTGGCCTGAAGGCTAGCCATTACCTGTCCGGCGGTGACGAATTCGGTATTTTCTACTAGTACCCTACTGATGGTGCCGGCCATTTGGCTATTCACCGGCGTAATATTGCCGGAGACGTAGGCATCGTTGGTTTCTATCCGGTACTGCCCCCGCAAAAACCACCACGCGGCCCAGATCAATCCGGCAAGTACAAAAATGAGGGTAACGAGCACCAGCATCCGGGCGCGTTTTTCCGGTTGGATGGGAGAACTCGAATGTTCGGGCTTTTGCACGCTCATGTGGGATTTTTCCACGAGGTATATCCGCCACCCAGCGCTGAATGCAGCAATACCCAGGATTGCGCATTTTGCACCTTTAAGGCCAGCAGTTGATTTTTTATTTCCGTTTCTTGAATCTGCGCACTATAGGCTTCTGCTTTATCCGTAATTCCAGAATGAAAGGCGGACTCCGCCAGCGCCGTGGTATGCTCGACCGCGAAAATCATCTGCCGTTGTGCCCGGAGTTTTTTGCGTATCTGCCGCCAGGTGGCCAGACGACCGGCAATCTCGCGCACTGCGTCGAGGATGGTGGCGCGATAATGGTCTTCCGTGGCTAGATATAATGCATTTTTCTCCTTCAGTTGGGCGCGTAATCTCCCCCCTTCGAAAATGGGCAGGGATATGACCGGGCCAAGGGCATGTGCGAGATTGCCAGGGCTGAACAAATCTCCCAGGTGAATGCTGTTCCACCCCGCAAACAAGGCGATATTCACATCGGGATAAAAGGCCGCGCGTGCCGCACCCACCTGTTGCGCCGCGACTTCCATTTCCCAGCGCGCAGCGACTATATCCGGACGGTGGGCAATGAGGCGCAGGGGCAAATTCCGCGGCATGGTGATCGTGGATAGCGTGGGCAACGGCTCTGCCGGAATATCCCGCCCCCAATCGGGTCCGTGTCCGGCCAGCGCCGCCAATATATAGCGCTGTTGAGCAACGGCTGCCTGCATGTCGGCTACCGACTGGCGTGCCCCTGCGCGTGCCTCTTCCTGAAGATAAACGGTACGGGCATCGCTCAGGCCGTCGTGCCAGCGCTGTTGTACCAGGTGGAGTAAGGAGGTGTGCAGGACTTCCGCGCGATCCACCTGGCGGAGACGTTGTACCTCACCCGCCAGCAAAAAGTAGTGCCATGCCAACTGAGTGGAAAGCAATAATTTTGCCTCGGCGTAATCCGCCTGGTGTACGCGTACCTCCCCCAGGGCGGCACGAAAGCGATCGCTGTCACGTCCCCACAAATCCAGGTGATAGCGCATTTCCAGAGGATTGAGAGCACCATAGGTGATGGTTTTGCCGTTCAAGGGGGCGTGCAAGCCCTGCCGGGAAAAGTACTCCTGAGTCACCGACGTCCCTGCGGAAAGGTGCGGGAGGAGGGCGGTATGCTGGTTTGCCGCCGCCGCTTGGGCTTCCAGAATGCGCGCACTGGCGACCTGTAACGACGGATTGTTGCGCAGCGCTTCGTTGATTAAGTTATTCAGGGCGGGTAGCTGCGCCGATGCCCACCAGTTTGACGCGGGCCAAGCACCCGGAGTCACCCCGGCGTGGCCGTCCAACTGGGCCAGTATCCCACTGATTTGGGTATCATGCGCCGTTTTGCCGCCGGGGAGATGCGGCGGCAGGCGCGCGCAGGCGCCGAGCAACAACAGCGGTAGGATAAGGGCGATGCTGTGTTTCATCAGGGCTCCGCCAGTTCTTCCAGCGCCCGGCGCACCCGGACATCCGGCTCGGCGAAAACCACCCGTTTGGCTAACAATAACAGACCGGCCACGGTCAGAAATCCCCATGCGGCGATGTAGAATATTTCATTAAAAGTCAGCAATGCGGCATGACGCGCTATGTGGTTGGCCAACGTCTCATGTCCCACCGATGTGCTGATCCCATGCTTTCCCGCCGCATTGTCTTCGGTGAGAAAATGCTCGTGGAAAATAAGGCGTCTGCCCCATAAGGTGGCCATAATAGGAATACCCATGGCCTGTCCACATACCCGCAGCAGGTTTAAAAAGGCCGTACCACGCATTTCGGCAGCGCCGCGCAACCCGGAAAGCGCAATGGCGATTAATGGCGGGAATAGACCACCCAGAAACATGCCCACGAGTATTTGCGGCCAGAGCAATTCATCAAAAGAAGCCGTCCGATTGTAGGAGGAAACCCAGAAACTGCCTGCCGAAAATCCCAGCAAGGCAATCATCCCGAGTATGCGCGCATCAATGTGATTCAAAAAATGCTGCGTGAGCGTGGCACTGAGTTTTGAGAAAATAGCCATGGGCAATAATAGGAGGCCAACCATCCAGGCGGAATATCCCATGGTCAACTGAAATTCCACAATATAGATGGCCATAGCGCCCTGAAAAAAGAGCGCAGTGAAAAATAACCCTATCGCTCCAATCAGGAAATTACGGCGTCGCAGAAAGCGCAGTTCCAGCAGGGGATGGCTGCTGTGCCATTCCCAGAGTGCGAAGAAAATAAGCGCGGCAGCGCCGATAGTCGTCAGAAAAATGATGGTATTGGAACGCCACCAACTGATGATTTCCCCGGAATTGAGCGCAGACTCCAGCGCGGCTAAGGCGATCATCAGGAAAATCAGACCCGGCCAGTCTAATGGTGGATGGCGGTGTTCCGCTTCGCGCCCGACCAGAAGTATCGCACTGATCAAGGCGACCGCGATGGCAATGGGTATGTTGAGGTAAAAAAGCCAACGCCAACCCAGGGTGTCGGTGATCCAGCCGCCGATGGTCGGCCCTAAGGTGAACGGTGTAATGGCGGCGATGCCCCACAGACTCAGGCCAATATTGCGCCGTTGTGGGGTGTAGTGACGCAGGATGACACCAAGAGAGATGGGAATAGTCAGTCCGCCCGCATAACCCTGGACGACGCGCGCGGCCAAAAACCAATCGTAATTGGAGGTCTGGGCGCATACGGAGGAAGCCAGGGCAAAGGTGAGAAAGGCGCCGAGCAGGCTGCGCATCTCCCCCCAGCGGTGCAAAAACCATGTCGCGGTGGGAAAGGCCAGCGCCATAGCCAGGAAAAAATTCGCCTGGGTCCAGTCTGCATAAGCGGGGTTGACGCCCAGACTCCCAGCAACATGGGGGATCATCGGCAGATAGGCCCCGGTGTTGAAGAGTACAAGGAGGTGACCCAGCCCGATCACCAGGTTGAGAAGTACCACCATAGACGCGCTGAGCGCTGGTATCGGGGCGGCAATACGGAGGGAAGACGTCACGGGCGGTTGTGTTTGCTATTTTCCGGAAGACGCAGCGATAATGCGGCCCGGGAATATATAGGTCAAATTGGAAATTTATAACTAACCTATAGGATATAGCGATATATGGATACCGAGCTTTTGCTGACTTTTCTAACGGTAGCCCGGTCCGGGGGCATCAGCGCGGCGGCCAGGGTGCTGCACCGCAGTCAGCCGACGGTGACGGAACGTTTACAGAAACTCACCCAGCAAGTGGGGGAACCGCTCACCATGCGCAGCGGCCGCGGTATTCGCCTCACGCCGGCCGGGGAGGCATTGCTCTCCACCGCGCAGCGGATGCGCGATGTGGTCGACGAATTTGACGACATCGTGTTGCGTCGGCAGCGCCTGCAAAACGGTGTGCTGCGCATCGCCGCGACCAATACGGTGGCCAATTATTTTCTGCCGCAACGTCTGGTGGCCTTTCAGCGGGAGTTCCCCGATGTGGAACTTCAACTGCGCGGTGGCATCATCGACTGGTCAGACATCTCGTTGTCCGATTGGGATTTGTTCTTTCTGGAAGGCGGGCTGGATCTGGAAGGGTTGCCTTCCTACTATACGGTAACGCCATGGTTACACGATGAAATCATGACGATTTTCCCGGAGGGACACGCGCTGCTGGCGCAAGACGACATCACCCTGGAAAGCCTCATGTCCTACCCCATGATCTGGCGGGAACGCGCCTCGGGCATTCGCCGCTCTGTGGAGCGGGTGTTTCATGACGCACACTTGACACCCAAACAATCCATCGAAGTGACTGGCGTCGAGGCGGTAGGTGCCGCCGTAGACGCCGGGCTGGGCATCGGGTTTGTGACTGCCGCAGCCTTGCGCTACCGAAAAGACTGGCGCGTCCACGTACGCCGCTTACCGTCGCCGCACGGCATTCAATGGACACTGTATATGGCCAGACCACAGCCCATTTACCAGTCCCATACCATCCAGGCATTTTTGCAGTTTCTAGATGCGGATGCAGTGCATGCTTCAGACACCGCAGCCGCATCGCCGTGTTAAGCGTCTTGCGCTTCCGCCGACGCCGTTACGGGGATCATGGACTCCGCCGCGTCAATCACCCCACGCTCGGCCTCCAGTACATCCCCCTTGGCACGTTCCCGCTCCACCAGGCTGATGATCCGGGCCACCTGCGTGGGTTTTACCGCAAGGTACTCGGCTATCGCCTTGATGTCCTCCTTCAGTTGCGCCTGTATGGAGTTGATGCCCTCCCGGCGATTGATGATGTCTTCTATGGCCTCGCGGGCCTTGTGATCCAGTTCCAAAGTAACTCCCTGATTTGCCGTGTGTGATCGGCCCTAAAGCCATTTTTGTCCGGCGCAGTTTATCACGGCCGCACGGTAAAAGGCTCCGTGGCGGGTTGGTCTTGTGCGGTGCGCTGGAAGGTGGCCGTTTGCTGAGTCTGCTGAAGTACCACAGACTCCATAGAGGACGTCGGGCCGGGCTGATAACCTTTGTCCTGATGTCCCAGCCAGAGGCCAATCAGCGTGCCAAAGACCAAAATGCCCGCCGTCTTGGGCCAGAACTGCGATGCAGAATGATGAGGTGCCATGTGATGCCTCCTTCGGTGGGTACTGTATAAAAGTACAGTACACGCTGAAGGGGCTCATGGCAAGTGCGATGGTGGTCGGCGTTACCATGGGGTGAACCGCATTGAAATCCACCCCATGCCATATCACCAGCGACGCCGCCGGACAGAGGTTATCAGGGGAGTGGGAAAACCCTGTCCCAGCAATTCCTGCACCGTGCGAATGTCCTGACCCGATTCCAGCAGGCGACGCACTTCTTCCGGCGTCAGCACTGCCGGCAAACGCTGTGGCCGTTTGGCGCGCACAATTTCATCCAGCCAGGGCAAATCCACGCCACCTCCGCAGCCCCCATCTCCCGGGGATGCCGTTTGCTATGAAACAGCACGAACCGCTTGACCCAATAGGCATAAGCCTGCTCGGTACGCAGGCTGTAATGACGCAGTCGCAGCGCTTCCCGTACTAGCTCCAGCAACCGTGGTTGGCGAATCGGGGTGTTTGTAGTGCCCGTTGTAGCCATGTACGCTCCCTCATGTTAGCCTGCATTTACGCATGTTACACAGCACTATGGTGCAGTATAATTTACGTTAGCGGATGCCCGCGTGGAGTTAGCGTGTTTTCCGAAAAGGGGTACAATATCCGACATGAACAATATCTCTATTGCCGACATTCTTGAGCTTCCGGTACAGGAGCGCATTCGTCTCGTTGAGCTTATCTGGGACAGTGTTGCCGCAGTACCTGAAGCCGTGGAAATTTCGCCCGCGCTTAAAGCTGAACTAGAAGCGCGTTTGGCAGAATTTGAGGCAAATCCGGAAGCAGGTTATTCATGGGATCAAGTGAAATCACGCCTTAAAGATGGCTCATGGCGTATCGCCTGAAATTCTCTAAGCGAGCTTTGCGTGAAACTGGCGAAGCTCAAGAGTGGTACGAATTACAGAGTCCTGGCCTCGGTGAAGAATTTATTGCCGCATTGGAGTTACAGCTAAAACGGCTAGAGCAAGCACCTCTGCTTTATGCTGAGGTAATTTCCAGTGTTCGCCGAGCACTCCTTCCACGGTTCCCTTACGGATTGTTTTATGTGGTGCGGGGTGATCTCGTACATGTTTTGGCTGTGTTACATGATGCTCGCAATCCGAGTCGTTGGCCAAAAAGCCGCTAACCTTACGGTCAAGCGGGACGGGCCAGAAGCGGCCTCCGCCCCTTAAGCGCCACGTTAGACTCTACTAAAATCATACTGCAAGATCGGAGAATCAATGGAATTGCCGAAGTTTGATGAAACCTTCCTTCCAATATTGGAAGTGCTTAAAGATAGTGAAATCATCAAAGGCAGAGATCTTTTTCGGCTTGTAGTGGATCGGTTTTATTCGAACCTGCCCC
This sequence comes from Acidithiobacillus sp., assembly GCF_023229925.1. NCBI lineage: Bacteria > Pseudomonadati > Pseudomonadota > Acidithiobacillia > Acidithiobacillales > Acidithiobacillaceae > Acidithiobacillus > Acidithiobacillus sp. The sequence goes on along the minus strand of NZ_JALNYM010000001.1, from coordinate 766,160 downwards.
AGGATCTGCTGGGGCAGACAACCAAGAGTGGGGATCGTTTAATTGAAAATCGTATTGCTTGGGGAAAGTCCTATCTTAAGAAAGGCGGGTTTGTTCACTATCCACAACGAGGCTATGTTCAGATCACCGAGAAAGGGAAATCTGCCAAGCCAGAAAATGTATCACTCAATGACATTCAATCAAACGTCATTACTTTTTATGAGCCTGAAATCAAGTCTGTACCAGAAACAATAATCGTAGCGAACGCAAGCCCACAGGATTTGATTGATTCTGGTTTTGAGCAGATCGAGCGGGAAGTAAAAGATGAACTTCTTTCAATGCTTAAAGAGGTTGATCCGTATGCGTTTGAAAAGATAATTTTGATGTTGCTTAAAAAAATGGGATATGGCGACTTCATAGAAACAGCCAAGTCAGGCGATGGTGGGATCGATGGCATTATTAACGAAGATCAGCTTGGGCTTGAGAGGATATATATTCAAGCCAAGCGTTATAGCGAAAATAAAGTCCGTGAAACTGATATACGCAACTTTATCGGCGCTATGAGTGGCGATACCCACAAGGGCATCTTTGTGACTACGTCTACTTTTGATGAAAAGGCAAAAGTAAAAGCCAGAGATGCACACCATAAAATAATCTTACTGGACGGTTCTAAGCTTGTTGACCTGATGCATAAGTTCAATGTTGGTGTGCAGACTAAAAGCCATTACGAGGTAAAGGTTCTCGATAATGACTTTTTTGACTCTGAGAAAATATAGCCTAATCAATCGGTCAAGAGGGGCGCTCCACCGGCAGCCCGGCCCCTCGCCCCTTACCTCAAACATTAGGCTTCTTGCCGCACCAAATGACGATATATCCAAAGAGAGAATCAACAACATGCCATACGTAAACATCCAGATCACCAGAGGCGTCACAAGAGAGCAGAAGGCTCAACTAGTTAAGGATGTAACAGCTTCACTTGTGCGCGTACTCGGGAAAACGGCGGAGCACACCCATATCATTATTCAGGAAATAAATGAGGAAGACTGGGGGTTCTCTGGCCTACTGACGGATGAATGGAAGGAGCTAAAGTAACAGCCCTTCTCGTACCTATGAAGCCCAACCCTACATTCGAGCGGGACAGGCCAGAAGCGGCCTGCCCCTCAATTTGAACGTGTGTGCCGGGCATGGCACGTAACTACCCAGGTGGAAGTCCTGGGGCCAGGTTTTCGCGGAGCCGAAGGCTAGGAGAACGGCAAGGGCGTTGTCGCGAGGCGGGGTCTGGAGGAAGCCCAATCCGAAGCTGCGGGGCGATGAACAAAAACCGGATATGAGGCGTGATGCATCCGGGGCGAGCGGGCACGTGACCGCGAAGCCCTCCATCTGCGAATGGGGTGCATTTTGTAAATCCGGCGCTCATGCGGCAAAAGTGACGTGTCTTACGCTGGGAGATCTCCATGAACTGCGCTCGCCGCAAGGCTGGCGCCGAATGTTGGGCGACTGGCATTGTACCTCAATTGCGTCGTGTTCGCGTATTTGCTAACATCTGTTCATGTTCTTCGAGATCGAGTACTTCCACGAGCGCGTCCTCCACGAGATTGAGTCGTGGCCCGTAGATGTCCTCGCCGACTACGCGCGTTTGGTCGAACTGCTGGCCGAATATGGGCCGAGTCTCAGGCTGCCGCACTCGAGGGCTTTCGGTGATGGCTTGTTTGAGCTTCGGCCTCGCGGTCGTTCCGGCATCGGTAGAGCGTTCTATTGCTTTCTCGTTGGCAAACGGGCCGTCGTCCTCCACGCCTTCATCAAGAAGGCGCAGGAGACGCCTGATCGAGAACTTAAGTTGGCGCGCAAGCGCCTGAAGGAGGTTTCAAATGGCTGAACTGAAATTCAAACCCGTCCGTCATTCCCACAAGGAATTCCTTGCCAAGGCGGCAACCCGCAAGGGGTTCGTCGAAGCCTATGACGCCCTTGCCCTTGAGTACCAAGTTGCCAGCCAAATGCTCAAGGCACGATCCCGTGCGGGCCTGACGCAAGACGCCGTCGCGGAACGGATGGGAACAACCAAGAGTGCAGTTTCGAGGCTCGAGTCGGCCGGAAAGCATGCGCCCTCGCTCGCAACTCTCAAGCGGTATGCCCAGGCCGTGGGGTGCGAGCTTCAAGTGAAGCTTGTGCCGCAGAAGACCGCTTGACGCCCAACCCATCGGTCAATCGGACCGCCCGCAAGCTGCGCCTGCAGGTTCCCTCCGCTACTACGCGGGTCCGGCGACCGGTTACATCATTCGTGTGCGCCGGGTATGGCGCGTTACTTCATAAGTGGAAGTCCTACGGCCAGGTTTTCGCAGAGCCGAAGGCTAGGGAAACGGCAAATATTCGACTTATTTCTGCTCGTCGATCACGAACCGAGGAGGCTGCACTATATGAAAGCTAAAACGTTCGATAAACAGTTTGATGAGGGGGTTGACATTACTGCTGCTCTGGAGTTATCCAAGGCGAAACGCGTGTTGCAGGAGCAAAAGCGCGTTAATGTCGATTTTCCTACGTGGATGATTGAATCATTAGATCGAGAAGCAGGAAAGCTCGGCATTACCCGGCAATCCATTATTAAGGTGTGGCTCGCTGAACGCCTTGAAGAGTCTGCTTCTAACACTACGTTCCAGCGAACGCGCCGCGATGCGGCGCTCCGCTGAACTCCACGCTGGGGCCTACGGAGATGCCACGCTACATCGGAAGCTGCCACTGCGGTGCCGTGCGCTTCGAGATCGAAACGGTCATTGATCGTGTGACCGAATGCAACTGCTCGATCTGCCGCGGCAGGAAGTTAATCCATTGGTGTGTAGGGTGAGCATCGCTGCCCATAATAATGAGCTAGAATTAAATCTTTCCCAAGCCGAAGCAGCCGATAAAATGAATCCCTTACTGGGTCGAACGCGGGCTATCCAATAAGGTAAACGAGTCCCGCATAATTGAGGAGCGATATCATGGCACTGATTAAATGGGAACCGCTGCGTGACATCGACGACATGTTTGATCGCTACATCAGGGCGATGGGTTGGCCTTCAAACCGGGGTCAGGAGCTCATCACAACGGGTGATTGGTCTCCCCGCGTTGACATCAGCGAGACGGACAACGAGTTCGTGATCAAGGCAGAAATACCCGAGGTCAAGAAAGAAGATGTCAAAGTCAGCGTGGACAATGGGGTACTTACCATCCAGGGAGAAAGGAAGCAGGAGAAGGAAGAAAAGGGGAAAAAGTTCCATCGAGTCGAGCGATACTACGGAAGCTTTGTCCGTAGTTTTACGCTGCCTGACAATGTCGATGAAACCAAGATCAAAGCCACGTTTAAGGATGGCATGCTGAATCTCCAGGTGCCCAAAAGTACTGAAACGAAGCATAAGGCCATTGAAGTGAAAGTGGAGTAAGGGCGTAACCGGTTTTACTGCGCTAATTCTTTGAGTGCGTAGAGCAGATCCAGGGCCTGCCTGGGGCTGAGTTGATCCGGTTCCATCTGACTTAATCGATGCACCGCCGGATGCGGAGCGGCCTGGAAGAGGGACAACTGGGCGGGCGCTGCATTGCGGGTTGGCTGCTGGGCGGTTTCTTCCAGTTGACTGAGCCGCTGGCGGGCACGTTGCACGACCGGGTCAGGAATTCCGGCCAGCTTGGCCACCGCCAGTCCGTAGCTCTGCGCTGCCGGGCCACCCTCCACCCGATGCAGGAATACGACCTGATCCCCTTGTGTCAAAGCGTCAAGATGGGCGTTACGCAGGCCGGGAAGAGCCATCTCCGTCAATTCAAAATAGTGGGTGGCGAAGAGCGTGCAGGCGCCCCGTTCCACCAGTGCTTCGGCCGTGGCCCAGGCGATGGAGAGGCCATCGTAAGTGGCGGTGCCCCGCCCGATTTCATCCAGGATCACTAAGCTATGTGCCGTAGCGAGATGGAGGATGCGCGCTGTTTCGCTCATTTCCACCATGAAGGTGGAGCGACCGCCGGCCAGATCGTCGGCAGCGCCGATGCGGGTGAAAATCTGGTCGATGGGGCCAATGATGGCTTCGCGGGCAGGCACCCAGCTGCCGATGTGGGCGAGCAGGACGATGAGGGCTGTTTGCCGCATGTAGGTGGATTTGCCGCCCATATTGGGACCGGTGATCAGCAGCATCCGCTGTTCTTTATCAAAATCGAGATCGTTGGGCACGAAATTACTGCCGATCTGGGCTTCTACGACGGGATGGCGGCCGTCGCGGACGTGTAAAACCGGTTCGGTGACGAAATGCGGGGCACACCAGTGCAGGGTGATGGCGCGTTCGGCCAGCGTGCTGAGACCGTCCAGTTCGGCGACGGCGGTCATGGCGTCCTGCAGGGCCGCCACTTCGGGGGCGGCCACTTCCAGGACTTGCGTGAAGAGCAGGCGCTCCCGGCTCAGGGCCAGGCTCTCTGCCGAGAGGGCCTGATCTTCAATGACTTTCAGGGCATCGTTGATGTAGCGTTCTGCGTTCTTGGTGGTCTGGCGGCGGCGATAGTCGTCGGGAATGGGGCCTTGGTAGCTACGGCTGATTTCGATGTAAAAGCCATGCACCCGGTTGAACTGGATTTTGAGTTGGGCGATGCCGGTGCGCTGGCGTTCCTGCTGCTCCAGATCACGCAGCACTTCCTGCAAATTCTGGCTGAGTTGTTGCAGGCGGTCTAGCTCGGCATCGTAGCCTGCACGAATGTAGCCGCCATCTCGTTGGGTCATGGGCGGGGCATCCACTAAGGACTCTTCCAGCAGCGTGCGGAGGGCGGTAAAGAGCGCTATGCGCTCCTGATAAGGAGTGAGCGCAGGATGCCCCGTTTCTTCGAGGGTGGCGCGCAGCGTGGGCAGTGCCTGCAAGGTACCGCGGAGTTGGGCGAGATCACGGGGGCTCGCACTATTCAGAGCAACGCGGGTGAGAATGCGTTCCGCGTCCGCGATACCGTGCAAGGCCTTCTGAAGGGTGCCTGGCCCGCTGCCTTGGGTGAGCGCTGCGACGACTTCCTGACGGGCCGCAAGCACGGGGCCCTGGCGTAGCGGTCGTAGAAGCCAGCGACGGAGCAAGCGGGCGCCCATAGCCGTCTGGGTTTTTTGCAACAAGGTGAGCAAAGTAGGGCCATTCCCTTGCAGGCTTTCCACTACTTCCAATGCCCGCAAGGCGGTCGCGTCCAGATAGAGCTCTTCTTCAGTGCGCTCTGGATGAATTCGCTGGACTTGGGTCAGACTGCTGCGTAGTTGGGTCTCGGCATAATTCAGGAGTGCGCCGGCGGCGCGTAAGGCGAGGGGCCAGTCATTGCACCCGAAACTCGCCAGCCGTTCACCAAAATAGCGTTCAAGTACTGCCTCGGTGCGCCGCGTTTGAAAGCCGGTTTTCTCCAGGAGTTGCAATTTTTGCGGGTCGATTCCGACTGGAAGCGATGTATCTTCCGGGGCGATGATTTCTGCGACGGGACGCCGTGCTATGGTATCTGCGATGGCGGTGTCGGCTACCTCACGCACCATGAGGCGTCCTCCGGCGGCATCCAGCCAGGCCAGGCCACAACGCGGGCCGTCCGGACAGAGGGCCAGAAGTAGAGGCTCCTGGCCGGCATCCAGTAAGGCACCGTCAATGATGGTACCGGGGGTGATGACCCGCACGATGGCGCGCTCCACGGGACCTTTGGCGGTGGCCGGATCGCCAATCTGCTCACCGATGGCCACCCGTTCGCCCAGACGCACCAGTTTCGCGAGATAGCCATCTACGCTCTGGACGGGTACCCCCGCCATAGGAATGGCCTGTCCTGCGCTCTGTCCGCGGCTGGTGAGGGTGATGCCGAGGAGGCGGGCGGCTTTTTCGGCATCGGCAAAGAAGAGCTCGTAGAAATCCCCCATGCGATAGAAAAGCAGCGCATCCGGGCATTGTTCCTTTAGCCCGAAATACTGCCGCATCATGGGGCTGTGGTTTTGCAGAGAGGTGGAATTACTCATGGATTATAAAACGGGAAAAGGCGATGTCTGATATCCCCGGTGGTGACATAGCAAATACTGCGTGCCATGCTTTCAAAAAAAGCGTCCTTCTTGTCGATGCAGGAAGGACGCGGTGATCAATTGCGATTGCCCCCGAAGATTTCGAGCAACGCCATGAAGAGGTTGATGATATCCAGATAGAGGCCGACCACCAGCAGGACGGGCTCTTGAATGCCGCCGCGGATCATGCGCTGGGTGTCAAAAAGGATCAGGCCACTGAAGACCAGTACCAGCACGCCAGCAATGGCCAGTTGCAACGCGGGGATATGGAACAGGAACATATTCAGCAAAGAGACCACGATGGCCAGCACCAGACCGGTGATCAGGAAGCCGCCGATGTTGCTGAAATCCCGTCGGGTGGTCAGGGCATACGCGGACAGTCCAACGAACATGGCTGCAGTAGTACCCAGGGCCTCGGCAATGATCGAGGCGCCACCGGGCATCCGCAGATACATCTCAATGGCCGGGCCCATCATCATGCCCATGCCACCGGCAAACAGGAAAACCAGGGGAACCGCAAAGGGACTGCGGTGGGCACCAGTGTACTGCACCGCGAAGAGCAGAGCGAAGGAGCCGATCATCAGGATGAAGGGATGCTGGTAGGCGAATACCGAGTGCATGCCATACACCGAGGCAATGGCAGACACCACGAGCGTGGCCGCAAGCAGCGCATAGGTTTTTCCCATGAGTGCGCCGATAGATGTGCCTCTGCTGGCTCCCGCCGGATTCATGCTGTCCGGAAATTGGTACGGGTTCTGATTCTGGTCCTGATTCATGTTTGACTCCTGTGAATGAACACGCTGATAGCATAACGTAAATTACGTTTTTTTGCTCCTCTTCTGTGAATGGGGCTGCCGGATGAAAAAAGCAATGTTTGGATAAAGTCGTCGGACAAACAATGAGATGTCGTGTATTCTGTAAAGTTCCATCGGACATGGGCGCTTGCCCATTGCGAAGCAGGCATTTACCCTGCATCTTTTCGCCAGATCCGGGATGAGGTTTTGCATGCGCGCATTGATTTTTGATACCGAAACGACGGGCCGTGTGGAGCCTGATCTGATTGAGGCGGCCTGGCTAGCGGTGAGCGATCTGAAGACGCTGGAAGTAGAGGAACAGTTCGTGCAGCGTTACCGGCCAGCCAAACCCATTGAGATGGGAGCGATGGCGGTACACCATATTCTTGAGGAAGATCTGCTGGAAAGTCCGCCCGCCAGCAGCTTTCAGTTACCCGAAGACACAGGGTATCTCGTCGGTCACAGCATAGATTATGACTGGGGTGTCATCGGCAAGCCCGATGTCAAACGCATCTGCACTTATGCCATGACCCGCAAGCTCTGGCCCGAGGTGGATAGCCATTCCCAGTCGGCATTGATGTATCACTTCAGCAAGGATAAGCACAAGACCCGGGATAACCTAAAAAATGCCCACTCGGCACTGGCTGACGTGAAATTTTGCCGGATTCTTCTGAATAAGGTTATTCTCTCGGTGCGGCCCAATTCCTGGGAAGATTTATGGGAGTTCAGCGAGCGCGCACGGATTCCCGAAACGATGCCTTTCGGCAAACACAAGGGCGTGAAGATTGTCGATCTGCCCGATGATTACCGACGCTGGGCGCTGAATAATCTCACCGATATGGACTTTTATCTGCGCAAGGCGCTAGAGGCCTGAGCTTCGGCAACGGCGTTTAATAGCAAAGCGCCGGTTTCTGCGGCGTTGTGGCCCGCAGCGATGAGTCCGTCTTCGTGACCGGCCATCCGGATGAGCAGGGGGAACCGCTCCTGTCTGGCAAGATGAAATACGGCCAGGGCCATGGCGGGAGTGCCATATTCCGCATCGAGCGGTGTGGCCGGTAACCCCGAGGCCGCGGTCTGATGCCAGAGCAGCGGATCGTGAATGTGGAAGACCCAGCGAATTTCCGGATGGGCGTCATAGCAGGCCGCATGACTGAGGGCTTCAGAGGAGGGCGGCTGTGGTCCCTTGGCCCAGATCTGGTTGTGGACGATATCCCAGCGGGTCACCTGACAGAAATGGTCAGGTGATAAAGTGGCCAAGTGGCCGGTCTGGGTGGCGGTGATCAAAAAACCGCCGTCGCAACGACAACTCACGTTACCAAAACCGATGCCGTCGTAGCGGGCGGGATCCGCACCGATCAGGCCGTGGGCATGTAGTACGTCGCGCCAATGACCGAGCAGGCCCCGGTCTGGGCACTCGATGACGGGACTGGCCTGCCAGTCCAGGTGAAATTTGCTGACGCCTTCCTGAGCCATGTTTATCCTTTGACGAAAATACGTTGCAACAGACGATACCAGCCAGGTGCGGATTCCCGTACCTGTGCTGTTGGAGCCGGTGAACTGCGGGGTGGTAAGGGGACGTCTGGCAAATAAATATCGACCAGGGTCGCGCCCCAACTGCTGCGGTCATTGGCCAGACGGAAATTGCGGACCATGGGCTCGCGGCGGAGTAGCGCATGAACGGTCTCGCGCAGCACGCCTTTGCCTTTGCCATGGATGATACGAATTTCCGTGAGTCGGGCAGCGCGGCAGGCCCGGAGATATTCGTGCAGCAGGTCGGGTACCTCCTGCGGACGGAAGGCGTGCAGGTCGAGCACGCCGTCGAGGGGTGCTCGTCCAGGGGATTGCGTTTCGGTGTCCGAGCTTTCCATAGGGCTGCGCTTGCACCCCCTCAACTTACCGCATCGGCTGTGGGGCGCCAGTGCATCCAGAGGGCCAGAGCTACTAAAATAGCCGGCAGGGTCATAGCCAGCACCGGCCTAATCATCAGCAGGAATGCGAAGACCACGGCGCCTCCGAGATAAGCGAGCAGGGCGGCCATCTGTTGGCGCAGGGCAAAGGGCAGGGGGCGGTGTTTGTGAATGCTTTGAATGAAAACCAGCACGATACTGGTCAGGGTGTTGGTGAAAACCACAGAAGGGACCCCGGCGACATTGATTAGTCGTGCCGCCACGCTCTGCATCCCCATGCTCGTGGCGGAGAAAAGGATCAATGCATAGAGCGGGATACCATCCGGCGGAAAACCCCACCGCAACCAGCAGAGCGCATAAAGCACGAGGAATACGACTTCCAGACCTAGTATCCAGCGCAGCTCGAAGGGGCGTTCTTTCCAGAGCGCGGCGATGGCCACGCCGCTGATGAAACCGAGAAGAGCGGCGAGGGAATGGGTGGCCGAGAGCAGGTGGCCTTGGCCGACAGCGATGCCAAAGAGCGCGAGGTTGCCGGTCATCGCCGAGGTAAACACCATATTCAGTTTGAGGAACGCGACGATGTCTGCCGCGCCAGAAGTGGCCGAAAGCAGGTGCATGGAACGGTCCGGTTTGCCCAGTCGCTGGGGTGGTGGGTTGGTGGCCATCAGAGCAAGACTCGCTCAATACCTCCCCGGCGAGCGGCGTCGACAAAACCCTGCTGCCACCGTGCGCCGAGGATTTTACGTGCCAGTTCGACGACAATGTAATCGGTGTCGAGACCCGTATCTTCGCGGTAACGCTCCAGACCCTGCTGGCAGGCGGGACAACTGGTGAGCAGTTTGACGTTGCCATTCTCCGCACGCGGGCTGCCGGTGAGCTGCAGGATGCCTTCCTTGAGTATCTCTTCCTTACGAAAGCGGAGCTGGGTGGCAATATCCGGACGGCTACTGGCCAGGGTCCCTGCTTCTCCACAGCAGCGGGCAGAGTCCAGTACCTGTTGCCCGAGCAGTTGTGACGCCACGGCCTGGGGCTTGTGGGTTTTCATGGGGCTGTGGCAGGGGTCGTGATAGAGATACTGCACGCCCTCTACGCCTTCCAGAGCGACGCCCTTTTCCATCAGGTACTCGTGGATATCCAGCAGACGGCAGCCCGGAAAGATCTGCTGGAACTGGTATTGCAGCAGTTGATCCATGCAGGTGCCGCAGGACAGGATCACGGTCTTGATATCCAGGTAGTTCAGCGTGTTCGCTACGCGATGAAAGAGCACCTGATTGCGCACGGAGATTTCCTGCCCCTTGTCTTCCTGACCCCCCGCCGTTTGTGGATAGCCGCAGCAGAGGTAGCCGGGTGGCAATACGGTTTGCGCGCCAACATGATGCAGCATGGCCAGTGTCGCCAGGCCAATCTGGCTGAAGAGCCGCTCACTGCCGCAACCGGGGAAATAGAACACCGCGTCACTCTCGTCGGTGACTTTGGCGCTGTCGCGGATGATGGGGACGGTCTTGTCATCGACAATGGCGAGAAGCTGACGCATGGTCTGCACGCCCATGTCCGTAGGCAGCGGTTTGCGCAGGAAGTGGATGACCTCGGCGCGTAGCGGGGTCTTGCCGGTGGTGGCCGGTGGTGGCCCCTTGGGCAGCAGCGGCTTGATGATTTTATGGGCGAGGGCCTGCGCATTGTAGGCGCTTTGCAGCACACCCCGCCGCAAAAGGTGGACTTTGCCGGGCTCTGTGGCATTGAGATAGCCCATGGCCAAGCGCGTGCCGAGATTAAAGGACTTTTCACCCCGCGCCCGGAGTATGTTACGCATGTGAATGGAGACCTTGCCGAAGTCGATATTCACCGGGCAGGGCGTCTCACATTTGTGGCAGGTAGTGCAATGGTCGGCCACATCGTTAAGGGCGGCAAAATGTTGCTGCGAGACGCCGCGACGCGTCTGCTCCTCGTAGAGAAATGCCTCGATGAGCAGACCGGTGGCAAGGATCTTGTCGCGCGGTGAGTAGAGCAGATTGGCGCGGGGGATATGGGTCATGCAGACCGGCTTGCATTTGCCGCAGCGCAGACAGTCCTTGATCTCACGATTGAGGGCACCCAGCTCGCTGGCCTCCAGCAACAGCGCTTCCTGTTCCACCAGTTGTAAAGAGGGCGTATAGGCAGTTTCCAGGCCGGAGCCCGCCAGCAGCTTGCCCGGATTGAAGAGGCTGTCCGGGTCCACTTTGGCCTTATAAGCCGCGAAAGCGGCAATTTTTTCCGGTTCCAGCCAGCGCATCTTGGTGATGCCGATGCCGTGCTCGCCTGAGATGACGCCGCCCAGTTTCTGGGCGATGGCCATAATCCGGTCCACCACCCGGTCGGCCTCGTGGAGCATGGCGTAGTCACTGGAGAGCACCGGGATGTTGGTGTGGATGTTGCCATCGCCGGCGTGCATGTGCAGGGCGACAAAAAGGCGGGCACGGCGTACTTCTGCATGGATCTCACGGATACGCGACCGCACGGCGGCAAATGCATCGCCAGCGAACAGCGCCTCCAATGGCTTGCCGACACGCTCCCGGTAACTGACGCGCAGGGCGCCGCGCAGCAGGAGGCGGGCCAGGGTATCATCGGGATGCACGGCGGACAGCATATGCGCGTCCAGCAGTTCTGGATGCGCCATGGCCAGCGTATCCAGCTTCTCCAGCAGAGATTGCCAACGCTGACGCGTATCGCCAATCAACGCCCTGGCGGCGGATTTTTTGGCGTCGACGATGGCCTGATCTTCACTGCTTTCTTCATAATCCTTGGCTTTGCGGATTTCTGCGAGATCACCGGAGACATATTCCTCCAGTGCGCTGAGGCTGGCCAGCTTGCTGCTGATGGACTGCTCGATATTGATACGCTCGACCGCGCGGCTATACTCCGCCAGCCTCTCCAGAGGAATGACCACATCTTCATTGATTTTGAAAGCGTTGGTATGGGCGGAAATGGCGGCGGTGCGGCTGCGGTCGGCCCAGAATCGGCGTCTTGACTCGGGGGTAGTGGCGACAAAGCCTTCACCGCCGCGGGCGTTGGCAATACGTACTACCGCCGCTGCCGCTGCACCCGCTGCATCGGGGTCATCGCTGGCGATATCCGCGAGCAGCAGCATCTTCGGGCGTTCGTGACGAGGGGCCTTGTTACTGTACTTGATGGCCTTGAGATAGCGCTCGTCCAGGTGCTCCAGACCGGTGAGCAGGACATGCTCCAACCCCTCCACGTAGGATTTTACTTCGACGATGGCTGGTACCGCGGCATCCAGATCGGCACCATAAAACTCCAGGCAAATCGTGCGCACATGGGCCGGCATCTGATGGAGCAGGAAGCGTCCAGAGGTGATAATACCGTCGCAGCCTTCTTTCTGGATGCCTGGCAAACCGCCGAGAAACTTATCGGTAACATCCTTTCCCAACCCGGCCTTGCGGAAGCTGGCACCGGGCAGGGTGAGCAGTTCCGACTCCCCGAGTGTCGTATGCCCGTCGGCGGCAAAGCGATTCAGGCGAAAACGGACCACCGGCTGATCGTGAATCTTGCCGAGATTGTGGTCCAGGCGTTCCACTTCCAACCAATTCCCATCAGGGGTTACCATGCGCCAGGAAAGCAGGTTGTCGAGGGCCGTACCCCAGAGCACAGCCTTTTTGCCCCCCGCATTCATGGCAATATTGCCGCCGATAGTGGAGGCGTCCATGGATGTGGGATCGACGGCAAAGACGAGGCCTGCCGCATCGGCCGCATCGGCCACGACCTTGGTGACCACACCCGCACCCGCAAAGATACTGGGGACACTGGTGCTCAGGCCCGGCGGCGTGACCATTTCGATCACCGACATTCGTTCCAGCTTTTCGGTATTGATGACCGCGCAGTGGCGGCGTAGCGGAATGGCACCGCCGGTATAGCCGGTGCCCCCCCCGCGCGGGATGATGGAAAGCCCAATTTCGCGGCAGGCGGCGACCATGCGCTGCACTTCGGGCTCGTCGGCGGGATAAAGGACGACAAACGGTAATTCCACACGCCAGTCGGAGGCGTCAGTGACATGCGCGACGCGGGCATAGGCGCTGAAGTCGATATTATCTCTTGCGGTGATTTTGAGCAGGCGACGCTCCGCTTTCTTGCGCAGGGCCAGATCTGCATCAAATTGTTGCGTAAAGCTGCGCACCGCGACGCGAGCGCTCTCCAGCAGACGGATCACCAACGGATTGCCCTCAGCGCGCTCCGTAATATCGTTCAAACGATGCGCCAGGGCGTCCCAGAGGGCCTGGCGGCGATGTCGATCCCGCGCCAAATCATCCTGGATGTAAGGATTGCGCTGCACCACCCAGAGATCACCCAACACTTCAAAGAGCATCCGTGCCGAGCGTCCGGTGACCCGCTGTTCGCGTAGGTCTTCCAGTATTCGCCAGGCATTCATCCCGATCAGGCGGCACACGATCTCGGCGTCTGAAAACGAGGTATAGTTGTAAGGAATTTCGCGCAGGCGAGTGTTCATAAGGGAACTATAACATTGTCGATGAGCCGGGTCTGCCCCAGCCGTGCAGCCGCGAACCAGCGCGCATCAGGCTGCGGAACGTCAAGTGCCTGCAAAGTCTGGGCATCGCACAACTCCAGATAGTCCGGCAAAAAACCGGCCTGCTCCAGCCTTTCCCAGCCTTCTGTCGTGAGGCTTGCGATATTCGCTGCGCTGGTGCTGCGTCGGGCGAGATCGAACAGCGTTTGCGCGAGCAGCGGAGCAACCTGCCGTTCCGCCGGGTTCAAATAGGTGTTGCGCGAGCTGTAGGCGAGCCCGTCTGCCTCTCTCTGTAAGGGGCCCGGCAAGACCTGCACGTTGAGATTCAGATCGGCCACCATCTGCTGAACGATGCGCAGTTGCTGATAGTCCTTTTCGCCGAGCAGGAGGATTTCTGGCGCGACCATGTGCAATAGTTTGCTGAGTACGGTACAGACCCCGGCAAAATGGCCAGGACGACTGGCGCCGCACAGTACCTTGCTCAGGCTGCGTGGTGGCATAACGATGCTGATATCCTGGCGTCCCCGCGGATACATCAGTCCGTCATCCGGGGCAAATACAGTCTGGCAACCAGCGTCGTGCAGACGCTGCAGGTCCCGGTCGAGGGTGCGCGGGTAGTTTGCAAAGTCTTCCCGGGGCCCGAATTGCAAGGGATTGACGTAGATGCTGACCAACACCTGTTCGGCGCGGGTGGCGGCGAGTTTCACCAGCGCGAGATGCCCATCGTGCAGGTTGCCCATGGTGGGCACCAGGGCCAGAGGGCCACGCAGACTTTGGCGCCACTGACGCACGCTGGCGATATCTTTGAAGATCGCCATTTCAGCGCTTGTGACGCGGCGGGAATTGAGCGTTGCCCACGTCCTGCACATATTCGGCGAGGGCATCCCGCATGATCTGGCCGCCTTCTATATAGCGCCGTGCAAAGGGTGGGCTTTCCGCACCAAGCCCCAGTAGGTCGTGCACCACCAGCACCTGGGCGTCCGTATCCGGTCCGGCACCGATGCCGATCGTGGGTATGGTGATAGCGCGGGAAATGTTCGCCGCCAGCGCGTCGGGGACCGCTTCCAAAACGACGAAACGGGCACCCGCTTCCGCCAGTGTCCCGGCATCAGCCTGCAAGCGATGCGCACTGTCCGCGTCGGTACCCTGCCGCTGAAAACTGCCCCACTGCCGCACCCGCTGGGGAGTCAGGCCGATATGGGCGCAGATATTGACGCCCCGCTGCGCGCAGAAGGCCACCGTAGGCGCCATCTCCGCACCGCCTTCCAGTTTGATGACATCGGCACCGGCGCGCAGAAGGGTGGTCGCCGCATCCCAGGCCTGCTCCGGACCCTTTTCGTAGGTCCCGAAGGGCAGATCAGCAAATACCAGGCAGTCACCGGCGCCCCGCGCCACCATCCGGGTGTGATAGGCCATCTGCTCCAGCGTAACGCTGAGGGTGTCGTCAGCGCCGGTGACCACCATGCCGAGAGAATCGCCCACCAGTATGCCATGCATCCCCGCCTCCGCCGCGAAACGAGCAAAAGGATAGTCATAGGCCGTTACCACGGCGCGTTTTATGCCGTTTTTTTTGTCTTGCACCCAATGGGCAATTTTCTTATGCATCTCGCTCCTCAGTATCTTTCAGCCGATATCTGACGGCGTCAATCAGTTGCTCAGTGTGCCGCGGATCGTGGACAAAATCCACTTGCGCCGTGTCGATATCCAGGCAGGGAAAGGAATAGCCCGTTTTCCATACACGATAAGCCATCTGCACCCGCTCCAGGTAATCCGCTGTCAGCGCCTGCTCATAGGCATCCCCACGGGTCTGGATGCGCTCCAGCAGGATCGGTAGTGGCGCATCCAGAAATATCATTAAGTCTGACGGTGCAGGGTGATAGTCCAGAGCCTCCCGCAAGGTCTGGAAAAGACGAAGTTCTTCTGTATTCAGGGTAAGGGGAGTAAATATTTCGTCCTTGCGGGCACTGTGGTCGCTGATGATCCAGGGGCCGTCTCCCAGATGCTGCCACTGTGCCCGGCGTTGCATTAAAAACTGCAACTCTGCCGCCAGCGCTGCATCCGGTTCCTGGTAGAAGCGGAAAAGAAAGGGATTTTGGGCTGGCGCTTCGAGAATGATCTGTCCACCCAGGGCATGGGCCAGTTGCCGCGCCAGACTGGTTTTGCCGGCGCCCATTGGACCTTCGATACTGATGATGCGGGGATTGGTCATGCCTGGGCGGAACGGGTGTTGCGCGCGGACGTTTCCTGGATGTTGCCAGAAATACGGGTGATGGATTGCCCCGCCACGGCGGGCAGGTGGTCGGCGATGCGCCCACAGCCGGGAATGACCAATTCCGGATCAAACTCGGCAAGGGGGACGAGCACGAAAGCCCGCTCGTGCAGACGGGGATGGGGCAGGGTGAGTTCCGGGTCGGTGGAATGGGTGGTCCCGTAACTCAGCAGATCGAGGTCCAGCACCCGCGGACCCCAGTAAATTTCCTCGGCGCGACGGCGTCCCGCCGCTGCCTCCAGCATTTGCAGATGGCTGAGGAGGGCGCGGGGTTGCAATGCCGTTTGCAGGCGGGCGACCGCATTGATGAACGCAGGCTGGGGGACACCACCCACGGGTGCTGTCCGGTAGAGATGGGACTGCCACAGGAGGGCGCTTTCCGGTACGGCGGCCAAGGCCCCCAGCGCCCGCCGCACCTGTGCCTCGGGCAGGTCCAGGTTGCTGCCAATACTGATCCAGGCCATCACGGTTGGATGGCAGGCAGGATGCCTTGTCTGATAAGCCATTGTCGGGCGGTTTCCTTGTCTTTAATCGCGCCATCCAGGCGGGCATCGTGCAGACGATGCAGTACCTTACCAAGCTGTGGGCCGGCCGCCAAGCCCATGGCCTGCAGTTCCTTGCCATTAAGCGGTGACGTCAGACCACGCTGCTTCAGCAAGTAGTAGCGGCCACTTTCGGCGGTGGCATCGGTTTCCGGGTATTCTGCGCGTAGCGCGAGCACCCCTGGCAGAGACAGCGATTCCCATAATCGCGCTACTGCACTGGGGCGACTGGCCTTCGCCAAGGCCGCAGGCATTTCTGACAGTCGGTGCAGATCGTTCAGAATATGACGCCCATCAGCCAGTGGCCAATAGTGTAAGCGTTTCTCCGCCTCCGCCCAAGGGACATCCCGCCAAAGTATGGTCAACAAGACGGCGGCGCCGAAGAGTTTCTCGCCAGAGAAGTGGCCGTGAAACCACTGGATTTCCTGTTGACCACGCCGTATCCGGGCAAGGAGAACCTCCAGATCTAGCGGTGTCGGGCGCAGTAGTGTCCACAACTGCCAGGCACCCAGTTTCTCCAAAGCCGCAGGGAGGTCGGCGAGCTCGAGCAGATACTTCAGTTCACGCCATAAACGCGCGGCGCTGAGTCGGGCGAAAATATCCTGGGCCAGTGCCTCCTCCAGTAGTCCGCGGGTGTCGGTTTCCAATTGGAGTTGAAAACGCGCGGCGAAACGAAGTCCGCGCAGAATGCGGGTGGGGTCATCCAGAAAAGAAAGGGGGTGGAGCACGCGCAGCAGGCTGTGTTGCAGGTCTTCACGGCCTCCATAGGGATCCAGAAAGTCGCCAAAGTGTTCCGGATCCAGGGAGATGGCCATGGCGTTGATGGTGAAATCGCGGCGGATCAAGTCCGCCTGAATGTCTCCAGGTTGCACTTCCGGCAGCGCGGCGGGCGCTGGATAATGTTCTATCCGGCAACGCGCTAGATCCAGTAGGAATCCGTCTGGGTACTGGAGGATGGCGGTGCCGAATTGCGGATGATAGGTGCATTGCACGCCAGGCAGTTCCGCGGAACAGGCCCCGGCGACTGCGCGGACATCACCCTCAATGGCCAGGTCTACGTCTGGTGTGGGGTGATTTTGCAGGAGGTCACGGACAGAGCCGCCCACAAGATAAGCCGGTGTGCCAAGCTTTGCAGCGATCCTGCCGATGGCGTGCAGGCGTTGTAGCAGCGCGTCTCCCCACCGCTCTTGCAGCATCCGGTGAATCTCTGCGGCGGGTAGGTGGCCTGCCTTTGGCATGGTGCTGTGAGCGTCCAGCGAGTCGTGTCCCGTGGAAATGAGGGGATCCGAATTAACTGCTGGCGGTCTGTCCGTCGTCATGACCGTCGTCTGCGCCGCCCGGCTGGGCTCCATCGTCCTGATCCGAACGATTACTGCGTCGTCTCCGTCGCCGGGGACGACGACGTGATGTTGCGGGGAGTGGCCCCAGCGCTGGTTCCTGCCCGGTTTCTTCGAGACGGGCCTGTTCGATGAGAAGGCGCCGACCATCATGATCTGCGGTCTGGAATTGTTCCCACCATTCCACCAAAGCGGCAGGTATTTCTCCACTCTGGCAGCGCAAACTCAAAAAATCGAAGGCCGCGCGAAAGCGTGGATGGGCGAGCAGAGCATGAGGGCGACGTCCCCCACGGCGCAGAAAGCGCGCTTGCAAATCCCAGATTTCGCGCATGGGTAGGGCGAAGCGGCGGGGGACAGAAACCCGCCCCACGCATTCCTGCAACACGTCGCTGGCGGCCTGCTGCAACGCGACCGTGGCAGGTTTGCCCTGTTGCTCAAGCAACTGGCTTTGCAGTTGCAGAGCCGGCCAGAGCAATGCAGCAAAAAGGAACGCGGGCGTCACCGATTTGCCGTCGCGTACCCGCGTATCGGTGCCTTCCAGCGCACCTTGCAACAACGCACGCGCCGCGCCGTATTCTGCGTTGTCGAGGAGCACATCCACCTGGGGAAACAGGGCGGAAAATAGTCCCTGCTGACGTAGGTGTTCGAAACTGGTCTGCGCATTGCCATTCAGAAAAAGTTTCAGCGTTTCCTCAAACAGCCGCGCCGAAGGCACCTCCTGCAGGCGCTCGCGGCAGGCCGCTATGGGCACTTGTGCGGCTGTATCCATAATGAATCCCAGCTTGGCAGCAAAGCGAACGGCCCGCAGCATCCGTACCGGATCTTCCCGGTAACGCTGCTCGGGATCACCAATGACGCGCAGACGACCGGCCTGCAAATCTTCCATGCCCGTGGAGAAATCTAAAATACTGCGGTCGGCAATATTGTAATAAAGGGCATTGGCGGTGAAATCCCTGCGCCGTGCGTCCTCTTCCAGTGAGCCATAGACGTTATCCGCCAATATGCGTCCTGTTTCACTGTGCTCGCTGGCTGCGTCTTCCTTGCCGTTCGCACTGCCACGGAAGGTGGCTACTTCTATGATCTCGCTACCAAACTGCACATGGACCAGGATAAAACGTCGGCCGATCAGCCGTGCGTTGCGCCGAAACAGCTTTCGGACCTGTTCCGGGCGCGCGTCCGTCGCGACATCGAAATCCTTAGGCTCCCGTCCCAGTAGCAGATCGCGGACACTGCCGCCGACCAGATAGGCCTGAAAGCCGGCGCGGTGCAGGCCATTGAGTACTTGCAAGGCACTGTCACTGATCTGGCGCCGGGATATCTTGTGCTCACTGCGCGGTGTCACCAGCGCACCGGAGATGCCGGTTGATGGCGCCAACGTCGTTTCGATGGCGCTGTCGGGCAGGTTCAACTGCTTGGTAATAAAGGATTTTATGGATACCAAGGGCGATCTCTGGGTCGGTAGGCGAGTAATCTGGGCGACAGTGTACCTGAAAAGTTGCGGAAAAGCAGTGCTTACCGGGAAGTACGTGCTGTTACTTCGAACGCCCAATATTCATGGGTTGTCTTCTGATTGGATCGCGTTAGGTACATTGACCGTTCCCCAGACTTGTCTGACCAGGTATATCGGCCTTTGCTTGCTTTCCTCATAGATCCGGCCGAGGTATTCACCGATCACTCCCAGGGCCATGAGCTGCACGCCACCCAGGAATAGCAAGGTAACCATCATGGATGGATAACCCTTTACCGGGTTTCCATACACCAGGGTGCGGATGATCAGCCAGACGGCATAAAGGAAGGCCAACAGCGAAACCACAAAACCCAGATAAGCGGCAAGTTGCAATGGTACCTGGCTAAAAGACGTAACGCCTTCTACGGCGAGATTCCATAGCCGCCAATAGTTCCAGGTGGTTTTCCCCGCATGGCGGGGCGCACGATGGTAGTAAACATTCGTGCTGCGAAAACCGACCCAGGCAAACAAACCCTTCATGAAGCGCCTGCGTTCAGGAAGGGTCTGCAAGGCATCGAGAACCGGACGGGACAGCAGCCGGAAATCCCCCGTATCCGGCGGTATCTCCACATCGCTCATGCGATTGATGATCCGGTAAAAGACATGCGCAGAGGCGCGTTTGAGCCACGATTCTCCTTCGCGGGAGAGTCGGACGGCGTTCACCACATCAAACCCCTCCCGCCATTGGGCGAGAAGCTCGGGAATCAGTTCGGGCGGGTCTTGCAGGTCAGCATCCAGCGGAATGGCGGCTTCTCCCCGCGCGGCATCCAGCCCGGCGGTGAGCGCCGCTTCCTTGCCAAAATTTCTGGATAAATCAATAACCCTGACCCGTCGATCCTGGTGATGCAGGGCGATCAACTGCAACAGTGTGTCATCGCCGCTGCCGTCATTGACGCAAATCATCTCCCACGGCTCACCCGCTTCGTCCATGACGGCACAGACCCGGGCGTAGAGTGTCGCGAGATTCCCGGATTCGTTGTGGCAGGGGATGATGATGGAAACGGTCATGATGCTTCGATGTGGGCCGGGGCGTGGAGATGATGGAGAGCCATCGCAGAAAACTACAAGAGTGTGCCCGCCACGTCAAACAAGGCTGGAAAAAAAGTGTTCACTTGGGTATAGTGCGGGATGCCTTGAACCATGGGGTTGGGACGCAACTGCCCGGCCCCTTTCTTGTTAGGTGAACCAATATGCAATTGATCGGCGAAGCCCTCACCTTTGACGATGTGCTCCTCGTTCCCGCCCATTCGGCGGTGCTCCCCCGTAATGTGCAGATCGCGACCCAGCTCAGTCGCCGCATCCGGCTGAATATCCCACTACTTTCGGCGGCGATGGATACAGTAACCGAGGCCGCCATGGCCATTGGACTTGCGCAAGAGGGTGGGATCGGCATCATTCACAAGAATATGTCCCCGGACCAGCAGGCCGCTTTGGTGCGGCGGGTCAAAAAGTTCGAGTCTGGCGTTATTAAGGACCCCATTACCACTCGCGCCGATGTGAGTATTCGCGAAGTGTTGCAGGTGATGGCCGTACACGGAATTTCCGGCGTGCCCGTCGTGGATGGTGAGCGTCTGGAGGGCATCGTGACCCACCGTGATCTGCGCTTTGAAACGCGCATGGATGCCCCGGTGAGCAGTGTCATGACCCCGCGCGAACGCCTGGTCACGGTGCCGGAAGGGACCAGTCTGGATGCCACCAAGGCATTGCTGCATCAGCATCGCATTGAAAAAATCCTGGTGGTCAACGAGTGTTTTGAATTGCGTGGGCTGATTACGGTCAAGGATATCCGCAAGGCTACCGAACACCCGCTGGCCTGCCGTGATGGCCAAGGTCGCCTGCTGGTGGGTGCCGCGGTGGGCGTCGGCGAAGGCACCGACGTGCGGGTACAGGCACTGGCAGAGGCGGGAGTTGATGTCATTATCGTCGATACGGCCCATGGGCACAGTCAGGGGGTGCTCGACCGGGTACGCTGGGTGAAGGATCATTTTCCGGATGTGGATGTAATCGGCGGCAACATTGCTACCGGAGAGGCGGCCCTGGCGCTGGTGGAAGCAGGCGCTGATGCCGTCAAGGTGGGTATCGGACCGGGCTCTATCTGTACGACGCGTATTGTTGCCGGGGTAGGTGTGCCACAGGTCACGGCCATCAGTCATGTGGCGGACGCGCTGGCAGGTACCGGCGTATCGCTTATTGCCGACGGCGGCATCCGCTATTCCGGGGACTTCGCCAAGGCGTTGGCCGCGGGAGCGCATGCGGTCATGGTCGGTGGCCTGCTCGCGGGTACCGACGAAGCGCCGGGCGAAATCGAACTTTATCAGGGTCGTTCCTACAAGGCTTATCGTGGCATGGGCTCGCTGGGAGCTATGCAGCAAGGATCTGCCGACCGCTATTTTCAGGATGCTAGTCCGGAGGCCCCCAAACTGGTGCCCGAAGGCGTGGAAGGCCGGGTGCCCTATAAGGGACCGGCCGGGCAGGTGATTCACCAGCTCCTCGGTGGCTTGCGCTCCAGCATGGGCTACCTGGGGGCAGAAGATTTGTCGGCTCTGCGCAGCCGCGCCCGCTTCATCAAGATTACCCAGGCGGGCGTGCGTGAGAGCCATGTCCATGACGTGAATATCACCAAAGAAGCGCCCAATTACCGGGTGGAGTGAACCATGCAAGAACGTATCCTGATTCTCGATTTCGGTTCGCAGTTCACCCAGCTTATTGCGCGGCGGGTGCGCGAAGCGCACGTTTACTGTGAAATTCATCCTTATAATATGCCACTCGCGGACATTCGTGCGTGGCAAGCGCAGGGGATCATTCTGTCCGGCGGACCATCGTCGGTACATGATGTCGACGCTCCCATGGTTGATCTGGACGTGTTTACCCTGGGCCTGCCGATCCTCGGTATTTGTTACGGCCTGCAGTTGATGGCGCATTTACTGGGCGGACGAGTTGGCAAGGCGGAGCATCGGGAATATGGCCGGGCGCACATTCAGATAACAGAAGCGGTCGGCCCGTTCTTACCCTTCGGGGCGGCAGACACTGCCGAAGAAGTCTGGATGAGTCACGGCGACCGGATCGAGTCCGTGCCCGATGGTTTCCGGGTCCTGGCCAGCAGTGCCAATTCGCCGCTGGCGGCTATTGGCGACCCTGCGCGCAACTTCTATGGCGTGCAGTTTCATTTGGAGGTCGCCCATACCCCCCGTGGTGCGGAGATGCTCACGGCCTTCGTGCGTGGCGTATGCGGCTGCACGGGTGATTGGACCATGCACTCTTATGTGGACACGGCGGTGGCGACGATTCGTGCCCAGGTGGGTAAGGGCCGGGTCATTGCCGCGCTTTCCGGCGGGGTGGATTCGGCCGTAGCGGCGGTGCTCATTCATCGTGCCATCGGCGACCAGCTCACCTGCATTTTTGTGGATAACGGGCTGTTGCGCTTTGGAGAGGCGGAGAAGGTAGCGACGGTCTTTCGCAATTACTTTCAGATTCCCCTGCAGGTGGTGGACGCCCGGCAGCGTTTTCTGGATGTGCTGGCGGAGGTCACTGATCCCGAAAAGAAGCGCAAGGCCATCGGTAATCTGTTCATCGAGATTTTTGAGGAAGAGTCGAAGCATCTGGAAGGCGCCGACTTTCTGGCCCAGGGTACCCTTTATCCCGACGTGATCGAGTCTATTTCGTTTAAGGGTCCCAGCGCGACGATCAAGTCTCACCATAACGTGGGTGGCTTGCCGGAGCGCATGCACCTGCAACTGGTCGAACCCTTGCGTGAACTGTTCAAGGACGAAGTGCGGGAACTCGGCCGTGAGCTGGGCATGCCCGAAGAAGTGATCCGTCGTCAGCCCTTCCCGGGGCCTGGTCTGGCTATCCGTTGTCTGGGGGCGATTGATGAACATCGCCTGGAAGTCCTGCGCCGTGCCGACCGTATCGTCATGGAAGAGATCCGTGACGCCGGGTTGTATGATCGTCTCTGGCAGGCTTTTGCGGTATTGCTGCCGGTGCGCAGTGTCGGCGTGATGGGCGATGCGCGGACCTATGATGAAACCATCGCCCTGCGCGCGGTGGAGTCGGCGGATGGCATGACCGCAGACTGGGCGCACCTACCCTATGAAGTGCTGGGGCGCATCTCCACCCGGATCATCAACGAGGTCGCCGGGATCAATCGCGTGGTTTACGATATTTCATCCAAGCCGCCGGCTACTATCGAGTGGGAATGACCAGGCGGTAAGTATGTATATATGGCGGCAATTGGGCGTTTCTTTGCACCTGAGTTGCCGTTATCTTTTATAAAAAATACTTCGTTCCCGCCTTTCGACTATGTGCGTATTCCGTAGCGCTTTCCCGCAGTATATGCTGCTTCACGTCACGCCATTTTACGGGTCACTCGCATTATTTTTTATGTGAAATACGCTAATTATTTTGTACGTTAAATAAATAGTGTTGACATTTTTGTTGCGAAATGTGATAATAAAAATATTAATATTTTATCGGTAATAAATATTAAAAATATTCGGTGTGGCGGTAACGCGCAATTCCTTGGTCATTCTGCACCGTGATATTCACCACATTTTTGGAGAAATCATGGCATCCAGAAAGCTTCGGAATAAAAAAAGCAGGCTGCGGCGCGACGGTTCTCTGCAAGGCCTTATACTTGCCTGTGTGGGTGCTTCAATTGGCTCTGGGTGGTTGTTCGGACCACTATATACCGCGCAGCGGGCAGGCCCCTACGCAATCGGTTCATGGATGATCGGCGCCGCTGCTATCCTTTTGCTGGCATTGGTTTTTGCGGAGCTTGGTCCGCTGATTCCCCGAGCGGGTGCAGTGGTTCATCTGGCCCATGTGGGAAACGGCCCGATCATTGGTCATATGTGGAGTTGGATTCTCTTTCTCTCTTACGCCACCATCGCGCCCATCGAAGTTACGGCCATACTGACCTACGCCAATAATTACTTGCCGGGATTGCTGCAGCAACATTCCGACCTGCTCAGCGTCAAAGGTTTTACTGTCGCGCTGGCGTTGCTGGCCTTATTTATTGCCATTAATTTTCTGGTGGTGCGCTGGGTGTTGAAAATCAACAATGGCGCTACCTGGTGGAAAATTTCGATTCCCGTGCTGACGATTGGCGTGTTGCTCGCCACGACGTGGCACCCCGGTAACTTTGTGGTGCGGGCACAGAATGCCACGGCCGATTTTCACGGAATGTTCGTTGCTGTGGCCACCGACGGTGTGATTTTCAGCCTGCTGGGTTTTCGTCATGCCATCGACCTGGCTGGAGAAAGTAAAAACCCGAAACGGGATGTACCGATTGCCGTTATCGGCTCCGTCGTGATTGCATCGGGAATTTATATCGCTTTACAGGTAGCTTTTATCGGTGCGATACGTCCTGCCGATTTGGCGGCGGGAGGCTGGCAACACCTCCATTTTTCCGGAATCAACGGTCCTTTTGCCGCCCTTGCCGCTGCGGTGGGGGCCGGCTGGCTGGCTGTGCTCCTGTATGTCGATGCGTTTGTGTCACCGGGCGGAGCCGCATTGATTTATACCACCACTGCAGCCCGGGTTACCCTGGCGACCGCCGATACCGGAGCAGCGCCCAAGTGGGTGGCACGCATCAATCGGCATGGGGTGCCCTGGGCCAGCCTGATTTTGCTGTACGCTGTCGGTGCGGTATTCTTTTTTCCGTTTCCCTCCTGGCAGAAAATGGTGGGTTACATCGCTTCTATGACGGTACTGTCCTATGTCATCGGTCCCGTTGCCCTGATTCAGTTGCGTCGCGCAATGCCTGATCTGGAGCGCCCTTTTCGCCTGTGGGCAGCACCAGTGATCGCACCGCTCACCTTCGTCGTGGCAAGCTGGATCGTGTTCTGGTCGGGTCTGAATACCCTGAATTTCATTTTCGGCACTTTGTTCGTCCTGCTAATCTTTTATGCCCTCACCGGCATCTGGCGGAAAGGCAGATGGTCCGCAATGGGGTGGCAGTATATGTGGTGGATTATTCCCTATTTTCTGGGTTTGTGGGGAATCAGTTGGCTGAGCCCGGCGGTTCTGGGCGGAACGGGGGTGCTTGGATTTTTTTCCGGCATGGCGGCAGTGGCCGTTTTGAGCCTGCTGATATTTTATGTGGCCATTCATCAGGCGGTGGCGGACAGTACCATGAGAGCTTACATGCAGCATTTCAGAAAGCGGGAAGCGGATGCGCCGTGAGCAGCATGTAAGCATGTAATGGGTGACGGTACTACCGGCATGGGCTTACTTTTTTTCAATCACAGATCTATTCGGTGAACAGGAGGGATGCATGACGGATCGCATCGGAAAAAAACGGGCAATAGAACCTAACCGATGGTCGAATCGTTCAAATCTGCAAACGGATGCGAAGCGTTGGGTGATTAAAATTGGCAGCAGCCTGCTGACGAACGACGGCCAGCATCTGGATACCACCGCGATACACGCCTGGATGCAGCAAATTCTGCAGTTGCATCAGCGCGGTGTAGAAGTGGTACTGGTGTCCTCCGGATCGGTAAGCGCTGGAATGCAACGCCTGGGCTGGACAGATCGGCCGGTTTCACTCAAAGCCCGACAAGCCGCGGCCAGCGTTGGTCAATCCGCCCTGATACATACCTACGAGAAGATGCTGCAGGAATGCGCGCAGCCCGAGAATGACCGTTTATACTGTGGTCAGGTGCTGTTGACCCACGATGATCTTCGTACCCGCCGGCGCTACCTGAATGCACGCTCCACGTTACGCACGCTGCTGGACAGGAATGTGCTGCCCATCATCAACGAAAATGATGTGGTTTCTTATAGCGCGATCAATCTGGGCGACAACGACACCCTGGCGGCACTGGTGAGCAATCTGCTGGATGCCGATATCCTGGTCATTCTTACCGATCAGACGGGACTGTTTGACGCTGATCCGCGCAGTCATCCCGAAGCGACGCTCCTGACGGAGGTTGGTGCAGGCGATCCGATGCTGGAGCGCATTGCCGGGGGCGGCGGATCCCGGGTGGGAACGGGCGGTATGCTGGCCAAGGTGCGTGCTGCGGCACGTGCCGCGCGTTCTGGTACGTCGACGATCATTGCGGATGGACGCAGTCCGGAAGTTTTGCCGCGCTTGCAGCAGGGGGAAACGATCGGCACCTTCGTTCATGCCCGCTTACCTAAGCTGGCTGCGCGGAAGCGCTGGCTGGCCGGGCATCTGCGCAGCAACGGAGTGCTGCATCTGGATCAGGGCGCGGCCCGGGCGATTCTGGAGGAGGGAAGCAGCTTACTGCCGGTGGGAGTTATCGCGGTAGAAGGTACATTCCGGCGGGGCGATTTGGTCGTTTGCAAAGATCCGTTGGGGCGGGACATCGCCCGCGGTTTGATCAATCTCGACGCGCCGGTCGCTGCGCGCTGCTGCCGGAAACAGAGTCATGAATTGGCGGATGATCCTGAGGTGCTGGAAGATGTACTGATTCATCGTGACAACTTGGTAATCAACGATTTGTTACGCTAAAAACGGTGGTGAGCTGGCTGACGATCCCGAGGTGAGCGGGGATGTACCGATACTGGCCCATCGCGATAACCTGATAGTGGTGGTTAATGACCTCCCGTCGGCTGAACCATATTCCCGTCCGTAGGTAAAATCCGGCTGGGAATGATGTGGACGTCCTGCTGCTGGTGCGCCAGTGTTACGTTATGGCGGAGCAGACTTTCCACCACGGAAGCACGCAGGTCGGTCTGCACGTTATAACTCTTGTTACAGTCCTCCAGATACACCCGCAGATAGAATTGCAGGGCATTTTCGTTGACGTCCAGCAACAGCGCGGTAGGCGGAATACCGCGCGGATCGTCCTGCAGGACGTCGGGATGATTTTGACCTTCCGCTACCAGCAACTGCTTTACCAGCGGGATATCGGCATCATGAGCAGTGCTGAAGGGGATCATGAGGCGCAACACGCTATTCGTGTACATCCAGTTGGTCACCTGGCCAGAGATCAGTTCAGAATTAGGAACGAAGACTTCAGTGCGGTCAAAAGTAAGGATCAGGGTGTAACGGATGCTCATCTTCTGCACATATCCCTGAGTGGTACCCACCTGAATCCAGTCACCAACACGAATGGGACGCTCCAATAGCAGAATCAGACCAGACACAAAATTATTGACGATATTTTGCAGGCCAAAGCCGATGCCAACGGATAATGCGCCCGCGATGATGGCAAGATTGTGCAGCGCTACACCCGCGGTGGAAAGCGCAATCAGTACGGCGATGATAAATCCCATATATCTGACGATGGACAGTACGGAGTGGCGGGCCCCGCTTTCCAAATGTCCAATAATCCGGGAGTGGTCGGATAGGTGTTTCTGGACCAGGGCGTTAATGTTGAACAGCAGCACGAGCAAAAGCGCAGCAATCACCCAGCGAAAAGGCTGAATATGAAAGCTGCCAATGGAGAAGCCGGTGATGAAATATTTCCCGATCAGGGTAAATCCGGTATGTGTCAGACCCCAGGCATATAAAATAAATGCCACTACGCATAACCACACGGCGGCGTAACTTATGGCACTGAACCATGTTATCCAGGGCAAGGGTTGATCTTCTTTCAGGCCGAGACGTTGGCGCAGGAGATGTTGCCAGCGCCCGGCTTTTCGCGCTGTATGCATCCAAAAGTCGGCACTTGCCCAGGAAAAAAACAGACCCATTCCGAAGGCAAGCAAGGACATTAGCAGGCCAAAGAACATATAGTAAGAAAGATTACGATAACCAATGATGGCGAATATAGCGGTGGCGATCAGGGCTAATGATATGAGTATTCTAAGCAGCGGATAACCACGGAAAGATTTTCGGTCGCCGGTCTGCCAGACCAGCCAAAATACTGCACCGAGAACTACCAGGTGGTAAATAGATCCAAAAAAGATGGGTCCTATCGGCGACAATGGATCGTTGGGAGAAATGTTGGCCCAGGTGAGACCCAATACGGATAAGGCCGCAATGAACCGTAAGGTTCGCAGAGTGGGACGTAGCGTTTGCGGTCTCCAAGGTAAATGACGGCTGACTACGCCCGACGAGCTGAGGGCCAAAGCGAGTAGCATGGAGATAAAGATATAGCCGCCCCAGGTGCCGAGAATGAGGGCAATGAGGGGCGAAAGGGTGTTGGTGAAATAGGTCGCCGTTGCAGTGGCGAGGATGCCCGCCAGCAACGATATATAATGATAAGAATTATGTTGTAGAACAGGTAACTTCAGTGTGCGATAAATTATTTTAGCTAATGACGCACGTAAAAAAAATAGCAACACAAATATGACTACACCAATTCCTATGGATATCTGCAAGTTCTGTTGTGCAAGAACAGAACGTCCATTATGAGCGAGCCAGAAATGTTGTTCGTCAATCCAAGTGGCAGCAGAGACCGATTGCAGGGCAATCGCCTGTTTCCAGATGCTGTGATCATGGCGTAAGAGCAATTTATCATGTAGTGCATCACGTTTGTTGCTGATTTGTTCGCTCAGATCTGTGCTCGCGACGGCGAGAACCTTGCAGGTAGCGAGTTCTCCGCTGAGATTCTTTTGCGTATCCTGTAGTTTTTGGCGTAATGTACTGAGATTCTTTGGTTCGCCGGCAATGGTAGACCCTAGTATGCCCAGACTTTTATCTATTTGGTTGAGGTTGCTGCTCCTTTCTATTATACACTGTTGTGCGTTGTCGCTGATCACGCGTACGGTTTTCTGCCAGCTCAGAAGTTGCTGTAAATCGACGTTTTTTGATAAATCCTGGTGAATCGATTGTAGCGTCGCACTGGCCTGTGACACCGGCGTGCCAGAGGCGTCTGCCAATAGCGGAAAAATCAGGATAACAAAGCATCTTCCTAACCAGGATAAATGCGAAAATATCAGCCTACTTTTTGAAAAATTCCGGTTATCCGCTGGTAAAAGGATCTTCCACTGAATCACATGTCGCTCCTTTTCTGAGGCCATTCATGGAACGAGAAATGGGCATGGGGTTGCGCTGATCGCCAGCTTATCACAGGCGATGGCTGAGGGCTTCGGTTCAGGCTGCTGGCTGTAGTCGCCTAGCCACCTCGCTAGGTGGTTATTTGCACGATAAAAAATGACGAGAGGGGTATATGTTGTCGGCATATGGCGACAGCTTGATGTGATCCCTGATCTTGAAACGAAGCTTTTTTGGTGGGTTATCCGTTGGTGAATGATCACAAAAAGGGGTTTTGGCCCTGTGGGTGGGCGTTTCAGGTTTTCCTGCGCGTGGCCATCGTTGGCTTCCGGGTAGTGTGGCATAAAAAATGCTTGATAACGGTGTGTAATGATCGTAGAGGAGTTAGCCATGAAGAAGCCCATCTATAATGCCCTGTTCACGGCACTGATTGCCGCACCTTTCATCGCTTTGGGAGGCCTTGTGCACGAGGTGGCGCCACTGCGCCCAACAACGACTACTTCTGTTGCCCGGCCGGTAGTGTCCAGCGGCCTGCGGATGATGGGCGACGCGCAGATGGTGATGGGCCATGTTGAGCAGGCGGACTGGCTGCTGCTTACGCCGGAAGAGCCTGCCCATCAATCTTCGGCTGCCCCCCACCGTCAGTATGCGTCTGTTACGGTACGATCCCTGTAGCCAGTTGGGAAATGGGTGACTGTGTTTCCCATCATTATTGAGAAGAATGCGGAGGAAGTGATGTCCACCAAAAAATGTAAATGGCGTTTTATGCTGTCGGTGACAGCGTTGGGTGCGGGTATCCTGTTGCTGTCGAACTCCGCGTTTGCGGATCGGGATGGTTGGGGTGGCCCGGCAGTAAGCTTGTCTATCGGTGTCCCCGGTGTCGTCTATCCAGCGCCAACCTATTATGCAGCGCCACCAGCCTACTATTATGCGCCGCCTCCGCCTCCGCGCTGGTATCGGCGTCGTGAACATTATTGGCACCATGAGCATGACCGTCGCTGGGGCGATGACGATTGATGGGGGTTGGCAGGTAGCAATCCCACGGTAACGCCGTTAGTTGATGATGGTGCGCCGTGCGCTGCGCGTCAGTAAGGGAAGTATGACTTTTTGCAGCAGGGGGGGCAGGGCGATTGGTTTGAGCAACATTTTCATCGCCATATCAAAGGGGTAGTGGCGACTTATCCAGCCGCCCATGCGTTGTCGAAATGCTGAGAAATCCTCCAAGGAGAATTGCTGCCCGGGATTTTTTACTTCAAAAGCATTTTTGAGGGCAAGATAGCTGTCTTCCTGATCCACTTCGGCCACACGTTTCCAGAGTTCACGGCCAATGCGCCAGCGTGAATTTTTCTCGCGTGCTTGATATTGCAGAAAAAATCGGTAGAAATATTTGTAGTGATGGACTTCGTCGGCGCGGATGCGTGCAGCGAGCTGGCACAGCACGGGCTCCGGGCTGGCCGCCTGAATCATCGTATAAAAGCTGGACGTGCCCGTCTCGACGACGCAGCGTGAAGCCATTTCTAAGGCGCGAGTGGGTCCCAGTAAATCCGTGCGACAGTAGGGCAGATAAGCGTCTACAAAGCCCTGATAAGCACGTTCCCAATCAAAATCCGGCCAAATAGTGAGCACATATTGGCGCAATGCTTGCCCATGCTGTACCTCTTCGATCTCCCATTCCTGGAGCAACCACATGGTGGCACTCACGTTATCCTGATAGTATTCCACGAGGTTACGGGTGTAGAGATCGGACAGCGTTTCTACAAAGGAAGCACCGGCTAATAGATAAAACCAGTCCATATTGCCGATGATCTTTTCCTTTTCAATGGCGGCGTAAGGAATATCGGCCAGAGACCAGGCCGGACGGACGTTATCTGCGGGCATTGTATTTGCCGCCTCCTTAAAATTCTGTCAATGGGGTTGGTGATTATAGCGCATATCCTGTGCTGATGCCCCTGTGGCAACAAAGGCGGCACGCCAGTGTCCGCCGTATTCACCACGACCCAGCAGGCAGGTATAAGAGGCGCGCCGGGGCGTTCCTAAATGGCAGCACTGCTCATGCGCTCTGTCCTCTAGTCAATGTGTCATGGGGCACGTCGAGGGGCAGGGAGAGACTGGCGGGACCAGTCGCGGCTGACGTATCATTCCCTTTTGAATTGTGGCGGTATCTATTTCGTGCCTCGGGGTGTCTGCTTGTTGAAGGCCATTGTGTTCCTAAGGAGGATATCATGGCGTTGTGTGTAGAATTGCATCCTGTGAATCCACAGCCGCGACTGCTGGCGCAAGCCGTTGAGGTGCTGCATGCCGGAGGTTTGCTGGTTTATCCAACGGATACCTGCTACGCCTTGGGTTGTATAGTGGCGGCACGGGAGTCCCAAGAACGGCTGCGGCGCATCCGGCAACTGGATTTGCAGCATGACCTCTCGCTGCTGTTTTCCAGTATTTCCCAATTGGCGGACTATGCCAAGTTGGATAATCTTGCGTATGCGCTGGTGCGTAAAACGATGCCTGGACCCTACACCTTCATTCTACCAGCGACCAAAGATGTGCCGCGGCGCCTGGCCGACCCGAAAAAGCACAGTATTGGTGTGCGTATACCTGCCAATCCCGTGTGTGAAATGCTGCTTACGGAGTTGGGAGAGCCCTTGATGAGCTCTACCCTGCAACTTCCGGGCGCCAGTGCGCCGCTGACAGATCCCGATGAAATTTGTGAGGTGTTGGGGAGTCAGGTGGATATGGTGCTGGTCTCGGGTGTGGGTGGGGCACTCTGTTCAACGGTGGTGGATCTTTTGCAATGGCCGCCGCGCCTGCTCCGTCAAGGCGCTGGTGACCCGGGGCTGCTCGGTCTTAGCGTTGCCGTCTAGCCCCATGTAGTATTAGGCGGGTAGGGCATTACGCTGATATACTGCATCCATGTCTGATGCCACGCAATTTATCCAAACCCTGGCCATTTGGGCGATACCGGTGTTGTTTGCCATTACCGTGCATGAGGTGGCCCATGGCTGGGTTGCCTGGAAACGGGGTGATCCCACCGCTATGCTCATGGGTCGTCTAACGCTGAATCCGATCAAACATATTGATCCTTTTGGGACCATTTTGCTGCCGGGCATGCTGCTGCTGTTTCACTCGCCCTTTCTCTTTGGTTACGCCAAGCCGGTGCCGGTCAATTTTGACGGACTGAAAGACCCCAAACGCGATATGGTGCTCGTCGCCATCGCCGGGCCAGCCGCCAATTTGTTGATGGCCTTCTTATGGACACTGGTGTTGTGGATGGGCGGGCATCTCCCCGATGCCCTGGCGTACATCAGTGAACCCATGCGGCTGATGGGCGAGGCGGGCATTATGATCAATGTCATCCTGATCATTTTTAATCTGATCCCCATTCCGCCGCTGGACGGTGGTCGGGTGGCGGTGGGGTTGTTGCCGGCGTCAGCCAGTATGGCCCTGAGCCGGGTTGAACCTTATGGATTCATTATTTTGATTGCACTGCTGTTCACCGGCGTGTTGTGGTCCGTCCTGGGTCCTCTTTTTCTGTTGGTGCGTCACTTTTTTCTGACAATTGGCGGTTTGTGATGACAGAAATCATCGTTTCCGGCATGCGGCCGACGGGTCGTTTGCATCTGGGGCATTATCACGGCGTACTCAAAAACTGGCTGCGTTTGCAGGATGAGGCGGAGTGTTATTTCTTCGTTGCCGATTGGCATGCGCTGACCACCCATTATGAAACGACACGGGGGATCAGTGAAGCGGTCTGGGATCTGCTCATTGAGTGGTTGGCGGTGGGGGTAGACCCGGAAAAGTCCGTGCTCTTTATCCAATCCCATGTGCCACAGCATGCCGAACTGGCGCTGCTGCTGGGGATGCTGACACCGCTGTCCTGGCTGGAGCGTGTGCCGACCTTCAAGGATCAGCAGGAAAAATTGCGGGAGCGTGATCTTGCCACCTTCGGTTTTCTGGGTTACCCGCTGCTGATGACGGCCGATATTCTGCTTTATGACGCCCACAAGGTACCGGTGGGGGCGGATCAGGTGGCGCATCTGGAGATCAGCCGAGAGCTGGCGCGGCGTTTCAACAGTTTCTACGGGCGCGATGCCGATGCGGTGGCGCAGGTAGAAAAGGGCATACAGGCCATGGGCAAGCGCGCGGCGAAGACTTTTGCCTCCTTACAGCGGCGTTTTCAGCAGAACGGTGACGGTCTGGCGGTGACCGAAGCGGCGGCGTTCCTGGGGCAGCAGGCAGGGCTCAGTGCGGGGATGTGCGAGCAACTCCTGGCCCACCTGGAGGGCAAGGGGCGGGAAATTCTCCGCGAACCCCAGGCGTTGCTGACGGCGGCCTCAAAAATGCCGGGGCTCGACGGGCAGAAGATGAGCAAGTCTTACGGGAATACGATCTCCTTGCGAGAAGTGCCGGAAGTGGTGCAGAAAAAAATTCGTACCATGCCCACCGATCCAGCTCGGGTGGCACGCACGGACCCTGGTACGCCCGAAAAATGCCCGGTTTGGGCCCTGCATCAGGTTTATTCCGACCTGAAGACGCAGGCATGGGTCCGCAATGGCTGTACAACGGCAGGTATCGGCTGTCTGGATTGTAAGCAGCCGGTAATTGAAGCTGTGCTCGCTGAGCAGGCCCCGATCCGTGAGCGGGCGGAGTACTGGGCGGCCCGTCCGGAGCAACTACAGGAAATTGCCCACGCGGGTGCCCAGCGTGCCCGCCGACGCGCCGAGCAGACGCTGGAGCGGGTACGCGCAGCCATGGGTCTGGCGCATGGGCAGCGCCGTTTCTGAATCCCGTCTATCGGCGGTGCCCATGCAGGTTCACGGGCAGCCGCTGGAAGTCCTGCCCGATGGGCTCTTTATTCCACCGGACGCCTTGGAGCTGTTGCTGGAGAGCTTTTCCGGTCCGCTGGAGTTGCTGCTCTGGCTGATCCGCCGTAACCGCATGGATATCCGCGATATTCCAGTGGCTGAAGTGACTCGGCAGTATCTGCACTACCTGCACGAAGCGCGCCGACGCAATCTGGAACTGGCGGCGGAATATCTGCTGATGGCGGCCTGGCTGGCGGAGATCAAGGCACGCATGCTGTTGCCCGTGCCGCCCGCAGCGGAGGATGAAGACCTTGATCCCCGTCTGGAACTGGCGCGCCGCCTGGAGGCTCTGGCTACGGTGCAGAGTCAAGCGGAGGCGCTCCACACGTTGCCTCAGGCAGGACGGGATTTCTGGACAATGTACCCCACGCCATGCCCTGATCTGCCCTTGGCACCACCGCTGGTAGCCCTCCTGGATGTCGTAAATGCCTGGCAGGCGTTGCTTCAGCGCCCTGCGCGCAAGCCACCTCCGGCCCATACCCTGACGAATCCACATATGGGATTACGGCAACGGATGGTGGAGTTACTTCTGCATTGCCGCCGAGAGCCGCGCCCCTGGTTTTTTAACGAGCTCCTGCCGCCCACGGCAGATCGCCTGATTTTGGCAGTATCACTATTAGCCATATTGGAATTGCTCCGGCAAGAGGCACTGGCTTTGGTCGAAGACGAAGAGGGGGGCTGGCAGGTCGCGGTAGCGGGTGTCGATGGGCTTGGGGTGGCCGATGCGTGAGGCGCTCCTGGCCTTGTTTTTGTCCAGCGCTGAGCCGATCTCCCGCGAGCACCTGGCGGCCCTTCTTGACGACGATCCCGACTGCGGAGGATGGGAGGCGGCGTTGGAGACGCTGCTAGCCGTTGGCGAAGGACCTCTGCAACTGGTCTCCGTCGCCGGTGGCTATCGTTTGCAGATTCATCCCCGTCACAATGCTCTCCTGGCGCGCCTTCACGTCGAGGCGCCACGACCTTTATCCAAGGCGACGCTGGAGACCTTGGCCGTGATTGCCTATCAGCAGCCGATAACCCGTCCAGAAATAGAGCATTGGCGGGGGGTTGCAGTGAGCGCGCAGATCATGCAGCAGCTTCAGGAGCGCGGTTGGATAATGGTCGCCGGGCACCGGGATACTCCGGGGCGACCGGCGCTTTGGGTGACCACACCGGGTTTCCTGGCACATTTTTCGCTGCCTTCGCTGGAAGCATTGCCAAAGGTCATGGCGGCGGAGAGACCTGACGGAATATGAAAAACGTGACGGAATGAAACATGATAAATAAAGATGATGGGAAAGTTATATCAATCTGATTGGACGAATTTTGGACGTACTATAATATCCAGAGCAGAGTTTGAAATTGGGCTCGGTAAGCGGAGATGGGGGTTGTGGCTTACCTTGAATCTGGCGCAGTAGGTTATGTGAGGAGCAAACAATGGCACATGTCATAATTTTGGGCGCAGGTACAGGCGGGATGCCGGCCGCCTACGAAATGAAAGAAGCTCTGGGTTCCGGGCATGAGGTGACGCTGATCAACGCCAATGATTATTTCCAGTTCGTGCCGTCCAACCCGTGGGTGGGCGTAGGCTGGAAGGAGCGTGACGACATCGCGTTTCCAATCAGACCTTATGTGGAGCGCAAAGGGATACATTTCATTCCGCAGTCCGCTGAGCACATTGATGCCGAAGCACAGGATATTACCCTCGCCGATGGTAGCAAGGTGCATTACGACTATCTGTTGATTACTACCGGTCCGAAGCTGGCTTTTGAGAATGTGCCGGGTTCTGACCCGCATGACGGCCCGGTGCAATCCATTTGTACGGTGGATCATGCAGAGAAGGCCTTTGCTGAATATCAGGCGTTGTTACGCGAACCAGGCCCTGTCGTTATGGGTGCTATGGCGGGCGCCAGTTGCTTTGGGCCCGCTTACGAATATGCCATGATCGTCGCTTCTGATCTCAAAAAGCGGGGCATGCGCGACAAAATTCCATCCTTCACCTTTATCACGAGTGAGCCTTATATTGGTCACCTGGGCATTCAGGGCGTAGGTGACTCTATGGGTATTCTGACCAGGGGGCTCAAGGAAGAGGGTATTGATGCCTACACCAATTGTAAGGTCACCAAGGTCGAAGACAGCAAAATGTATGTGACCCAGGTGAATGATCTGG
The DNA here is from genome assembly GCF_023229925.1 of Acidithiobacillus sp. Taxonomy (NCBI): domain Bacteria; kingdom Pseudomonadati; phylum Pseudomonadota; class Acidithiobacillia; order Acidithiobacillales; family Acidithiobacillaceae; genus Acidithiobacillus; species Acidithiobacillus sp. The sequence goes on along the minus strand of NZ_JALNYM010000001.1, from coordinate 730,384 downwards.
GTGAAACCGTCAAGGAAATGGTTCTGCCAGTCAGGTTCGGCATGATGATCCCGGCCTTCAAGGGCGTGCCTGCCGTGGCTGGTGTCGAGGGGTTGTGCAATCCTGGCGGTTTTGTGCTGGTGGACGAACATCAGCGCAGCAAGAAGTATGCGAACATCTTTGCGGCGGGTATCGCTATCGCAATTCCGCCGGTGGAAGTAACTCCGGTACCGACTGGCGCGCCCAAGACGGGTTACATGATCGAGTCCATGGTGTCGGCGGCGGTACATAATATCAAGGCGGATCTGGAAGGCCGTAAGGGTGAGCAGACCATGGGCACCTGGAATGCGGTGTGTTTTGCCGATATGGGTGATCGCGGCGCGGCGTTTATTGCCCTGCCCCAGTTGCGACCCCGTAAGGTCGATATCTTTGCCTATGGCCGCTGGGTACATCTGGCCAAGGTGGCCTTTGAGAAGTACTTCATCCGCAAGATGAAGATAGGTGTCTCCGAGCCTTTTTATGAGAGGATGCTGTTTAAGATGATGGGTATTAGTCGGCTTAAGGAGGACGAGACCCATCGTAAGGCATCCTGACCGTCGCAGTGGTCAGCAAAAATTGCCCCGCCTTTGTGCGGGGTATGTTTTTTTGTAGGTGCCAGAGCGCGGACGGGATATGATCCGGGGAGTATTTGCCGCAGCTTGCGTAGGTTTTGGAGAAACATGGACGAAAAATTGCAGAAGGTACTCGCGCGTTTTGGCCTGGGGTCCCGCCGCCTGATGGAGGAGTGGATCGCGGCAGGGCGTGTGGTGGTGAATGGCCAGCCCGCCAAACTGGGGGATCGGGTGACGGCACAGGACAAAATTACCGTTGACGGGGAGGCGTTGCGGATTCCCTCCTGGGTGCGTCCGCGCCTGCGCGTGCTGCGCTATCACAAGCCAGTGGGGGAGCTCACTACCCGCAGTGACCCCGAGGGTCGGCCCACGGTTTTTGATCGCTTGCCGCGGTTGCGCGGTAGCCGCTGGATTGCGGTCGGGCGTCTCGACTACAACACCGAGGGCTTGTTATTGCTGACGAATGACGGCGATCTCGCCAACGCACTGATGCATCCGCGCGCGGGCATCGAACGGGAATATGCCGTCCGGGTGATGGGAGTGGTGAGTCCGGAGCAGCAGGCCAGCCTATTGCAGGGTGTGGCGCTGGAAGACGGTGAGGCGCGTTTTACGAGCGTGCAGGAAGCCGGGGGTGAAGGTCTCAATCACTGGTATCACGTCACTTTGGCCGAGGGGCGTAATCGCGAAGTGCGACGACTTTTCGAGGCAGTCGGCCTGACCGTGAGTCGCCTGATCCGGGTGCGCTACGGGGTGGTGGAAATGCCGCGTTTGCTCAAGACGGGTTACTTTGACGAATTGCCCGACGAAGAGCGCGAAGCCTTGCTTGCCAGTGTGCAGTGGGTAAACCCTGCGACACCGCCCCCTGACAAGGCGGGACGAGGGACAGATGCGTCCGAACCGCGAAAAAACAACAGCAGGCGAGAAGCCCGACAGGGGGCATCGCGTGGCGGAGCGGGGCAGGGACGTCGGGTGGTCCGGGGTTAGCGCCTGTCGATGCCAGGGGAAAATGGCTGGTTGGCGGTATTCAGGACGTTGCAGGAGGCGTTCGGCCCACAGGAGTGGTGGCCCGCGCAGTCGCCCTTTGAGGTCATGGTGGGTGCGATCCTGACCCAGAATACCGCCTGGCGCAATGTCGAAAAGGCGATTGCCAATCTGCGGGCGGCGGATGCCCTGAGCGTGGCGGTCATTTTGGCTCTATCGGAAAATGATCTGGCTGAACTGCTCCGGCCATCTGGATTTTATCGGATAAAGACGAAACGCCTGTTGGCCTTGTGCCGGTTTCTGGAGGCGCGGGGTGCGGGTGCGGTGCCGGAACAGATCGCCCGGCAGGCGACCGTTCCGGCGCTGCGGCGAGACTTGCTGGCGGTCCACGGTATCGGTGAGGAAAGCGCAGATTCCATTCTGCTTTATGCCCTGGGTCTGCCCGTGATGGTGGTGGACGCGTATACCCGCCGGATTGGTGGTCGCGTCGGTCTGTTGGGCGATCATCTGTCCTATACCGAGGTGCAGGCTGCCATCGAGGCGGAGCTGGAGCCGGGCGACGCAGCGGTACGTAATGCGCTGCATGCCCTGCTGGTCTCTTTGGGCAAGGATTACTGTCGGCCTCGTCCGTGCTGTGATACCTGTCCGCTCAATATGCGCTGCGCTTATGCGGCAGGGCGATGACGCCCTCGCCAACCAGAACAGCCATAGCGTTCATCTGGCTGAGTTCATATCCTTTTGATGAGCTTGATGATGCTCAGAAGGATGACCGCGCCGATGAAAGCCACAATGATGGCGCTGATAATACCCGCCCCAAAAAGGCCTGCCAGGCCGAAGAAGATGAGTACGAAGCCACCGATGAACGCGCCGATGATACCAACGATGATGTCTCCGATGATTCCAAAGCCGCGTCCCTTGATCAGTAGTCCCGCCAGCCAGCCCGCAATACCGCCAATGATGAGAAAGGTGATGATGCTCAGGAGTGTCATGGTGGAGGGTCCTGTGATGAGTTTGGATATTCACCTTAGCAAAGTATGGAGGTGATCTCTATATTTCACATTTGGATGATACCCATGTTCCGAGCGCAACGGGCCGTGACCGGTTCTATAATGAACGAAGTGCAGATCAACGGGAGGTGAGGCATGGTGGGATCAGAACGGTCCGTGCGCATTTCGGCAGAAGGGGTGAGCCTGGAAGGTAACTGGGCGGTCCCCAAAAATGCCCTCGGTCTGGTGCTCTTCGCCCACGGCAGCGGCAGCAGTCGCCTGAGCCCCAGGAACAACTACGTGGCGCAGATACTGCGCGATGGCGGTATGGGTACTTTGCTCTTTGATCTGCTCAGTGAAGAGGAGGACAGGGTCTACGCCACCCGCTTCGACATCGGCCTGCTGAGCGAGCGTCTGGTGTTAGCCACCCGTTGGGCAAAGCGACAGCCGGAAGCGGCGGGCTTGCCCCTGGGTTATTTCGGTGCCAGTACCGGCGCTGCGGCGGCCTTGCGCGCCGCCGCCCAGTTTGGTGACGCTATCGCTGCGGTGGTTTCCCGCGGCGGGCGACCCGATCTCACCGGTCCTGCCATCACTCAGGTAAAAGCACCCACCCTCCTCGTCGTCGGCGGCCTAGACGATGTCGTGATTGGTCTGAATGAGCAGGCTTTCGCCGCTTTGCGGGCAGAGAAGGAACTGGCCATTGTCCCCGGCGCCACCCATCTCTTCGAGGAACGAGGGACACTGGAAGCGGCGGCCCGCCTCGCGCTGGAGTGGTTTCAGCGCCATTTCAAAGCCGCAGCCGGAGCCGCCGATGTGATAAGGCAGTGAAACAGGCCCCCGCACGCGTCGGCCTAGCTGCTCATGGTCGCCGCCAGCAATGGCCGCAACGCCTTGAGGGTCCTCGTATTGAGCACGTCTTTCTTCTCCAGCCAGCCGCGCCGCGCCTGCTGCAGGCCAAAACGCAGATTGTCGAAGTCGTGAATGCTGTGGGCATCGGAGTTGACGGCCAGCAGCACCCCCTCTTCCTTGGCCATCCGGGCATGGATGTCGACGAGATCCAGGCGCTCGGGCTGGGCGTTGATCTCCAGAAAGCAGCCCCGCTCGCGCGCATGGCGGATGACGCGGGGCATGTCCACATCCATGGCTTCCCGGCTGCCGATGAGCCGTCCGCTGGGATGGGCGAGGATGGTGAAATGGGGGCTGTCCATGGCCTTGAGGATACGTGCCGTCTGTTTGCTTCTGGGCAGATCAAAGCGGTAGTGCACCGCAGCCACCACCAGGTCCAGATCACCCAGGATGCCGTCGGGCAAATCCAGGCTGCCGTCTTCCAGGATGTCCACCTCTATGCCCTTGAGCAGCGTGATGCCATCGAGTTCCCTATTGAGGGCGTCAATCTCGTCCAATTGCCGGCGCAAGCGCACCGGGTCGAGGCCATGGGCGACGGTCAGGTGGCGGCTGTGCTCGGTGATAGCCAGATACTCCAGACCTGCGGCCTTGGCCGCCGCGGCCATGTCCCGCACACTATAGTGACCATCGCTGGCCTTGCTGTGGGCGTGAAGGTCGCCGCGCAAATCGCCCATCGCCACCAGTTTCGGCAAATGTCCGGCGCGGGCGGCCTGGATTTCGCCGCAGTTTTCCCGCAGTTCCGGCGCAATATAAGGCAGGCCGACAGCGGCATACACCGACTCCTCCGTATCGCCGGCGATACGTTCTTTCCCGCGAAAAAGCCCATATTCGTTGACCTTTAGACCCATATCCTGACCCATGCGGCGGATGGCGATGTTGTGGGCCTTCGAGCCGGTGAAATAATGCAGGGCGGCACCATAGGCGGATTCATCCACGGCCCGCAGGTCTACCTGAAGTTTGTTCCGCAGGATCACGGTGGCCCGGGTGGTGCCGTGGGAGAGAACCTCCGCCACATCTTCGTAGGCGGTGAAGCGCGCCATCACCGGACTGTCGGTAGCGGCCGTAGCCAATATATCCAGGTCGCCCACCGTATCCCGGCCGCGCCGGAAACTGCCCGCCACTACTACCCGCTGCACGCCGGGTACGTTCTGCAGGTATCGGACCAGGGCGGCCGCATACGGGGCGGCGATGGCGATAGGGAAGCGGGGAACGGCGGCGATCTGGGCCTGGAGGGCTTCCAGGATACGCGCTTCGGTCTTCTCGCCAAAACCAGGGATGCCGCGAATGCGCTTTTCCCGGGCGGCGCGGGTGAGCTGGTCCACGGTCTCCACGTCCAGTTCATGCCAAAGCGCCTTGACCCGCTTGGGTCCGAGGCCCGGCACCTTGAGCAGCTCCGTCAATGCCGGGGGGGTCTGTTTTTCCAGCTTTTCGAGAAAGGAGCAGTGGCCCGTGGTAACGATCTCGATGATTTTTTTGGCCAGGTCGTCGCCGATGCCGGGTAGCTCGGTGAGGTCTTCACCGGCCTCTACCATAGTCTTGACATCGCTGCTCAGACCCTGCACGAGGCGGGCGGCATTGCGGTAGGCTCGTATCCGGAAGGGATTGGCGTCCTCAATCTCCAAAAGGTCGGCGATTTCGTCGAAGATCTGGACAATATCAGGATTGAGAATGGGCATGTTTATGTCTGCTCCGGTTCCTGCCTGGGCGATGTTTCGCGCAAAATCTCCAGCACCTCTGCGTCCTTGACTTCACGGAAGTCGGTAAAGAACTCGCCTACCGCATAAAATGGTTGTGGGGCCGCCAAATACACCAGATCATCGGCGAGGGGACGCAACTGCGCGATGGTGTCGGGAGGGGCCACGGCAAAGGCGGCGATCAGGCGGGCAGGTCGCCGCTGGCGAAGGAGACGCAATGCAGCCCCCAGCGTGGCACCGGTGGCGACGCCATCGTCAACCACAATAACGATGCGGCCCTGAGGGTCAATGGCCGGGTGAATCGGTGTGTATTGTGCGCGCCGCGCTTTGATCACCTCCAGTTGCCGGGCTGCTTCATCGCGAATGTACTGCGCGTCGATACCCAGGCGATTGGCCATGGGATCGGTCCATATCCGCCCCTCCTCATCGACGGCGCCTATGGCGTATTCGGGGTTGCCCTGTGCTCCGATTTTGCGCACGAGGACGACGTCAAGGTCCCCGTGGAGGTTCTCGGCGATGATGCGTGCCATGGGCAGCGCTCCACGCGGAATAGCGAGCACCAAGGGGTGTTTACCCGCATAAGAGGCCAAGCGATGGGTGAGTAATTCCGCCGCCTCTTCACGGTTGGCAAAATGTTGTGGAATCGTGGTCATCATTCGTCCTCCAGGTGATTCGGATAATGCAGCAACGCCGCATTAAATGCTGGATAGTCCTGCTATGGGCATGTGCGCATGGCGCTATTCGAGCCTATTTGTTGCTTCCAGACACAACATTGCGGAGCATCAGCAAAATGACGCCATCAAAAATCAGATTTACGCCCACAAAGATGCCGACCAGAATGAGCGAGCCTTGTGGCCAGGTGGCAAAAAACAGAATGGCTATGACAATATCGATCACTCCACTGAAAATAAACCAGCCCCTTCCGTGGCCGGCGTGGACGTTGGATTGGGTGAAGTTGCGGTAGGCATCAAGCACAAAGTAGAGGATGAACATCAGGCCGATGGCGGCAATACCGGCGTTGGGCAGTGCGATCATGATCCCGCCGGTAATGAGCAGCAGCAGCGGTTTCAGCCAGTCTGCCAACCGGTGCTGATGCATCTGATAACTGTGGATGATCCAGGTGAACCCGGCAATGATCAATATGGCCGCCAGCACCCCATCGGTTACGGCCGAAAGAATGACCGGGCTCAGCAGTCCGAAAAGGCCGATAACGATCAGGACGATGGCAATCGGTAGGAGGTATTTGCCGAACATTTTGCGTTCGGCCTCGACGATGGTAGGGAGATCAGGTATCTGATTATTCATGAAGTTGTCCTCTCAGCGGTACCAGAGTATTTCGGTGCTTTCCATGGGAACCAAACATCCGTCGCGATGCGGAATGATCCTCGGCGTGAAACGTTCGACCGCGCAGTGGGCAGGCACTGCACAGGTATAATTGTAGCTATTGATTGCCCCGCTTAAGGCGTCTCCGCGCGTCATCGCATAAATTTTAGGGTCTTGCGCTCCGTCGCCATTGGCAAAGAGTTGTACCGCCACGGCGTCGGCGTCAAGATCATCCAGATATACATGCACCTGAAAATGATGAGTGTCCGTGTCACTTTGTACATTCAGTTCGCCAAAATGCAGGCTTTGCCAATGCTGACGAATGTCATGCTGCCATCGACTGATCCCGTCCACCGTGGCCCGTTCGCTACGAGCGGCGAGGAGGCGGGCAGCAGGGGCATATAAAGAGTGCACGTATTCCTGCAACATGCGATTGCTGCTGAATTGAGAGGTCAGCCGGCTCATGCTTTCGCGGATTTTGTTTATCCATCCGCAAGGGCAGCCGTTGGCATCACGCTGATGGTAGAAGAGGGGAACAACCTCTTCCTCCAACAGACGGTAAAGCTGCTCTGCCTCCAGTCGGTTCCATTCCGGGTCGCTATCGTGCTCCTGACTGTCCCCCAACGCCCAGCCGGTCTCCGGACTATAGGCCTCGGCCCACCAGCCATCCAGCTCCGAGAGATTGAGGCCGCCGTTGACCAGCACTTTCATGCCACTGGTGCCACTGGCTTCCCAGGGACGAAGCGGGGTATTGATCCACAGGTCAACACCCTGCACCAGTTGTTCGGCGACCATCATGTCGTAATCGGCGATGAAGACCATGCGCCCGGCCAGGTCGGGGTGTTGATGAATAAATTGGGTCCATTGCTGGATCATGGCCTTGCCGGCCCCATCCTTGGGGTGTGCCTTGCCAGCGATCAGCAATTGTACGGGACAGTGGGGATTATTCAGCAGACGGTAGAGACGATCTGGATCGGTGAGCAGCATGTTGGGGCGCTTGTAGGCGGCAAAGCGGCGGGCGAAACCGATGGTAAGGGTATTGGGATCGAGTGCCGTTTTGGCCTGTTCGCAGTCCTGATCGGGTGCGTGTGCGGCTGCCAATTGTTTTTGCAGGCGTTGCCGAGCGAAGTGGATCACCTGCTGGCGCGCGGTGCTGCGCAGTTGCCAGATATCCTCATCGGAGGTCCGGCGAAAATCGGCTTCGATATCCTTTAAGTCCCCCAGCCAGCGTGCCTTGCCGCAATGCTTGGTCCATAAGGCGTCGGCTTCAGCGGAATCCCAGGAGGGCGTATGAACGCCGTTGGTGACGTGCGTGACGGGGACTTCGTCCTCGGGCCAACGTGGAAACAGGGGTTGGAACAAACGACGACTGACAGCCCCATGCAGGCGACTGACGCCATTGACGGTAAGGCTGCCGTGAATGGCGAGCCAGGCCATGTTGAAAGGTTCGCGGGTGTCTTCTGGATTCTCCCGGCCCAAGGCGAGGATCGTTTCCACGTCTATGCCGAAGGCCCTGGGTGCGCCGGCGACGTAGCGTGTCAGCAGTTCCGGCGGAAAGCGGTCGAAACCGGCGGAAACGGGGGTATGGGTGGTGAAGATATTCCCGGCGCGGGTGGCGGTAAGGGCGCAGGGGAAATCGGTTCCATGATCCTGCATGTGGCTGTAAGCCCGGGCAAGAATGGCGAAGGCTGCATGCCCTTCGTTGAGGTGACAGATATCCGGCTGGATCCCCAGGCGGCGCAGCAGCATCCAGCCGCCGACGCCCAGGCAGATTTCCTGCTGCAGGCGAGTCTCCGGGCCGCCACCGTAGAGTTCGGCAGTGATGCCGCGATCAGCGGGGGCGTTGAGGGGGTCGTTGCTGTCGAGCAAATACAGGGTCACCCGACCGACCTGGGCCTGCCAGGCGCGGAGGATGACTTTGCGTCCGGGGAAAGGCAATTCCAGGCGGAGCCATTCGCTCGACGCGTCCCGCACTGGAGTGACGGGCATCTGGGTGGGATCGTTGTAAGGATAGAGTTCGATCTGGCGGCCGCAATCGTCGAGACTCTGGCGAAAATAACCCTGCTGCCAGAGCATGCCGATACCCAGTAGAGGAATTCCGAGATCGCTGGCGGTTTTCAAGCAGTCGCCGGCAAGGATGCCGAGGCCTCCCGAGTAAATGGGCAGGGACTCGGACAGACCAAACTCCATGCTGAAATAGGCCACCTGACTGAAGGGCGGGTGGGGATAGGTTTTGCTGAACCAGCATGTTTGCGCGAGGCGGTCGCGGTGCTCGCTGACGAAGGTGTTCAGCTTCGCGATAAAATCCTGGTCCTGGGCCAGTTGTTGGAGCGTATTACCGCCAACATTTTGCAGAATCAGCCAGGGATTGCGGGTTTGCTCCCAGAGTTCAGGAGCGATGTGCTGCCAGAGGGTGTCAGCGGTATGGCTCCAGGACCAGCGCAGGTCGACGGCGAGTTCGGCCAGACCGGCAAGTGATTCGGGCAATTGCGGGAATAGGTAGCAAGGGGTAATGGTCACAAAGTCCTCCGGTTCAATGGAACATGCGGTGAGCAGATCAAAGGGTGCTGGCTTGCTCCAGACGAATAATCTCTAAACGGTTGGTGCCACCGGGGTGGCCCTGGCTCGGGCCATGGGTAAGGAGAATGAGGCCTTTTTCGATACCCTGGGTGACCAGCCAACGGCGGACGGCTTGTTCCCAGCCCTGATCAGGGCTCGGCATTTCTATGGCATGCACGCCATAATGAAAGCACAGGCGCTGGCAAGTGCGGTTATGGGGACTGAAGGCCAGTATCCACGGGGCCAGTCGGAAGCGCGCGATGCGGGCTGCGGTGGTGCCCGTTTCCGTGGGGGTGACGATAAACAGCGGATTCAGATGCTGAGCAGCGGTACGGACATCCCAGGCGATGACCGACTCCACACTGGGCGCGTCGTGCAGGGTTTCTGCATCGAGCGGGCTCATCTCGGATCGCGATTTTTCGGTGATGTGGGCGATTTCCGCCAGCATTTTCACTGCATCGACGGGATAATCGCCCATGGCTGATTCTTCGGAGAGCATGACACAGTCGGTACCATCGAGGACGGCGTTGGCCACGTCCGTCACCTCCGCACGGGTGGGGCGACGGTTGTGAACCATGGATTCCAGCATCTGGGTGGCGGTGATGACTGGCTTGCCTACCGCGCGGGCCTTGCGGATGAGGCGCTTTTGAATCAGCGCGATCTGCCCGATGGGTACCTCTACGCCAAGGTCACCGCGCGCCACCATGATGCCGTCGGCGGCGGCGATGATGGCATCAATGTGTTTCCATGCCTGCGCCCTTTCGATTTTGGCCACTAGAAAGGGATCATAACCCAAAGCCTGCGCTTCCCGACGGGCGGCGTGGAGGTCTTCCGGCGTTTCCACAAAAGAGACACTCAGCCCGTCAACGCCGGCCTCCAGCGCGAAGGCCAGCAATTCGCGATCAGCCGAGGTGAGGGCGCCACCTTCCAGTGTCACCCCGGGCAGATTGACGCCCTTATGGGAGAGCAGTGCGCCGCCTACCAGCACCCGGCAGAGGATACCGGCAGGATCATGCTGCTCCACATGCAATTCGATAAAGCCATCATTCAGAAACACCGTGTCACCTTTGACCAGAGGACGGGAAAGGCGGGGCAGCTCCAAGGGAATCTGCTCTGGGGTTCCGGGTACATCAGGGGCGAGGAGTACCCGGCTGCCGCGTTTGAGGGTGACCGGGGCGGGTAGCACACCGATACGGATTTTAGGGCCGGGCAGGTCAGCGAGGATGGCAACGCGCTGTCCCACCTGTTCCGCCGCAGCGCGGATACGGCCAATGCGGCTGCGGTGTTCATCCGGCGTACCATGAGCGAGATTCAGGCGGGCCACATTCATTCCGGCGCGGATCATCTGCTCCAGTGTTTTCGGTGCATCGGACGCCGGGCCGATGGTGCAGACAATTTTGCAGCGCTGCGCTGGTAGTTTCATCATGCGTTGGGATTCAGCAGTTTGACCGCTTCATCGACGCCCTGATTGTGGACGACAATGGCGTGGATGGCTTTGCAGAAGTTGACGGCATCGGGCTGGCTGCGCTGATGGACATTCCGGCCAGTGGCGCAGCCTTGCGTGCCACCCACATGAATCTGTTCGTGGAGGCGTTGTAGAAACTCCGGCGCATCGGCTTCCGAACCCCCTGCGCAGACGACCTGGGTGCGTCCGGCAGCGGCTACCGCTTCACCCAGGAGCGTGCCGTCCATGGCGCCGACCGCATTGAGTGGTGGGTTGATCTTGACGAAATCCGCCCCGAGACAGGCCGCCAGACCCGCAGCACCGGCAATGAGATGCGGGTCCTGCTCGCGTTCACCCACGGCCTTGCCGCGCGGGTAGGCCCAGATGACGGCCAGCAATCCCATGGCATGGGCATCCTGAATGATGCATGCCGCTTCACTGAGCATTGTCGGCTCGAACTCAGAGCCCGGATAAATGGTGTAACCCACTCCAACCACCCGGAGACCGGAATGACGCAGAAAGTCGTGGACCTGCGCCATGCTCTGCCACTGCAGGCTGACCGGATCGCGTTGCGCCGCTTTGATCAGATGGGTCTTGCTGTTGAGTTTGAGTAGGTAGGGTATATCGCGGTAGTCCATGCCATAGCGGGCAATGAGGCCCATTTGTGCGGCGAAGCAACCCACGGGCGCTTCACTGGCGATGCGGAACAGATGCTCCGGGTCGGAGTCGTCCGTCGCGACATGACCACCGATAAAATCGTCGTTGAGATGTTCGACTTTCTGATCGCCGGCCATCAGGAACAGGCGTCCACTGTCCTGGGTGGCGAGACGATAGTTTTCCATCCAGCGGTGCGTGCTTTCGGCGGACATGCCGAGTGGCGCTTGGGCGATTTTAGGCATGTGGGGCTCCTGTAAAGCAGGGATGGAGAGGTTCATAATGGCGTCGTAGGGCGTCACCCGTAGCGGCTATCAGGGGATGCAGGGAAGGCGTCAGGCGGGGTTGGCTGCCAAATTGCATACTGGCCAGATCGGGTGCGGAGGCGTGCATCTGTATGGCGAGACCGATAGTATTGACCAGTTCGCCGGTGGTGGCACCGCCGAGAATCTGTCCGCCGAGTATCTGCAGGGAGTCAGCGGCGAAGATGATCCGGCAGTAAATCTCTGTGGTATTGGGCATGGAGGCGGGGTGATGATCGGGCAGGTGAGCCTCGCCGACCAGAATGGGGAAGCCTTCCTGCTCCGCCTGATGCTGGGTAAGCCCGGCGACGCCGAAAGCCAAGCCATCGATTTGGCTCGCGTAGATGCTTACCGATCCGGCATTGTAGCGGAGCTGGCGCAGGCCATAGAGGTTCATGCCAGCGATGCGGCCCTCGGCCGCCGCCTGAGAGGCGATCATGGCGTGATTGGCCTTGCGGGTGAAAAAATCCTGCTTGTGGGCGCAATCTCCGACGGCAAAAATATCGGGATCTTCGCGGGAACGCTGGAAGGCATCGACCCAGATCCCGCCGGAGCGGCTGAGGGTCAAGCCCATATCCCTGGCCAGCGCGACCTGGGGGCGAGTACCGATGGCGATGAGCACTGCGTCCACGTTCAGGGCATCCTGTCCGGCGATCTGCACCTGCCCGACGCGCTTGCCGCTGGCATCGGCCAGCAGCGCCTCCACCCGGGCTCCGGTATGGATATGCACGCCATGGGCCTGCAACTGCTTCTCCACCGCCGCACAGGCATCCAGGTCAAAGGCCGCCTGCATCAGGTGCGGTAGCATCTCGACGATATGCACCTCGATGCCGCGTTTGCGGATTTCGTCGGCAAATTCCACCCCGATGAAACCGCCACCGATGATAGCCAGTTTTTTGATTTGCGGGATGAGGGTACTGAAGAGCTTCTCCAGATAATCGTAGTCTTTTTGGATGCTGAAGACGTTTTCCAGATGGGTGCCCGGAATGGGGGGGATGAAGTTTTCGGCACCAGTGGCCAGCACCAGACGTTCCCAGTGAATGACAGCGCCATCCGCCAGGGTGGCGCTGTGTGCAACGCGATCGATGTTCTGGACCATGCCCATCTGAAGCTGTCCGCCAGCCGCCAGCAGGGGCGCGCGCCCCGCCATATCCTCATCGGTGCCGCCCAGGGTGCCAAATATGTAGGGGATACCACAGGGAATCACCGCATCCGTTTCCGGGCGGATCACCAGGACCTTTTTGTGCGGCGAGAACTGGGCGGCGGTAATCCCCGTCATCATGCCGGCGGGGCCGCCGCCAACGATCAGGATATCCGTTGTGGTGTCAGCCATCTGATGCTCCTCATCAGTTGCGCTTGGAAAAGGATGCAGCGACCGGTTCATCATGCGCCATGACCGTATCCTCCTGTCAGTGTAGAACATTCTCAACGTCCGTCTTGCAGATGGCGCAGAGGTGAGATTCGGACGGATGCCCTGATTCATGGCCCATGTGCGGGAGTTTCGGAATGTCTTTCGGAGCCCCAGGTATTCAGCGCTGTGGGCCTGGGGCAGAGTCGCTGACCGTTATCTACTCCGTCACCAATGAGCACCATGGAGGTGCGGACATAAACAAGTAAAATCAGTCTGTTGCGCCAATTTCCTGCTGGCCTCGCGGGACAGCACGATACGTAAGGCCGGAACTTCTGTAGCGTGAGCCCACAGGGCTTCATAAATACGACATTCTAATGCTATTATGAGCAGCGGTGTCTTGTTGGTATTGTTTTTAATGATCTTAACTGTAAGATTCCATATCGTTTCCCGGGAAAACCGATGATAAAAATAAAAATGGATGTAAATCAAGCAATCGTGGGCGGCGCAATCTTCGCTGCTATCGCGATGGCTATTGGCACATTCGCTGCGATCTATTCTCTGTATAGGGTGGACGCCGCGGCCTCTCAATTATATGCCGTGCAGCAGGAAAGTGTATTAGCAGCAAAAATTATTTCGACATCAGCATTTACGCGTGAGGCGCTGGAGCAAATTGCCGATGCAGTCAGTAATTACAATGCGGGAATTAGTACTGCCGTCAACAATGGAACACAGATGGCCGCGATTCTGGCGGACGAAAACAGCAATGACATACATACGCAAGAAATTGATCGCATGGTGCTCTCTAAACCCGGCTCTCGCGCCGCACACGCCTTGTTAATGTTGCTGTCGACCAAGAGAGCGGCGCGCACTGCTGCAGTGCAAGAAATCCATGCGATGCAAAATGGCGATTTCGATCAAATAGGAGATATTTATAAGCATGCGGTGAAGCCCGCTTATGGAAAATACAATCTTGCAGCAAAACAACTATTTTCTGCGTTTAACGAAGATGCAGATGCTTTATCCAAGAATACCCGCACCATATACCATGGGATGCTTTTAATCCTGGTTGTTTCCGGAGTAGGCGCTATCGTGTTGGTGCTGCTCATCGCCACCATGGTAAACCGCACCATCCGTGTGCAGTTGCGCAACACCAGCCAGGTGGTCGGAGAGATAGCGGGAGGAGACCTCCGCTCCCGCGTCGATACCCATGACATGCGTGGCATGCTAGCCAATATCGGTTCGTCCGTCAACGAGATGGGCAACCGGCTGGCGACGTTGATCCACAATGTGCGCAGCGCCGCCGATGAGGTGGCCCAGAAAGGCACTGAGATTGAGGCTCTATCACAAGATCTGAGCTCTGGAACCATCAAGGCAAACGACCAGGCCGATTCCATATCCACCGCAGTAGAAGCCATGAGTGTCGCTGCTACGAACGTAGCGCATCGTGCGGAGGAAATCGCATCGACGGCACAGCAGGCCAAGCTGGAAGCCGACAAGGGTGGGTGTGTCATTGGGCAGACCCTTGATGCGATGAAAGAAATTGTCGCGAGTATTGAAGGCGTAGCGCATACGGTCAGCCGTTTTGGCGAATCCAGCGCACGCATCGGCGACATCGTCAGCACCATACAGGAAATTACCAATCAGACCAATATGTTGGCGTTAAATGCCGCCATTGAAGCAGCGCGTGCAGGGGAGAGCGGGCGGGGGTTTGCGGTCGTCGCCGACGAAGTACGCGGGCTGGCCAACCGCAGCGTAGAGGCCGTGGTAGCTATCCGTGCCATTGTGGAAAACATCCAGCGGGACTCCGGCGACGCCATACAGGCCATGGAAGAGGGGAAAGAACGGGCTCGGCAGGGCGCCAAACAAGGAGACGAGGCTCGGCAGGCACTGACCTTGATCACCGGGCAGATTGATTCCGTATCGGAAAGGGTGGTGTCCGTGGCAACCGCAGCCGATGAACAGAGTAAGGCGGTTCAGCAGGTGACCGAGAACATTCTTCATATCTCTACGGCACTGCGTAGTACCGCCGAGGCAAGTGAGGTAGCACGCCATCAGGCCGGATTATTGCAAAAATCTGCGCAACGGTTGAGAGAGAATCTTCGCACCTTTAAAGCAGATTAGGGCCATGTCTGGTTCTAGGGCATCATTTCTATCCAGGCGGAGTGGGTAAAGGAAACCCATCATTCGATTTCAGCGGCGGCCCTGCACTTTGTGGTCTCTTCAAAAGTTACCTTAATCAGCTTTACACCAGTTTCCTTAAGCTGCATGGGACCAACTGTATGAAGCAGGTGATAGGCTATGTTTTCTGCTGTAGGGTTAAATGGAACAATAACGGTGGACGGATTCATGTTGCATAGAGGAGATGACAAAGGGTCTTCTTCCCATACCATGAACCTGTGATCCCAATGATTTTCCACCCAGTTGCAGAGACTATCCTTAATCACAGAGAAATCCACCACACGACCAACAGTGTCCAGCGTATCAGCGGTTACTGTAAAATGCACCCGACCGTTATGTCCATGCAAAGCCGCGCATTTTCCTTCATGCTGATACACGCGATGTCCATAACTGAAATCATGATATCGTTCTGCTATAATTTTTGTTTTCACCTTGATTTCCTTGTCTCATTGAACACGGGTTCAGGAGAAGGCATCACAACATGCGTGGCATGTAGATGCACGCTCCGTGAATGGTTACGAAATGGACATGATGCAATCCACCGGACAGACTTCCTGACACATGGGCGTAGCAAAAAAATTTTCACATTCTGTGCATCGATCTGGATCAATTTCATAATGTGTCAATCCGGGAAAAACCGCGTTATTGGGACAGTCCGGTTCGCAAATGGTGCAATTGATGCACTCGTCGGTAATGGATAAAGCCATAAGTAAAGTGTACCTCGTTGAAAAATTTTGTGAGCCACATTATAGTGCCCCCTCTATTTAAGACAATGGTTTAAGCTTGTTGTCTGGTGAGGAGAGGACGATGAGCGCAATGAAGCGGAGCACAAGATCTATCCCTACGTCATACCGGCCCGGCGTGGACTCGCCCTCTAGCTGTCTTGACTGGTGGGGCCACCATATTCTGGAACATGGCGCATGAGTTTTCTACAAGGACTACGGCAAAGACTTTGGCTCGGTGCCAAGATAGAAATTGGCCAGTTTTTCTTTGTGGGACCTGGAGAATTGGTGGATTTTGTCAATAGCCACTCCCATTCCCCGCTTTTTTCCCGCTATCGCGCTCGGTTCATCCTTTCCCGTGTCCAGATGACGGCCGCCGTATTCGCGGTGCTCACCCCTCTTTGGATGGTGGTCGACTTCGCCATTTTTCCGCTTAGGGTCGCGGTCACTCTGGCGGGTGCGCGGATTCTTGCCAGCGCGGCCTTCGGTTTCCTGGCTTTCCTTTGCCGCTGTTCACCGAGTGTGGGACACGCCAAGGTTGCCGTCGGGCTGCTGTTGACCATCCCCACCATTTTTTTCATATTCAGCCGTTTATTGCTCGCAGACGTGCATTTCGATGCGTTGGGGCGGGCCATGGTGGCTGGATATGCCTTTTTGCCGTTCGTGTTGCTGACCGGGCTGGCCCTGTTTCCATTTGTGGTAACGGAAACACTGTTGTTCGGTCTGCCCATGTTGTTGGCCTTCATGCTTTCTGAACAGCTGCACAGTCAGGGGATGCTGCCCGGCACGAAGGATATGGTCGTATTCTTGTTGCTGCTGTTGATTGCGATTGTGAGCAGCATGGCTTCCCTGAGTCAGCTTCAACTCATGAAAGGATTGTTTCAACAATCCAGTCTGGACCCTCTGACGCACCTGTTGAACCGGCGTAGCGGCGAGCAATTCCTGCAATTGCAGATGGCCCAGGCGCAACGCCAGAAATTCCCCATCTCCATGGTTTTCCTTGACTTGGATGATTTTAAGCAGGTGAACGACGTTTTTGGGCACAAAACGGGGGACGATATCCTGCTCTATGCCGCCGAGCAGCTGAAAGCGGCTTTGCGCGACAGCGATGCGGTGATCCGTTGGGGCGGCGAGGAGTTCGTGCTCGTCATGCCCTATGCCACCGCAGAACGGGCTTCTAAACGGATGGAGGCCATCGTTCATAGTGGCATTATGCAGCGACCCGACGGCCAGCCCTTGACCTGGAGCGGTGGCATCGCACAATGGCCACAGGATCGCGCAGACACCTGGCAGGAACTGGTGAAATTGGCTGATGATCGCATGTATCGCGCCAAAGAGGCGGGTAAAGCACAGATATGTTTGGAATAGTAGAATGGATACAGTGCGCTCAAATATCCAGCGCATGCGCTTCCGTAACCCGTAGCAGGGCATCCAGATCATTATGGGAAAAAATCTCGGTCCCCGGCCGGGCGGCCGTGCCGCTGCCGCAGGCGACAGCCAGACGCAGGGCTTCTGCCGGACTTTGGCCGTGGGCCAGCGCGGCGACGAGGCCGGCGACCATGGCGTCGCCTGAGCCGACCGTCGACTTCACCGTAACGGCGGGTGCCTTGGCGAAATAGCTGCCATCGGGTCCGACCAGCAGTGCGCCGTCGCCACCCAGGGACACGCAGACATAGTGCACTCCTTCCCGCTGTACGGCGCGCGCCTCCTGCGCCACATCTTCCAGCGTAGGTAAGTCGCGCTGGCGCAGCAGGGACAGCTCATAGCGGTTGGGTTTGATCAGAAAGGGATGATGGGGAAGAGCGTGTTGCAGGAGGGCGCCATGGGCATCGACAATGGATTGTCCACCGCCAGCCCGGACGCGATCGATCATATCTCCGTAGAAATGGTCATCCACGCCGGGGGGGACGGAGCCGGTGAGTACCGCAAAACCGTCTTTGCACAGGCCCAGAAAGGTTTCCCGGATATCGGCGAGGATGAGTTCTGAAACTCGCGGCCCGATGCCGGTGATTTCAAACTGTGCGGTGGGGTCACCCTGCAAAATGGTGGCGTTAACGCGGGTTTCCCCCTCCAGATGCACGCAGTGCGGATCATCCAGTTGATGCTGCAGCAGTTTCTGCAGCAGTTCGCCGATATTTCCGGCCACGACACAGCAACTGTGGGCGTAGACGAGCAGCTCCTTGAGGGCGCGGGCGACGTTGATGCCGTTCCCGCCGGGGTCGTAGCGGGTGGACGTGGCATGACTTTTCTGGTCCGCAATCAGGTGCGCCACCTCGTAGGCGATGTCCACGGCCGGGTTGAGGGTGAGGGTGGCGATGGGCGGGCGGCGGGCGTTGCTTTCGGTCATGCGGGCGTCTCCAGCCGACGATAATGCACGAGGGCAGCGAGTGCCGCGGAAACCAGGCGGGCACGGGCGGGATCAGCGCGGGAGGTGAGGATAACCGGCACCCGGGCGCCCATCACGATCCCTGCCAGTGTCGCCCCGGCCAGGTATTCCAGATCTTTAGCGAGGATGTTGCCGGACACTAGGTCGGGTACCAGCAGAATATCGGCGTCTCCGGCCACAACACTCTGTATCCCTTTGATCTCTGCAGACTCTTTGGATATGGCGTTGTCGAAGGCGAGGGGGCCGTCCACCAGCGCGCCGGTAATCTGCCCGCGTTCCGCCATTTTCGACAGGCAGGCAGCGTCTACGGTCGAGACGATGGCGGGGTTGACCACTTCCACCGCGGAGAGAATGGCGGCCTTGGGTTGCGCAACGTCGAGAATCCGCGCCAGATCAATGGCGTTTTGCAGAATGGCGGCCTTGGTGGTCAGGTCAGGTGCAATATTGATGGCGGCATCGGTGATGAGCAGGAGTTTCGGATACGCCTTGATATCCGCAACAAAGACATGAGAAAGACGACGATCCGTGCGCAGTTTGGCGAGAATGGGGTGGAGGAAGGTGTCGCTATGCAGGTGTCCCTTCATCAGCGCTTTGGCCTCTCCGGTGAGCACCAACTCGACGCCTTTTTCAGCGGCGGCTTCGGCATTGTCCGCGTGGATGATGCGAAAGTTGGGACAGGCGCCGGAATCGTGTCCCAGCTTGAGCAGCAAGCTGCGAATTTCGTTTTCATCGCCGATGAGGATGGGATCTACGATGCTTTGCAGTTTTGCCGCGCAGGCACCGCGCAGGACATGCTCCTCGGCGGCGTCCACCACGGCCACGGGGATGTCGTCCAGGGGTGCGACGGCGGCCAACAGCGCATCAAAATGGGCATAGGGCATGTCTGATCTCCTTCTCTCGATGCTTCATTGGGGCAAAGCCGGTCCGTGGTGCTCTTCCAGCGTCAGGCCACGGCCTTGCACACGGAAGCTGTAAGTGAGCACCAAACCCAGCAGGCTGACCGTGCCCATCAGCAGCAAGACCATGGTAACGCCCAGCGCAGACTGGATCACCGGCAGCAAAAAAACGCTGATGGTCGCGCCAATCTTGGCTATAGCGGCAGCGAACCCGGCGCTGAAGGCGCGGACCTGCGTGGGGTACATTTCTGTTGGCAAGATGAAGGTCGTGGCGTTGGGGCCTGCGGTCATGAACAGATTGAACACCATGAAACCGATCAGAATGAGCTGCAGGTGGGCAGCGGCCCCTCCGGCCATACCCGTCGCAAAATAGAGTAATCCCATGGCGAGCGCCATGCCCCCAAAACCGATCATCTGCATATGAATCCGGCCCAGCCAGGGTACCGCCCAGAGGGAGAGTACGGAACCGAGAAGGAGAAAAATATCCACCTTGCCGCTGTCCAGCGCATTGGCAAGGTCTCTGCTAACCACACCGATGATCCCGTCGTTCCCGCCATTGCGCATGGCACCGAGCAGGATGGTGGTGAACAGGCCGACGCCGTAGGTGGCCACGTCCATAAAAAACCAGGGCAGGGTCACCAGCAAGGTGCGGCGTCGGTATTCCGGAGAAAACAGGGTCCCTATACCCATGTGCCGACCTGGTCGGATCTTGGCCACGTGGTGGATTTTCTTGCCCAGATGCCGAACCATGGCGGCGAGCATCTCTGTTTGTTGAGGCGCGATGCGTTCCAGAATGCGGGCGGCTTCGGCGTTGTGACCACGCCCCATACACCAGCGCACGCTCTCCGGCAGGGTGAGGCGGCCGAGCAGGTAGGGGAGCACCAATAGTGCTTCTGCGGCCAGCAACCAGCGCCAGGTATTGTCTCCGGGATGGGCGTTATGCAAAAGGATCAGAGCAAAACCGGCACCTGCCAGCATGCCGATGGATTGCACGGCGATGGCGGCCGCCATCATGCGTCCGCGCCGCCTCTGGGGCATGAATTCCGCCAGATAACTGCTTCCTACCGGAAAATCCATGCCAATACCCACGCCGACCAGCAATTCGGCACCGATGAGCTGCGCAGCATTGGGCGCGAGCGCGGCCAGCAGGGCGGCGATCATGAGCAGGATCATGTCCATGACCATGACGGGTTTGCGCCCGAAGTGGTCAGCCAGATGCCCGCCGAGCAGTGCGCCAATGACGGTGCCGCCCATGAGCATGGCAGCGGCCAGGCCGACGCTGGTGGCGGGAAGGGCAAAGACGGGTATCACCAGGGGTAGCGTGACACCCAGTAGAAACATCGAGACGCCGCTGAGCAAGGTGCCACCAGTGGATAACGCCCAGATGCGATAATGGATCGGCAGCAGGGGGCTTTCGTCGAGAATCTGGGTCATGCTGGCGTGATCGGGGTGTACTGGGTGCGCAGGCTGTTGCGCGCGGTGATGCGTTTTACCGGATTTCAACGACGGTGCTCCTGCCCAGGTAGGAGCCGGTGGCAGTGCCGGGCGATCATCAGGTCTTCATTCGTGGGGATGACGAGGATGTCTACAGGGCTGTGCGGCACGGAAATGCGTAGTCCGGGGTCTTCATTGGCGACCGGATCTATCTCCAGCCCCAGCCCCAGCAGGGGCCGACAAATGGCCCAGCGGATCGCGGCGGCGTGTTCGCCAATGCCCCCCGTAAAAACGAGGCGATCCAGTCCACCCAGCACCGCCATCAAGCTGCCGATGGCCTTGCGCGCACTATAAGCGAATAGGTCGATGGCCTGCGCTGCATGGGGGTCGCCACCGCGCAGCTGCAGCAGGGTCTGCATGTCGCCGCTACAGGCAGAAATACCCAGCAAGCCGGATAAATGGTTGAGGACGCGCTCCAGTTGCGCCGCATTGTAGCCCTTTTCTTCCATGAGATAGAGCAGAACGCCGGGGTCGAGATCGCCGCTGCGCGTGCCCATCACCAGGCCGCCAGTGGGGGTGAAGCCCATCGTGGTATCGCGGCACCGCCCGTTATGCACCGCCGCCATGCTCGCGCCATTACCGAGGTGGGCGATGATGGTCTTGCCGGAGGCATGATTGGGGAGCCGACCGACGATGTACTCGTAAGAGAGGCCATGAAAGCCGTATTTACGGACACCTTCCTGCCAGAGATTGCGCGGCAGGGGTAGACGGCTGGCTATTTCCGGGATGCTCTGATGAAAGGCCGTATCGAAGCAGGCGACCTGCGGAATATGGGGCCACACCGCCTGTACAGCCTCTATGGCGGCGATTTCCGCGGGAAGATGTAAAGGGGCAAAACGCAGGGAGGCGCGCAGATCGCTGAGCACCTGGTTATCCACCAGGCAATGCGCCTGATGATGCGGTCCGCCGGAGACAATGCGGTGGCCGACGCCGTCCGGCGTCGCGCAGCGTGTCTCCGCCAGTGCCGCAAATACGGCCTTTAAGGCCTCCTGCTGCTGCGGCAAGGCTAACTGCCGGTCAAAGACCTGCTCTTCTCCCCGCTGCAGCCATAAACGCCCGACGCTCTGCCCAATACGCTCGGCGGCGCCTTCCGCAAGTTTCTCTTGCCCTGCAGCCCCCAGCGCAAAAACCGCGAACTTGATGGAGGACGAACCGCTGTTGAGGCAGAGGACATGTCGCGTTGCCGCTATATTCACAGGCCTCCCTCGCCAGTGGCCAACCAGGACAAATCCTCCAGCCGCTTGCCCAGCCGCTGCAGAAAGCGTGCCGCGTCAGCGCCGAAAATCACCCGGTGATCGCAGCTCAGGGTAAAGTCCGCCCGCCCATCACGGCCCGCGGCAGCCACGGCCAGTATGGCGGAAGCGCCCACCGGCACGATGGCATTGAAGCGCTCTACTTCCGGGAAAACCCCAAGATTGGAAAGATAGAAGCTGGCCCCCTGATAATCTTTCGGATAAATCCGGCCCTTTTTGACTTTGCCGAGCAGGGTCCGCCAGTCCTCCACCAATTCCTTGAGCGGCCGGCCGGCCGCATCGCGCAGCACCGGTGTGATCAGCCCCTCGCCCGTATCCACGGCGATGCCTACATCCACCCGGCTGCGCTTGGCCAATCCCTGACGGGTCCAGACGTGGTTAAACCAGGGATCTTCGGCGACGGTCAGCGCGCAGGCGCGGGTCAGGGCGAGGGTCAGGCTGAGGCTCGCCTGTTTGGCGGCAGCATGCAGGGGCGCCGTGGCCAAGCGGCTGCTGATGAAAAAGGTGGGGGTGTCGAGGGTCGCCGACATATTACGGGCCACCGCAGCGCGGAGCATGCTGGGTCGCTCGATGGTGTAGGGCGGGCCGAGGCACAGGTCCGCATCTTCGGGCGCTAAAACGCTGGCCAGTACCGGGGCCGCATGAATGGTGCCGTCGGGACCGGGCTTTACCTGGCGGAGGTCCAGTTCCGGATCACGGGCAAGGGCGCGGGCGTACGGAGAAGCCTGGAGACCACCGGGGTGCGGGGGGTGCTCGGTCTTTCTCGCTTCCCGCGTATCGGCAATGTAACCGATGACCTGCCGCACCGGGATGTCCGTGCCCACCGCGGCTAGAGGGCCCGCCAGAAAACCGTCGGCAAAGGCCTCCACATCCAGAATCGCTTTATCCGTTTCGATCTCCGCAACGGCTTCGCCCTTCTTGATCGCTTCACCGACAGCCCTGTTCCAGCGGGTGAGGCGTCCGGTCTGCATGGTGTCGGACAGTACCGGCATGGTGATTTCCGCTTTCATCAACCTCTCCTCCTAGCTCCGGGCCATCATCCGCCGGGCCGCCTGTACAATGTCTTCCCCGCGGGGGATGCTGGCGGCTTCAAGAGTACCATTGAAGGGGGTAGGGATATCCATCCCCGCTACCCGCTGGATGGGGGCGTCCAGCAGGTAAAAGCAACGCTCCTGCAAGGTGGCGGCGAACTCCGCACCGGCACCGGCAAAGCGGCAGTCCTCTTCGACGATCAGGCAGCGGTGGGTCTGCTCTACCGAGCGCACGCAGGTGTCCCAATCAATGGGCGAAAGGCTGCGCGGATCAATGACCGTGAGTTCGATGCCTTCCGCCGCCAGGGTCTCCGCAGCCTGCAGGGCCAGCGGCAACATCCGCGAGTAGGCGATGCAGGTGATGTCCCGCCCTGGCCGACGTAGCACCGCCTGATGGATGGGTGGAGCCAGCGTCGCCTCGTCTACGTCGCCTTTACTGAAATAGAGCAACTCATGTTCCAGCACAAGAATGGGGTCATCGCTGCGAATGGCCTGGCGTAACTGCCAGTAGGCATCCTGTGGGGTGGCGGGGACCACGATGCGCAGGCCGGGCACATTCATCAGCATGTGCTCCAGCCGCTGCGAATGCTGAGCACCTAACTGTTTGGCAACACCACCGGGCATGCGGATGGTGAGAGGCATGGGAAACTGTCCGCCGGACATGAACGGGATTTTTGCCGCCATGTTGACGATGGCGTCCATGGCGAAAAGGGCGAAGTTGATGGTCATGATCTCCACCACCGGGCGCAGGCCCAGCATCGCCGCGCCCACCCCGAGGCCGGTAAAACTGTTCTCGGAGATGGGGGTGTCGCGCACCCGCCATTCGCCATATTTGGCCATGAGCCCCTCGGTCACCCGGTAGGTACCGCCATATAGCCCCACATCCTCGCCCAAGGTGAGTATGGTCTCATCGGCGGCCATTTCGGCGTCCATGGCGCGGTTCAGCGCCTGCCAGTAAAGCATCTCGCTCATGGCGCAGCCTCCATGAAGGTCTCGAAACGGCGATTGCGGTGGAAGGCTTGCCAGGCATCGTCCATGTCCGGTGCGTCGCTCTGTTCGGCAAAAGCCACCGCATCCGCCACTTCTTCCTGAACCTCCTGGCGCATACGCCCGACGGCCGCATCGTCCAGATGCCCCGCCGCACAGCAGTGGTCGGTGAAGCGGGCCACGCAGTCGGCACCGGCTGCGGCTATGGCATCGGCGCTGGGGTATGGGCATTCCGCCATCTGGACGGCCGCGGCGATGGGGTCATTGGCCTGATAGGCAGTGAGCTCAGCGGCCGGGCGATAGCGGCCGGGGTCGGCCATGGAATGTCCTCGGAAGCGGTAGGTTTCCAGCTCCAGGAACTGCGGTCCGTCCCCGGCGCGGACCCGGTCCAGTGCCCTTTTGGCCGCCTCGTGTACCGCGATGATGTCCATGCCATCCACCTTTTCAGCCGCTATGCCATAAGCGCAGGCGCGTTTGTAGACTTCGGTGATGGCGGAGTGCCGGTGAATTTCGGTGCTGATCTGATAATGGTTGTTCTCACAGACAAAGAAAATGGGCAGTTTCCACAAGGCGGCCATGTTCAGGGATTCGTGAAAGGTGCCCTGATTGACCGCACCATCACCGAAGAAGCAGAGCACGGCTTCAGGCAATTTACGATAGGCCACCGCGTAGCCTGCGCCCAAAGCAATGGGGAAGGTCTCACCGACGATGGCGTAACCGCCCAGAAAGCGCCGGTCCTTATCGAAAAGATGCATGGAGCCGCCCATACCGCCGCTGACCCCGGTTTTCTTGCCGTACAGTTCGGCCATGATCTGCCGCGCCGGAATGCCGCGCACCAGGGCATGGACGTGTTCGCGATAGGTACTGACCACGTAGTCACCCGGTTCCGCCGCATGCAGCACGCCGACTGCCACGGCCTCTTCACCCGGATACAGGTGCAGAAAACCGGCGATGTTGCCTTGGGCGTAGCTTTGTGCGGCCGCCTCTTCAATGGCCCTCGCGCGCAACATGTCGCGGAGCATGGCTGCCATTTTTGCCTTATCCATGCGGCGTCTCCGCCAGGAAATCGTCTGCCGCTTTGGTCAGGGGCACCGGATACATCAGGGTCGGATATTCGTCCGTCAGGTCGTCGATGATCTGCGTGATTACGGCGACACGATCCATGGCACTCATAACGACAACTCCTTTTCCCTTGGGGGAAACCGGCTTCAGACAATGCTGTTATTGAGGAGGATGCTGCGTCCGGTCATGGCGTTGGGTTGCGGTAGACCCATGAGTTCCAGAACGGTGGGGGCGATGTCGGCGGTGCCGCGGCCGATACCCAGGCGGGCGCCTGGTTCCCCGATCAGCAGCATGGGAACCGGGTACACCGTGTGCTGGGTATGGGGCTCGCCGCTTACCGGGTCCACCATCTCGTCGCAATTACCATGATCGGCGGTAAGAATCACCTTGAAACCCTGCCGCTGCGCCACTTGCAGCACCCGGTGAAACTGCAGGTCGAGGGTCTCCACTGCGCGCAGGATGGCGGGGATTTTGGCGGTATGGCCGACCATGTCGCCATTGGCAAAGTTCACCAGTACAAAGGCGTAGTCACCACGCTCCAGCGCCGCGATAATCCGGTCCGCCACCTGCGGCGCGCTCATCTCTGGCTTCAGGTCATAGGTGGTCACCTGCGGTGAGGGGATGATCTCGCGATCTTCCCCCGGAAAGGGGGCTTCCCGCCCGCCATTAAAAAAATAGGTCACGTGGGCGTATTTCTCGGTCTCGGCGCAGTGGAACTGCTTCAGACCGGCATCGCTGATCACTTCGGCCAGGACGCTGTGGGGAATGTCGGGGGGGAAAAGGACCGGAAAGGGATATTCGTCGTTGTAGGAGGTCATGCACAGGGCACGTCTCGCGGTCTCGCCCCGCCGTTCGAAGTGCTTGAAGTAGGGCATGGCGACGGCCGCACTCAACTGACGCATGCGATCTGAACGGAAGTTAAAGAAAAAGACCGGCTCATCGGCGGCTATGCGATTTTGTTGCGGATCGCCGATGAGGGTGGGCGAAATGAACTCATCCCCCTCAGCGCGCTGCCAGGCACTGTGGATAGCCGCCTCAGCACTGTCCGCAGTGCGTCCTTCCCCGCGCAGCAGCGCGGCCCAGGCCTTTTCCGTCCTGTCCCAATATCCGGCACGGTCCATGGCCGTATAGCGCCCGCAAACGGTGGCAATGCGGCCCTTCCCCAGGTGGTGCAGGGTTTCCTCCACCTGACGGGCGAACAGATCGGCGCACTGCGGCGCCGTATCACGTCCGTCGGTAATCATGTGCACTACCGGCTCCACGCCCGCCGCCACCACCAGCGGCAGGATACCCAGCAAATGTGCGATATGGGAGTGCACGCCACCATCGGAGACCATACCCACCAGATGCAGGCGTTTGGAGTCTCCGAGCATGTCCTGCCAAGCCGGAATTCGCGCAAAACTGCCGTCCGCCAGGCTATCGGAAATGCGCACCAGATCCTGCAGAAGAATCCGCCCCGAGCCCAGGGTGAGGTGACCCACCTCTGAATTGCCGAATTGCCCGTCCGGCAGGCCCACCGCCCGCCCCGAAGCCTGCAGGGCGGTATGGGGAAAACTGGCAAAGTAGTGATCGAGATGCGGCGTGTGCGCCTGAGCCCAGCCATTAAAAGCGCGATTGGGATTGAGACCGAAGCCGTCAAAAATCACCAGCAGTACCGGGTTGACCTTCATGCCCCTCCACTCCGCCTTCTTTCCACGTCGAGCACAAGCAAGGTCGTCGCCAGTACCGTATCCGGATTCAGGCTCATGGACTGAATGCCGATTTGCACCAGAAACTCAGCCATCTCCGGATAGTCCGAAGGGGCCTGTCCGCAAAGTCCGGAGTGGATGCCGTTACGGGCGCAACCCTCCACCGCGAGGCGGATCATCTCCTTGACGCCATCGTCCCGCTCATCATAGTCGAAGGCGACTATGGCCGAGTCGCGGTCGACGCCCAGGGTGAGTTGCGTCAGGTCGTTACTGCCTATGGAAAAACCGTCAAAGCGCTTGGCGAACTGATCGATCAAAATGACATTATTGGGAATTTCGCACATGGCATAGACCTGCAAGCCATTTTCGCCACGGCGCAGGCCGAACTCCGCCATCTTCGCCAGCACGTCGTCCGCTTCTTTCACCCGACGTACAAAGGGCAGCATCAGGATGACATTATCCAGCCCCATCTCTTCGCGAACCCGTTTCATGGCCAGACATTCCAGATGAAACCCCTCGGTATAGGCCGGGTGTGCGTAGCGCGCGGCGCCGCGGAAGCCGAGCATCGGGTTGTCTTCCTCCGGCTCAAACCAGCGCCCCCCCAATAGGGCGGCATATTCGTTGGTTTTGAAGTCGGACATCCGCACCACCACCGGCTTCGGATAGAAGGCGGCAGCGATGGTCCCGATGCCTTCCGACAAGCGTTCCACAAAGAAATCGGCGGGCTGGACGTAGCCCTGGGTCAGTGCTGCCAATGCTTTGCGCTCAGGGACATCCTCGACCTTTTCCGGATGCAGTAGCGCCATGGGATGGGCCTTGATGGCGCTGTTGATGATGAACTCCATCCGCGCCAGACCGACGCCATCGTTGGGTAACATGCATGTCTGAAAAGCGATTTCCGGATTGCCGAGGTTGATCATGATCTGCGTTTGCGGACGGGGCAGGGTGGCCAGATCGGTATGGCGGACCATGAAGGGCAGGGTACCCGCGTAGACATTGCCGATATCACCACTGGCACAGGATATGGTCACACTGTCGCCATCCTTCAGCGTGGTGGTCGCGTGATCACAGCCGACGACGGCAGGGATGCCCAGTTCCCGGGCGATAATGGCGGCATGACAGGTGCGTCCGCCGCGATTGGTGACAATGGCGGCTGCCTCTTTCATGATGGGCTCCCAGTCCGGGGTAGTGGTATCCGCCACCAGAATCTCGCCGGGCCTGAACGCCGCCAGGTGTCTTACATCCCGGATAATATGCACCGGTCCGGATGCGATCTTGCTGCCGATGGCGCGTCCCTGCACCAGTACGGTGCCCTGACCGTCCAGGATGTACTCTTCGAGCACCTGTCCCTTTTTCTGAGAGGCCACCGTCTCTGGCCGCGCCTGGACCATGTAAAGCTGGCCGTCGGTGCCATCTTTTGCCCACTCCATGTCCATGGGTCGGCTTTCCTGCATTTTCCGGCTGTAATGCTGTTCGACCTGGATGGCGTAATCGGCGAGAGTCAGCACGTCCGCATCGCTGAGGCAGAAACTGTCCTGTTCATGGCGGTGGGTGGCGACATTGCGGGTGCCGTGCCGGGTATCCCCTTCGGTATAGATCATCTTGATTTTCTTGCTGCCCAATACCCGCCGCAAAACCGCCCTTTTGCCCCGCAGAAACGCGGGTTTGAAGACGTAGAATTCGTCGGGGTCCACGGCGCCCTGCACCACGTTCTCACCCAGTCCCCAGGAGGCGGTGATGAAGACCACGTCGCGGAAGCCCGTCTCGGTATCCAGCGAAAACATCACGCCGCTGGTCGCCTTGTCCGAACGCACCATTTTCATGACGCCGATGGACAGGGCGACCTTGAAATGGTCAAAGCCCTGATCAATCCGATAGTGAATGGCGCGGTCGGTAAACAGGCTGGCAAAACAGCGGCGACAGGCGTCCAGCAGGGCGACTTCGCCGGAAATATTGAGGTAGGTGTCCTGCTGACCGGCGAAACTGGCGGTAGGCAAATCTTCGGCGGTCGCGGAGGAACGCACCGCTACCGACAGTGCTTCGCCATATTCCTTGCGCAGTTCGGCGTAGCCCGCCAGTATCTCGGCCTGCAAATCCGCCGGCAGGGGGGCGCTGTAGACGATTTCGCGTGCCCGCGCACCCCGCCTGGCCAGATCGGTGACGTCGGTCGGGTCTAGCCCGTCCAGCGCATCATGGAGCGCCGGCCAGGCGCCAGCCTGATCCAGCAGGTAACGATAGGCCGCACCGGTGATGGCAAAACCATTGGGGACCTTCACGCCCTGTGGACTCAGTTCCCGGTACATTTCCCCCAACGAGGCATTTTTACCGCCTACCAGAGGCACGTCTTCTATGCGGATGTCCTTGAAAAAACGGATATAGCGCCCAGACATGACCCTCTCCTCTGCTGTAAATCCGATTGTCATCTCTCTATATAAACATAGTAGACCCGTCGGGGTCCGGCAAGCCTTGGCGGCAACTGAGCGAGGGCTCAGATATTGCCGGATGGCTTCTGCGGCAGGGCGGACGGTTCGGTATCTTTTATCGGCTCGAGAGCCTTCCACGATACCCGCAATTCTGGCAGAGGTCGATTCAGCAAATGTTCCAGGCGCTCGATTTCCGGGGCATACAGTTCCTGCAGAAAACGCCGCGCTGCGCTGTCCATGGGCGGCTTACGGCCTTCGCGCAGGAAAAAGTGACGCCAGATATATTCGCCCCAGCTATGGGGGAAAAGATGCTCGCCGATAAAACGGCTCATACGTCCGCTGGCAAGACGCCGGGCCCAGTTCCCGCGCGGCAGACGGTGCGCGTTGTGGGCGGTTCCCAAATCAATGGCGCGCATGGCCGCACGATCAATGTCCAGGAAATCGGCAATGCCCTCCAGCACCGCCAGTGGGTTTTCTTTGAGATCTTCCAGGAGGCAAACGTGTACGTGGTCGGCACCAAAACGCTGTTGATAACGGATGATCTGCGCCGTATAGCGCCCGAGTTCCACATAGAGTTGGGAGATACCCCAGCCTTTATCGGAACGGGTCCAGTCCCGCTGCAACGCCTCCATGAACGGCAGGTCGAGGACGCCTTCATTGAAATCCATGAGGTATTGGGCATAAGCCCGCTGTACCGGGTCGCGCAGAATGACAATGATGCGTGCATCGGGCTGCACGGCATGGATACGTTCCGGGGCCTCTTCACACCAGAGATAAGAAGGACTGGCATCCCCGATACGGGGAAACTGGTCGGCACCCCGATAGAGATGCTGATATTGCTCGACGTTGGCTACGTACTGAATCAAATGGGTCTGTTCGGGAGAAGGATGGGGCTGGGTAAAGAAATGCGGTTCTTTCATCGTCGGCAAGAACACCTGGGGATGTTGCCGCAAGTGCGCATAGAGCGAAGTCGTGCCGCTCTTTACCGCGCCTACGATATAGAAATTGGGCCATATACGGTGCGACATTATGCGGTTCCTTGATCAGGGCGGTTATAGGCGGCGCGCAGAATGCCTGCCAGCGCGTAGACGGTATGTCGTACGCGCCTAGTGGCCATCCGCCGCCCCCAGCAGATGCACCATGATCTCCGTATAGATCTGGGACAGATGTTCCAGATCGGCAACGGCGACGCACTCGTTGATTTTGTGGATGGTGGCATTGATGGGTCCGAGTTCCACGACTTGCCCGCCCAACTGGGCGATGAAGCGTCCGTCCGAGGTGCCGCCGCCGGTAGAAAGCCGGGCCTCGTGCCGTTCTACGGCTTGCAAGGCCTTTTGAGTGGCGGCCACCAGGGGACCCGGTGCAGTAAAGAAGGGCGGGCCGGACAATTGCCAGTCGATGGTGTAGCGCATGGCGGAGGCGTCCAGAATTTTGTGGACCCCTGACTGCAAAGACTCCGGCGTGGACTCCGTGGAAAAACGGAAATTGAAATCCGCCTGCAACTGGCCGGGAATGACGTTGTTAGCCCCAGTACCCGCATGGATATTGGAGAACTGCAGACGAGTGGGCGGAAAAAAATCATTCCCCGCATCCCAGGTCTGATCCACGAGATCCGCGAGTGGGCGAAAAGCGCGATGGATGGGGTTATCGGCTTTGTCGGGGTAGGCTACATGCCCCTGTATACCCTGCACGGTCAGGCGTCCGTTCAGCGAGCCGCGTCGACCATTTTTGATGACATCGCCCAGTGTGTGTTCGGAAGAGGGCTCGCCCACCACGCACCAGTCGATGGTCTCCCCGTGGTCCCGTAACCAGTCCACCACATGCCGTGTGCCATGGGTGGCGATGCCTTCTTCATCGGAGGTGATCAGAAAGGCCAGACGCCCGGAATGCCCCGGATGCAGGGCGACAAAACGCTCTACCGCCACCACCATGGCGGCAAGACTACCTTTCATATCGGCGGCGCCGCGTCCGTAGAGCAGGCCGTCGCGGATGGTCGGCTGAAAGGGGTCGCTCTGCCATTCTGCGAGCGGACCGCTGGGGACCACATCCGTATGTCCCGCAAAACAAAGACACGGACCGGTGTTGCCCCGCTCCGCCCAGAAGTTCTCCACCCCCCCGGCGGGCAGACGTGTCACCCGGAAACCGATGGCCTCCAGCCGGGCGATCATCAGATCCTGACAACCGGCATCCTCTGGGGTCACCGAAGGGCGGGAAATCAGGTCTTCAGCCAGCGCCAGTACGGCACTTTTGCCCACGGGGCGCCCCTCAGATGTCACGGAGAATGGCGTTGATGCCGACTTTCCCCAGGGTTTTCGCATCCACCTGCTTGACGATGACGGCGCAGTAGAGGCTGTAGCTACCGTCTTTGGAAGGCAGGCTGCCGGAAACCACCACTGAACCAGCAGGTACCCGTCCGTAGGTAATCTCACCGGTTGCACGGTCATAAATGCGCGTGCTGGAGCCGATGAAGACGCCCATGGAGATGACCGATCCCTCCTCCACAATCACGCCTTCCACCACTTCCGAGCGGGCCCCGATGAAGCAGTTGTCCTCGATGATGGTGGGGTTAGCCTGCAAGGGCTCCAGCACGCCACCAATGCCGACACCGCCGGAAAGATGTACATGCTTGCCGATTTGCGCACAGGAGCCGACGGTAGCCCAGGTATCCACCATGGTGCCTTCATCCACATAGGCGCCGATGTTGACGAACGAGGGCATCAGCACGCAGTTGCGGCCGATAAAGGCCCCGCGCCGCGCCGTGGCGGGGGGCACTACCCGAAAACCGCCGGTGCGAAAATCGTTGCTGTTATAGTCGGCAAACTTGCCCGGCACCTTATCGTAAAAATTGGTCTCGGCACCCGGAATACGGGCATTATCCTGCAAACGGAAAGAGAGTAGCACCGCCTTCTTGATCCACTGATGGGTGACCCATTGGCCATCGCGCTTTTCAGCCACCCGCAGGACGCCCTTGTCCAGCCCTTCGATGGTCTGATGCACGGCTTCCCGCAGTTCAGCCGATGCCTGCTTGGGGGAAATCTCCGCACGGTTTTCCCAGGCGGCGTCGATAATGGTGGCAAGACTGTGGCTCACAATAACTCCTTGATTAATATTTGTTAAAAGTCGAAAAGGGGTGCTGTTCCATAAAATGGCGTATGCGCTGCATGCCCTCGACGCAGTCTTCCAGGCTGCCGACCAGCGCAATGCGGACTCGATCCTGACCGGGGTGGATGCCGTGGGCATCCCGCGCCAGATAAGCACCGGGCAGGCAGCGTACATGCTCTGCCTCGTAGAGGGTGCGAACGAAGGCTTCGCCATCGCCCACCTGCGGCCAGAGATAAAAGCCGCCAGCGGGCGTCTCTATCGGCAGCACCGCACCAAGAATATCATGGGCGGCGGCAAACTTCCGGGCATAATCAGCACGGGTATGCCGCACATGCTGCTCATCCTGCCAGGCGGCGATGGCCGCGGCTTGAATGAAGGGCGGGGTGGCGGCACCCAGATAGGTCCGATAACGGATAAAAGCCTGGAGAATATCCGCGTCGCCCGCGACAAAGCCACTGCGCGCACCGGGAATGCTGGAGCGCTTGGAGAGACTGTGGAAAGCCAGTACCTGCGCCAAACTGCCCGTCGCTGCGGCGGCCTCCAGAATACCCACTGGTGCCTGTCCGTCGGGGTAGAGTTCACTGTAGCACTCGTCAGCAGCGAGCACGAAGCCGTGCTGCCGGGCTTTGCGGATCAACCAGTCCAGGGTTTCCAGTGACAGGGTCGCGCCCGTGGGATTGTGGGGCGAGTTGATGTAGAGCAGCGCGGTGCGTGCCCAGACGGATTCGTCTACGGCGGCAAAGTCGGGCTGCCCACTAGCCTCGCAATTCAGATAATAGGGCTCTGCACCGGCCAGCAAGGCCGCACCCTCATAAATCTGATAAAAGGGATTGGGCAACAAGACCAGGGGTTTGGGGGTCTGACAAGGCGGCAGTACCGCCTGCGCGACGCTGAACAGGGCCTCGCGGCTGCCGTTGGCGGGGATGACATGCCGCTCCGGATCGAGAAAAGCCGCGGGCAGGGCAAAGCGCCGGGTGGCCCAGTCCGCAATGGTCTGCCGTAAACGCAGATCACCAAGTACCTTGGGATACTCGGCGAGACCATGCAGGTGCTCAATGATCGCCTCGCTGACGATGGCTGGCGCCGGGTGACGCGGCTCACCAATGGAAAAGTCGATGAGCTCCTTGTCCGCCGGAGTAACGCCCGCCAGCAGTATGCGCAGACGCTCAAAAGGATACGCCTGCAAGGTTTCCAGCAGGGGATTCATGGAGTTTATTGTCATAAGCAGTGATTCTGGGGCAAGGATGGCGGTCATGACAAGCCCTGACGCAGTGAGTTTTATTTGAGGTATTTATGCCAGAACTGCGCTGCGCCCGCATTGTCATTGACCGTGTAGGGAATGAAGCCGATTTTACGATAGGCTTTCTGGGCAGGAAGGTTGCCATCCAGCACTTCAAGCGTGAGCTTGCAGCACCCCGATTGATGTGCGGTTGCCTCAATATGTGCAAATAGCGCGCTGGCAACACCGTGACGGCGAAACTCTGGCTTTACATAAACATCATGAATGTTGATCAGGGGTGCACTATTGAATGTGGAAAACCCCTCGATACAAACCGCGACACCGATCGTATCCTGCTTTTCAATGGCGAGAAAAATGTGTACCCAGGGTCGGACACTGAGGTCATCCAATAATCTGGACTGAACGGACGCGCTTAACGGCTTTCCCTGCCCCATATCATCACAGGCGTAAAGATCGATCAGCTCGAGTATCGCCAAACGGTGAACCGTATTTTGATAATCAGCACGAATGACTTGGATCATGAATCTTTCCTCTCTGGTGAGCATGGTGGTCGGGTGCGCACAACATCTCCGGGCTCTATTGGTTCCTGGCTTATGTAAGCGTTATAATTGAATCTGGTTTGTGGTCAGATACATCTGACTTGAATGAGGTGGCGCACGGTTGCTACAAAGGGCTTGCTGACCAATAAGCAACGAGGAGCGCACCGTGACAGATAATAGCGTTTTTGAAGATTCGGCAGAAGAGCATGCCGCCTGGCGACGTTGTTCCCTGGAAGGTAAACGGTATGCCTACTGGTGGGTGTCAGCGGCGGTCTGCGCGCATCCAGCACCGCTGGGTGCACAAGACCGCCAACATCCTCAACGTGAGAATACTGCAAGTCGTTTTCGCGTGCCATGAATAATTTATCAATAATGTAAAAACATTTAGAACGTGTGAGGTCAGTTATGGAGCTAAAAATACGGTGTGGAACCGATGATGATGCGGAACAGGCGATAGATGTTATTCGTCGCTCTATTATTGAACTCTGTGAAAGTGATCATCGAAATGACAGTGCTGAAATAGCGGAGTGGGTTCGGAACAAAACGGAAAAAAATTGGAGAAAGTGGGTGAATAGCTCGCTGGGAGTGGTTTTAGTTGCAGAACGTGGCGGTCAATTAGTCGGTGTTAGCGTTGTGGATACTTCTCCATAAAGGAGGACTCGACAGAGCTGGTTCTTGAAAAGAACCTTTTGTCCCCTCAAGAAACCGGTGCTTAGAACGACAATTGAGCTGACAAATCAGGCCACAGGTTATCTTCCCACTGTTTTGATGCCGAAAAGCGTACTGTACAACAATAGTGGATCCCGGATTTTGGACAAAGCTTTACCTGGTTAGCATGATGTTTCCGCTGCTTTTTTGGTTCAGGGTGCCACGTGATGTAATGCATTGATTGTTAAGACATGGACGTTTCACTGCAGCCATTGTCGTCACCAGACTTCCCTGACTGCGGTAATCCTCTTTCAAGGTGCCGGCTTGTCCCAGACCACTTACGCGCGATTCTCCGCGCCCGATTTGGCCGGCGCGGCGGCATAGAGCCGACTCCCCGCCGCGCTATCCTATCCTTCCTCGCCCAAAACGACGAGGTTTGACGCGCATTTATGATCAAAGAAAATCCGGTGTTTTCACCGTGGCGATAAAAATACCCATAGTTGCAACAACGGCCGCAACGATGGTTATTGCAGCCGCGCTCGAGTTGAGAATAGTAGAAACTCCAAAGATCAGCATTCCAGCGGGGATGCCGATTGTATGAACGGCCTGATCCCGAACTGCAAAAGCATGAATATGCTTATCTGATCCAACGGACTGCCCAATGGTGTCCCAGCGAATCCCCGACACCGTAACTAGAGCCGAACCAAAGAATCCAGAAACCCAGACAATAAGAGGTACAGAGACAAACAGAAAACATAGTATCTGCGCCGCGAGGCTAAAACAAGCTAATAACTGCAATTGTTTCCAAGATAATGATTTAATCACTCCCAGCAATGATATCGCTGATCCAGCCAGCGAACCTGTAGCCATACAAGCAGCTGCCACTGCCCATGCTGCAGATGAATTGCGATCTATAACAAATGTTGGTCCTGCGGTTCCTAAAATGCCAATCGTTAGCGCCACAAATAGCCAAGTCATGAAACCAACGTTGATCCAGCGTGGGAGTTTTACATTGTTAATATGGGGTATCTCATTTTCTGTATTAATGATTTTATCTGTAGTATGACCAGATTGGTTGACTTTTATTCGAGTTAACATAAGGATGCCAATCAGAAAGCTGAGCGCGTCTATGAGCAGTACCGACTTAAATCCAATTGAAATCATAATGACGGAACTAACAAGTGGACCAACAATTGAGAGGGTGTCACCGAATATAGACATCCATGAGTTTGCTTGCGTGCGATGCTTTGATGGAATAATGTGTGCCATTGCGTTAAAACGTGCAGGTTGAATGAACGCGGTGGCGAGGCCATAAATTCCAGAAGATATGGAGAACGCTGTAATGGTAACGATTGCTTCACTGTTATGGTCAGCGTGAAGTATTAGCCAGATGAAAAGTCCAATTTGCGCAGAAAATCTAACAATATCAGATGTAATCATCACCGATACAGGGTTCGCTGCTGGCCTGGTATGCCGTACTATAAGCATACCCAAGAGTCGGCCAAGCCACAATGAAAGTAGCACCAAAGTAAAACCCCAACCAGATGGCTCGACACGGTGACTTTCAATCGCAAATGCAATGGGGATTAATGCGTCACCTATTCCTGACACTAAGGCGGCACCGAGTAGCTTACGAAAAACCGGTACAGAATATGGGCCTAA
The DNA here is from genome assembly GCF_023229925.1 of Acidithiobacillus sp. Classification (NCBI taxonomy): domain Bacteria; kingdom Pseudomonadati; phylum Pseudomonadota; class Acidithiobacillia; order Acidithiobacillales; family Acidithiobacillaceae; genus Acidithiobacillus; species Acidithiobacillus sp. The sequence continues at coordinate 694,283 of NZ_JALNYM010000001.1, read as the reverse complement.
ATATGCATAAAGATTGGTCAGCATTATTATTGTACCTGACTTAATAGGATTTTACGACTTCCTCTAAAGGAAGATTGTAGTTACGTTCCAATACGCCGCCGTGGTTGCAGGAGATAGCGCCAGATGACGAAGAGGGCGCCATACTATTTTCTGCACCTTTTTAATAGGAAAAAATAATGATCATGGAAATTTAAAATATATCAGATCCAGACTTATCACTGGGAGCCTATCACACAGTCGAGACGGCAAAGTAGGCGGCAGATGATTTTTTTACGACTTTCTTCTCCCAGAAAGCGAATGGTCAGCCTGCTGCATGGCCTCTCCTGCAGGATAATGTGCTCTTCATGCAGATGAAGACTGCGCATGGATATTCCCCGATTCGAAAATACAGAAGAGACCAGGAACAGTGTTCCGGGCTCATCCTGGACCGTAAGGGTAATCACCTGCTCTGGAAGCATGTCTGCGTCTAGGGGTTCCATAATTGAAGTTTCCTTTGTATGGAGTGCGCTGCCCGGTAAAAGAGTTGTTGCTCGCCTTCGGAAAGTGTCATCGGATAGACTGCGTCCCACCCCTTGGGGCTGATGACTACTGGCGCCCCGATAGGGCCAGATACGTCTAAAAATTCGTCTCTGAGGGAGACCTGTGCGGCGATCACGGTATCCTTGCCACTCAGTACGGATTTGATTAGATCCACCGTGGCATTTGCGGTCGCAATATCGGTTTTTGAGCCAGCGAACAACGTCAAAAAAGGTCCCACCATGACCCGCACATCGGGCGGCAACGTATCAAAACGTCGGAATGCTTCCGCGATGTTGCCGGTCTGCGCGACCCGTACGATATCATCCCGCATCTGCGCCAGTGTTTCAGGAAATTCCAGACTAGTCGTGCTACTGCGGACTTTTTTTATGGCGCGAGCGGTTTCCGAGTCAGAAAAACCCTGTACGGTGACACTGCTCCAAATCGGGACAATCCCGTCCCCATGTTCGCCTAGCACCATGGCTCTTACCGCCTCTCTGGAAACATTGATTGAGCGTGCGACTTCACGTCTAAAACGCAAGCTGTCCTGGTATGCACCCATCCCGACGACGCGTTTTCGGTTGTAGCGTTGGGAAAATATTTCGACAATGAGTTCGACCGGATTAGTTACTACAATGACGACCTCGTGTCCGTGTCCGTATTGAGCGATAGCTTCTGCGTAGGGAATGGCAATCTCCCGATTATACGCGGCGAGCTCATCGCGGCTTGGCGGAGGCTTGCCGGGATCGGGGTGGGCCTGGATGGTAGAACCCGCGGTCATGACGATAATGTCCGCCACTACTTCCTCTGGATGCAGAGCGATGTCGATAATGGGACAGTGTTCAGCGAAGGCATCTTTCAGATCCTGGCGGAAACCGTAGAGTGCGGCAGCGCTGTTACCGTCTTTTCTTCCTACCAGTTGTAGGCGATCTGTCGGCAGCAGAAGTTTCTCCAGAAGAACGCGGCTCGCGATATGCTTGCCCGTGCTACCATTGGCGCCGATAATTGAAATGTCCATAAGTTGGAATTCGCCGCGTTCTAGTTAAGGCCTGGTAATAACATAATTAACCCCTGACATATAAATCGGATGGCAATAGCGCCTAAAATAAGCGCTAATATTTTGGTGATGATTTCGATTCCGATGTCACCAAATATTCGGGCTAGATGATGCGCATTGTACATCGCCACGTAGGCGACGAACGATGCGATGATAACGTCAACAATAATAAGGCCATAACCCAGCACATTAGGTGCTCGTTGTCCATATATGATAACAGTACCAATCGCGCCAGGGCCTGCGAGTAAGGGGATTCCCAGAGGGGTAACCAGCCGGCCACTACTATATTTTCTGGTTTTCTCGCTTACAAAAACCGCGCTGATGTTATCTGTTATCAACATTTGCATAGACATCAGCAGAAGTAACAATCCCCCACTTACTTTAAATTCTGATATGCCAATATAGAAATAAGAAAGTATATCATTTCCAAATAACGTGCTAATTGTCAGGACAGCGGCTACGACCAGCGCAATATGCCGCGCCGCGTTCTTTTTTTGTATAACATTTTGATCTTTCGTTAAAGCGATAAAAAGTGGAAGGATGCCGATAGGGTCCATTAGAATAAACAAGGTAACAAGTGTCTGTATGAAAATTTCTATATTGCTATAATTCACCGCGATGGCCTCTTATTTTATATGTTCATTTGTCAGCGCATGTCGTTCTATATTTTTTTGCGCTCGCGCTAACTCCACTGATTCGAGACGTCATTTCAGATCCTTTCTGTTGTTGTAAGTCGACGCTTCCTGCAAGTATGATCTCGCTATATTCGTGGCCGGCAAGAAGATAATATAAAACGTCGTTTTTTAATATGGCGGAGTTATTAAGTATCTCATACCGGTGCTCATATTCTAACCGCGCATGGTTGGCGCAGCGTATGTTGCCCAGTTGTTCGAAGTGTTTGAGTGAGTGTATAGGAGATGCCATGCAAGAGTTGTTGATAATCATCTTACGTTTCCTCACTTGCGCACGCCTTGTGAATGGCTGCTGCAAAAAGTTAACCCGGGCATGAGCCCGGGTCTGTTTGAGCGCAAATCTACGCGACAATACTAGGAGAAGCGACCAGACAGTCCCACTTCGATGAATCGCGGTTCGCCTGGGTACGCGGAGGTATAAGGATTGCCGACCGCTGCGAATCCAAACTCCTTATAACTATTGTAGTAGTGAACGTAATAATGGTTGTCTAACAAATTGTCCACATTCAAACTGACAGTCAGCGAGCTCAAGTGATCCTCGTGAATCGGAATTTTATAGCTCGCCTGCAGATCGGTAATAAAGTAGGGCGCCAACATCTTAGATGTGTCTGGCGTAGTTGCGTCATAGAGTAGCGGATTGGGATTGCTCGGAGAAATGTTGTAAGTGGTTGGTTGTGGACCAGTATATTGTTCCATGAGCTGCCCGCTGAATCCACCCTTATGGTACGTCACACCTAAAGAGGCCAGCCAGTTTGGCACCGCTGCTAAGGGATCTCCAGAAAATACATAACCATACTGTCCCTCAAAAGGTGTTACGTTTGCAGAGAAGGAATTTTGGTAGTTCGCCTGAGTAAATGATGCGCTACCAAATGCCGTTATATTATGGTTGATCTGATACTTGCTAGACAGCTCCAGACCTTTCATTTGTTCTTCACCAATGTTTCCGTAAAGACTTTCATTAGTGACATAGTTGGTATAAAACGAGAACATGCCGTGCATATTCTGCCAGTAGCCGTCGAAATTGACGTATAGGCGCTTGCCGACATAGCGCACACCCGTTTCGTAGGCATTCACCGTTTCCGGTCCCGGCGCGAGTGTAGTGCTCCCGCTAGAACCCAGTACATAGTCCCCTACTGGTGCAAAACGCGCGCCCTTACCATAACTGGCATAGGCCACGACCTTGTGAGTTACATCATATGAAAGACCGAGATAGGGTAGAATGGTTTTGTCGTAGTTGCCTAACGAGTAAGGGGCCATTCCATATAGATTATTAGGTACATAGTTGCTGGTGCTTACGCCAGTAATGGTGACCCCAGGTTCTATATGAAGCCGGTCATCTAGCAAATTGATTTTATCGGAAATATATCCGCTATAGACGGTACGCTGCGCGTTGCCGCCCATCGGCGCAATATTGTTATATCCATTGATTTCTGGCATGTTCAGGTTGCCATAAACATAAGCACCGCCACCAGATCCGGTTTCCTCTTTGGCAATGAGCCCGCCGATGGTTATATCGTTATGAGGCAGAAAAAAGTTTATCTTCGGTGCAAATCCGAGAGTGTGGGTCGATCCCCTGCTTATTTCTGCGGCTTCTCCTGCCGTATAACTTCCGAAAACGGCCTGGGGATCATACCCGAGATTAGGCCCAACGCCAGTACCGGCGTTGGGTCCCATTGCGCCGTAGGCAAAGTAAGGCGAGTTAAAGTTTACCTGATAGGGATACGTAGCGTTGATGTACGCAGGATCGGTGTAAGTTTTGAAAACGTTACTTTTGTGGATATAAAATAACTTGCCACCGACAACAATATGACTGTTGATATAAGTGGAATCACCGAGTATCACCGTCAAATATTTGTTATCTTGTTCGGTACTTGCCATAGAGAGCGGATAATTGTAGAAGATGCCATACTTATCCAGTTGTGCTGTGGGAATCGGTGCACTGATAAGATTACCTTTTGCCTGGTTATAAATCACTGTTGCAGTGACTTTGGAAAGACCATCATCATAAGGCTTTATCGCGCTAAACAGGAAGTCGGTGTAACGCGCGGGTGTGTTTTGGATATAGCCTGCGGTCTGTGTTTGGCTGAGACGGACAAAAGTCTTTAGGCCATCTGTATCGGGAATGTTACCGGAATTGGCTTCAAACCCGTAGGTATCCGTCGAGAAGGAACCGATTTTAGTGAAAATGTCCGCATAGGGCTTGGATGTGGGCTGCTTGGTGGTATAGTCGATGGTTCCTCCGACGGTGGCGAAGCCGCCGCGATCGGGTGGGGCCACGCCGGGATAAACATGAATCCCGGAGATTTGACCCGTCCCTACGAGCGAACCTACGTTGTTCGTAAGGTATGCCCCCTGTCCGCCAGAAAGAAGGCTTGTCATAGGTATGCCATCTAACGTTTGTGCGAGCTGAGTCATCCGCACACCACGTACGGTAAGAACCGGGGTGCCAGGTCCGATATTCTGCTGATATTCATTGACCGAGGGCGTTTGTTTTAGGATGCTGTAAATAGATTGTGAGCTACTAGCGCGGCTGATCTGTTTAGGTGAAATTACCGACATCGCCGATGCGATATTGCGCTCACCAACCAATAGCTTTTCATATTTTTTCTTTATTCCTTTAAGCTTGACCACCTGCTCGGTGCTGGTGCCAGTGTTCATCGCAGGGCTGCTGTTTGTGGCGGCGTAAGCCGGCGTAGCGAGAGCGGGGTATAGTGCGAGCATCGTCGCCGCAATTACTATTTTTATTTCTTTACGGGACTCGCAGCATCGGCTTTGCTCCATAATGGTGCGGTTGTAGCATGGTTTCGGCATAATTTTATCTCCGGTTAAAATGTGATAACACAGTGAAATTAAGGTCGGAACTCTTAACTTATGCAGATGCTTGTCGCGTCGGCCGGAGAGCTCCAATGCGCGCTATGCAAGCAACTGTTGTGCCAACGAGACAACGGTGTTGCCGCAGCTGGCGATTCCGGTAACTTTTTTAAAAAAATAATATTGTTACCTGCTGATATAAAAGGAAAAAATTATTTTTTCAGGTCTGCATGAAAATAGTTGCAAGGCGGACGACCGGATTCATTCCAACATATGCTGCGCTCTTTATGTTGTTCCATTATGGTGCAGTGATGATCATGGATGGCCTACAATGGTGCGACGGGAGCGGGTTGTCCGAAGTTGGAAAGGACAATGGTCGTTGTAGGTTTCCATGAAAGACATTTTGTCGGTACGTTATGTTGCGGATAGGTGAAGTGAATGTAACGATATTTTTCGGAACGTCTCCCCAGGTCGTGGTATTGGTCATCGTGCCTGGCATGAAATATGCTCACCTTCAAGTTGCTCTGTTCTGGCCAGAAGCTCCATGGGCGTTGCGGCAAAATCGCATATTCAGCCTGCGGGTTTTGAGTTTTATAGAATAGACTTCGCCGCTTCAGAGGTCGTCCCGCTGTTGGCCGCGCTTTGTGCCTCAATGTGGGAGTCAAATAAATATGGTTGCGAATGACCTGCACAAAATAGCAGTACCACCGCTGCAAAATAATCGACCAGCGTTGGTGTTGGAGAAAAATGCATGACGATGTCGGGATATGTATGTGTGCTGTTGTGGGGATTGATTGGTATGGTGAGCGGCGGCACTGCCGAAGCCTCTACGGAAATCCAGAATGGCGGGACGATCACTACCGTGCCGGGAATCGGATTATCTCCCCCGGCTGCTATGAACGGATTTAATCCGCTACTGACATCCTCGGCCTATGATAGCGAGGCAGAGTCACTGATGTATCAACCACTGCTCTGGATAAATCGCAAGTTTCAGATCAATTACCAGTTGAGTGTGGCTAAAAAAATAATCGTCAGCCAGGATCATCGCAGCTTTACGGTTTTTCTTTCCAAAAGTTGGAGGTGGTCTGATGGCGTGCCGGTTACGGCGGCGGATGTGGCCTACACCTACCATATGATTCTGAAGTTGGGTCCCCTTTATCCGGGGTATGGAGCCGGCGGGATGCCGGGTGAAATTAAATCCTTTTCGGTAGTTAATCCGTATGAAGTTCGTGTGGTCACGAAACGTTCGGTCAATCCGACATGGTTTGAGTTGAGCGGACTTGCGCAACTTGTGCCATACCCTGCGCGTAGCTGGAAAAACTACACCGTAAAGCAAATGAATGACAATATGACCAACATGAAATTTTATACTGCGGTGGATGGTCCTTTTCGTCTGGAGTCATTTCATGCGGGTCGCTACGTCAGTATGGTCCCTAATCGGGCTTATTCTGGACCAGATAAGCCCCACATTGGCCGTCTGATATTTCGATTCTTGAATTCTAATTCGAGTGTCTTCTTCGCGCTGAAACGTGGAACGATCCAACTCGGGAATCTGCCGGCTCCATTATACAAAGCCAAAGCTCAACTTGTTAATGATCGCATGGTTACGGTGGGGCCTCCATGGGGGTTTAATTATTTGGGTTTTAATTTTGATAATCCCCATATTGCCTTTGTGCACAATGTGTTGGTGCGGCAGGCAATGATGCATGCCATTAATCAGGATTTAATGATTAAAGTTCTGGGTTATGGACATGGTGCGCCGGCTTACGGTCTGATTCCGGGCAATCCATCGGTTTTTTTGTCACCAGAAGCCAAATCACTCCTGAAAAAAGAAGCTTATGATCCCGCACTTGCTGATAAGCTGCTGGATGAGGCGGGCTGGCATCGTGGTTCGGATGGAATTCGTGAGAAAAATGGGCGGCGGATGGTATTTACGCTCTACCTGCCGCCCGACATTATTCGTGGGCCGACGCTCCTCGCGGAAATGTTTGCAAAAGTAGGTATAGAAGTAAATATGCGGGAGAAGCCATTTAATGAAGTGTACGCGGAAATGGTGGACACTCATGACAAAAACTGGCAGGCCGTTTATCTTGCCTGGAGCCAGAGTTCTTTTCCGACGGGTGGTTCGATTTTCAAATGCGACGGTGTTGAAAACAGCTATCATTACTGTAACAAAAATCTGGATAAATTGGGGGACCAAATCAGAATACACGCCGGTCTCCAGCCGCTGTATAATTTTCAAAATTATTTTACTGAGCAGCAGCCGGTGATTGTGCTCCCTATTATGAAAATATTTGTTATGGCCTATAAAAATATTCATGGCCTATCTAAGGCATTAACTCCTACGGGTGGTTTTTACCCGCAATTTTTATGGGTGAGCCATGAAAAATAACTTAACTGACCGGTCGGATCCGCGATCAAGGAGTTTTTCTCGATGATGCGGCGCATGATTGTTCACCGTTTGGCGACATCGGTACTGTCGTTATTTCTGCTGGTAACGATGGTCTTTTTTCTGATTCATGCCACACCGGGTGGTCCTGCGTACAGTATTCTGGGCATGCACGCGACCCCGGAAGCGGTGGCGGCCCTGAACAGGCAGATGGGTCTGGATCATCCGATCTGGCAACAGTACGGCATTTGGTGGACACATTTGTTTGAAGGCAATCTGGGCTACTCGTTTACCCAGCACGCACCGGTGGCTTCTCTCATGGGGTCTTACCTGAAGAACTCCATATTGCTGTATGTCCTGGCTACGGTCGTGGCGATTCTTTTTTCGGTTCTGATAGGCATGTTTCAGGGCTACTGGGCGGAGCGGATCCCGGGCGTGCTGATTGGTGCCGGTCAAATCGTGGTGTACTCCATTCCGGTGTTTTTCATCGGCGTGATGTTGATTTTGTTTTTTGCCATTGACGTGAGCTGGTTCCCTCCGGGAGGCATTGGTGGCGGCGAAAGCTGGCATGGGGGCGTCAATGTGGGCAGTTATCTGCATCACATGATTCTGCCGGCGATTACCATCGCATTGCCACTGACCGCCGGTCTGTCCCGCTATTTCGGTCATCAGGCGCGCAGCGAGTACCGTCTGGACTATGTACGCACCGCCCGCGCCCGGGGTGTCCCGCCCCTGCGGATCGCCGTCAATCATGTCTTACGCAATGCCATCCGTCCCTTGATTACCGTCATCGGCATGATGATCCCCGGCATTTTTGTCGGTGGCATTCTCACCGAGAGCGTCTTCAATTACCCCGGTCTGGGTTGGTTGCTCTGGCGCTCGGCGCTGGAGCAGGATTATCCCACCCTCACTGCGATTGTCCTGCTGATCGGAGTCCTGACTATTCTCGGCAACCTCGCAGCGGATCTCACCAACAGTATTCTCGATGTACGGGTGCGCTATGAGTAATATCCCGACGGATATGGATGTCAATAAGCGCTTGTTAGCGCGCCCCATTGCCGGGATGTTCACCCGCCTTTGGACGGACTCCCTGCGCCATTGGGTGGGTCAGTACAGTCATCCCATGACTTGGATCGGACTTGGTATTTTTGTATTGCTGATACTTTTCTCCTGGGTGGGACAGCTTCTGTACCCTGCGGATCCTCTGGCCATCCACGCCAACCACATTTTGCTTGCCCCCTCCTGGCAGTTTCCCTTCGGGACCGACAACCTTGGGCGCAACATGCTTGCCCGCATGATGGAAGGGGGACGGGCTACTTTGGAAGTCGGCTTACTGGGATCATTCATCGCCATCTTTTTGGGCATTCTCTACGGGATGACTGCGGCTTTAAGTCCTCGCTGGCTGGACAAGGTGCTGATGCGTTTGCTCGATGCGCTATTGGCCCTACCGGGGGTGGTGCTGATGATTTTCTTCGCGGCCATCGTTCCCCTGAACACCCTGAGTCTGGTATTGGTTCTCGGCTTTCTGTCCTGGCCGGGGCTGGCCCGCATCGTGCGGAATGAAGCACTGGCGTATAAAGAGCGCGATTATGTCCTCGCCGCCCGGCAGTTCGGAGCGAGCACCTTCTATATCGCCCGGACGCATCTGATGCGTTCCATGCTGCCCATACTCATCGTCAACACGACTTTCATGGTGGCGGATCTGATTTTGGCACTGTCTGGCCTGTCCTTTCTCGGCCTCGGTATTCAGCCCCCCCACGCCTCCTGGGGCGGACTGCTCAATGATGGATTACAACTCGTGATCATTGGACCTTGGTGGCTGATTGTCTTCCCAGGTGTGGCCATTTTCCTGGCGATTGTGGCGATGAACGTGCTGGGCCAGGGCCTCCTGGCCCAGATGGAGGGTCGCTGAGATGGCCGATAAAACCCAGCATCGTTCCCATATGCCCCTGCGGGAGACGGATATGCGCAGTGAAACGACGGTTTTACAGGTAAAGGATTTGACGGTGACCTTCGGGCGCGGACGCAAAGCCTTTAACGTCATAGAATCCCTGAGTTTTGAGGTGCGCGCTGGAGAAACCCTGGGTTTGGTGGGTGAATCCGGGTCGGGTAAATCCATGACTGCTGCGGCGCTCATGGGACTGCTCCCGTGGGGAGGAAAGATCAGCAGTGGTTCAGTGCAACTCGGAAATACCGAGATCACCCGCCTTTCCAACGCCGCCCTGCGGGCCGCCCGAGGCCGGGAGATCGGGATGATCTTCCAAAATCCGCTCTCGTCCCTGAATCCTAGCCTGACCGTAGCTCAGCAGATCGCCGAACCCTACCGGCTTTACTGCGGGGCTACGGACCAGGCCGCCCGGGCGCACGCCCTGCAACTTCTTCAGGAGGTGGGGGTGCCCGATGCCGAGCGACGTCTCGACGACTATCCCCACCAGTTCTCCGGTGGTATGCGGCAACGGGTGATGATCGCCATGGCCCTCACCTGTAAGCCCCGCCTGTTGATTGCCGACGAACCCACCACCGCCTTGGATGTCATCAATCAAGCCCAGATTCTGCGGCTGATTCAGCGTCTCCAGAAAGAGCACGGCATGGCGGTGATCTTTATTACGCATGATCTTTCTTTGGTGGCCGAGTACGCCCAGAAAGTCATGGTACTTTACGCGGGCAAGACCGTCGAACAAGGCCCCGCAGAAGCGTTTTTTCGTGCGCCGCGGCATCCCTATAGTCAAGCCCTGCTGCACGCCATTCCACGATTGTTCAACACGGGGGAACGTCTGGGTGATATCGACGGACTTCCACCTCGACCCCAGGAATTTCCGGTCGGCTGTCGTTTTGCAGAACGTTGCCCAGCCGTGACACCCGAATGTTTGCAGGCCTATCCCACCCGGCAGGGTGAAGTCCATCACTTTTACTGTATTCATCCGGTCCGAGGTGCGGCATGAGCGACTGGCTGAAAGTACAGCAAGTGGATGTCCGATTTAATCTGGGTGAAGGCGGCTTGCTGCGGCAAAACCAGGGCACCGTACATGCCCTGAGTGATATCAGCTTCGGATTGGAACGAGGGCAAACTATTGGTCTGATCGGCGAATCGGGTTCTGGAAAGAGCACACTGGGGCGGGCCATTCTGCATCTGGTACGGCCAAGCTCCGGAGCGGTGCATCTCGATGGTACCAACCTCACCGCCCTGAGTGAAAAACAGATCCGTCCCTTCCGCCAGCAAATGCAGATGGTGTTTCAGGACCCCTTTGATTCCATGAATGCCCGCATGACGGTAGGGCAAATCATCATGGAGCCACTGCTCCTGCAACACATCGGCCGCGCCGGGGAGCGCCGCCAGAAAGCCGAAGCGTTGCTTGACCGTATGGGTCTTGACCGACGGGCCATGAACCGATATCCAGGTCAGTACTCGGGTGGTCAGCGGCAGCGTATTGCCATCGCCCGGGCGCTTACCACTGATCCGCAGCTCCTGGTGCTGGATGAACCTACTTCAGGTCTGGATGTTTCCATGCAGGCCCGTATCCTGAATCTACTGCGGGATCTTCAAAGCGAAATGGGGCTGAGCTACATCTTCATCAGTCACGATCTGGGAGCGGTCTCTTACCTCGCGCAACGCATTATGGTGCTGTATCTGGGACGGGTGGTGGAGATTGCCCCCACCTGCGCCTTGATTAGCAACGCGGCCCATCCCTACACCGCGTCCCTGATGGATGCTCTGCCGCCCATGGTTCGCCAGGGCGAGACAGCCCACTTGCCGCCGCCGGTGGGGGAGCCTCCGTCATCGGTCAATCCCTCTTCTGGTTGTGCTTTCCATACCCGCTGTCCGAAAGCCCAGCCGCGCTGCGGCAGCGAGCGTCCTTTGCTGCAGAATGTGGCTGAGGGACATCAGGTGGCCTGCCATTTCCCGCTGGAGCGTGTCGACAGGCTGCAGTCGTCGCAGCCTACCGGAACGACTGGCTAATGTACTCAGGAGAACATTAATGTCATCTAGTCAATCTGGCTCAGGCGAAGATTTACGTGCTACAGCGCGCCGGGCCGCTGGTCTGCTGCAATCTCTACCTTACTGGTCGGTATTAATCGAAGAAAGTGTGAGGTTAAGTACGAGCGTTCAACGTGGGGTTGCCGTGGCTCCGGAACGTCAGATGCTGAGAGCAGCACTTCTTACTGTCGGATCGGGGGGCAATGTAAGTTATGCGTCGACTACAGATCTTTCTACGGAGGGATTGCGTCGAGCGGTCATCCAGGCCACTCAGTGCGCGGAGGCTTTGGCGGCATTTCGTCTGACGGATATGGAGAGTTGGCCTAAGCCCAACCAGATAGGCCACTGGCGTTCGCCCGGTGGTCCGGGGATGTCTCTTGCCGAACGCTTTGAATGGTTGCGTGTTCTGGACGCGGCTCTGAAGCAAAGCGACCGAATCAAGGATCGTCGGGCGGGTCTCGAGACGGTTGAACGGCAGCGCTATTTTTTACATAGCGCCGGGGCGGAACAGCACCAGGAAACCTATCTCTGCATGCCGTACATGCAAGCGACCGCCAGTGACGGCCACGAGGCGCAGTCACGCAGTTACAGCCCTTATGCTCAGGGAACGGCCAGCGCTGAAGCATTGACGAGGTCTGGCTTCACGGTGGCAACAGCAACAAGGCTGGCAACTGAGGCGCTCGAATTGCTGGACGCACCGGACTGCCCCACGGGTATTACGGATATATTGCTCTCACCGGAGCAGATGACTTTGCAGATTCATGAAAGCATCGGTCATCCCTTGGAGTTGGATCGCATTCTCGGGGACGAAAGGAACTATGCGGGATGGAGCTTTGTGCGACAAGAAGACTTTGGACGGCTTCAGTATGGTAGCGCGCTACTTAACGTGGTGTTTGATCCCTCCGAAGCGGGTGAACTTGCGGGGTTTGGGTACGACGACGAAGGTACCCCCGCACAACGTACCCATTTAATCCGTGATGGCATCCTGCAGCGCCCGCTTGGAGGGGCACGCTCTGCGGCCCGTGTCGGTATGGAACCCGTAGCCTGCGCACGGGTATGTGACCCTCTGCGCCAACCCATCGACCGCATGGCCAATATCAATCTGGAGCCGGGGGGCACGTCTATGGAGGATATGATTGCGCACGTCGAGCATGGGATATGGATGAGCGAAAATCGTTCCTGGTCCATTGACCAGCGTCGCGACAAGTTTCAGTTTGGTTGTGAATGGGGACGTCGTATCGAGAATGGACAACTCAAAGGTTGGGTGAAAAACCCCAATTATCGAGGACGCACTCTGGACTTCTGGAAATCGCTCATTGCGGTGGGGGATCGTGCCAGTTACCGCGTTTCTGGAACGCCCTATTGCGGGAAAGGAGAGCCCAATCAGGCGATCACCGTCGGGCACGCCTCACCTGCCTGTCTCTTTCGCGGCATTGAAACCTTTGGTGGCAACGCATGATGAGCACAATGGATCAGTATATTCTGAACCTGCCCAGCGTCCTGGCTACGCTGGTATGCGCGGGTGAGCAGCTTTATGCAAAGTTATATGCGGAGGAAACGCAATATGCGCGTTTGAATCAGGCGCGTATAAATCAGAGCGGTGCCATTCATCAGAATGTCCTCACCTTGTTTTTATCAAATGGTCAGTCCATGGTGAGCGCCTCGCTGGAGGGGGAGCTTCCTTCCGGTACACACCTGCGGGATTGGGTCCAGTCGCTGCGCGATGATTTGCGGTATGTGCCAGATGACCCCTGGTTGAACCTGAGCGCAGATCCCTGGCAGATAGAAACCGGAGGTCCTGGTTCGTCCTCAAATTTTGAGGAGATGGTCAGCGTTCTTTGTGAATCTGCAGGCGCTCATGATTTGGTGGGGCTGGTTCTCGCCGGTCCACAGACACTCGCCGTATGTAGTAGCCAGGGGCATTGTCTGGTACATCGCGGTGGTGGCAGCAGTGTGGATGTGAGTTTTTTTGATTCCGAATATAACGCCGTCAAACGGGTCAGGAATCAGCCGGATATTCAGGATATTCCCGCACTCATGGATGGCATGGCGAGGAACCTGAATGCTCTACAGAGGCCAACTGTCACCCCCAAAGCCGGTAGTTATCGGGCTTGGCTTTCGGCAGAGGCGCTCGCCGAACTGCTCGGGACGATCAGTTGGAATGGTTTTTCGGAAGAGGCTATTCACAGTGGAAGTAGTCCGCTGAGTCAGCTATATACGGGTGAAAAGCATTTGGACCCCTCCGTCATGCTTCAGGAGAATCGACTGGCTTTGGGTGCTCCGCCGTTTACGGAGCAGGGCTTTCCGTTGCCCGGTGAAGTGCCGCTCATTGCGGCGGGAAGCGCGCGGCAGTCTCTGGTCAGCCCGCGCGCAGCGCGGGAATTTGACCAGATGATCAATAGCGATGGTCTGCCCATGGCACTACATCTCCATGCTGGGGCGTTGCCGGATGCGGAAGTACTCCGGCAGATTGGCACGGGTTTGTATATTGGTCGTCTCTGGTACACGAATATTTCTGATCCGGCGAGTTGTCGCCTGACGGCAATGACGCGATATGACTGTTTCTGGGTGGAGCAGGGCGAGCTCGCGGGTCCACTGGCGCCGGTGCGGGTGGATTCCAGTCTGTATCAGATTTTGGGCTCTGATCTCGAGGCGTTGGGCGCCACCATGCACCACATTCCCGAAACCCATAGTTACGGTAGCCGTTCCTGGGGTGGGGCCATGCTTCCCGGGGCAATGACCGCATTGAAAATAACCCTTTGAGGGGACGTTCTGAAAAATCTATATCGTAGTGCTTCCTTGTTTCTCGGTCTCACTTTTACGGGGGTGTTCGTTGAGGCCAAGGCGCCTGCGACCCCACTTCCATCGCTGACTACCGTGACTTCCGTGGGCTTGTCTCCGCCGATGACTGTGAACTCGCTGCTGCCGGTGGTTAATAATGACTCCAGTGCGAACATGCAGATCATTACTTTGATGTTCCGTCCGCTGCTTTGGATTGGCACGGATTTGAAAATTGACTGGAAACAGTCTATTGCTCAGTCCATTCATGTTTCAGTAGATCGTCGCCAGTTTACGATCAGGCTAAAGCCCTGGAAATGGTCTAATGGTAAGCCTGTTACCGCCACCGATGTACTGGCTTGCCTGCGCATGATTCAGGAATTTGGCTCACGTTACGCGAACAGTGGCATGGGTGGTATGCCCGACTTGATCACTAAAGCGATCGTGATCAATGCGCGGACCGTGCAAATCTCCGTGAAACGACCGGTGAATATCCTCTGGTTTGAACTCAATGGATTGTCGCAATTGGTGCCTGTTCCCGCGTGGCTATGGAAAAAATACTCCATCAACACGATTTTCAAGTTCCAGGATAAACCAGAAATGGTTTCGGTGGTGGATGGACCATACAAGCTGGAACGATATATACCGGGTAGAAGTGTTGATTTTGTTAGAAATATTAAATATTCAGGACCACCGCCTGCACTGCAGCATTTGCGTTTTAAAATGTATACCTCAGACTCCAGCGCATTTTGGGCACTGAAATCCGGCGTGATTCAGGCGGGTATGATTCCACATTATTTATATGATGCTCGGTGGATGGTCAAAAATCTAAAAACCTGCGTGAGTAATGGGGGCTATGGATTTAATTATGTCACGCTGAACCTTACGAATCCCAAGGTGTCTTTTTTGCGAGACGTGAAGGTACGTCAGGCCCTGGCACTAGCGGTTAACCAGCCACAAATTATCCGGACGGCATTTCATGGTCTGGGTGTGCCCAGCTTTAATCCGGTTCCTACCAATCCAGATACCTATCTTTCGCCCAAAATGAAAAAGTTGGTTGCAGATCCTGTTTTGGCATATAATCCAGCCAAAGCAAAACACCTCCTTACGGAAGCGGGATGGTTGGCGGGTCCGGACGGGATACGGATTCGAAATGGCCATAAACTCATGTTTACCATGTTGGTGCCTGACGTAAGTCAGACTTTGGTGGCGGTCAGTGAGTTGTTGAAAGAGGACTGGCAGGGTATTGGGGTAGACATGCGTATCCGTGTTTTGCCATTTAACCTGGAGATCGCCAAATTGCATCCGCATGGAAAATGGGAAGCGTCTATGATCGTATGGTCTTATGATCCGGATTATTATCCAAGTGGTGATGGCTTATTTAATACTGGTGGTGGCTCTAATTACGGAGATTATAGTAACGCCTATATGGATCAACTTATCCGCGATAGCGCTGAGAATAATGGTCTTAAAGCACTTTACAAGTATGAGAGTTACGCTTATACACAGGTTCCCGTGATTTTTTTACCTTATCCGGAATACATTGTAAAATATGCGCCTGAAATCACCCATAAACAGTTAGCGGATGCGTTGTATTCCGTGGTCTGTAATCCTCAACATCCACAGTGATTCTGGAATCATCTTATGTGTGACAAGCCATTTATCAGGGTTTTTCTGGCGGATTTTAGCCGGGAGCGTGCGGTTATTGAGAAATTGCGCATGGAGGTCTTCGTTCGTGAGCAAGGCGTGCCAGAGGAAATGGAAATGGACGATCGCGACATGCACTGCCAGCATTTTCTGGCGCAAAGCGGCACCGTTTTTGTAGCGACCGCTCGTCTCGACACTGCCTTAAAGGGCAAAGTGGGCCGTCTGGCAGTGCTGTCATCTTACCGACGATGTGGCGTGGGTACTCAGATCATGGGCCAAGTACATCGTACCGCGCGCGACGAGGGGCTGTCAGAGGTTTGGTGCCACGCTCAGCGAAGCGCTCAGGAATTTTACCTCAAGTTGGGTTATGAGCCTTTTGGCCCCGCTTTTGATGAAGCCGGTATAGAACATATCCGTATGAGATGGGTTTTGTCTTCATAGATCCGTCCTGCTCTTTAAGTCTGAGGTTACAATGATCTTGCCGGATTTGTCTGAGGTGGATATCGTTACCCTTCAAAGCTGGATGGGCTCTAGTATTTGCTCATCGTTAGATTTGGTTGAGGCCTATTTTGCGCGCATCGCTGCGCATGATTCAAACAGCTCGAGCAGTGGCTGGGGCGTAAATAGCGTCATAGAAATGAATGCGGAGGCCAGGAGTATTGCCGTTGCGCGGGATATGGAACGAAAAAAGGGACGCCTCAGAGGTTCTCTGCATGGCATTCCCATTTTAGTTAAAGATAATATTGAAACCGGTGATGGCATGATCACCAGTGCCGGCTCCTTGGCATTGCTGGATAATCGTCCCGATCGAGACGCCGTTCTGATTCAGCGTTTGCGGGACGCGGGAGCGGTAATACTTGGCAAAACCAACCTCAGTGAATGGGCGAATTTCCGTAGTCCCTGGAGCACTAGTGGCTGGAGTAGTCGGGGTGGGCTGACCCGTAATCCTTATATGCTGACTCGTAGCGCCTCTGGTTCCAGTTCGGGATCTGCCGCAGCTGTCGCCGCTAGTCTGTGTACGGTTGCCGTTGGAACGGAGACGGACGGCTCCATCCTCAGCCCCGCTGCGGCTTGCGGCCTTGTGGGTCTGAAGCCCGGTTTGGGTGAAATCAGCACCGTCGGTGTCGTGCCTTTAGCCCACAGTCAGGATACCGCTGGACCTATGGCGAGAACGGTTCAGGACTGTGCTTTGCTCTATCAGGTATTGAGAAAGGATGTGGCGGGTAACGGCGGCCCGGTGATCTTTTCCGATATAGGCAGGCTGAGAGGTACCCGGGTTGGAGTGTTGAGGAATCCGTTTGAGCTGCATCGTGACGCCATACCTATTTTTGAAAAAGTTCTGGATGCATTGCAAGATTTCGGAGTTACCCTGGTTGAGGGCATTCGACTTCCCGATATGGCGGAACTTGGCCAGGCGGAATTGGAAGTTCTACTCTATGAATTTAAATACGGCATCAATCGTTACTTGAAAGGACTTCGTTCAAAAGATGTACCGCACTCGCTCGAAGCATTGCTTGCCTCGAACTCAAAAAATTCGGGGTCGGTGATGCCGTGGTTTGGACAGGAATATCTGGAGCTTGCCGCGGAGAGAGGCGGGCTTGGGGAGGAAAGGTATCTTGATGCCAAGCGCTTGTGTAAACGTTTGGCATGGACAGAGGGGTTGGATTACATGCTGTATAAAAACCAGTTGGCAGCCTGTGTCGCACCCTCCAATAATCCAAGTGGGTTAATTGATTTTCTTACTGGTGACCACCACACCGGTGGAAGTAGTACGCTCGCAGCCGTGGCTGGTACGCCAAGTTTGACGGTGCCCACCGGGCATATACAGGGACTGCCGGTCGGTGCAACGTTTTTCGCGGGCCATGGAACTGAGTCGCTTTTACTGTGTTACGGGTACGCCTTGGAAACAGCGCTGGCAGCGCGAATTACACCGTTGTTCAAAATGGATATGGGTGAAAAGGATGTATAAGGCGTTTGAAAGGATGATTGATATTTTCCGAGACCATGAAACCCATGAAATTTCGGATCACACCAGCCGATCGTCGGTATGGGAGTTTTACTGGCATTATGTCTCACAGGTCAAGGGGTCGATGATTCTGCTATTTATGGCGGGGTTTATCACGGCTATTGTGGATCTTTCCATACCTATTTTTATTGGAAAAATAACTGGATATGTGGCTCATTCGAAGTCGAACGATCTGCCTTCAGATGAATTTAATGCCGTATTGATTATGGCCTTGATAATCATCGTGGTGCGCCCTATTATTCATTTTTTTCATGACTTGGTGACTAATCAGACTCTTGCCGCCAATTTCACGAACCTGATTCGCTGGCAGAATCATCGAGGTTTGATCCGTCAGGGCTGGGGGTTTTTCCAAAATGATTTTGCCGGACGCATCGCCAATCGGGTTATGCAAACCGGTCCGTCGCTGCGGGAAAGTACGGTGGCAACTTTGACAGCAGTATGGTATCTACTCACCTACGGCATAAGTTCGATCATTATTCTCGCCAGACAGAGCTGGGAGCTGTCTGCTCCAGTATTTCTTTGGTTTATTCTTTATGGGCTGTTGATGTGGTTTTTTATTCCACGCCTCACTCTGCGATCTAATTCGTTATCCAAAGCGCGTTCTGGCCTTACCGGGGCAATTGTAGACAGCTACACCAATATTCATACGGTAAAGTTGTTTGCCAAGTCGGAAGATGAAGATCAGTTCGTCAGGGACGCGCTAACGGGTCACACCTCCGCATTTCGTGCATCGTTGCGGATGGTCACCACATGGATGACCTCTCTGACTGTGCTTAATGCATTGTTGTTGAGTGCGACAACCGGAGTAGGCATCTGGTTATGGCATGAGGAATTTATTAGCGTAGGTATACTGGTGACTGCGGTGCCGTTGGTTTGGCAAATCGCCAATATGTCCGGATGGGTTGCCAATAGTTTATCGGCGATTTTTGAAAATATCGGTACGGTCCAGGATGGTATGCGCTCAGTAGATCGCCCTCGGGTTATGGGAGATGCACCGTTGGCTAAGCCATTTTCCTATAAAAAGGGCAATATCGTCTTTGACAAAGTCTCCTTCAGTTATCATCAGTCTGATGGTGCAGTAGACGAAATAAAACATGTTGATGAAGTATCCATTACCATACATCCGGGGGAGCGTGTTGCTATCGTCGGTCCGTCGGGATCTGGGAAATCTACTCTAGTCAATTTACTGCTACGTTTCTTTGATGTAAACAACGGTCGAATCCTGATTGACGGTCAGGACGTTCGGGATATCCAGCAAGAAAGCTTTCGTCAGTATATTGGTGTCGTATCTCAGGATACGTCCTTATTGCATCGCTCTATCCTTGATAATGTACGCTATGGACGGCAAAAAGCCTCCCGTGAAGAGGTGGAGGAGGCCCTGCACAAGGCACGTGCTGACGAGTTTGTTCTGAATCTGGTAGACTCCTTTGGTCGCACCGGGCTGGATGCCCAGGTAGGAGAGCGCGGCATCAAGCTCTCGGGAGGACAGCGGCAACGTATTGCGATTGCCAGAGTGTTCCTCAAAAACGCGCCTATTCTTGTCTTGGATGAGGCGACGTCAGCCTTGGATTCTGTGACCGAGCAGGAAATTCAGCATGAACTGGATGCACTTATGGCAGGCCGTACGGTGATTTCCATCGCGCATCGTATTTCGACTATAGCGCACTTTGATCGCATTATCGTGATGGCTAATGGACAGATTTCTGAAATGGGTAATCACCAAGAATTGTTGCTGGCCAACGGTCATTACGCCGAACTTTGGGCGCGTCAAAGTAAGCCCATGAATTATCGCCATGGGTCTTGAGGTGCTAGTTCATCCTGAGTGCGAAATTCGAGTGCTAGAAGAAAAGAACTGGCCGCATGTGCGCTGTGAGATTCAGCGGATTATCAATGCGGAAATTCAGCATAGCCCCTGTATTTACCGGGATGCCTGGTTGGTGCAAAGGATTCTCTCCTGAGCCACTCTATTCAATTGCCGGTGCGCGGAAACAGTTTGCCGATCCTGGGCCTATTGCTGGGTTCCTGCCTCTGGGGCGTGTTGTGGTGGCCCTTGCGTTACTTTAACGCGGCGGGATTGCGTGGCGCCTGGCTGATCGTGGCTATTTATGTGCTGCTGGCGATTCCCGCAGGATGGTGGTCCTGGCGGCGACGTCATGAGCTACGCGGCCATGCGCGCACCCTTGTCGGGCTGCTCATTTTCGGGGGCTGGACGAATGTCGCCTTTATGCTGGCGCTCGTTCATGGCGAAGTAGTTCGGATGCTGTTGTTATTTTACCTTTCGCCGGTCTGGGCCATTTTTGCAGCACGGGTATTTCTGCGCGAGCCCATTGGCTGGCGCGGCGCACTGGCTGCAATCCTGGCGGTGGGCGGCTCGGTGTTGGTGGTTAGCCATGGTCAGGGCATTTCTATAATGGATCTAAGCACCGATGATTTGTTATCCATTTCCTCCGGTTTTGCTTTTGCCCTCAGTAATGTGGTGCTGCGCGCCGATATGGCCCTGGGCGATTTGCACCGTGCGACCGCCGTCTGGTGGGGGTGCGCACTGATCGCCCTGCCTTTTGCCTTATTCCAGCACTGGCCTAGTCTCGAGCCCGCTGACTATGCTTATCTGCTGGCGTTCTCCTGGCTATGGATTGCCGGTGCGACGATGGCCGTGCAGTACGGGGTGGCGCGGATGCCGGTCAGCGTTTCGGCGGTCATTATGCCGTTTGAGGTCATTGTCGGCGCGCTCTCCGCCTGGTGGTTGGCCAGGGAAGCGCCGACCTGGCTGGAGGTGCTGGGCGGTGTACTGATACTTTCGGCGGCGATTTTACAGATTACTCGCAGCCAGCAGCATCCGGTGTCATTGGGTGGTGTGGAAATGGAGAAGGGCGAGCTCCAGTGACCGGCTGTTCCGAATGACCTGATCGGCACCCCAGCCTTCGGGGTCATCGCCGGCTTCGATGTAGCCCCAGCCCGCTGCCCAACATTGGGTACCCGCCGCTCTGCCCGCCAGAATATCCCGGGGATCATCGCCGATCATAATGCTCTGCTTCCCGGTGGCACCGAGTTGCTGCAAGGCATGCATCACGGGTAAGGGGTCGGGCTTGGCGCGGGCAGTGGTGTCGCCACTGACAATCGCGCCAGGCGTGACGGTCAATTTCAAAGCAGCAATCAGTGGTATGGTCAGAAATCCCGGCTTATTGGTGACGATGCCCCAGGCAACGCCACGTTCTTCGAGTAAACTTAAAACATGCGTCATGCCGGGAAATAAGGTCGTTTGCTCACAAATGTGTTCCTGATAATTTTTCAGAAATTCATCGCGCATGGCGGCGAATGCCCGGTCCTCGGGTTGCAGGCCGAAGGCCGCCCGTAGCAATCCACTGGCGCCCTGGGAGGCCACAGGACGGAGATTCGCAAGGGGCAAGAGGGGTAGGTTTCGGGCTTCACGCATCCGGTTGGCGGCTGCCGCCAAATCGGGTGCTGTGTCGACGAGGGTGCCATCCAGATCAAAAAGCACCGCCCAACTTTCAGCCATGGGTTTTGCGGGTATGAGTGAGGTAATTGACGGTCACATCCTGGGTCAGGTGGGCCAGATGACGCATCGGATCGTAATGCATGCCCTTGAGCGATAAAGTCTCCAGACCGGCTTTGCGCGCCATGCCGAGCAGTTCGCTGGGCCGGATGAATTTCTGATAATCGTGGGTGCCGCGTGGCAGTAAGCCCAGCACATATTCGGCGCCAATGACGGCCATCAGGTAGCTTTTGGGATTGCGATTGAGGGTGGCGAAAAAAGCGTCGCCGCCGGGACGCAGCAGACGGGCACAAGCCGCCACTACGGCTGCCGGGTCGGGGACGTGCTCCAGCATTTCCATGCAAGTCACCACGTCATAATGCCCTGGCTTTTCCGCCGCCAAATCTTCGACGGCGATCTGCCGGTAGTCGATGCTCACTCTGCTGGTATCTGCATGATGGCGTGCCGCATTCAGGCCGTCCTCTGCGAGATCAATACCGGTAACATCCGCCCCCTGACGGGCCATGGCCTCTGCCAGGAGTCCGCCCCCGGTGCCCACATCCAGCACTTTCTTGCCGTTCAGCCCTCCACAGCCGTTGGCGATGAAGTCGAGACGCAACGGGTTGATTTCATGCAGGGTGCGGAAGGGTCCATCGGTATTCCACCACTGATCGGCGAGGGCGTCGAACTTGTTGACTTCAGCCTGATCCATATTCATGCGTCATTATCCTTTTCACGAATGCGCTGTGCCCAGCTCCGGGCGCGTGCAAACACATCCTGCGTGTCCCAATCCACGGCCCGTCCTTCGACAATACGCGGATTACCGTTTACCCAGACATGGCTGACCTGATCGCGGCCGGCACAATACACCACCTGCGAGACCGGATCATAGACCGGGAAAGTGGCCGGATGATCCAGATCAATGGCGATACAGTCGGCGGCCTTGCCGAGTTCCAGGCTACCCGTTTCTGCGCCCCAGCCAATGGCCTCCGCACCCCCCAGCGTCGCAGCCTCCAGGGCCTCCCAGGCGGGGAAGGCGGTGGGATCCCCACTTGCGCCTTTCGCCAGCAAGGCGGCGGTGCGCAATTCACCCAGCATGTCGAGATCATTGTTACTGGCCGCGCCATCTGTTCCGATGGCCAATCCGATGCCCTGTTGACGCAGGACAGCTATCGGTGCCATCCCCGAAGCGAGTTTCAGATTGGATTCGGGGCAGTGGGCAACGCGTAGTCCCGAGTCGCAGCAAAGTGCCAAATCCTCGTCATTCAACTGGGTCATGTGTACGGCGAGAAAGTGCTGGTTCAATAATCCCAGTCTGGCCAAGCGCGTCAGCGGGCGCATGCCGTCACGATCCATGGCCTCCCGCACTTCGTAGGCGGTTTCGTGAACGTGCATATGCACCGGCAACTCTTCCACTGTGGCCAGGTCGCGCGCCCCGCGCAAGCCCGCATCACCGACGGTGTAAGGCGCATGGGGGGCAATACTCTGGCGAATGAGGGACATCCGGCGCAGGCGCGGCAATAAATCCGCTGCAGCCTGCAGGCAGGCATCGGCATTGGCGGCATAGGCGGTGGGAAAATCAATGACGACGTGCCCGATGGTGGCCCGCATGCCCATGCGCTGGGCAACCTCCGCCGCGGCTTCAGGGAAGAAGTACATGTCATTGAAGGATGTGGTGCCACCGCGCAGCATCTCCACGACAGCCAGTTCCGTGCCCATGGCCACAAATTCCGGGCTGACAAAACGGCCCTCTACGGGCCATATATGTTCATTCAGCCAAGTCATCAGCGGCAGGTCGTCCGCGAGTCCGCGCATCAGGGTCATGGCCGCATGGGTATGGGCGTTGACCAGACCGGGCATCAGCACATGGTGGTCGAGTTGCGTAGTGTGTGCTGCGGTGTAGCGCGCGCGGATTTCTTCGGCCGGGCCGATAGCGACGATATGTCCGTCATGCACCGCCATGGCGTGATCGTGGAGTACGCTGCGCGGTCGAATCGGCACGATCCAGCGCGCCAGAATAATCAGATCGACAGATTGCATTCCCGTTTTTTCTAACGCCACACCGGACTCCATCCTTTCTGGAAACGGAAGGCGCCATATTAGCACAAGGGCAGCGGCGTCCGACAAATGTCGTGGCGCCCGTGATATGGCCGCGGATCAGCCGTTGATAACCCGCTTGATCGCTTCGGCGTAGGCCCAGACTGTTGCCGAGTAATAAGTGCTCGGGTTGTAGCCCATGATGGCGTAGAAATTCGGGTAGGCGATGAACAGTGTCGGACCATGCTCTGTCTGCAAGCGCAGCAGGCCCACTGGCGTTGATCCTGGGAGCCTCGAAGCCATCTCCGGCTGAATACCGGCAGCGCGCAGTTGCGCAAGCGGGTGCTTGCCATGTAGAAATGGCGCCACGTCAGCGCCTTGATCGCCGGATACCTGGCACAGCACCGGCTGTCCCGGCTGCCAGCCGTGGCGGCGGAAGAAGTTGGCGGTGGAGGCCAATACATCGGCAGGCGACTGCCACAGGTTGGGCATGGGTCCGCCCGGCGGGTCATTCCAGGTGACACCATAGCGCAGGTAACTGCTGGCCAGGAACTGGGACATGCCCATGGCACCTGCCTGTGAGCCCAGGAGGGTTCCGGGAGAAACACCCAAACGCTGGGCGAGCTTCAGTGTCTCCGCGGTCTGGTGCAGAAAAAACCGCCGCCGGCCAGGTAACGCCAATGCCAGGCTCAAGTTGCTGTCGAGCACGGAAAACCCGCCCTGAGAGGAACCGAAGCCCGTTTCTATATTGAGAATACCCATCAAAATCGGTCCAGAAACGCCATATTTTTGACTGACTGCGTGCAGAAGCGCGGCATGCTCCCGCCAGAATTGCACCCCCTGATTCAGACGGTTCTGGCGCAGGAAACGATTCCGGTAGCGCCACCAGGGATACGGTGTCGCTGGCGTTGCAGAAGGGGGAGGGGGGGTCATCAGCGCCACGGCGCGGGCGTTGAAATGGGCATTTTGCAGGGTAGGAATCACATAGTTGGCGGGCAGGTCATCCCGTTCCTGCAGGTGGCAGGCGATTTTCTGCAACCGCTCCTGATATCGCTGGGGAAAATTGGGGAACGCCACATTGCTGATGCAGTTATTGCTAGTCTCCGGCATGACCGCAGTGCTGGGTTGCTCCGGAATGGGTACCGCGGGCAAAGGCGCCGCAGGCAAGGGCAGCGGGGCGGGTGTGGCGATTGCCGGTGCGGCCGCTTGATTCACCGTGCCGACATTGGTCGCGCATGCCGATAAAACCGCGGCGACCACCGCGGCCAATGTGCTCTTCAGGAATAAGACCGTATTTTTATGCATTTAGTTGTCCCGCATCGCCAGCAACTCGGCAGGCATCGGACGTCGCACGCCATCCAGCCGCTCCGCCCAGTAGGGAATCTGCAGGCTTTGCACAGCGACACCTTGCTGCCGGTTCAAGGCGCTGACGAACTGATTACCGCCGATATAGATGCCCACATGGGAGAAGGGCTGGCCCATGGTGTTGAAAAACACCAGGTCGCCGGGGCGAATGCGGCTGAGGTTTACCGCTGGCAACGCTTCGGCTTGGGCAAAAGAGGTTCTGGGAATCGCCACCCCGGCGCGCCCTAATACATATTGGATGAGCCCGCTGCAGTCGAATCCCGTCCGCGGACTTTCTCCACCCCATTGATATGGTTTGCCAATTTCTGCGATGGTATGGACGAGCACGGCATCCAGGGTGGTGGCTTCCGCGCGGCTGTCGTAAGCAGGCGACGTGTTCTCGGGAGATGGGTTTGCCGGTGGATATGCCGAGCGCGACGTCATGGTGGCGCAGCCGCTGAGGGCCAGAGTCAATAACAGGATGAGTCCGCCTCCATGTTTGATTAGGCCGACCAGTAACATCATGCTTTGCCTTCGCATCGGCGTCTTCCTCCTTCTTTTTTCTCTAAAAAAGTAGATAGCCGAAATGTCATCCTTTGGCAAGGTGGGGGTGCCCGGTGGCTGGGAGAAAAGCGGGTGTCTAGTCCTTGACGCGCGCGGCACGGAAGGCTAGGATACGCGCACTTTTCCCCGGTAGCTCAGTCGGTAGAGCGGGTGACTGTTAATCACTAGGTCGGCAGTTCGAGCCTGTCCCGGGGAGCCAAAAGAATTAGGCACTTAGCGCAACTTGCTAGGTGCCTTTATTTTTGCGGGCTAACCCAGGGCTAACCTCAGAAAGGAAAATGGGGTGCTGGTGCCGGTCACGCCCAGCAGTGATCCGCCTGTCACGGTGACAGCCTTGCGGGACAGCGTCCAACCGTAAGCCGTGGCTCTCTGAACCTGGACCGGGAGGGGGTTTAATTGTGTGGCCACCGTATAACGTGATGTCTGATACCCTAGCGAAACAAACCTGAAAAACAGTTTTCCAACATGGCGTTGTAATGTGGTATTTATGCGTAAATCAGTGCACAACTAATTGAATAATAAATAAGTTATACGTTACAGACTCGTGATGCACCCCTGTGGTCTACGTCGCTTCTGAGAGCTTGTGCTCAAGCTCTGAGATTCGCGCCTGTAACGCTTTAATCTTTTTTGCGGCAGCACTCAATTGCGCCAAGGCAGCAGCCCGCGCCACCCGGAGCGTTTTGATCTCGGCTTCTGCCATGTAGGACGTGATCCAGACATCATCCAACATATCCCGCAACAACTCGCGGCGATGCTGATCTCGCGCGGCGGCTCGTTTCGGTGGTCGCTGGTTCAGCAGACCGGCGGCCAGCAGCTCCAGCTCCGCCACATCCAGCCGGTCGGTAACTCTATTCCAGAGCGACCCAATGGGGCCGCTCGCATGTTCACGGCGGATTCGTCTGCGTTTTGTGGTTATGGTTTTCTCGGGTTTTGGTTTGGGGTATCTCATGGGACGTTCCTCTCGTAGCTGGGACAGGTTCTGGGTGCCATCGGGTAGCAGGCTTTGTAACCAACACCACCAGACGGCGGACCCGTCACCGAGGCAAGGCATGCGCCCACCGAGAGCTTCTGGATGCCCGGCTGAAACCTCGCGCAATCTCGGCAATAGACTGGTGCTGGCGCTGTTTGCGGGGGCATATCTGCCCTGTGCTGCATCGGCATGGGCTGGGCGGTGTCAGCAGTGCTCTTGGCCGGTGACGGTGGCGTTAGCAGCGCCAGCAGCGCGGCCTTGTGTTCCCGGATAAGCGGTATCAGCCGGGCGGGGGTATCCCGGAACTTGAGCCGGTCCCCCTCCGCCCAGATTTCACCACCGGCTTGGATGATTTCGGTCATCAGCTCGGCGGCATTCATACCTCACCATCCATAGAGGTGTCGTCATCGTCGGAAAAAACATCCTCACAAACGCTAGATGACACCCTATCAAACCTATTTAATTCACTTTGCGGGGGTTTGGTAGGTTTAATCGGGTCGCCTTTGGCGTTTGAAAGGTGAATTTTTGGATTCACGGCATACCCCTTGCCAGGCCGTCCGGGGGTTGGCATCTCCGGTTTTGGGAGCGGTCGCACCCACCCGGTAGATTCCAGGAACTCCAGCGCGGCCGCGATCTCTCTAGGCGATCCCAGGCCAGACCATCCCTTACGTTGAACGTCGGCGGTGGTGAAGGTGTCGGGCAACTTGCGTTGCAGCAGCGCCTCACTCAGCTTTTGCGCGGCTCTGACCTCCGGGTGCATCCATAGGTGGTAGACACGCCGGGCATGAGCGCCGAGAAAACCCGCCCAGGCTATCGCCTTGAGCATGGGACCCTCACGAATCGGACCGATGATCCCGCCTGCATCTGCACGCTCGGCCATGTCCAGAATCAGCGCCAACCCCGCCACCAGCTTTTCGAACTTTCCGAAGTGCTCCTGCAATACCGACTGACACGTTGGCATGATTTCCGTTTGCAGCTTGGTGTCCCATGCAATGAAGGCTTGAGCGGCTGCGGGGCACATCCTGAATGAAGGGATACGCCGGAACTGGTCGGCAGGTTCAGCACCCCAGGCGGCCATAAAATCGTCGTCGTCCAGTGTCTCGAACACCTTGTACACGGCATCCCTCAGCGCCTTATCGGGCGCGGTGTCCCTCCATTCAAAGTCCAGGGAGTCAGGCCATACCATCAACTGAAAACGGGCCAGTAACCCATCGTTGCCCACATCCTTGGCAGCACTGTCCAGATAACGCTCCAGTCGTTCGGGTTGGATGCCTCCCAGAATCGATAACGCTAGGTTGGGAATATACAGGGAACCCCGCCCAATCCTGTCTACTTCGTGCCCCTCAGTCCCGTTCCATGCTTCTAAATAAAAGGCGCGATCCGATTCGTGGCCGGATTTATCGAACGATGTCAGCAGCCCGGCCAATTCATCCCGGACAGTCAGCAGCCCTTGTGGGTTCTCCACCAGCAGGTCGCCCAGCTTTTCGATGGTGGCGTCATTGGACGTGTACCGCTTCATCGTCGGCGGCTTTGGCTTGGTATCTTTGAGGGCAGCTATACGCGCCTTGGCCTGCTCAATGGCAGCATCATCCCCTTTTTCAGCGGCTTTTTGCATGGCTTTCTTCGCCGCGGCCATCATTACATCGAACCGATCAGCTTCTTCCTGATGGGCTTCCATCGCCTTGTTGTGGTTCTCGCGGGCTTTGGCGGATAACCAGTTCAACGGCTTTGTACCATCGGCCATAGAGGGCGACTTCTTCTTGCTCGGCGGCGCGATGATTGCACCCCAAAGATTCGGGACCACGATCCAGTCGTCCAGCAGTTTGGGCCGCACTCCACACCGCGCTCCAATCAATGCGCCGAGACTGACCAGCAGGGATACGGCGACAAACTCAGGCGGGGCAACCTTACGATGCGCGGCATCTCTAACATACCCGGCAAGCGGGGCAGGCAGAAGCGCCTCCACATCCATCTGCGGCACTGGTGGCAAGTCTGAACCGATCCGCTCAGGCGCAGGCCATTCGCGGGTTGTGGCATTTCGCTCAGCCAATGCCTCAAAAATTCGCTTATTTTTGGGAGTCAGCATTTTGCACCCCCTAAAATTGCCACAACAAATTCTTGCAAAACAGTTGGAAGAACAATAAACTTATTGAGCTGATTGAACGGGCTGTCTTTCTTCGGAAGGGCGGCCTTTTTCATTGGGCGGCCTCCATGCCGGTGCGGCGCTTGGCGATCCAGGCGGCCAGGTCAGCGACGCGGTAACGGACTAGCCTGCCCACCTTGATATAGGGCAAGGCGTAGCGGCCAGTCGTGCGCCAGTTGGTCAGGGTGGAGACTTTGACGCCCAGCACTTCGGCGGTGCGCTTTTCGTCAATCTGTGTGGGGATAGCTTCGGGCGGATAGCCCAGGGTACGGCCAATTTCGGCGACAATCGGGGCTACTGATTCGGTGTTCGTTTGCATGGGTGTTGCCTCACATTCAGGGATAACGTGAGGCCATGATGCGGTGGTTTTCTGCGGTGATCTGGGAAATGCAAAATGTAATTTACATTTGCAAATCAGGTGCGGATTAGCCCTGCTTTCAAAGCCTTGCTTATTGTTTCGCTAATTCCCCTTTTTTTCCGGTCGGGGATTATTCCTTCTAACGTGCTGGCTATAGCATCCACATTAGGACGGTCGCCACATTTATACTTCGGCGCGGTGCTTGCAATAACCTGTGTCATAGCCGCAATAACGGCCTGCATTGTTTCCCGCTCTCTGGTGCCCAGAACATCATCGGCGGCGGCCTTCTCTACGGCTTCGTGCTGGCGCTCCATGCGGTGGATTTCGGACGCACGAAAACGGAAAGATTTTTTTGAGAAGTATTCTCGAACGTCCCCCCTTGCTTCGTCCCAGCCGGCGTCCATGTTTTCTTCCTCTTCTGTAAGGGAAAAGAAGCATTCAACCTTTCCTTCCAGGGCTAACCTCTGAAGGATGTCTTCAGATTTTTCCCACCTATCCGCCAATTCTTCCAGCGTGTAATAATCTGGTTCTAGTGATTGTTTCGCCATAATCATGCACTCCATATCTGCGGACCGTGCTCTACATCGTCTTAATATTCACGCATAAGCTGTTTTGGAGATGTTGAGAATTGTTTAGGCCACCAAATTGGTTTGCCGCAATAAGCATGGTCAGATGATAAGACAAAATTTGTCTGCAGAGCTATGAGATACAGACGCAGCCCATTTATGGATCCAATATTGGCATTAACTGAGGAACGAGTCTCTTTTAATATTCTTAGATCATCGCGCGCTTCAATGGTAGACCATCGTTCAATTCCATAAACATCATCTTTTGCTTCAGCATAGTGAGTGAGCAGAGCGATTGATTTTTTGGATGGATGGTATCGTGAACTTATACTTATATCTGTTATTGAATTGACCACATTATTTTTCAGAGAGACGGCCTCTGCTCTGCAGAACAACTCTGTATTATAATTATGGTCCTTGTATATGCTTTCCACACCTGCCGGAGTGCTGATATATGCGGGATTTTTGCCAGGATCATGGCTTTGGTGCGAATCGGATAATAAGTAACCTACCGCTACCAATATAATGGTCCCGAAGAACAGCACCCAGATAATCATAAACGGCAGCGCAAAAACCATACACCCGCTAAATGCGAAGATGTTGTCTATTCGTTGTTTTAGCGTCGGGTGTGTTTTCGCTTCATGGTATGCTGCTAGAAAATCTCCAAAATCCGGCCTTCTCGGCATGGCGGACGGCGGTGTGACCGAATCTGCCTGTTTCGTTCCGTCATCCGTCGTCGGCTCAGATGGCCTCGCCCAAGGTGCCAGTCTCGCATTGCGCTCTTCTACCGTCATAACCTTGTGAGCACGTTTTCCCTTCATGCGATACAGCGCCCAGAAACACGCGGCAATCGCTATCAGGATGCCAAGAGTAACTAACATTGTCGTGCCTCTATTTCTTATTTTATTGGATGATTATGTTTATACTTACGGACAGAAGGACCCATTAAACAGGCCATATTGATCAATGAATGCACCTGTCCTGTCGTTTCTCTTCTGGACTCCCACTTGAACACCTCGTTGACAGTATGAATGATAAATGCGGTTTCCATAATAAATATAGCCCCGTTATGATTTTTGTGGCCTGGAATATAGGTGTAGCTGCCCATGCGATATTTGATTATGGAAGCCGCCACTTGGTCACGTAGTGACATATCACGGTTAGGCGTAAACATGTGCGCGCGCCTCGCCTTTTGGGTTTCAGCTGCTATAGTGCTTTTCATGTCGCAATAACGCACGAGCGCTGGCGGGAAAGGTGGTTGGTTTGCGTGAGCGATCATAGGTTTTTCCTAGTTGTTTAGTTATGGGGAAAATTATTTAAAAACCAGGAACCAAACCTGAAGTTTTGTGTAACTCGTATAAGCTTAGTGAAACCGAAGCCATTCCAGTTTATTTTCTTTCCCAGCCCAGCAGGGAAGTCAAAGCTATAGAGTGTTCTCGGTGCAATGTTTCCATAGCGGTTCGGAACTTGGACAATCACCACAACTTTAATCATCCGCCCCGTTGGAAGTAGCCTCAGGTCTTCGAGAAGCACCATTTTTGAAACATTTATAACCGGTATCGCGGGATATTCTCTAGTCTCTGAATTGGTCACGGTTCTGCTTAACAATCCCAGCTCCTGAAACTGGTGAATGTGATCATCGTCATCAATATTAGGCTGGTTGCAACTTACAGTAAGCGTTCCCTTCTCGAGAGCCGATGTGCAGAAAAACCCCGATTGTGATCTTTGCCACTCGGAGAACGTCGTCCCCGCTGATGCATCGGTAAGAGCACCAAAACTGGTTAAAAGAACGGTTCCTGTTGCGACTAGGTATGTCTTTAATAGCATATTCATAATAATGTCCTTGTGTTATTGAACCGCGGTTTTTTCGCGTTGGTCTTGCTGGTGCTGTAACAGGTCCCCAGCATATATTCGGGTGCCAGGTCTGCGCCGTTGGGCCATGTCACGGTATGGAACAGACTGTGGACCTCTACCCGGTTGAACAGGTCATCATCCCGTAATGCGTCGAATACCGGACCGGTCAGTTCTCGGGATAGGTCCACATCGCCTTCCTGCCCATCGCTGAATCGGACGTGCAGGCGATGGCCAGGGAGGGCTTTTGCTTCGGTGATATGTAGAATCATGCCACCCCTCGCGGTGCGGGTGCGCCTCTTAGCAGTCCCTCGGTGCTCAAGTCCTCATCAATCTCCGGCCAATGGATGCCATAGCCGCCCCCCGCAACTTCCCAGACGGCGCGGGCCTTGGCGCTGGCATGGGCAAGGCGGGGGGGTACCATTCAAGGGGGACCGATATGCTGCGCCCATCCATGAGCCGCACGGACAGCGTGTCCTCGGTGATCTGTACGTCTGCGACGCGCTCATTCAAGGGCGAGGCTCCAGCCGGACTACGGCGCGGGTGCCGGTAGCGGCGGCGATACGCGCAATGGTTCGCATGGACGGCGGGGCCTTGCCACTCTCCAGGCGGGCAATAGCGGATTGTGTGGTGCCCATGCGTTGCGCTAATTCCGCTTGCGACAGTCCAGCGCGGGTCCGGGCCTCGATCAACTCGCGGGCAAGGCTGAACTCATCTTCCAGCGCGTCGTATTCCGCCTTGAACGCGGGGTTTTTCATCCATTGCTCTTTCAGTTCCGATATGAGAGTCATTGCAAAATCTCCTTGGCGCGTTGCCGTGCTGTCTCTATGGCCTGCTTAGGCGTTTTCTGCGCTTTCTTGACGAAAGCATGAAGGATTACCAGCCGCTTCCCTGTTGCAGTGACATATATCGCTCTGGCAATCCCATCCGGTGCCTTGGCGCGTATCTCCCAGAGCTTATTCTCCAAGTGCTTGATATGCGGCTCGTGGACCTGATCCAAGCCCACCTGCTCAATCAATTCCAATATCCGCGCCAGACGCGCCAGCAATGCGGACGGCAGGGCGTTCAGCTCATCATCAACACGCTGGTCAAGTGTCTCTGTGGTCCACTTCACGATATAGCACTTTTGCGATGGCCGGGCAATTTCTTCAAAGGCACGATCTCGGCGGTGCTCTTGACGCCAGCAGCCACCAGAATGGCGTCGGTGCCTTTCTGCCAGGCGTCTGCTACGGGGTCTTGCGCCAATCTTGCATAGACGGCAGTCGTTTGCTGCGAGTGGTGGCCTAGCCCCTTGCCTATGACGGCCAGAGACACCCCCGCGTCGATCTGGAAGGATGCCAAAGAACGGCGCAAGTCATGCAAGCGCAAGTCCTCGATGCCTGCCCGCTGCAATAGCCGTTGCCAGCCCTTTTTAGGCTCTACAAGGTGGCCTGTCTTGCCAGCGCCGGGGAACACCCATCCCTGTGCCCCTGTAGCTTCTGCGCGGGCCTGTAGCACCTCAATGGCGGCGGTGGTCAGCGGTACGGTTATATTGTCCTTCGCCTTCGCCTTGGAGCCGGGGATGGTCCACGTTGCCCGGTCCAGATTGATCTCTGCCCAGGCCATCGCCAGCACGTTGGAGCGACGCGCCCCGGTCAGCAGCGAAAGCATGATGTAATCCCGCATATCGGGGTTTTCCTCGGCGGCCAGTGCTTCAAAGAACCGCGGCATTTCGTCGAGGTGCAGACGACGATCCCGGCTTTCCTCCCGATTCATCTTTAGCCCGGCTGCGGGGTTGGTCAGTCCCGGTATATCCAGCGTTTTGATACCGAAGTTAAACAGTGCCCGCACCAAGGCCAGGACGCGATTTGCAAGAAACTTCCCGGACTTTACCGAAAGGGTAGAGTGCAGCTTGCGTATCTCGTTACGCTGAATGTCTGATAGCTTCTTGCGGGCCAGTCCTTGCAGGTGCAAGCGGTAGTTGTCCTGATCTTTGCTCAGGCTCTTTTTGTCTCTGGCTTTGCAGTCCTTCACCCACTCGCTGAACAGGTCACAGAATGCCATCTCCGCTTTCCTGATACGCTTCTGCTCGGCGGGGTTGGTCCCTGCGGCAATATCGTTGACGATCTTCGCGGTAGTGGTCCGGGCCGTCTCAATGGTCACGGCGGTGGCATCGCCTATGCGTACCCACTCCACTTTGCCCTCCACCCTTCGGACGCAATAGAACGCCTTGGCTCCGGCTGGTGTAACGCGGATACAGAGTCCCTTCTGTGTTTCGTCGTAGACGGTGATCCGTTTGCCGGGGACCGGCTCCAGCGCCGCTATGCGGGCCTTGGTGAATTGCATCTTCTCAGGCATGGCGTGCTCCCTTTGGACCTTGAGACTCCAGTTAGCCGGGCTAACGCGGGGCTAACACATTTCCGGTAAATCGGTGAATATCGGTAAAGGTAGTATCTGACTAAGTGACTGATACGTCAAGATACAGGGGGGTAGATAAAACGCCATAAATGCCCGACTTTGAGACTGTTAATCACTAGGTCCGCAGTTCGAGTCTGTCCAGGGTAGCCAAAAGAATCAATGAGTTAGGTAAGTATCGCCTAGCTCCTTTTTGTTTTTCTGGACATTTTCTGGACATCGAGTTTTCTGAAGAGGGATACTGGACACCGTCGGCCGTGTTTTCGCTAGCAAAGCACTACCGAAGATCATGAGGCTTCCGTGTCCAGAATTTGTCCAGATTGTCCAGACGGTGAATTGATGGCGGGTTTCTACGCGCAAACAGACCAGGACGGCATCACCATTGGCTGGCAGGCCAAGGTGCGACGTAAAGGCTACTCGACACAGACCAAGGTTTTCCGAGTCAAACGTGAGGCGGAAGCGTGGGCGCGCTCTATCGAATCAGAAATGGATCGGGGAATCTTTGCGCCGCGTGGTGAGTCTGAAAAAACGACCTTGGGGGAATGCTTTGAGCGCTACCTTGTCGAGGTGACACCTACCAAGAAGGTGAGTAGTCAGGACGCGGAAAAGCGCTTTATTCGCCAGTGGCTCCGCCGCCCGCTGTCATCGCGCACCATGGCGAGCATCCGTGGGGTGGATGTCGCCAACGTCATTAAGGAAATGGAAGCGGAAGGTAAAGGCGCGAACACCATTCGGTTGCACCTCGCAGCGCTCTCACATTTATTTTCGGTGGCCAAATCGAATTGGGGTATGGCTTCTCTGGACAATCCGGTGTCCAGCGTGCGTAAGCCTCGCCTGCCGGGTGGCCGCGAACGTCGCCTGAATCCGGGGGAAATGGGGGCGATCCTTGGGGCGTTAGATCTGAACATGGCCTGTCTGGTTGTGTTGGCAGTCGAGACGGCGATGCGTCAAGGCGAGATCGTGGCGCTGCACTGGGACAACGTGCGCCTCAAAGACCGAACGCTATTTCTTCCTAAGACCAAAAATGGTGACGCCCGTACCGTCCCGCTTTCGCCGGCGGCGATAGAGGCACTGAATGCCGTACCACGGCGATCAGCGAGAAAAGGGGAAAAGGATGTGTCTGTGTTTGGGATGTCTGGCGCGGGTATAGATAGTGCTTGGGACCGCGCCCGTATTGCTACGGGCATCCCCAGCGGTTGGGGCGACGACGCGCTCCACTTTCACGACCTGCGCCACGAGGCCACCAGCCGCTTGTTTGAGCGTACCGATTTGGACATTATGGAAATACGAGCTATTACCGGCCATAAAAATCTGCAAATGCTGGCACGATACGCCCATTTACGCACGGCCAACCTGGCTACCTCACTCTTATAGTTCAAAATAATTGTATCGCGGCTATCACTCCAAGCGAAGCGACTAGCTGTGGATAACATGTGGAAAATATATCCTGATCCTTGAAAATGCTTAGACAATCACAAAAATACCTGCTCTGACACCCTGAAACATTCCGCCAATGCTCGCGTCTGACGCAGATTCAGGGTTCGCTTGCCGCCTCACCCCTTGAAAATACCGCGCCATATTTTGTTTTCCGTCGGGCAGCCTCTTGAAAAGCGCTGTTATCGGCTCTATATTTGGCTCTGTTAGCATTATACAGAATGCAGGAGCACATCATCATGGAACCCATTTACGCCGATTACTCCATCAGTATGACCGAATTCAAGAAGAACCCAGCCAGCGTACTCCGGGACGCGGGGACGCGCCCGGTGGCGGTGCTCAATCACAATCGCCCCGCGTTCTATATGGTCAACCCGGAAGTTTTTGAAGCGCTGGTGGAGGAGCTGGCCGATCGGGACTTGCTGGAAGTCGCTCGACGCCGGTTGGCACGCAAGGATACGGCCATAGAGGTGGATGTTGACCAAATCTGAGGTCGGGAAGTACCGGCTGAAGTTCATGCCGGAAGCCCTCGAAGAATGGAATGCGCTCGATGGCGGCGCAAAGGGTCCGTTGCGCAAGGCTCTGAAGAAGCGATTGGAGCAACCGCATGTGCCCGGCACCCGTCTGCATGGGGATCTGGCGAACTGTTACAAGATCAAGTTGCGTAAACAGGGCTATCGCCTGGTCTACAGCGTCGAAGATGATGTCTTGGTAGTTCTGGTACTGGCCGTCGGTAAGCGGGAAAACATGGCGGCGTACATGTCCGCCGCCCGGCGCTTGCCTGGTGGAGAGTAACGTCCGTACCGGAAATCCGTCTGGACATTCTGGACAAATTCTGGACACTGAGATTGTGTTTGGGCGTGTGCGGGCGTGTACAAAAGTGATTGAATAACAAATGGTTGTGATGAAACTGCTTGAACGAAAAAGGGTAAAATAGGGACTGTTAATCACTAGTTCGGCAGTTCGAGCCTGTCCCGGGGAGCCAAGTTAAAAAGCCTTGTTTAACGAGGTATTCAGTAGAAACAAGAGGGGACCTCAATCGCAAAATCGTCATCCCCGAGCGGGAACGTTATCGGGTAAAGCTCTTCATGAGCCAGATCGACCAGCGCGAGAAGACCCTGGTGTTCTGCGCCAATCAGGAATTTGAAAAGTGGGGTTTCAGCTTGATGGCACATTGATAAAACGAAATGTCAATATGTTATTTTTCTAAAACATAAAATACTTGTGAATTTAAATACCATGGCAATGCTGTGAATGGAGAATAAAAACGGTTTTTAATGGAAAAATTAGATGACAGCTCTTTTTCAATGGTCCTAAAGTTAAATCCTTTATGGGTTACTCTTAAATCATCAGGTCTTACGGCTGGAATACCAAAAAATGATGCAGCTAATAACTCCTTTGGTGTGTAATCAGACCTCCTCTTAAATAATAATATTCTATTAACTTCTTTTAATAACAACGTCGGGCCGCCAATGATTGGTATGGAAATAATAATTGTTCCTGACGTCTTTAGAACGCGCATCGCTTCTGCATACAACCGGTTCCTTTCTGTTTGATATAAGTGTTCTAAAGTTTCAAATGAGCAAAAAACGTCAACGGAATTGTCAGGTATTTTGTCAGTATCAGTTATAATATTATACCGTTCAGAAAAATGCCCTGATTCAGGATCGTATCCGAGCAATTTAGCATCATTCCTTAACTCGAAAATTTCATTTAAGAAATCACCTTTACCACAACCATAATCTAATAATGTTTGCTTATCTCCTAAATATTTTAACACGCGCCCTGTTGACAGTTGATATCTTTTCGTGTGAGCAAATCGTGCAATAGGATTTGGAGTTTTTAGCGTTTGCTTAGAATAATTTACTTTCATAATTTCTCCAAAATTGTTACCATTGATTATGTATTATGATGAATTACGATTACATTAAATGAATCAGATATCTAATCGTTGTTACGTAACGGTCCACACCAGAGCGCGCAGCTTTATGAACCAGACAGAATGCATCATACATGTCCCATCTGGGACCTTCAATGCCAAGCCTTTATGTTTGTATTTATTATCCTTCTTCTGAAGCATCCACATGAGACAAAACAATGAAATTCTCCCTCTCGCGCACGGCAAGTATGGCGCATACTTTAGCCTAGTCATACGTCTGCTTCCACTCTTCACCCCGGCACAGCGCCACCGGGGCGAAGATCACGCGCTGCTGGCGAAACGTCATGCCCTCTATGAGGCGGCCAAGGCGAGAAATCCTGTGATTACGGTTTTCTGTGACCGCCTGATCGCTCATGGTAAACGCCCTATGCAGGTGATCATTGCCGCCATGCGCAAGCTCCTGCATATCGCCTATGGTGTCCTCAAATCCGGTCAGCCGTTCGACCCTGAAAAAGCTCTTGCATAGGCGTCATCAAGACGGTATCTGACACCGGGGGCCGTCCACAGATGAGGATGTCGCTGCAGATGCCTGGTACTCCGATAGCCGGGAAAAGCGTGTTTTTGATTCTGGAAGATGGGCTTTATCTAAACGGTTGCCGAGTATTATTGCTGACCTGGAAAGAAGACGCTGTCTGCATTCCGGCCGAGAAGAGTTCATAACAGTCGATATGGTGGAGGATGATCGTAAATTTGAATATGCGGTATTTTTACGGTCACTAAGGCTAATAAGACGGAAGGGGCTGATCTTAACCTTTTTATCAACAGCGCTCATGAGCGGATTGATGCCCTTAAGTACAAGAAGCCAATCAAGTTTTTTATTGTCCTGCTAAATCGGTTGCTGGGTAAACCTATACGAGAGGCCCCATAAAAGCCAATGCCCATCACGGGGATGGGCATTGTTAATCCGGAGCCTCTTGGCTATTCCACTCAAGGGTGCGAACCTTTTGCAAGGCGGGCGGGCACTTTCACCGGTCAGCGCTACCTATGGGTTAAGTGTATACCTGTTGATGATCAGGTCAACCACTCTTTACATGGGTTGGCTTGGATTGCCTGGACAAATCCGAGAGACCTAAACTTCAGGCATTCTCGCCAACGCAACCGGAAGTTCCGCCCATGACGTAGTGAATTGTGGCGAAAGCGTCCCTCGCTGTTTAACAGCTAAACGAGGAGTCTTGAACTGAAGTGGCAAACGGCATTCCGCTAACGCCCGCGCCTATCGCGTCACGCTGGATCGATGATACTGGTTACCCGGTTGATAATTTCGCGCGTAGTTTGCTGGTCCAGCGTTTCCACATACTGAATGTCTCCAGCACGGGCGCGTAGATCGAATGTGCGCATTTGATTGCAGACGGCCACGCCTGTCGTGTCATGCCCTGCGATGGCCACGGTCAATCCGTTCTGCCTGGCGTGATTGCCACCGCTGGTGATAGGCACGCAGGTGACCAAGCCCAGCTTGTTGATTTCGGTGGGCGTGATGACCACGAACCGGTGCCGGTCCCGGATTTCGTTTCCTGCCGTTGGATTGGGATTGATCCAGTACACGTCGCCAGGGGATGGAACCTTCCGTCCGATCAAATCAACTCTCTCCCGGCGGGCGCACCTTCCCTGGCCCAGGCGGTGTCTTCAGCGAGGACCTGCATGTCCTGCTCGGTGACACCAGCGAGCAATTCTTCCAGGCTATAGCGCCGCCGCTCACCGCGTGCCGGACGCAGGATAACAGTGTGCTGGGAGACCACTATGCTCAAATCCTCACCGATACCGGCATCCAACTGCCGCAGCACTTCCGCAGGGAGCGTAACTACCGCCGCACCGCCTTGCTTGCGAATCTTTGTGACCAACATGGCGAAACCTCTATTAATATCATCAACGCTTGAACAGTTTAGTGCGAGTGTGACTTTAGTGCAACCTGACACCGCTTCCCTAAGCGGGAGAACATCGCGGCGCAAAGGGTTCGTTGCCCGGCGGTTGCCTGGTGGGGAGTGACGTCCGTACCGGAAATCCGGCTGGACATTCTGGACACTGAGATTGTGTTTGGGCGTGTACGGGCGTGTACAAAAGTGATTAAATAACAAATGGTCGTGATTCAACTGCCTGAACGAAAAAGGGTAAAATAGGGGGCTGTTAATCACTAAGTCGGCAGTTCGAGCCTGTCCCGCCAGCGAATGATGCGTTCCGTACGAGCTATAATCCATATGATCCTGCTGATCATGAATTTCAGGGATGGGACCAAACCCGACATGCGCCGAATTTGGTGGTGGGCTGTACTGCTGCTCGTAGTTGGCATCTTTCCTGCGGGTCCGGCACTGGCGGGGCCGTTGCTTGCACTTTCCGCCCAGGAGGCAACTATGCAGATCCATTCCAGTGCCTTTGCCAGCGAAGGCATTATTCCGCGCCAGTACACCTGCGAGGGGAAAGACCTTTCGCCCCCCTTGCGCTGGGAGGGTATCCCCGCCGGGACCCAAAGCCTGGCCCTCATCGTGGAAGATCCAGACGCCCCGGACCCCGCGGCTCCCCAGCGCATCTGGGTACATTGGATAGTGTATGACATTCCGCCACATATTCAGGAACTCTCTGCAGGGGTACAAAGGCTTCCGCCCGGCGCCCGGGAAGGCCTTAACGACTGGCAGCGCAGAGGGTACGGAGGCCCTTGCCCACCCGTCGGCAGACACCGGTACTTTTTCCGGCTCTATGCCCTAGATACGACCCTGCCCGCGCTGCAAAATCCTGACAAGGACAGCCTACAGGCGGCCATGCACGGACATGTGCTGGCCGAAGCCTCACTCATGGGGCGCTATGCCAAGGGCGATCGTTAAGTCGCAAGGTGTGCTCCTACCTCTCTAAATCTCCCGATTCAGGTCTTATCCTAGAACTTCACCGTCACACTGCCGAATACAAAGCGCGGCATGCCTTCCAGGACGGACAGATAGGCGTTGCCGTAATAATCGGTGTTGCTGAAACCTTTTGGAAAATAATGGCGATTCAGCAGATTGTCGACATTCAGCGCCAATTTCACATTTTTCACATAATCGGCGTGAACCGGTATCGTGTCCTCTACACCGAGGTTCAGCAGGAAGTAGGGCGGTATGGTCTGGCTGGTCGGGGTGCCTGCAAATTGCTGGTTGATATACTGGCTGGAGACGTATTTCCCATCGATATGGGCAT
Organism: Acidithiobacillus sp.; assembly: GCF_023229925.1. NCBI lineage: Bacteria > Pseudomonadati > Pseudomonadota > Acidithiobacillia > Acidithiobacillales > Acidithiobacillaceae > Acidithiobacillus > Acidithiobacillus sp. The sequence continues at coordinate 654,136 of NZ_JALNYM010000001.1, read as the reverse complement.
GCAAATGATGGTATCCCCAGTCCAGACCCACATTGAACATGTTTTTCGGAACATTCGCCAAGGGCTGTCCGGCCAGAACGTTGCCGGCGTAGCTGGAGTTGAAGGAAGAAGTAAAGACCGCCTGGTTATAGGAGTAGTTGGCAAAAGCCGCCCAATGGCCCAAGAGGAAGTGGCCGAGACGTTGCTCCAGGGCCAACTCTACCCCCTCGTACCGCGAACTGCCGCCATTGTAGGTATTGCTCACGCCGGAGGCATTGGTGTTCGTGAGGAAGGTGTTCTGGAACTGTTCCCGATAGGCGTTGATGCTGCCTATGAATCCCTGGTGGCGATAACGCATCCCGAGTTCATAATCCGTGACATATTCCGGCTGCACGGTTACAGGTACCACAACGTATTGACCGGCATTGTTCTGTTCGGCAATGTTGCCGTAATAGGCGCCAATATTCGGGAACTTGATGTTCCGACCCCAGGAACCGTAAAAGCTCAGGTCATGGATGGGGGCAAAGCTGATGCCGATGGTCGGTGACGTGAATGCCTGGCTGTTCGCTACGGTCCCACCGATCGGGTAATAGAAGCCTATATTATCGGAGCTTGTCGTATAAGCATACAGATACTTTATGCCCGGAGTGATATGCACCTTGCCGCCCAACAGGCTGATGTTGTCCTGGATGTAGACCGATGAGAGCAGGCGAGTGTCATGTTCATCCCAGGCACTATTGTACTGAGACACCTTCGGCATGGCATAAGATCCGTACCAGTATTCCGCACTGTGGAGCATACCGTAGGAAACATTGCCGCCGAGGGTTACCCGGTTGTGCGGCAGGATGAACTGCGCCTTGGGGGAAAAGCCAAGGCTGTTGGAGATGTCTTCGTACAGGTGATAATCGGTACCATAGTGGGTCGACCCGAAGATGGCGCTGGGATCATAGGTGGGAGGGACCGGATAGGAGAGCCAGAAGGGATAGCCCGTACCTTGATTCGGAAGGTAATAGGGCTGACTGGCGCTTTGATCGAAAGCCGGGTTCGCATAGGAGGTACGATGGTAGTTGTTGTTTTGCACGTATACCTTTGCGCCCAGGATCACATGGCGGTTGATGACGCTCTTGTCGCCCAGGATGGCCGTTAGCTCGGTATCGGTATTCGAGGTGGTGGAATAATTCAACGGCCATTGGTAGCTGTAACCATATTGCTGAATCAGGGTCTGCGGCACGCTATGCGGGGTATAACCCACGTTGCGGTTGACGATCACATACGCCGACATTCGGGACATGCCGTGGTCGTAGGGCAGAATCCCGGCGTAGTAGTAGTTGGTGTTCTGGTTGCCGGAATTCTGCAACCAGCCGTTGCTGGTCTGCCGGTTGTAGGCGAACAGAGAACGGAAGCCATCGATGGAGCCGGTGTTGAATAAGGCATTCCACTGAAAGGTCCCGAAACTGCCGTAGCCCATGCCCACCGACCCGCCCAGAATCTTGCTCGGCTTGCGCGGCTGATAATTGATGGTGCCGCCCAGGGAGTTGTACGAGTTGACCGAAGGATTGTTGATCCCGTTGTAGATGTTGATGCCGGAAATATCGTTGAGAGTCAGTGGAATGGCGTTGCGATTCGATGCCTGATTCGTGGCCCCACCGTTGAACATGTCATTGAGAGGGATGCCGTCGAAGGTCTCGGAGAACTGCCCACTGTTGAAGGCGCGGAAGGTGATGGTGCTGCGCACGCCGTTGGGGCCGGTACTGTATGCGTTTATCGACGGCTTCGTGGCGAGAATCGTTTGGGCATTCTGCATCGGCGAGGCGCGCCGCACCATTTCGGCACTAATGGCGTGCTCCGAGTAGGTAGCCTTTAAGGGGACTTTCTTCTTACTGGCAATAACCTTTGCCTTTTTGGATACTTGGCCGACCTGAACAGTGGTTTCCCCACTGTCGCCTTGCGCATGCGCCTGGGACATCAGAGCAATCATTCCAGCGCTAGCCAGGGCCAAGAGCAGCGGGCGATGATGGGAATACGTCATAACTATTATCTCCTTGCACAATGCTGTGTCTGCGGTTAATTGCCACATCTATAAGAATATCGTCACAATGTGACACTCTGATGAAACCAGGGTGACATTCTTGTGACATTTCAACTTTTCATAAACTTTGTCCGGTTGGCGGTTGATTGGGGGGTGCGGCCAACGTCGGTACCCTGCACCTGAATGTGCTGCAACAGACCCGCTACCTGGGCGACAATCTCACTCGGACCTTGGTGGCTCCGGCGGGCGCGCTCGACATCGGGGTGGGCCTGACCCTGCAGGGCAAGGGTCCCTGGGTGGCGAAGCTTGCCTATGAGGGCCAGTTCGCAGGAGATACCCACTTCAACAGCTTCGACCTCATCGCCCGCTATCGGTGGTGAGTGGGCCAACTATCGCGGGTCAGCGGTTTTCGCTAAAGTACCAATATTCTTCTGCCCGGTCCCGTGCCGGGCGTTTTCTATGGGGATTGAATGCCACAGCGTTTGCTACAGGTCGATCGTATCGGGCTCAGCGCCTGGGCGGGTCTGCTCACGCTCGAGAACTGCCAGAACCTCATCGCCATCGGACAATTTCTGTTGCGCCCGGCGACGGTGACCGACGAGCAGACCGGGCAGGAGGTGGCCCACGGTGAACGGGTTTCGGAGATGGCCTGGCCCAAGCGCGACGACTATCCCATCCTGCAGTCGTTGGCTGAGGGCATTGCCCAATTGACCGGCATCCCCATCGACTGTCAGGAGCCCTTGCAGATTCTGCATTATCGCCCGGGCGGGGAATATAAGCCGCACTATGACGCCTTTGCGGCTGATGCCCCGACTTTGCGTCAGGGTGGCAACCGCCAGGCCACTCTCATCCTTTACCTCAATGCCGTCGAGGAAGGTGGAGAGACGGCCTTTCCGGAACTTGGGCTGCAGGTCTCGCCCATTCCCGGGGGCGGAGTTCTTTTCCGCAATCTGAACGAAGAAGGCCAGCGCCACCCCCTTTCTTTGCACGCCGGCCTCCCGGTGCACAAAGGAGAAAAATGGATTGCCACTCAATGGATGCGCCAGGAAGCCTATGTCTGACCCACTCCAAGCCCCGACCATGACCCTCCCCGAGGCCCTGCAACGGGCCCAGGCCCATTGGCAAGCTGGGCA